>LQPB01000039.1 GCA_002102225.1 Mycobacterium interjectum
CCCCCCCCGGCCCCCAAAAAAACCCCCCCCCCCCCCGCCGCCCCCGCCGTTACCGCCATTCACACCGGAGATGTTGGAGTTCCAGCCGGCCCCGCCGGCTCCCCCGTCGCCCACCCAGATGGCCGCCCCGCCGGTCCCACCGACCCCGGGGGCCACACCGATCGCACCGGGGCCACCGGTTCCGCCGGCGCCGCCGATCCCGATGAGCCCGGCCTGCCCGCCGTTACCGCCATTGACACCGGCGACGGTGGAATTCCAGCCGTTGCCGCCATTGCCCATGAACAGGCCGCCGTTCTGGCCGTTCGGGCTGGCCTGCGTCCCATTGGCACCGTTGTAGAACAGCGGCTGTCCCAGGAATGTCTCGCTGGTCTGATTCAGCTGATACATCACCGTCGCCAGCGGTTCCGTCGGAGGCGGCAGGGATCCCGTGGACGCCTCCGCCACCGCGTTCGCGAAGATCTGCATCGGCGATTGAAAAGCCGCCGCGGGCGCCGCAAGCGAGCGCCCTGACCCACTCAACAGCGACGCATTCGTCGCCTCGGCAGCCGAATACGCGCCCCCCGACCCGGTCAACGCCTGTACGAACTGGGCGTGAAGGGCTGCGGCCTGGTTGCTGAGCGCCTGAAACTCCGTGCCGACACGCGAAAACACCGAAGCGACGGCCGCCGACACCTCGTCATCGGCGGCGGCCGCCATCGCGGTGGTCGGGGCGGCCACCGCCGAGCGCGCGGCATCGAGCGACGACCCGATGGCCGCCACCTCCGCCGCCGCCGCCGCCAAAGCGTCCGGCGCCGCGATCAAATACGACACTGCTGACCTCCGCAGACCGTCGGGGTGATACATCCGCCGTCACGGTCACAATCACTAGCGAGTGAAAACCTATCCCGTTACACATCTGTATAACTACAGTTTCGCCAAATTTCGTTGCCGGCCCCCGCCGCCAGGGCAGCCCAGGACAGCACCACCAAGCAGCGCGCTCCGGACCGCGCCCCGTCGCCGTTCTCGCCGCGACAGGTTGGCTTGCGAGCGCCCGAGCAATGGGCACGAGGCTGACTTCGGGGGCGACGAGCAATTACCGATACATTCCGATTGGGATTAAAGCTGTACGGAATCCAAAACAGGCATTCTCAGCATTGCCGCCCCTTCCGGAACCGCCGACCGACCGAGCCGCGTGACGACCAGAATCCTTGCCTGCCAAGTAGATTCGATCCGCGATCCATGCCGCGGCACGGGCGCAAACAGATTATTAACGAACCTCTTTATACACACGTTTAATGAGGCGACGTTTCACTCAGGACGATCACTGCAAGCGGTTTCATACCGAAAATTTATGGGTACCGACATTGGCGTGGCCCATAATTGGGGAGCGGGCGTGAGTCGGTCATGCCACGCGATTGGGGGGACAGTGACCGAGGGCGACTTCGAGGCCGCCGTGGGCGCGGCCGCACAGGATGCGGTGTGGAAAACGCAACATCCGCTGACCCATCACCTGGCAGAGGATGACCCGCGCCGGGCGGAGTACCTGCGCGAGTATCAAATGTCGGTCGGGCGGCAGGTGCTCAAGGCGATCGAGAGCCTGCGACGTGACGCTGCAAGCCACCAAGGACCCACGGAACGCGCCCCCGAGGTACCGCCGAACGCCGATTGTTATTCCGGCGGGGCGCGTGCCGCGCGCGTGCCTTGAGCCCCGCGATGATCGCCTCGTCGCTCAACTAGCTCGTCGCTGGCATTAACCGCCGGCTACGGCTGGGCGTTCACCCCCGTCGCTTTCGCAAGGGCTGCTGCGAGAACGGCCACGAAGCCGCGGATGCCGATCCTCGGTGATCTGGCGCCAGCCCGATGGATGCCGCCGAGATCGCCAGTTCGCGGCGCGCCCGGCCAAGCGAACGGTCCCGCGCGCGGCATTCGCGCACATCCCCCGGTAGGCGGCGGTAGTTTCAGTCCTGCGCCTCTGTTAGGGCCGCAGGACGGACGAAGGAGCATGGGTGAAAACCGTTCCTAAGATGTTGGTTTTTGGGCTCGTCGAGCTCGTCGTTTTCGGCGCTATGCTGTTTTTTCCGGCGGGCACGTTCAATTACTGGCAGGCATGGGTTTTCCTTGTGGTGGTCGGAATCTCGGCCTGGATCCCCGCCGTGTACCTGCTGCGGATGAATCCCGCTGCGCTCGAGGCCCGGATGCGCGGCGGGCCGGCGGCCGAAGCACGGATGGCGCAGCGGGTCATCATTGCCGGCCTGTATGTGTCGCTGGCGGCGATGGTTGTGGTGAGCGCCCTCGACCATCGCTTCGGCTGGTCGCCGGTGCCGACGGCGGTGTGCGTGGTCGGGGATGTTTTGGTCGCCATCGGACTGGGTGTGGTGGCGCTGGTGATCATTCAGAACAGCTACGCCTCCGCGACCGTTCAGGTGCAGGCGGACCAAAAGGTCGTCTCCAGCGGGCTGTATGGGCTGGTGCGGCACCCGATGTACACCGGCAACGTGATCATGATGGTCGGCATCCCCCTTGCCCTCGGTTCCTACTGGGGACTGGTGTTCGTCGTTCCCGGCCTGCTGGTGCTCGCCTCGCGCATCCGCGACGAGGAGAAGCTGCTCCAAAAAGAGTTGGACGGATACCTCGAGTACACGCGGAAGGTTCGCTATCGCCTGGTGCCGTCCATGTGGTAGCGACCGCACGCTGTGCGGAAAATCGCTACGCGGTTCTAGAGATCCGGGATGACGGGAACTTCTTCGACCGAGCGGGCGTGTCCACCCAACCGCTGGCCCAGGCGCCGCACGGACGGGGCCTCGAATAATTCGGTCACCTCGAGGTTGGCGTCCAGGGCCGTGTTGATCGTGGCGGTGGCTCGCATCGCGGCAAGGGAGTCCCCGCCGAGGTCGAAAAACGACTCGTCGACTCCGACGCGGTCCACGCCGAGCACCTGCGTGTAGATGCCGGTCAAGATCTGCTCGACCAGGCTGGTCGGGGCGTGGTTCTCGCCGTTGTGGTGTTCGGGTCCCGACGCCACCGGGGGTGCGGGACGCGCCGGCGACCGGTCGGGGCGCGCGTGCTTGCCCTCGTCTTCCTCATCGACCGACGACAGCGGTCGCGTCGGGTCGGTGGTCATGGCGACCAACGTCTCCTTGAACCGCTCGATGAGCGCCTCGATGTCGGCGGGGTCGAAAACGTCCGCGCGGAATTGGACGTGCAGCTCCAATTCGCGGCCCGGCACCGCTTGGACCGTAAGCGGGTAGTGGTAGTAGTCGCGGTTGCTGATCTCGGTGATGGCCAACCCGTCGCTCCCCGACAACGCGGTGGCATCCGCCGGGTAATTCTCGTACACGAAAACGGTGTCGAAGAGTCTTGCGTGGCCGGTGGCACGGTGGATCTCGCTCAGCGCCAGGTGCTGGTGGTCCAGGGTGCGGTTGTGATCGCGCTGCAGTTGATCGAGCAGGTCGGTGGCGGTTGTCCCGCCGGCGATGTTCGCCCGCACCGGCACCGTGTTGATGAACAGCCCCACCATCGAGTCCGCGCCCGGCACCTCGGCGGGCCGCCCGGAGACCACCGCGCCGAAGGCGACGTCGCGCTGGCCGGTCAGCCACATCAGCAGCTGCGCCCAGGCGGCCTGCAGCACCGTGCTCACGGTGGTGTGGCGCGCCCGCGCCAACTCGCCGAGCGCCCGCGTGGTCGGCTCGGGCACCCGGAACGACGCCACGCCCCGCCGCCCCAGCCCGAACCAATCCGGCGGCCCGACCAGTGTGGGGGCGGCAAAACCGGCGAACATCTCCCGCCACACCGCGCGGGCGCCGTCCAGGTCACGCGCCGCCAGCCAGGACACAAACCTGCGGTACGACCCGGCCGCGGGCAGCCGCTGGCCGTAGTAGCTGGCGAACAATTCGCCCAGCAGGATGCGCAGCGACCACCCGTCGAGCACGATGTGGTGATTCGTCAGCACGAACCGGTGCCGGTCTTCGGCGGTGCGGATCAGGGCGACCCGCAACGCCGGATGGTCGGCCAGGTCGTAGACCGCCGCGCGCTCGGCCGCGCAGATCTGCTGGATCTGCTCGTCGAGGTCCGCATCCCCCTCGCTGAGATCGAGATACCGCCAGGGCACCACGGGGTCCGCCGGGATGATCTGCACCGGCTGGTCGAACCGGGCGCTGAAGCGGGCAGCCAGGTTGGGGTGGCGGGCGACCACCGTGTGCACGGCGTCGCGCAGGCGGTGCTGGTCGAGCCGACCGCTCAGCGTGACCTCGAGCTGCACCGCATACACGTCGTCGCCACCTTGGGCGGTGCTGGCGTGAAACAGCAGCCCCTGCTGCAGGGGGGTCAGCGGCAGCACGTCGGCGATGCGGTATTGCCGTGCCAGCTCGTCGATCTGCAGCTGGCTCAGCCTGGCGGGCGCGATGTCCGACGGCGTCAACCCGCCCCCGCCGCCGCGCACATGGGCGCAGATCCCGGCCAGCGCGTCGAACCACAACCGGCTCAGCCGGCTGACCTGCGCCTGATCCAGCGCCGACGGCGCCCACGTCCAGCCCGCGCGCAGGCGCGGGCCGGTGGCGGCGTCCAGGGTGCCGGCGTTGAGCTCCACGGTGTGCATCAGCGGCATCGGGGTGGCCGCGGCGACGCCGGTCACCGCCCAGCCGTCCTGGCGGATCTCCCATATGTCGCCGGACACCTCGGTTGCCGCGGCGCCCAGCCGCCCCAGGTAGTTGAACCCGATCGTCGGGTCGGGCCCCTCCAGGTCGACGTCACTGTTCAGGTAGCGCAGCAGGCCGTAGGTCAGTCCGTCCGGTAGGGCCCGCAGCTGCTCTTTGGCGTCTTTGATCACGGCCCCGAGGCCCGCCCCACCGGCCAGTACCTGGGCCCAGTCCAGCCCGCCCACCGCCAGCGCCACCGGATACTTGGTGGTGAACCACCCCACCGTGCGCGACAGGTCGACGCTGGGGTCCAGCTCCTCCTGGCGTCCGTGACCCTCCGCATCGATCACGATCGGCGCGGCACCACTCCCCAGGAACTCGGCGCACGCCAGCGCGAACGCGATCAACAGGATCTCGTGGATGCCGGCATGGAACGCCGCCGGCACCTCACCGAGCAGCATCCGGGTCGTCTCGGCGTCCAGCTCCACCGACAGGTTCCCGGCGGTCGCATAGGTGTCGACCGCCGGCCGCACCGCCGGCAACTCCGCGGGCAGCGCGGTGATCCGCCGCCATGCCGGCGTCTGCTGCACAACCTCGGGGCGGCCGGCGTGCTCGGCCAGCAGCGCCGCCCACCGGGCGAACGACGTCCTCGGCGCCGGCAACACGACCTGCTGCCCGCCGCGGTGCTGCGCCCACGCGAGGTTGAGGTCCTCGAGCAGGATCCGCCAGGACACCCCGTCGACCGCCAGATGGTGAACGATCAACAGCAACTGGCCGGTCGGGGCCGCCCACAGCGCGCTCAGCATCACCCCGGCGGCCGGGTTCAACCGCGATCGCGCCGCCACCACCGCGTCGTCGGACAGCACGTCCACGGTTTGGAGGCACCCGCGCGCGTCCACCGAACCGGGTTCGGGCACCGTCACCGACCACCCGTCGGCGCCGTCTGTGTTGTTGCTGTCGACGCGCAGCCGCAACGTCGCGTGCCGATCGAGCAAGGCCTGCAACACCGCCACCACGTCGGACGAGGTCACCCCCACCGGGGCCTGCACCAGGACGGTCTGGTTGAACTCCGCCACCGGGCCCTGGACGCTCTGCAGCCAGCGCATGATCGGGGTGGCCACCACCGCGCCGACGCCCTCGTCGATCACCTCGGCGTCGTCGGCGACCACGCCGACCACCCGGGCGAGCTTTGCCACGGTCTGCTCGACGAAGATGTCACGCGGCCGGCACACCACGCCGGCGGCGCGCGCCCGCGCCACCACCTGCATCGACAGGATGCTGTCCCCGCCGAGCTCGAAGAACGACTCCTCGACCCCGACCCGCTCCAGCCCCAGCACCTGGGCGTAGATGCCGGCCAGGATCTCCTCGACCGCGTCGGCGGGGGCGCGGTAGTGATCGACATCCTGATAGTCCGGCGCCGGCAGGGCGCGGGTGTCGAGTTTGCCGTTGACCGTCAGCGGCAACGCGTCCAACGCCACCACCGCGGCCGGAACCATGTAGGCGGGCAGCCGCTCGGACAGCGCGGCCCGCACCTGGGCCGGATCCACCGCCCCGGTCACGTATCCCACCAGGCGTTTGTCGCCGGGGCGGTCCTCGCGGGCGATCACCACCGCCTGGTCCACGCCGTCCAGGCCGTTCAACGTCGCCTGGATCTCGCCCAGCTCGATGCGATAGCCGCGGATCTTGACCTGTTCATCGGCGCGCCCCATGTAGCGCAGCTGCCCGTCAGCGCCCCAGCACATCAGGTCGCCGGTGCGATACATGCGCGCTCCCGCGCCGCCGAACGGGCAGGCGACGAACCGCGTCCCGGTCAGACCCGCGCGGCCGACGTACCCGTGCGCCAACCCGGCGCCCGCGACGTACAACTCGCCGACCACACCGGGGGGCACGGGCCGCAACGACTTGTCGAGCACAAAGAAACCGAGGTGGGCCAGCGGCACCCCGATGGGGCTGACGAGGGTGTCGACGTCCCCCGCGACGATCTCCCGGAACGAGGCGTGCACGGTCGTCTCGGTGATGCCGTACATGTTGATCAGCCGGGGCCGGGCCGGGTGACTGTCCAGCCACGCGCGCAGGCGCTGCGGTTCCAGCGCTTCGCCGCCGAACACCACCGCCTCCAGTTCCAGCCGAGCACCCAGCTCGGGCTGCAACGCATCGGCGGCCTGCAAGGCATAAAACGCCGACGGGGTCTGGCTCAAGATGCCGACCCGCTCCGCGACCAGCAGCGCGTGCAAGTCTTCGGGCGAGCGCACCACCGCGTCGGGGACCATCACCACGCGCCCGCCGTACAGCAGCGCGCCCCAGATCTCCCACACCGAGAAGTCGAACGCCAACGAATGGCACTGGGTCCACACCCGTCCGGCGAGCTCCATGTCGCCGGCCAGCGTCGCAAGCAGCCGGGTGACGTTGCGATGCGGGACCGCCACCCCTTTGGGGGTGCCGGTCGTGCCCGAGGTGTAGATGATGTAGGCGACGTCGTCCGGGCACGCCGCCGACATCGCGATGCCGGGCTGGCGGTGAACAGCGTCATCGTTGATGTCGATGACCAGCAGCGCGCGCCCCTCCAACCGCGGGCGGTATTCCGCGGTGGTGATCGCGGCGATCGGCGCGGCGTCGTCGAGCACGAACTGCATGCGTGCCGCCGGTACGGCCGGGTCGATCGGCACATAGGCCGCGCCCGTCTTGACCACCGCCAGGATCGCCACCACGGCGTCGGCCGACCGCGGCAACAACAGCGCCACGCGCCGTCCGGGTCCCACGCCTTCATCGGCCAACAGCTGCGCCAACCTGTTGGCCGCCTCGTCCAGCTCCCGGTAGGTCATCGACACGCCGTCGAAGGTCACCGCCGCGGCGTCAGGCACACGCGCCACCTGCTGGGCGAACACATCCGGAATCGATACCGGCGGGCTGACCGGCTTCGCCAACGCCGCCCGGTTGCCCCACTCCTCCAGCCGGTCCCGCTCGACCTCGTCGAGCACGCCGATGGACGACAGTCGCCGGGTCGGGTCGGAGGTCATCGCGACCAGCACGCGCTGCAGACGCTCAATCAGTGTTTCGATGCTGGCCGCGTCGAACACATCGGTGCGAAACTCCACCGACCCGGCGATGCCGGCCGGCTCACCGTCCTCATTGAGGTGTTCTTCCAGCGCAAACGCCAAGTCCATGCGGGCGGTGCCGGTGTCCACCGGCAGCTGGGTCAGCTCGAGGTCTCCCAACGCCAACTCGACATCGTCGTCGATGCCGTGCAGGGTCCGCCAAGCCAGCATCACCTGAACCAGCGGGTGATGGGTCAGCGATCGCGTGGGATTGAGCCGCTCGACGACCACTTCGAAGGGCACGTCTTGGTGCTCGTAGGCGGCGAGGCTGCGTGCGCGCACCTGAGCGAGCAGGTCGGCGACGCTGGGGTCGCCGGTCAGGTCGACGCGCAACACCAACGTGTTGACGAAGAAACCGACCAACTCGTCCAGCGCGGGGTCACGGCGCCCACCGATGGGGAAGCCAACCGCCACATCGGAACTCGCGCTCAACTTGGCCAGCAGCACGGCCAGCGCCGTCTGCATCACCATGAAATTGGTCGAGTTGTGTTCGCGGGCCACCCGGGCGACCTGCCGGTGCAACTCGGCGGGCCAACCCACCAGCACGGCGGCGCCCCGCTGATCGGCCACCGGCGGGTAGGGCCGGTCGGTGGGGAGCTCCAGCCGCTCGGGCATCCCCTCCAGGGCCCGCTGCCAGTACGCCAGCTGCGCGGCGATGGGGCTGTCGCCATCGCTGAGATCGCCGAACTGGGCGCGCTGCCAGAGCGTGTAATCGACGTACTGCACCGGCAGCGGCGACCAACCGGGAGCTTGCCCCGCACATCGGCTGGCGTAGGCCACGGCCATATCACGCACCAGCGGGTCGATCGACAAGCCGTCGGCGGCGATGTGATGCACCACGGCGACCAGCACGTGTTCGTCGTCGGCGACGCGGAAAAGCTTGGCACGCAATGGGATCTCGGCCGCCAGGTCAAAGCTGTGACGCGCCGTCTCCTCGATGGCCTCCTGCAGCCGGCCCGGCGACCATGCCGTCGCGTCGATGACGTCCCACGCGAAGTCGGCCCGGTCGGCGGCCAGCACCAGCTGCTGCGGTATCCCGTCGGGGGCGGCGAACAGCGTACGCAGGCTTTCATGGCGGGCCACCACGTCGGCCAGCGCCGCGCAAAACGCGTCGGCATCCAGCCGCCCGCGCAGCCGCAGCGCCACCGCCAGGTTGTACACCGGTGACGGCCCCTGCAACTGGTCGATGAACCACAACCGGTTCTGGGCGAACGACAACGGAATCACCGCGGGCCGCTCGACGGCCATCAACGGCTCCAGGCCGCCCTCACCGCCGTGGATGCGCGTCGCCAACTGGGCCACCGTCGGCGCCTCGAACACGGCGCGCACCGCGACGCCGGCGCCCAGGCCGGTATTGATCGCGGCGATCAGACGCATCGCCGACAGCGAATCGCCACCCAGGTCGAAAAACGAGTCGTCCACCCCGACCCGTTCCACGCCCAGCACCTGGGCGTAGATGCCGGCCAGGATCTCCTCGGTCGGGTTGGTCGGTGCGCGGTAGCTATCGGTGGCCTCATATCCCGGGGCCGGCAGCGCCCTGGCGTCGAGCTTGCCGTTGACCGTCAACGGCAGCGCCGCCAAGCCCACCACCGCGGCGGGAACCATGTACGCCGGCAGCCGCTCGGCCAGCGCGGACCGCACCGCGGCCGGATCGGCGGTCCCGGTGATGTACCCCACCAGACGCTTGTCGCCGGGGCGGTCCTCGCGAGCGACCACCACCGCCTGCTCCACGCCGTCGCACGCGGCCAGCGCGGCCCGGACTTCGCCCGGTTCGATGCGATAGCCGCGAATCTTGACCTGCTCGTCGGCGCGGCCCAGGTATTGCAGCTGACCATCGGCGCGCCACCGCACCAGGTCGCCGGTGCGATACATGCGGGTTCCGGGCGCGTCCGCGCCGGCGAACGGGCAGGCCACGAACCGCGAGGCGGTCAACCCGGTCCGGCCGACGTATCCGACGCCCACCCCCCGGCCGGCCACATACAGCTCCCCGACCACGCCGACCGGCACCCGCCGCAACGACTCGTCGAGGACGAACAGCGCCGCCGTCGACACCGGCGCACCGATCGGAGCCGGCCCCGACCCCGGTCGCAACGGCGCGCTCATCGAGGCGTACACCGTGGCCTCGGTGGGGCCGTAGGCGTTGATCACCACCCGCCCGGGCGCCCACTGGTCCACCACCTCGGCCGGGCAAGCCTCACCGCCGAGCAGTAACGCCTCCGACTCCAGCCGTTGCGGGGACAGTGCGGCCACGGCCGACGGGGTCTGGGTGAGCACGTTGACCCGCTCACGGGCCAGCAGGTCGTGGAAGTCGTCCGGCGAGGCGACGACCGACGGCGGCACCACCACCAGCCGCCCGCCGCCCAGCAGCGCGGCCCAGATCTCCCACACCGAGAAGTCGAACGCGTACGAGTGGCATTGCGTCCACACCTGGGCCGCCGGCAACGGCGTGGGCGTTGACTGCGCCAAGTGGGCCAGGTTGCGGTGGGCGATGGCCACACCCTTGGGCGTTCCGGTGGTCCCCGAGGTGTAGATGAGGTAGGCGATGTCGTCGGCCGCCGGCGCCGGCGGCGCGGTGGCGGGTTGCTGCCCGACGGCGGGGTCGTCAACGTCGATGACCGTCAGATTCCGCCCGTCCAGCCGGTCGGCCAGCCCGGCGCTGGTGACCGCGGCGACGGGCGCGGCGTCGTCCAGCATGAACCCGACCCGGGCCGCCGGCAGCGCCGGGTCGATCGCCAGGTAAGCGGCGCCGGTCTTCAGCACCGCCAGCATGGCCACGACGGCCTGGGCCGACCGTTCCAGCAGCAGGGCCACACACGCACCGGGGCCCACACCGTGGCCGGACAGCAAGTGCGCGAACCGGTTTGCGGCCTCATCGAGTTCGCGGTAGGTCATCGACCGGCCCCCGAAGGTCACCGCCGGCGCCTCGGGGGCGCGCGCGACCCGCGCGGCGAACAGCTCCGGTACCGACACCGACGGGACCCGCCCCGTCAGTACCGCGCGGTTGCCCACCTCATCGAGGCGGGCGTGCTCGGCCTCATCGAGCAGATCCACCGACGACAGCCGACGGGCCGAATCCGCCGTCATGGCGACCAGCACCCGCTTGAGTCGCTCGACCAGCATGTCGATGCTCTCGGCGTCGAACACGTCGGTCCGGAATTCCACCGCCCCGGCGATTCCGGCGGGCTCACCCGCGTCGGTCCACGTCTCGCCGAGGGAGAACGCCAGGTCGGTGCGGGCCGTGCGGGTGTCGAGCGGCAACGGTGTGACCTGCAAGCCACCCAGGGCCAACCCGGCCGCGGGCCCAGTTGCGCCCTGGCCCTGCCCGCTCTGCCAGGCCAACATCACCTGGACCAGCGGGTGGTGGGTCAGGCTTCGGGTCGGGTTGAGCCTTTCCACCAGCACCTCGAAGGGCACGTCCTGGTGCTCGTATGCGGCCAGACTGCGCGCCCGCACCTGGGCGAGCAGTTCGGCGACGCTGGGATCACCGGCCAGATCGACCCGCAACACCAGGGTGTTGACGAAGAAGCCCACCAGCTCGTCCAGCGCGGGGTCCGCGCGCCCGGCGATCGGAAACCCTACGGACACATCGGAACTCGCGCTGAGCTTGGCCAGCAGCACGGCCATGGCGGCCTGCAGCACCATGAAGCTGGTGGCGTTGTGCTCGCGGGCCACCCGGGCGACCTGGCGTTGCAGCTCCGCCGGCCAGTCCACCGACACGCTCGCGCCGCGGTAGTCCGCGACCGGCGGGTAGGGCCGATCGGTGGGCAGCTGCAGGTGCTCCGGCATCCCGGCGAGGGCCTCTTGCCAGTAGGCCAGCTGCGCGGCGATGCGGCTGCCGCTGTCGCTGAGATCCCCGAGCTGCGCGCGCTGCCACAGCGTGTAGTCGGCGTACTGCACCGGCAGGTCGGCCCAGTCGGGGGCCTGCCCCACCCGGCGGGCCGCGTAGGCCACCCCGAGATCCCGCACCAGCGGGCTGATCGACGCGCCGTCGGCGGCGATGTGGTGCACCACGGCCACCAGCACGTGTTCATCGTCGGCGACCCGGAAAAGCCTTGCCCGCATGGGGATTTCGGCCGCCAGGTCGAACGGGTGACGCGCCACGGCGTCGAAGGCCTCGGCCAGCCGGCTTTCCGACCAGCCGATCGCGTCGACCACGGCCCAACCGAAGTCCGCCCGCTGCGGAGGCACGATCAGCTGGCACGGTATGCCGTCGTGGGAGGCGAACAACGTGCGCAGGCTCTCCTGCCGGGCCACCACGTCGGCCAGCGCCGCGCCCAACGCCTCTTCTTCAACGGCATCCATCCGCCCGCGCAACCGCAGGGCGACCGCCATGTTGTAGATCGTCGAGGGGCCCTGGAACTGGTCGATGAACCACAACCGGCTCTGGGCGAACGACAGCGGGATCACCGCCGGCCGCTCCGCGGCGGCGAAGGGCACCAGCGGCTCCAACCGGGCTTCGTCCCCACCGATGCGGGTCGCCAATTGGGCAACGGTGGGCGCCTCGAACAACGTGCGCACCGAGAGGCCGGCATCCAGCCCGCTGTTGACCGCGGCGATCAGGCGCACGGCCGACAGCGAATCTCCACCGAGGTCGAAGAACGACTCATCGACCCCGACCAGCCGCGGCGGCTCCACACCCAGAACCTGAGCGAAAATGCCGGCCAGCAGCTCCTCGACGGCGTTGGTGGGGGCGCGGTAGTGGTCGCCGTCCTGGTATTCGGGTGCCGGCAGGGCCCGGGTGTCGAGCTTGCCGTTGACCGTCAACGGCAGCGCCTCGAGCACCACCACCGCGGCCGGCACCATATATGCCGGGAGCCGCTCGGCCAGCGCCGCACGCGCCGACGCTCCGAACGAGGCCGGGTCCGCGACCCCCGTGACGTAGCCCACCAGGCGCTTGTCCCCGGGGCGGTCCTCGCGGGCGATCACCGCCGCCTGCTTGACGCCGTCCAGCGCGCTCAGTGCCGCCTGGATTTCGCCGAGTTCGATGCGATACCCGCGGATCTTGACCTGCTTGTCGGCACGCCCCACGTACCGCAGCTGTCCGTCGGCGCCCCACCACACCAGATCCCCGGTGCGATACATCCGTTGCCCCGGCGCCCCGTCGCCGACGAACGGGCAGGCCACGAACCGCGTCGCGCTCAGCGCCGACCGGCCCACATAGCCGTCCGCCACGCCGGCGCCGGCGACGTACAACTCCCCCACCACGCCCGGCGGTACCGGCCGCAACCAGCCGTCGAGCACGAAAAACCCCAGATGCGCCAGCGGGACCCCGATGGGGCTGGCGACGCTGTCGACGTCGCCGACGACGATCTCCCGGAACGACGCGTGCACGGTCGTCTCGGTGATGCCATACATGTTGATCAGCCGCGGCAAACCCGGATGGTTGTCCAGCCAACCCCGCAGCCGCTGCGGCTCCAGCGCCTCGCCGCCGAACACCACGGCCTCGAGCTTCAGGCGGGGCTCCGGCTCGGGCTGCGCCGCATCGGCGGTCTGCAACGCATAAAACGCCGACGGGGTCTGGCTCAGCACGGTGACCTGTTCGGCCACCAGCAAAGCGTGCAGATCCTGCGGCGAGCGGACCACCGAGTCGGGCACGACCACCAGCCGGCCGCCGTAGAGCAGCGCGCCCCAGATCTCCCACACCGAAAAGTCGAAGGCCAACGAGTGGCACTGCGACCACACCTGGCCCGCCAGCTCCAGATCGGCGTCCAGCGTCTCGAGCAGCCGCGTCACGTTGCGGTGCGGGATCGCCACGCCCTTGGGGGTCCCGGTGGTCCCCGACGTGTAGATGAGGTACGCGATGTCATCGGGGGCCGGCGCCGGCAATGCGGTGCTGGGTTGGCGGTCGATGGCGGGGTCGTCGATGTCGATGACCGCCACCTCGCGGCCGTCCAGCCGATCCGCCAAGCCGGCGGTGGTGATCACCGCGATCGGCGCGGCGTCATCGAGCACGAACCCCATCCGGGCCGCCGGCACCGTCGGATCGATCGGCACGTACGCCGCGCCGGTTTTCAGCACCGCCAACATCGCCACGACCGCGTCGGCCGACCGCGGCAACAACAGCGCCACGCGCTGCCCAGGACCCACACCCCGCGCGGTCAACAGGTGCGCCAACCGGTTGGCCGCCTGCTTGACCTCGCGGTAGGTCCACGAACGCTCCCCCGCGCTGATCGCCACCGCCTCCGGCGTGCGTGCCACCTGCGCGCCGAACAGCACCGGGATCGACACCGGCACACCCACCGGCTGGGTCAACCCGGTGCGATTGCCCCACCTCTCCAGCCGGGCGTGTTCGGCGGCGTCGAGCACGTCCATCGATGACAACCGCCGCCCCGGGTCGGCGGTCATCGCCTCCAGCACCCGCTTGAACCGCTCGATCAGCGTCTCGATGTCGGCCGCGTCGAACACTTCGGTGTCGAATTCGACGCGAAGACCCATTTCCGTGCCCGGCATGGCCTGGACCGCGAGCGGGTAATGGTTGTATTCGCGGTGGGTGAAATCGGTGATGGCCAGCCCTTGGTCACCTTGGCCGCCCGACAACGCGGCCGCGTCGAGCGGGTAGTTCTCGTACACGAAAAAGGTGTCGAACAGCTGGTCCAGGCCGGTGAGGCGGTGCAGCTCGCTGAGCGCGAGGTGCTGATGCTCGAGTGTGTGGTGGTAGGCGGTTTGCAGCTGGTCGAGCAGGCCGGTGGTGCTGGTCGTGGCCGTGACGTTCGCCCGCACCGGCACCGTGTTGATGCACATGCCCACCATCGAGTCCGCGCCGGGTACCTCGGGCGGTCTGCCCGAGACCGTGGTGCCGAAGGCGACGTCAGGCCGGCCGGTCAGCCACATCAGCAGTTGGGACCAGGCGGCCTGCACCACGGTGCTGACGGTGGTGTGGCTTGACCGCGCCAGCTCGCCGAGCGCCCGCGTGGTCTGCTCAGGCACCCGGAACGACGCGACGCCTCGCGGCCCCAGGCCCAGCCGGCCCGGCGGGGCCACCAATGTCGGGGTGTCGAATCCGGCCAGCGCCTCACCCCAGGCCTCGCGAGCGGCGTCCACGTCACGGCTCGTCAGCCACGTCACGAAGCTGCGGTACTTCGCTGCCGCGGGCAGCCACTGCCCGTGATAGCTGGCGAATATTTCCCCCAGCAGGATCGGCAGCGACCAGCCATCCAGCACGATGTGGTGATTGGTCAGCACCAACCGGTGCTGGTCGTCGGCGGTGCCGATCAGCGCGGCGCGGAAGGCCGGCTGGCTGGTGAGATTGCAGACCGCGGCGCGTTCGGCGGCGCACACCTGCCGGATCTGCTCGTCGAGGTCCGGGGCGCCCCCGCGCAGGTCGACGTAGCGCCACGGCACCACGGGATCGGCCGGGATGATCTGTACCGGCTGGTCGAACTTGTCGGAGAATCGGGCCGCCAGGTTGGGGTGGCGGATGACCACCGCGTGCACCGCCTTGCGCAGGCGGTCTTGATCGACCGGACCGCTCAACGCGATCTCCAGCTGCACGGCATACACGTCGTCGCCGCCCTGGGCGGTGATGGCATGGAACCACAGCCCCTGCTGCAAGGGGGTCAGTGGCAGAACGTCAGCTATCCGCATATTGCCGCTGAAGGTCGTCGATTTGTTGCTGGCTGAGACCGGCGGCGATGTCGGACGGCGTCAAGCCGCCCCCGCCGCCGCGCACATGCGCGCAGATACCGGCCAACGCGTCGAACCACAACCGGTTGAGCCGGCTGACCCGCACCTGATCCAGAGTCGAGGTCGCCCACGTCCAGCGGGCGTGCAGCTGTGGGCCGGTGGCGGCGTCGACCGTGCTGGCGTTGAGCTCCACGGTGTGCATCAGCGGCATGGGGATGGCGGCGGCGACGTCGGTGACCGACCAGCCGTCCTGGCTGAGCCGCCAGACGTCACCGGACACCTCGGCCGCCGCGCCGAGCCGCCCGAGATAGTTGAACCCGACCGGCGGGTCGGCGGGCGCCAGATCGACATCGCTGTTCAGGTAGCGCAACGCCCCGTAGGTCAAACCGTCCGGCAGCGCGCGAAGCTGCTCTTTGGCGTCCTTGATGACCGCGCCCAGCCCCGCGTCACCCGCCACCACCCGCGCCCAGTCCAGCCCGCCGACCGCGAGCGATACCGGGTATTTGGTCGTGAACCACCCGACCGTGCGGGACAGGTCGACATCGGGGGCCAGCTCCTCCTGGCGCCCGTGACCTTCCACATCGATGATCATCGGCGCGCCGCCGCCGCCCACGAATTCCGTTACCGCCAAGGCGAATGCGATCAACAGGATGTCGTGCACGCCGGCGTGAAACGCCGCCGGCACCTCGTCGAGCAGCGCCCGGGTGGTGTCGCTGTCCAGCTGCGCCGACAGGGTGCCCGCGCTCAGATAGGTGTCCACGTCGGGACGCACCGCCGGCAGCGCCGCGGGCGCCGCGGCGATCTGCCGCCAAGCGTCGGCCTGCGCCACGACTTCCGGGCGGCGCGCGTGCTCGGCCAGCAGCGACGCCCAGCGGGCGAAGGAGGTCCCGGGCGCCGGCAACACCAACTGCTGCCCACCGCGATGCTGGGCCCAGGCAATGTTGAGGTCCTCGAGCAGAATCCGCCACGACACCCCGTCGACGGCCAGGTGGTGGACGATCAACACCAACTGCCGGGTGTCGGCCACCCACAGCGCACTGAGCATCACCCCGGCCGCCGGGTCCAGCCGCGATCGCGCCTCGATCACCGCCTCATCGGACAACACCGGCACCGCGCGCAGGCAGTCGCGGGCATCGACCGCGCCGGGCTCGGGCACCGTCAACGACCAGCCCCCGGCGCCGTCATCGTCGACCCGCAGCCGCAGCGTGGCGTGCCGGTCCAGCACGGCCTGCAGCACCGCGACCACGTCGGTCTCCGTCACCCCGGCCGGGGCCTGCACCGACACCGTCTGGTTGAACTGGTCGACCGGCCCCTGGACTTCGCGCAGCCAGCGCATGATCGGTGTCGCGACCACCGGACCGAGGCCCTCGTCGCTCGCGTCGGCGTCGCCGGTGGCCACTTCGGCCACCCGCGCCAGCTGGGCCACCGTTTGCTCGACGAAGATGTCACGCGGCCGGCACACCACCCCGGCGGCCCGGGCGCGCGCCACCACCTGCATCGACAAGATGCTGTCCCCGCCCAGCTCGAAGAACGACTCGTCCACGCCGACACGCTCCAGCCCGAGCACCTGCGCGTAGATGTCGGCCAGGATCTCCTCGACCGCGTTGCCGGGGGCCCGATAGCGATCGACGTCCTGGTACTCGGGCGCCGGCAGGGCGCGCTTGTCGAGCTTGCCGTTGACCGTCAGGGGCACCGCGTCGATCACCACGACCGCGGCCGGCACCATGTACGCCGGCAACCGCTCGGCGAGCGCGGCGCGCGCCGCGGCCGGCTCGGCGGTCCCCGTCACGTACCCCACCAGGCGCTTGTCGCCGGGGCGGTCCTCGCGCGCGATGACCACCGCCTGCCCGACCCCGTCCAGTTCGGCCAGTGCCGCCTGGACTTCGCCCAGCTCGATGCGAAAGCCGCGGATCTTGACCTGCTCGTCGGCGCGGCCCACATACCGCAGCTGCCCGTCGGCCCCCCACCACGCCAGGTCGCCAGTGCGATACATCCGTTGTCCGGGCGCTCCCGCGCCGACGAACGGGCACGCCACAAACCGCGTCGAGGTCAAGCCCGGCCGTCGCCAGTACCCGCATCCGGCGCCGCCGCCGGCGACATACAGCTCCCCGACGACACCCGCCGGCACCGGCTGCAACCACGCGTCGAGCACGAAGAACGCATACTGGCCCAACGGCACCCCGATCGGGCTGGCGGCGCGGTCGGCGTCCTCGGGGAAGATCTCGCGAAACGAGGCGTGCACCGTCGTCTCCGTCGTGCCATACAAGTTGAGCAGCCGCGGTGATTCCGGATGACTGTCCAGCCACGTCCGCAACCGCTGCGGTTCCAGCGCCTCACCGGCGAAGATCACCGCCCGCAGTTGGAGTTGACGCCCGAGCTCGGGTGCGAGCGCGTCCGCGGTTTGCAGCGCATAGAACGCCGAGGGGGTCTGGCTCAGGACTTCGACCCGTTCTTTGACCAACAACGCATGGAAGTCTTCGGGCGAGCGGGCCACCGACTCGGGCACCACGACCAGGCGGCCGCCGGACAGCAGCGCACCCCAGATCTCGCAGACCGAGACGTCGAAGGCCAACGAGTGCCACTGGGACCACACCTGCCCCGGCGACAGCTCGACGTCCAGGGACTCCAGCAGCCGGGTCACGTTGTGGTGGGTGATGGCCACCCCTTTGGGGACACCGGTCGTTCCCGAGGTGTAAATGAGATAGGCGACGTTGTCGGGCTCCGGCACGGGCAGCGCCGCGCTGGATTGGCTTCCGATGGCGGGGTCGGCGACATCGACGATCAGCAGATCGCGCCCGTCCAGCCGGTCCGCCAAGCCCCTGGCGGTAATCGCCGCGATCGGCGCGGCGTCATCGAGCATGAACTCGATGCGGGCCGCCGGCACCGCCGGGTCGATCGGCACATACGCCGCCCCGGTTTTGAGCACCGCCAGAATCGCCACGATCGCCTCGGCCGAACGCTCCATCAGCAGCGCCACCCGCTGCCCGGGACCCACCCCGTGGCCGGCCAGTAGCTGCGCCAACCGGTTGGCGGTCTCCTCGACCTCGCGGTAGGTGAACGACGATTCCCCGAAAGTGATCGCGACCGCCTCCGGGGCGCGGGCGGCCTGCGCGGCGAACATCGCCGGAATCGACTGCGAAGCGGGTGTCGGCCGGCTCAACACCGCACGGTTGCCCCACCCGTCCAGCCCGTCCAGCTCGGCGCCGTCGTGAAGATCCAGCGACGAGAGCCGCCGCCCCGGATCGGCGGTCATCGCCACCAACGCCCGGCCCAACCGTCTCGCCAATTCCGAGGCGTCGAGGTTCGCAAACGGGCCCCCCGCACCCGCCGTGCTGAGAAAAAGCTGGTCGCCGCCGCCGGAGAAGATCAGCGCGAACGCGCCCACCTGAACGGGATTGGTGAAGGACGCAGAGGCAGAGACACCGGCGAAGTCCATCGTCATCTTCGACGGCATGAAATTGACGCTCACCCGATCGGCTCGCTGTCCGGCCCCGCGCGGGTCGGCCTTGCGTTCCAGGGCGTGCACGGGGAACCGCTGGTGATCCAGCGCCTCCCGTATTCGCGCATCGACATACTGGCAAAAGCCGGCGACCGTCGATTGCGGCGAAACGCTCAGCACGAGCGGCACCACCCCGGACACCATCCCCGGAAGGGTCTTGGACTCCGGACGCACGCGCCTGCTGACCGGAAAGTCGAGCACCACCTCTGAGCCTTCGGCACACCACCCGCGGACCAAAAGGGCACACGCCGCGGTGATGACCGACGATCGGGGCATGTTCCACGCGTCGGACAATTCTTGAACTCGTCGAAGCACGACGGCGTCTAGTCGAACGGGCGCCGACGGCTGAGATTGCTGGCCCGCGTCCGCCGGCGGGAGAAACCCGTTTTGTGGTCCGCTTTCCGGCGGTAGATTCCTGGACCAATAGGCCTGATCTTCCACATAATCGGGGGACGCTTCGTATTCCGACTCGCAGCGCACCAAGTCCTGCAGCGAGCCGAAGAAAGCGGGAGGAATGGGCGCATTCGAAACAATTGCGGCGTACACGGTCGCAATCCGATTCGCGATCAGCGTAATTCCGGCGCCGTCCACGATTATGTGATGGAAGCAGCCGAACAAGTAGAATTCATCGGACCACGTCTGGAATAACGTAAAATTAAACAGCGGGCCGCTCGGTGGCATTGGCGTGTGTTGAATCGATAACGCCATACGACGGGCTTCCTGCACCGGATGGCGGGTGTCGCTCAGGTCATGGAAGGCCAGCTCGAAGTCCGCGTCGTCGATCGCCCGCTGAAAGACCTGGCCATCCGCCTCGAAGACGGCGGCCCTGGCCGGCTCGGCCTCTCGCATCACGTGACGAATCGCGCGCGCCAGCAATTCGCGGTCTACCGCGCCGTCGAATCGGACGAGCACGCCAAGCTGCCACTCCGTACCGGAGTGACCCGTTTCCTGGGCGAGCCAAATGTCCAGCTGTCCCCGCGTCAGCGGGAGGGCCCGGTCGTCAAGTTCCATCCGGATTACCTATCAAGCCCCTGTCCCGCCGCTAACCTTTCGCGCAGAGATTTCGGCCGTATATCGGTCCAGTTCTGTTCGATGTAGTCCAGGCACGCGGCGCGGTCGGCTTCGCCGTACACCACCCGCCAGCCGGCCGGAACATCGGCGAAGGTCGGCCACAGGCTGTGTTGTTCCTCGTCGTTGACCAAGACGAAGAAAGTGCCGTCGTCGTCGTCGAAAGGATTAGTGCTCACCGCGTCTCCAGACCGTCTACTGGACATGGGTATAACAAGTTCTAAACCATACTGGAGCCCCACAGAGCTTGTCTAAGCCTTCGTGGAATTGGAGGTAGGGGGGATCTGCTGGCACCAGCGGAACCGGAATGTTGCCTAGGCGAACTATTAGTATGGTTTTGCGGTCGGTTCCCTACCCACGGTCTGCGGAGCAGCATCTATCGACCCACCCCCGCCGTGGCCGGGGGCGAGCGCGAGACGATATTCGGACCCTTCTCCCGCCCTGCGGCGCCATGGGAAATCTCCGACGCGACGAGCCGACCCGGTGGCCTCCCCGATCGGCATGACCCTCAGTGCCCGCCGGCGCCGACAGAATATGCCGGAGGCCACCGTCCGGGCGAGCACCGACCGGCGACCGCCGTCGGGCCCCTCTGGGCCGCCGTGGGCCTACTCCCCGTGCACGGCCACCCTCGCGGTCCCCGCGTGCACCTCTCTATTGAGCGCCGACCAGACTCCGCGCCCCGGGTGACGCGCGCGGCCCCGGAGCGACTCGCGCTCGCCGCCGGACGGCAGCGTCGGGCGGGCCCGATGCGCGCGCCCTCGGGGCGCACTGCAGTTGGCCCGATGGCGGTTGGCCGCTCCCGATCCGTGGGCAGCCGACCGCGGCCCGGCGGCCGCCCGGCGCGACGCCGAACGACAGGCCGCATCAGAACGTCTTACGACGCGGCCGCGATGTTGATGGCCCACCTCGACACCACGGCGTGGACGGCGCAATTTGGCGAGGCGGCGTCGCGATGCGCCGCCGGTCGAGGCGAATTGGGGGAACCGGGACGACATGAATTTATTTCGCCTGACGCGGGCGGGTTGAGCCGTTACCCGACGCGAACCGGTCGTGTAGCATGCGACGTGATTGGCGGCACGTTGGACGGGTGTATTCCGAATCAAATATCCACCATAAAGACACCATGTGACCGAACATGGGTCAAAGCAGATCCGGTTGGGGCGACATAAATGGAAAACCACAGCGAACCTTCGACGCAGGTTCAATCGAAGGACAATTCACCCGGTGCAATGTCGGAGCACCTCGCTGACGACCTACTTTCCACGACCGCGGGCGGGTGGAAAAGTTTTTACAATTTGCTGAGCCGCCGCCTGGAGGACGCCGGGGTCGCCGACTCATCGTTTTTCCTCAACTATGGGTACCTCCCGCTGGGCACCACCGACGAATCCGCCTTCACCATCCGCCCGGGAACGTTCAACGCCAACTCGGTCCGGCTGGTGTTCGAAGTCATCGGATCCGTCGACCTCAATGACCGCACGGTCGTCGAAATCGGATGTGGCCGTGGCGGCAACGCCGCACTCGTCGCGGAGAAGTTCAGCGCCCAGGTGATCGGCATCGACATGTCCTCGGAAGCGATCGCGTTCTGCAGCAAAACGCACGTCAAGCGCCCGATAGACTTCCGGGTCGGCGACGCGTTGAACATTCCCCTGCCCGATGCATCGTGCGATGCCATCATCAACGTGGAGTCCTCGCATTCCTACGGCAATTTGCCGAAATTCCTGAGCGAAGTTCGCAGGATTTGCCGACCTACGGGATGGTTTTTGCACACCGACTTTTTGAGCCCCGAGGACTGGGATCTGGTGCGGATGCGTTTGAAGCGATCGGGCTTCGTCACCGAAAGCGACCGGGATATCACCGGTAACGTGCTGGCCTCGCGCGATCAAGCGAGCGATACCTGGGCTGAGGTTTATGGCGACAGAAATGCCCGTGTCGCGAACTTCCTCGCCCTACCCGGCTCGGCGATTTACGAACAGATGCGGGCCGGGTTGTTGGAGTACCGGATCCTGAGATCTCAGCTGCGCACCGAAGCCGCGTAGCGTCGACCCCGACGGGGCCGCGACCGCGGCCTCACCCCTCGAGCTCTGACGAGAACAGCGTCGATACGTGCCGTGTCACGCTCTTGGAACCTGAGAATTTCGCGGTCGCTGAGCCGGCCCTTCCATTCCAGGCATTCGCCCCGGTGTCTTGCCTGACATACCGTCACCCGCACCCGGGCAACCGTTCTGCTCGCCCGATGGCGCGGTGCCTGGGTTCTGCGTCCCCGGCCGAGCGCGTTCCAGGCTTCCATTGCTGAACTGAAAAGCACGCGAACGCCGACCCGGCCCGGCGATTTCGAGGGGTTGACTAGGTGGGCTCGGTCAAACCGACTGAATCCGCCTTATCCGACTCCGGCACCTGACCGGCGAGGTACTCGGCCAGCGACCCGATGGTCGGATAGTCGAATACCGCGGTCGCGCTGATCGTGAACGCGCCACCGAACTGCGGAAGCAACCGGTTGCTGAATTCGACCGCCATCAGCGAATCGGTGCCCAGCTCGAGGAACCGGCTGGTCGCCGCCGGCGGTTGCGCGAGCCTCAGGAAGTTCTGGACTTCGTACCGGAGGTACTCCGTGAGGAAGCTGCCGCGCTCCGCCTCGGGGACCTCGTGCAGTTGCCGCAACAACTCGCTGTCGCCGCGTGCCGCCGTGACCGCGCTGGGCAGCACATGGTCGAGCATCGCCGGGCGCGAGGCACCCAACCCCTTCGCGGCGCGCTGCCAGTTGGCCTTGATGACGGTCGCCTGCCCGGTTCCGTGGGCGACGATCTCGTCGAGCGCGTTGAGCGCTGCCGAGGGTTCCAGCGGGATCAGGCCCTGCGCGCTGAGATTGGCGCGCGCGGCGTGCGACGTGGCCATGCCACCCTTGGCCCACGGACCCCAGTTGATGGCGGTCGCCGGCATGCCCTGGGCCCTGCGCTCGGCAACGAGCCCGTCGAGCAGCGCGTTGGCGGTCGCGTAGTTGGCCTGCCCGGGCGAACCGATCACGCTGGAGGCCGACGAGTAGACGATGAAGAAATCGAGATCGTCGTCCTTGGTGAGCCGGTGCAGGTAGCAGCCGCCGAAGGCCTTGGGCGCCAGCGCATTCCGGAACCCTTCGGGGCTCTGCTGTGGCAGCAGCGCGTCGTCGAGGACGCCCGCCAGGTGCGCCACCCCGGCCAGCGGCGGCAACTCCGCCCGGATCCGGTCCAACACGGCCGTCATCTGCGCCTCGTCGCCGACGTCGGCGGCAAACACGTGGACGCGGGTTCGGTAGCGCTCCGTGATGTCGTCGATTGCCCGTTGCGCGTCGGCATCGGGCTGGCGCCGACTGGTCAGGACGATGTCACCGGCCCCGAGCTGGGCCAGGTGGGCCGCCGTGTGCAGGCCCAGCGCACCGAGGCCGCCGGTGATCAGGTAGCTCCGATCACCGCGCGGCTGCAGCGGTTTCGGCATCTGCAGCACGATCTTTCCGATGTGCCGCGCCTGCTGCATCCGGCGGAACGCGGTCTTCGCCTCCGTCACCGGGTAGACCTCGGCGGCGATCGGCTTCAACTCGCCCCTGGCCATGCTGTCCGCCACCTCGGCCAGCAACCTGCCCGTCCGCTCGGGCTCGTGCTCGATGCATGCGTCCAGCGCGATGATCTCGTAGTCGATATCGGGACGGGCCGCCGCCATCTGCTCCCGCGTCCAGATGTCGCGCTTGGCGATTTCGGCGAACCGGCCACCCTGTGCGGTCGCCCGCACGGTCGCCGCGATGAACCCCTCGTTGGTGAGGCTGTTCAGCACGACGTCGACGCCGGCACCGCCGGTGTCGGCCAGGATCTGGTCCGCGAAATCGGTGCTGCGCGAGTCGTAGATGTGTTCCACGCCCATTTTGCGCAGGGCCGCCCGCTTGTAGGTGCTGGCGGTGGCGAAGACGGTCGCGCCGCGCTGCTGGGCGATCTGGATCGCCGCCAGACCGACGCCACCGCTGGCGGCGTGGATGAGCACCCGGTCGCCGGGACCCACCTTCGCCCAGTCGAAAGCGAGCCGGGTGGTCAGCGCCCCGGCGGGTATGGTCGCCGCTCCCACCGCGCTGACCCCGTTCGGCACCGGCGCCAGGAACTGGGCCGGCACATTCACCCGGGTCGGGAACCCGCCCGGCATGAAGCCGAAGACGCGCTGGCCGACCTCGAATCCGGTGACCCCCGCGCCCACTTCCGTGACGACGCCGGCGAGGTCGCCGCCGCCGACCCGCCCCGGGTCGCCCGGGTAAAGGCCGAGCACGTTCAGCACGTCCCGGAAGTTGAGGCCCGCGGCCTCCACCCGGATCTGCACCTCGCCGGCGCTCGGCGGCGGCACGTGCGTCTCGACCAGGTGCAGGTTGTCGATGGCACCGCGCTCGGTCGGCTCCAGGTTGTAATCGGTCGCGCGGGGCACCGGCAGCTGGCCGCTGCGCGCCCACGGCAGCAGCCGCGGCACCAAGTACTTGCCTTGTCGCAGCGCGACTTCGGGTTCGTCGGCGGGTGCGCCGAGCATGCCGGCCAGCGCGCGCACGGCGTCGTCGGCCCCGTCGCAGTCGACCAGCCTGCAGCGCAGGCTGGGCTGCTCGGTGATGACGGTCCGTCCGAAGCCCCACAGCGCCGACTGTGCCGGGTCCACCGGCTCGCCCGGCTCGGTCGCCACCGCCCGTTCGGTGACGATCCACAGGCCGCCGGTCAGTTTCAGCTCCTGCTGGGCCAACAGCGTGCGCACGACCGTGAGCAGCTCATCGATCTCGGTCTCGAGCCGCGCGGCGAATTCGGCGCCCGACTCTTCCGCGTCGGGCCGCCCGGGGCTGCGCCAGACGACGCCGGAGACGGGCAGACCACGCTCCTGCGCCTCGGCGAACGCCCGCGTCCAGCGCTCCGCATCCGCCGAGTCGCGGTCCACCGAGACACCACCCGGCACGCCGGCGGCCAGCTCGTCGAACCCGGCGATCAGCCAGGTGCCCTGGCCGCCCCCGGCGGCAGCGACATCATTGCCCGATGCCGGCGCCGGGACTTCCTCCCAGCCGAGGGTGTACATGTTGCGGGTGGCGTCGCCGCCGAGCCCGCGCAGCAACGCCTCCCGGGGCGCGCGTTTGACCGTGAAGTCGCGAATCTCGCCCAGCTGGCGTCCGTCACGATCCACGAAATCGAGGTCGAACGCCTGCGTTTCGCTGTCGAGGCCGCCACGTTGCCAGCGCGCGCGGCAGTAGAACCGCCGCGGCATCTCGTCATGCAGCACCACCCGCCCGTACCGCAGCGGCAAGAACAGATCGGCCAAACCCGCGCCGTCCTCGGTCGCCGCGAGCGCCGCCTCCAAGGCGGGGAAGGCGATTCCGGTGCACAGATCGAGCAGCACCGGGTGGATCGGCTCGGCGCCGAGCTGTTCGGCGAGTTCGTCGCCGATGGCGATATCGCCGACAGCCTCGCCGTCGCCGGCCCACAGCGATTTGAGCGAGGTGGACCAGGTGGGACCCCAGGCCAGCTCCATATCGGCGAAGGTGTCGAACAGCTGCTGCGGGCGCGTGCGGCCCAGCCGCTCGCAGGCCGCGTCGATGGTTTCCGTCGGCTCGAGGGCGGGCTCGTCGTCGGCACCGCTGACGATCCGGCCGTCGGCGTTCAACGACCACTCGGCGTCACGATCACCGAACGGGCGGCTGTGCACCTGGAAGGTCCAGCCGCCGTCGACCGGATGCACGGTCAGCTGCACCTCCCGGGAAGTCTTGTCGCCCAGGATGATCGGCTCGTAGAAGAAGACCTCGCGGACCTGCGCCGGGGCCCCGACCGTGGCGAGGGCCATCGCCGCGTACGTCGCACCCGGAACGACCACGGCGCCATAGATGACGTGATGCGCCAGCCATGGCTGCGTGTTGACCGACCACCGACTGGTGTAGACGGAGTCGCCGGAGGCGAGATCTTTTGCGTTGCCCAGGATTCCGGATCCGGTGGCACCATGCCCGTCGATGCCGCGGATGTCGGCGTTCTTCGGCCAGAACCGACGCCGCTGGAACGCATAGGTCGGCAACGCGAGTTTGCGGCGCGGCCCATGGTGCAGCGCGGCGAACACGGGCCGGTGGCCGCTGACGTAGGCCGCGGCCAGCGCCTCCGCCATCTGGGCGTCGGCGTCCTTGCGCAGCGACACGATCGCACGCGGAGCGGCCGAGGATTCCGGCCAGGCCTGCACGGCAGCGTTGGTGAGCACCGGTTGCGGACCGATCTCCATCAACACCGAGCAGCCCAGGGCCGCCACGGTTCGCACGCTTTCGGCGAACTGCACCGGCTGGCGCGAATGCCGCCGCCAGTATTGGGCGTCGAGCGGCGTTTCCGCGGTGAGGAGCGCGCCGGTCCGGTTGCACACCAGGGGCAGGGTCGGAACGGCGTACTCGAACTTGCTTGCGTACGATTCGAATTCGTCGAGCACCGGGTCCAGCAGCTCGGAATGGAAGGCGTGGCTGGTGTCCAGCCAGGTGCAGCGCACCCCGTCGCCGGTCAGCTTGGCGACGATCTCCTCCAGGTCCCCGCCGGGACCCGACAGCACCGTGTTGGGGCCGTTGTAGGCGGCGACCGAAATGTGCGGGAATTCTTCGGCGACGCTGTCCACTTTCTGGGCGTCGGCGAATACCGCGACCATCCGCCCACCCTCGGGCAGGCTGCCGAACAGCCGGCCGCGTTCGGCAATCAGGCGTGCCCCGTCCTCGAGGCTGAACACCCCGGCCACGCACGCCGCGGCGTACTGGCCGACGCTGTGCCCGAGCACCACGTCCGGCTCGATGCCCCACGACTGCCAGAGCCGCGCCAGGCCCATCTCGACGGCGAATAGCGCCGGCTGCGCAAAAGAGGTGTGCCGCAGGGTTTCTCCGGCATCGCTGTCGGTGTCGAACAGCACCTCGAGCAGCGGCCGCGGCAGCATCGGATCGACCGCTTCGGCGCATCGCCGCACCGTGTCGGCGAATAGCGGCTCGGTGTCGAACAGTTCACGCGCCATTCCGGGGTACTGGCTGCCCTGACCGGTGAACAACCACGCCGTCTTCGGTGGGTCGCCGCACACGCCGCGCACCGCACCCGGCCCCAGCCGGTTCTCGGTCAATCCGGCCAGTAGCTCGCGGGCCTTCCCGATCGAATCCACCACCAACGCGGCGCGGTGTTCGAAATGCGAACGCCCCACCCCGGCGGTGAAGCACACGTCGGCGATATCTGCCTCGGGGTGCTCGTCCAGCCAGGCCCCGTACCGCTGCGCCAACGCCTGCAGCGCCTCCGGTGATCGCGCCGATAGCGGCAACACGCCGACCGGTGCGGCTTCGGTGGCGGGCTCCGGGGCCACGGCGGTGTCGGGGACCGCGTCGCCCTCCGGGGTGGCGTCGGCCACCGCGGTTGACGGCGGGGCCTCCTCGATCAGGACGTGCGCGTTGGTGCCGGAGAACCCGAACGAGCTGGTTCCGGCGCGCCGCGGCCTGCCGTTGGCGTGCCACGGAATCGGCTGGTCCACCACCCGGACCGGCAGGGAGTCCCAGGGAATGTTCGGCGACGGGTTCTCGAAGTGCAGGTTCTGCGGCAGCACCTCGTGCTGCAACGACAACACGACCTTGATCAGCCCGGCGATCCCCGCCGCCGACTCGAGGTGCCCGATGTTGGTCTTGGCCGATCCGATCAGCAGCGGCCGGTTCGGGTCACGGCCCGCGCCATAGGCGGCCGCGGCGGCCTGAACCTCGATCGGGTCGCCCAGTGAGGTGCCCGTGCCGTGCGCCTCGAGGTAATCCACGTCCCCGCCGACCAGACCGGCGCGAGCCAGCGCCGCGGCGATAAGCCGTTGCTGCGCACCGCCGTTCGGCACCGTCAGACCGCTGGAGGCACCGTCCTGATTGACCGCGCTGCCCCGGATGACCGCGCAGATCTGGTCGCCGTCGCGCTGCGCATCGCTGAGCCGCTTGAGCACCAGAATCCCGCAGCCCTCACTGCGCGCGTAGCCGTTCGCGGCGGCGTCGAAGGTCTTGCATCGGCCGTCGGCGGCCAGCATCCTGGCGCGCGCGGTCGCGACGATGGATGCCGGGCTCACCAAGACGTTCACCCCACCGGCCAGCGCCATGTCGCAGTCGCCGGAATGCAGGGCCTGGCAGGCCTGATGGACGGCCACCAGCGAGGCACTGCACGCGGTGTCCACCGCCATCGCCGGCCCCTCCAGCCCGAGCGCGAACGCCACCCGGCCCGCGATGACGTTGAGGGCGTTGCCGGTGATGAAGTGGGCCTCGATGGTCTCCACCGAGTTGGCGTTCAGCAGCTGCGAATACTCGTTGGCGGCCACGCCCACGAACACGCCGGTTCGACTGCCGCGCAACGCCGCGGGCGCATAGCCGGCACGTTCCAGTCCCTCCCAGGCGATCTCCAGCATCAACCGCTGCTGCGGATCCATCCACACGGCTTCGCGCGGGGAAATGCCGAAGAACTCCGGGTCGAACCCGTCGATGCTTTCCAGGTATCCGCCGTAGCGGGTGTAGATCTTGCCCGGCGCCTCGGGATCGGGGTCGTAATACTCGTCGACGTCGAAGCGGTCATCCGGGATCTCGCGGATCGCGTCGACACCGCCGGACAGCAAGTCCCAGTAGGCCTCGGGATCGGGCGCACCCGGAAAACGGCACGCGACGGCGACGATCGCGATCGGCTCGTCGGTGCGCGTCGTCACCGCGGTCGCCACCGGCGCCGGCGCCGCCGCCGGACTGGCGGCCGCCGGTGCGTTGAGGTTCAGGACGTCGTTGAGGAGGAAATTCGCGACGTCGGTCACGCGGGGGTAGTCCATCGCCAGGGTCGACGGCAGCTCCGAGCCCACCGCTCGCTCGAGTCGGCGCCGCAGTTCGACGGCCATCAGCGAATCCATGCCGAGGTCGAACAGTCCGGCCTCCTCGCGGACCTCCGAGGGGTCGATGCGGGTCACGTCCGCGACGGCGTCGCGCAGATAGTCAACGACGAGTTTCTTGCGCTGCTGCACCGGGGCCGCGGTGAGCCGGTCGACCAATTGCGTGGTGCCGGAGAGAGAGGCCTGCGCGACCCCCTCCGCCTCGACGGGCACCTCACGCTGCAACTGCGCGAAGAACCCCCGCTTCCCCGCCATCTGGTAGAGCGGCAGGAAGGCGGCCCAGTCGATCCGGGCCACCACCCCGTGGGACACACCCTTGCCCGAAGACGCCATCAGTTCGGCCATCCCCGCCAGTGCATCGGCCGGCGACAACGGCCGGACCCCACGCTTATCCAGTTCCGCGCGGGCGGCCTCGTCGGCCATGCCCGCGGCCAGCCACGGGCCGAAGTTGACGCTGATCCCGGGAACGCCCTGCTCCCGCAGCCGCCAAGCCAACCCGTCGAGGAAGGCGTTGGCCGCGCTGTAAGCGGTCTGGCCGCCGGCGCCCCAAACCCCGGCGATCGAGGAGGTGCTGAGGAAGAAGTCGAGCTTCAGGTCCGCGGTAGCTTCACTCAAATTCCAAGCGCCCCAAACCTTTCCGGCGAACACCCGGTCCACTTCGGCGTCATCCAGGGCTTGCAGGGGGGTGGTGCTGATCTCGCCCGCGGCATGCACGACGCCGGCCAGGGGCGGTAGTTCGGCACGCACGGTGGCCAAGACGTGCGCCACGTCGTGCGGGTTGGACACGTCGGCCGTGATGACCCGGAGTTCGGCGCCGGTCTGTTCGCCTATCTCATCGATGCGCCCCTGCGCGGCGTCGCTCGGTGCGCGCCGGCTGGTCAGCACCAGATGCCGCGCCCCGTGCGCGGCCAGATATGCGGCGACTTCCAGTCCGATCGCTCCCAGCCCGCCGGTGACCAGATACGTCACGTCATCACGCAGCGCCAGCGGTGTCGCGGCGGGCTGCCCCGCGCGTCGAGTCAGCCGGGGCACGTAGACCGCCTGGTCCCGAAGCGCGAACTGGTCTTCACCGGCCGGCGCGGCCACCAGCTGGTCGACCAGCCGGGACCACACCGCGCCGTCCAAGGCGCCGCCGGGGGCCAAATCCGCCAGGCCGCCCCACAGGCGGGGGTGTTCCAGCGCGGCGGCGCGACCGAATCCCCACAGGCAGGACTGCGCCGGTGACACCTTGTCCGTGTCGGTGACGCGTTGCGCGCCACGGGTGATCAGCCAGATGGGTGCGCGCAGTTCGGCGGCGGCCGCGGCGCACAAGAGCCGCCGCGTTCCGCTCAGGACCTGGTGTTGCATCCGTAACAGCGATTGCGTCGACGGGGACGTGTCCGATCCGAGGGCGGCGAGGTGCAGGATGCGCAGCGCCGGCTCGTCCGCCGACGCCGCGCGCAGCGTGTCTTTGAGCCGATCGGCGTCCGCGTCGGATACCGGCAGGCCCACGATCCGGGGCCGGTGCCCACGCGCGGTGAGCGCGTCGACCAACGGCTGAACCGCCTCGGCGTCGTCGCTGACGAGCAGCCACGCGGTGCCCTCGCCGGCCGTCGCGGCCGGGGCCTTGGCGGCCGATTTCTCCCAGCGGATCTCGTAGCGGGACTCCGCGATGGACTGGGCATTGCGCTGCTGGTTATGTTCTGCCGCAAGCTGTTTCAGCACATCGACGGTCTGCGGGTTGGTGTCTCCGCCGCCCAGCAGGGCCGCGAGCTCCTCGATCCGGCCGTCCTCCAGGAGCCCGACGGCCTGGGTCCGTGTGGCCGAGACCTGGTTGGAGCCGTTGGCGGGCGCAACCCGCTGCTCACGGAACCAGTACTGGCGGTGCTGGAACGGATAGGTGGGCAGGTCGAGCTTGCGCGCGGTGACCGGCTGCAAGGCGGCGAAGTCGGGCCGGTGCCCGACGATGTAGGCGTTGGCCAGGGCCTCGGTGATCTGGCGGTGATCGGCGATGTTCTTGCGCATCGACGCGATCGCCCGGGGCGCGGTGGCCGGGTCGGGCCACGCCCGCATGGCCGCGGCGGTCAGGATCGGCTGGGGGCCGATCTCCAGCAGCATCGTGCAGTGCAGTTCGGCCAGGGTGCGCACGCTCTTGGCGAATTCGACCGGCTGCCGCGCATGGCGGCGCCAGTAGGCGCCGTCCAGTTTCGCGCTTCTGCCCAGGGCCGCGCCGGTGCGGTTGCACACCAATGTCTTTTGCGGCGCGCCGAATTCGAACCGATTCGCATACGACTCGAATTCGTCGAGGACCGGATCCAGTAGCGCCGAGTGGAACGCGTGGCTGGTGTCCAGCCAGTCACAGCGCACACCGTCGGCTTCCAGGCCGGCGACCGCCTGGTCGAGATCCTGCACGGGTCCCGACAGCACGGTGTTGGCGCCGTTGTAGGCGGCCACGGACAGGCTCGGGAACTCGTCGGTCAGGCTTTCCACGCGCTCGGGGGCGGCGAAGACCGCGACCATCCGGCCGCCGTCGGGCAGGCTGCCGAACAGCCGGCCGCGCTCGGCCATCAACAGCATGCCGTCCTCGAGGCTGAACACGCCCGCGACGCAGGCCGCGGTGTACTGGCCGACGCTGTGGCCGATCACCACGTCCGCTTCGAAGCCCCACGACTGCCAGAGCCGGGCCAGGCCCATCTCCACCGCGAACAAGGCGGGCTGGGCGTAGGAGGTCTGCCGCAACGCGTCGTCGCCGTCCGGGTCGAAAATCACGTCCAGGAGCGGTCTTTCGAGCACGTCGGCGACCGCCGCCGCGCACTGGGTCATGGTCTCGGCGAACACCGGCTCGGTCTCGAACAGCTCCCGTGCCATGCCGGCATACTGGCTGCCCTGGCCGGTGAACAACCACGCCGTCTTGGGCCGGTCGGCGCACTCCCCGCGCAGCAACCCCGGCGCCGGGCGATCGTCGGCCAGCGCGGCGAGTTGCTCAAGCGCGGAGTCGGTCGAATTCACCACCAAGGCGGCGCGGTGCTCGAAATGCGAGCGCCCGGCGCCGGCGGTGAGGCAGACGTCGGCCAGCGACGCGTCGGGGTGGTCGGCCAGCCAATCGCTGTATGCCTTGGCGAGCTCCGCCAGGGCAGCCGGGGTGCGCGCCGAGAGCGGCAACAGGCTGAACCGCCTGTCGTCCGACGGGGCCTCCGGTGCCGCGGCGACGTGGCGCGGCTCGGGTGCTACTGGGGCTTCCTCGAGGATGACGTGCGCGTTGGTTCCGGAGAACCCGAACGAACTGATCCCGGCGATCCGCGGCCGATCGGCGCGCGCCCAGGGCACCGCCTCGTCCACCACCCGCACGGGAAGCCGGTCCCACGGAATGTGCGGCGACGGCTTGCTGAAGTTCAAGTGCTTCGGCAGCACCTCGTGCTCGAGCGACAGGATCACCTTGATCAGACCCGCGATGCCCGCGGCTGCCTCCAGGTGCCCGATGTTCGTCTTCACCGACCCGATCAGCAGCGGCCGGTCGGCGTCGCGCCCCTTGCCCAATGCCGCACCGGCGGCCTGGACTTCGATCGGGTCGCCCAGCGAGGTGCCGGTCCCGTGCGCCTCCAGGTATCCCACGTCACCGGGCGCCACACCCGCGCACTGCAGCGCCTCGGCGATCACGCGCTGCTGGGCGACCCCGTTGGGCACCGTCAGTCCGCCCGACGCGCCGTCCTGGTTGACCGCGCTGCCCCGGATCACGGCCCGGATCCGGTCACCGTCCCGGATCGCGTCCTCGAGGCGCTTGACGACGACGACGCCGCAGCCCTCGCCGCGCACGTAACCGTCGGCGGCCGCGTCGAAGGTCTTGCACCGGCCGTCCGGGGCCAGCATGTGCGCGTGGGAGAACGTCATCGCGGTCTTGGCGCTGAGCAGGACGTTGACCCCGCCGGCCAGCGCGAGGTCACATTCGCCGAAGCGCAGGGCCTGGCACGCCTGATGGACCGCCACCAGCGACGAGCTGCACGCCGTGTCGACGGACACCGCCGGGCCTTGCAGCCCCAGCCCGTAGCTGATCCGGCCGGCTCCCGCGGCGGACGACGTCCCGATCGCCACGTAGGCCTCGATCTCCTCATAACTCAGCTGTTCGGAGATCAAGCCCAGGTAGTCGTGGGTGCCCAGACCCATGAACACCCCGGTCTTGGTGTTCGCCAGGGCCGACGGAGCGGTTCCCGAATGCTCCACCGCCTGCCACGCCGTCTCCAGCAGGATCCGGTGCTGCGGGTCGATCAGCATGGTTTCGCGGTTCGACAGCCCGAAGAACGGCGCGTCGAACCCCGTTACGTCGTCGATGAACCCGGCGCGGCGGCTGACGATCTTTCCGGGCGCATCGGGATCGGGGTCATAGAACTGCTCGACGTCCCAGCGGTCCTGGGGCACCTCCGAGAGCGCATCCCGGCCCTCGCACAGCACCTGCCAGAACTCGTCGGCATTGGCGGCGCCCGGGACGCGCACCGCATAGCCGACGATGGCAAAGCTGTCGCCCGTGCCCTGCGATCCGCGCACCGGCTTGGGTGTCTCGAGACTGTTCTGCAAATCGGTCATTTCCGACCGCCGATCATCTGCTGTTGCTCCTCGTCGTTAGCCAAGACAAAAAAGCAGCCCCCGCCACCATCGAAGGGATTGATGCTCAACCGCGTCTCCAGACCGTCTACTGAACATGGGTATAACAAGTTCTAGACCATACTTGCTGGGTGAGACGCCTGTCACGCGAATAGGTAACTGAGGCCCCCGTCACCCAGATTGCGGTCGATTCGACAACGCGGCGTGCTGCCAGTGATCGCTACGGACCGATCTGAACTCCGCCGATCGTCCGGCCGCGAGGCATCGCCAATTAAGTAGTAGGAGCTACCAGTGGGTGCGGTCGGCGCCACGATCGTTTGCCCGATCAGCCGGCACGTCGGGAGCGGGCGAAATCTTCCAGCAGGTCGGCCGCGGCGGCGACGCTCTTGGCGGGGTCGGTCATCCGGGTCGCGAGCTCGCGGGCCCGGGCCACGTATTCCGGGGCGAGAATGGTGCGCAGGTCCGCGACCAGCGATTCCTCGGTCGCGGCCGAGAAGCGTCGAGCGGCACCCACCTTCAGGCGTTTGACCCGCGACCCCGAGAGCATCTGATCGATGTCCGTCGGCAGGATCAGCGTGGGGACCGCTGCGCGCAGGCCGGTGGCCGTGGTGCCCGTACCCCCGTGATGCACAACAGCGCGGCAGGCCGGAAAGACGGTCGAGAAATTCACCGCGCCCACCACCTTGACGTGGTCACCGCGGGGGACGCTGCTGAAGTCGGTTCCGGCGGCACCGACCAACGCCCGCTCCCCCAGCCGCGCGCAGGCCGCGCCGATCATGGCGATCGTGTCGGCGGGAGATTCGACCGGGGTGCTGCCGAACCCGAAGTAAATAGGCGGTGTTCCCGCGGCGATCCAGGACGCGACTTCCTCGTCGGCGTCGGTCGCCAGCCCCAGCGTCAGCGCGCCGACGAACGGGCGTTGACGCTCGTATGCCGCCCACTCGGCTGCCAGCCCGGGAAAGAGCGCCTCGTCATAGCCCTGGATTTCCAGCGATCCGCGTTCGGTGATCCGCCGTTGCGCCGATCCTTTTGCCTTCGGTAGGCCCAGTTCGCGGCGCTGGGCTTCCTCGACCTTCTTCGTCGCGCGCCAGGACACCCACCAAAACGCCGTCACCGCCGCGCGGGCCAGCGGCGCCGGCAGGAGTGCCACGGTCTGGCCGTTGGGCCGCAGCGGGAAGTAATGCAACGTGGCCAACGGGATGTCGTAATACTCCGCCACGTTGGCGGCGGCGTCCTCGAAATTGATGCCGGTGAATATGAGGTCGGCCCCCTCGGCCAGCGACACCAGCGTCGTGCTCATCTCCTGCCAGGCCCGCAGCAGGGGCGCCGAGATTTCTAGGCGCGACCTGACCAGATCGCGGAGCCGCCAGGGATGGTTGAACAAGCAGGTCCAGAACTCGCGGTGCGCGCCCAGAATGGACCGCGCTTCCGGCCCGAAGCCGACGGCCGCGACCCCGGCCGCCTCCGCGAAGCCGACCAGGTCGGGCGGGACGGCCATGCACACGTCGTGCCCCCGACGCACCAACTCGCGGCCGACGGCGAGGTTGGGCTCGACATCGCCGCGACTACCCCAGCTCGCCAGGACGAATTTCACCGCGGGGCCCGAGTCGCGGCCGTCCCATTCACCCGTGGTCCTGGTCGCGGGGACGGGACCGGTCCAACTTGCCCAGACCGGTTATTTCGAGACTCACCGATTTCCGTTGTCCGGCAGCGCCGAGCATGAAGAAAATATCGCCGATCGGAGCGCCCAGCCAAAAGCGCCAAAAACGCTTGCCGAAGAACTTCCAGACATAGCTGCCGTCGCCCGCCAACCAATACGCCGCGATCCAGAGCAGGTAGTACGCCGCGCGCTTCCAACGCGAGACGACCATCTCCAGGTTCATCTCCATGACTTCCAGACCCCAGGCCCGGTATCGCCATTCCAGCGCGTACTGGCTCTGAAACTCGAAGAACGCCCGCATTTCGGCATTGGTGACGAGGTATTCGTCAAAGACGAGAACGGACCCTTCGATAAAGCGGTCCTTGCAGGTTTCTAGCGCATGCAGGCAACTCTCGTAGGTGTCCAGGTCCATGTGGAAAAGCCGGATCGGGGCGCCCGGTCGGTCGGCCAGGAACGGGGCCAGCGTCGCGTAGGTGCTTCCCTTGACGAACTGGACCTTGCGCCCGAGCGCCGCGGGCACCCCGTCGTGCAGGGTCACCCCGGTATCGCGCATGGATCGTTGCGCGAGGGGTTCTGACAGCGAAAAGCTCCCACTCTTGATGAGCATCTGGTCATCGACTTGCCAGTCTTCGACAAGGCCTTCAAACGTGTCGAAGCCGTATACCTGCCGGCCGGAAGCGTCAGCCATCAGCCTCGTCGACCAGCCGAGCCAGACGCCCAGATCGAGCAGTAGTTCGTCGGAATCCTGACGGTTTGGTTTCGGCAGGCGCGATGCTTCCCACAGCAGCGTGTGGCCCGGAATTTTGCACTTACGCATGCTGGAGAGCGAGCGGGCTATGAACGAGCGGTAGGCGTCGTCATAGACCGCGGTATCCCGAGAATATAAATTCGGGATGTAGCGGTCGCGGTCCCGATAAACCAGGCGCGCACACAGAAGCAACAGGACAAGCCCCCCGAGCACGGCGAGCAACACCGGCACGAAGTAACACGCGGCGGCCGCGACGACCGCGGCGACGACGAGAACCGCTTTCCACAGACGGTGAAGAGTCGTCCGATCCGCTACGGCTGGACTATCGACGGTCGGACTGTCGACTACGCTCACCGGTTCACCTCCGGGTGCTCGGATCGATGCGGCCCCGTGATCTCGCGAACCTCCGCGTTGGGCAGGGAAGCCACGGATGACGTCCAGGTTTTCACCCTCACACAGGGCCGCCTTCCGTCGGCTCTAGGACAGCCCAGACAGCCAGGGGCTCCCGATCACGTAATGATTCGCCAACATACCCAATGCATTGGACGGGTGTGTAATAATTCCCCGACTCGAGGAACGCGTCCTCTTCTCCTAAGGTTGGCGATCTTGCAGCACACCGCCCTCTTTCATGGTGGCCTCCCGCTGTGATTGAGTCGTCCATCCCGGCCGTCCTGCGGGAGCATGCCAGGCTGCGGCCGAACGAGACGGCCTACACGTTTGTCGACTATCAGCAGGACTGGAACGGCGTCGGCGAAAGCCTGACGTGGTCGCAACTGTATCGGCGATCGATCAACGTCGCGCGCGAGCTCAAATCCCGCGGTTCAATCGGTGATCGCGTGGTGATATCGGCGCCCCAGGGACTCGAGTACGTCGCCGGGTTTCTCGGCGCGCTGCAGGCCGGGCAGATCGCGGTGCCGCTGTCGGAACCGCTGGGTGGTGCCACCGACGAACGGGTGAGCGCGGTCCTGGCCGACGCCTCGCCTTCGGTCATTCTCACCACGTCCGCTCTCGCGGGGAGCATCGCAAACTACCTCTCGGCGCAGCCCGCCGAATCCCGGTCGTCCATCGTCGAGCTTGATCTGCTCGACCTCGACGCCGAGCCCGGTCCTTTCGCCGATCCCGAAAACCCGCCAGACATCGCGTATCTGCAATACACCTCCGGGTCGACGCGAACGCCCGCCGGAGTCGTGATCTCGCACAAGAACATCGAGGCCAATTTCCAGCAGATCATTGCCGCCTATTACGGCGGGGGCCCCCCCCCCGACGCCACCGTCGTGTCGTGGTTGCCGTTCTTTCACGACATGGGCTTGATCGTGGGCATCGTCCTGCCGGTGTTGGCGGGACTGCGCGCGGTGGTGACGAGCCCGATGTTCTTCCTGCAGCGACCGGCGCGGTGGATCCAGTTGATGGCCAGCAACACTCGCGCGTTTTCGGCGGGGCCCAACGTCGCGTTCGAATTGGCGGCGCTGAAGACGTCGGACGACGACCTGGCCGGGCTCGACCTCGGCGACGTGCGCCACATCCTCAACGGCGCCGAACGCGTACAACCGTCGACGATGCGGCGCTTCGCCGAGCGGTTCGCCCGCTTCAACCTCCGCCCCGACGCGTTGCGGCCTTCGTATGGGCTGGCGGAAACGGTGGTGTTCGTGGCGACCCGCGAATCGGGCCATCCACCGGAGATCGTGAGTTTCGAATCCGAGGAACTGACCGCCGGCCACGCGAAGCGGTGCGCGGCCGGGGAAGGTATGCCGCTGATCAGTTACGGCATGCCGCCGTCGCCGACCGTGCGCATCGTCGACCCCGAAACGGGCATCGAGTGTCCGGCGGGAACGGTCGGCGAGATCTGGGTGCACGGCGACAACGTCGCCGACGGCTACTGGCAAAAACCCGAGGAGACCGCACGCACCTTCGGCGCAACGCTTGTCGGCCCGTCGGCCGGCACCCCCGAAGGGCCGTGGCTGAGAACCGGAGATTTGGGCTTCTTTTCCGACGGCGAGCTGTTCATCAAGGGCCGCATCAAGGACATCCTGATCGTCTACGGGCGCAACCACGCCCCCGACGACATCGAGGCGACGATCCAGGAGATCACCCACGGCCGCTGCGTGGCCATCGCGGTTGCCAACGCTGACGGCGCCGATCAACTCGTCACCATCGTCGAAGTCAAGAAGCGGGACGAATCCGAAGAGGCTGCGGCGCAGCGGATAGTCGCCGTGCGGCGCGATATCACGGCGGCGATATCGAAGGCGCACGGTCTGAGCGTGGCGGATCTCGTTCTGGTGCAAGCCGGTTCGATTCCCCTCACCACCAGCGGCAAGGTGAGACGACGGGACTGCGTACAGCTGTACCTGCGTGACGCGTTCGCCCGCTTGGACGAGCCGGTCCAGGCGCCGAAGCCGCAGAAAGTCGATGCCGCCGAGGCGAACTCGGGATTGGCCCAACGCCTGCGCACGCTGAGCCGGCAACAGCATGACCTGCTGGTCGCGGAGGTGTGCTCGCAGGCGGCGTCCGTGTTGGGCCGTCCCAACGCTCAACACATCGACCCCGAGCTGACCTTCCAGGACCTCGGGTTCGACTCGGTGAAGGCCACCGAGTTGCTCGACCGGCTGAAAACGGTCACCGAACTGGACTTGCCGCTCACACTGGCCTTCGACTATCCCAGCCCCGACGAGTTGGCCACTTACCTGAGTCAGTTGCTGGGCGGGTCATCCCCGGCCGCCGCGTCGACGGGCGCGCAGGCGCGGGTGGACGAGCCGATCGCCGTGGTCGGGATGGCGTGCCGGTTCCCGGGTGGGGTGAATTCACCTGCGGCGCTGTGGGATTTGGTGGCCGGCGGCGTCGACGCGCTGGGGGAATTCCCCGCCGACCGGGGCTGGAACCTGGCGGACCTGTTTGACCCCGACCCCGACGCGGTCGGCAAGACCTACACGCGTGCCGGCGGTTTTGTGACGGACGTGGCCGGCTTTGACGCCGATTTCTTCGGGATCTCCGCCCGCGAGGCCCAGACCATGGACCCTCAGCAGCGACTGCTGCTGGAGGTCTGCTGGGAAGCGCTGGAATCCGCCCGCCTTGATCCCACCGCGTTGGCGGGTTCGGAGACCGGGGTGTTCGTCGGGGCCTGGTCACAAACCTACGGCGCCGGCGGTTCCGACAGCGCGGACGGATACGGCCTGACCGGTTCGTCCACGAGCGTGGTCTCCGGTCGAGTCGCCTACGCGCTGGGGTTGCAGGGCCCGGCCGTCACCGTCGACACGGCGTGCTCGTCGTCGCTGGTGGCCACGCACTGGGCCTGTGAATCGTTGCTCAAGGGCGAGTCGGCCCTGGCGTTGGCCGGTGGTGTGACGGTGATGACCACCCCGACCATCTTCACCGAGTTCGCCCGGCAGCGTGGGCTGGCCGCCGACGGGCGGTGTAAAGCCTTCTCCGCCAACGCCGATGGCACCGGCTGGGGCGAGGGCGCCGCGGTGTTGGTGCTGGAGCGGCTCAGCGACGCCCAGCGCAACCACCACCCGGTGCTGGCGGTCATCGCGGGATCGGCGATCAACCAGGACGGCGCGTCGAACGGGCTGACCGCCCCCAACGGGCCCGCCCAACAGCGCGTCATCACCCAGGCCGCGGCCAACGCCGGCATCGCGCTGGATCAGGTCGACGTCGTCGAGGCGCACGGCACCGGCACCAGTCTGGGCGACCCGATCGAGGCCGGCGCGCTGATCGCCACCTACGGCACCGCCCGTAGTGCCGAGCACCCGTTGTGGCTGGGGTCGATCAAATCCAACATCGGTCACACCCAGGCCGCCGCCGGGGTGGCCGGGATGATCAAGATGATCGAGGCCCTCAATCACGACACCCTCCCCCCGACGCTTAACGTCGATCGGCCCAGTCCGCACGTCGACTGGTCGGCCGGCACCGTGCGCCTGCTGACCGAGGCGGTGCCCTGGCCGCACACGGATCATGCCCGCACCGCGGCGGTCTCGTCCTTCGGGATCAGCGGCACCAACGCGCACCTGATCCTGCAACAAGCCCCCACGCCGGCACCGGCCGAACAAAGCGATGACGGCGCCGAGTTCGGGCTGTTGATGTGGCCGGTGTCGGCGCGCACCCCGACGGCGTTGAGCGCGCAGGCCGACCGGTTGCACCAGCACCTGGTCGACCACCCCGACCTGGATCTGACCGACGTGGCCTACAGCCTGGCCACCACGCGGACCCATCACTCGTATCGGGCGGCGATCACCGCGCCGGCGCACAGCGCCGATCCACGCAAAGAGCTTCTGGATGCGCTGGATGCGCTGCGGGCCGGCCAACCCCATCCGCAGCTGGTCAGCCACCACTACCTGGCCCACCTGCACGGCAAGATCGTGTTCGTGCTGCCCGGCCAGGGCGGCCAATACCCCGGGATGGGGCGCGAGCTCTACGAGCACCACCCCGTCTTCGCCGCCACCGTCGACGCCTGTGACGACGCGCTGCGCCCCTTCACCGACTGGTCGGTGCGCGACGTCTTGTGTCAGAACCCGGGCGCCCCGGCGCTGGACCGCGTCGACGTCGTGCAGCCGGTGCTGTTCACCATGATGGTCTCGCTCGCGGAGGTGTTGAGGGGCGACGGCATCGTTCCCGACGCCGTGATCGGCCACTCCCAGGGCGAGATCGCCGCGGCCTACATCGCCGGGGTGCTGCCCCTACCCGAGGCCGCCAAGGTGGTGGCGCTGCGCAGCCAAGCGCTCGGCGCCTTGGGTGGGACCGGCGCCATGGCATCGGTCCTGCTGGCCGCCGACGACCTGCGGCCGCGCCTGCAACCCTGGGGCGACGCGCTGAGCATCGCCACGGTCAACGGCCCCTCGCACACCATCATCAGCGGCGACCCCGCCGCGCTGGAGGAGTTCACCGCGGCCGGCGATCGCGACGGCCTGCACATCCGGCAGATCGCGGTCGATTACGCCTCGCACTCGGCCCACGTCGAACCGCTCCGGGAGCGCCTGCTCGACGAGCTGGCCGACCTGACTCCAATGCCCTCCAGCATCCCGCTGTATTCGACAGTGGGACAGGCGCTTTCGGCCGATCCGCTCGACACCACGACGATGGGCGCCGACTACTGGTATCGCAACCTGCGCGAGCCGGTCGGATTCCACGACCGGGTGGTCGAGCGCCTGGCCGACGGCGAGTGCACGTTCGTGGAACTCTCCCCGCACCCGGTGTTGGCCCCGGCGATCACCGACACCCTGGCCCAGGCCACGGGACGGACCCAATCCGCGGTGATCACCACGCTGCACCGCGACCATCCCGACCAAGACAACCTGGCCACCGCCCTGGCCCACCTGCACAACCACGGCCACAGCCCGTCATGGTCGGCCCTGTATCCCCACGCCCGCACCATCGAGCTGCCCACCTACCCCTTCGAGCACCGCCGCTACTGGCTGAATCCCACATCGACCGGCGACGCTTCCGGGCTCGGCCAGGACCGGGCGGAGCATCCGCTGCTGGGTGCGGTGGTCGACCTTGCCGACCAGGACCAGGTCGTGTTGACCGGTCGGCTGTCGACGGCCACTCAGGGCTGGTTGCGCGGCCACCAGGTCCACGGCACCGTGCTGTTCCCCGCGACCGGGTTCATCGATGTCGCGTTGCAGGCCGGGGAATACACCGGCTGCCCGGTCATCGACGAACTGGTGCTCCATAGCCCGATGCGGCTGTCCGACGCCACGCCCACCGATCTGCAGATCGCCGTGCAATCGGCCGAGGACGGCGGGCGGCGTGCGTTCAGCGTGCACTCGCGCACCGGTGGCCAATCCGGCGTGTGGACTCTGCACGCCAGCGGCGAGCTGAGCTCCCAGCAGCCCGCCACACCGCCGACCCTGCCGGCGCCGGGTGTCGCGGCGCTCGACCAGGACGACTTCTACGAGGCGTTGTCCCACCGGGGTTACGGCTACAGCGGAGCGTTCCGGTCGCTGCGGGGCATCGGCACCGACCCGGCCCGGCCCGACGTCGTCTACGCCGAGGTGTCGTTGCCCGCCGGGACCGATGTCGCCGGCTACGGCATCCACCCCGCCCTGCTCGACGCCGCCCTGCACGCGATGGCATCCGTGTCGGACCAAACCGCTGCGGCCGACTCGGTGTCGCTGCGGCTTCCGTACGCGTTCAGCGGGATCACCCTGTACGCCACCGCGGCCACCCAGCTGCACGTCCGGCTGAGCGCCACCGCCGACGACACGTACGAGCTGCACGCCACCGACCCCACCGGCGCGCCGGTGATCACCATCCGAGCGATCACCCTGCGTGAACTGCCCGACCTCGGCGCGCAACTGACCGCTGCGACCGGACTGCGCGACAGCGTGTTCCAACTGAGCTGGCCACCCTTGCTCGACACCTCGCCGGCGGCCGCCACCGCCCCCGAGTGGGCGGTTGTCACCGACTCACCCGACCGACTCCCGGCCGCCCTGCGAAAGGGCCCGATCCACACCGACCTGGCGACCGTGACCCCGTGTCCGGAGGTGGTGATCTGGCTCCTGCCCGGGGCAGAAGACGCGGCCGATCCGCTGCGGCAGGTGCACAGCCTGACCCGTGACGTGTTGGCTCAGTTGCAGGGTTGGCTGGCCCGGACCGATGCCGCCCACGCGCATTTGGTGGTCGTCACCCGAAATGCGGTCGGCGTGAGCGCTTTTGACGGGGTCCCCGATGCGGCGCACGCGGCGGCCTGGGCGCTGATCCACACCGCCCAGAACGAGCATCCCGAGCGCATCACGTTGCTCGACACCGATGGCTCGGCGGCCAGCGAGGAGAAGCTGGCGGTGATCGCGGCGGCGCGACCGGCCGGTGAGGCGCAGCTGGCGCTGCGCCACGGTGGCGTCCACATTCCGCGCCTGGCCCGCACGCCGATCCTGGCGGCGCCGGATGGGCCCGATTGGCAGTTGGGCACCACCCGCAAGGGTGATTTGGCCAACTTGGCGCTGGTGGCCGTGGAGGCGCCAGAGGCGTTGGGGCCGGGGCAGAT
>LQPB01000040.1 GCA_002102225.1 Mycobacterium interjectum
AATTCGAAGCAATCATGGCCACACCGGCCCATCAGGCCGCGTAACCGAAACTGTCACCTATCCGTGCAGCAGACCCTCGCGATTGCCGAGCTGGTCGCCAACTGCTGGGACGCAGGAGCTACCCAAGTCGACATCACGATTCCAGAAGCTCAGTCATACGACAAGAGCAGCTCACAAATCATAATTGCTGACAACGGCTGCGGGATGACTGCCGATGAAGTGCAGGACGCGTACCTTGTCATAGGACGCAATCGGCGGTCTAGCGATCAGACTCAAACGACTGGACGCCCTATCATGGGGCGTAAAGGCGTCGGTAAGCTCGCCGGTTTTGGAATTGGTCGAGACATGACTGTCGAAACGTGGCGAGACGGCGTATCGACAGTTTTTACACTGAACAGTTCCGCGCTGAAAGTTGATGACGGTGAAACCGCAGAATATAAGATCGTTGGCACTGTCTCAGGTCTTGCGCAGCACGCAACCGCGTCGGGCGCAAAGATTACTCTCGCTGATCTGAAGCACAAGACGCCACCTGACATAGACAAGCTACATGAATCACTAGCTAGACGCTTCAGTCGGTCTGTAACAGGCGCAATGACCATCCACATAAATGGCGAAGAATTACGCAGCCCGCAGATAAAATTTGTTCAACGTTGGCCCGACAGCGAGCTGGCGACTGAGCGTTTTGAGCTGGCAGATGGCAATGAAATATCCTGGTGGGCTGGATTTTCCGAAAAAGTGCTGCCATCTGAACTTCAGGGGTTCACCATTCTTGTGAACGGCAAGACCGCTCAAGCGCCGCCATTCTTTTTTGGCGTCGAGAGTACCGCATCGGGACAACACGGAACTAAGTATCTTACGGGCGTGATCGAGGCAGATTACCTTGATGCTGGCGACGATGACGAGTCGGATCGCATATCGACCGACCGTCAGGAGATAGATTGGGTTGACGAGTACACTGAACCACTGCGTGATTGGGGGGCCGACAAGACGAGGGAACTCTTGCTTGAGCGGGTTAAGTCGCGTGAAAAAGACACCGAAGATCTGGCAATGAAGATTCCCGGCCTCGCTGCTCGTCTTGATCGGCTAGATAAAGCTTCCGAGAAGCTCGCGCGTGAATTCATACGGAAGTTAGGTTGGTCCGAAACGGATCATGATAAGCTCGTCGAACTTGCAGATACTGTCGTGCGCGCCTTCGAGTATCGGCAATTCCACGATTATATCGATGAACTTGAGCGAGTTGCAGCGGACGAGCCTCTCCAATTCTCGGAGTTAGTGTCGCATCTGAGCGGGTGGAGAGTACTGGAAAGTCGAGCTATTCTGGAGGTTGTTCGCGGACGAATCGAGATACTCGATACGTTCCATAATATGCTATCGAACGATAGCCCGGAGACCGCTCCGACACTTGGCACAGATAATCTTCACGATTTAATTGCAGGGTTCCCATGGCTTATCAATCCCGAATGGCAGACTTTTGCCGAAGAGAGGACGATATCGCAGCAATTGCGTGAGTGGGGTGACGAAGACATTACCTCAGCTGATCGCACTCGTTATGATTTCCTCGCGTTGAGGTCTGACGCAGAGTACGTAGTCATTGAAATAAAGCGGCCGTCTCATCCGGCAACATTGGATGACCTCCAGCAACTTGAACGCTACGTAGATAAGCTCGGGATGGCGCGGGAGTCTGTTTCCGGATTATTCATTGCTGGCGGCGGCTACAGCATGGCTGAGAGGATGTTTGAATCCTGGAAAAAACGTTCCTTGATAGAGCCGACCGAATGGTCCGTTATTCATGAACGCACGAGGAAATATTACGATCATTACAAGGCGGTTCTTGTCGGTGACGTGGACTCCGATGGATTTTCTCGAAAGGAGCGGGAAGTAGGCCGCACACGCAGCGTCCTCGAACAGGGAACCTACCGCGGCAGAGAGGGCCGACAGGAAGGACTTGGCGAACAAGATGTTCAATATCGAGATCAATCGTGATTGGATCGTCGGCAGCGTCGACACAATCACCGTCTCCGGATGCAGCAACGTCACCTACCACGCGGGTGCATCGATGGCCACCGATTCGGATTAGGCCGTGGGTTCACATTGGGCTACTACAAGCCCACAGGGGACATCGATGAGCGGAACGAGCGAGAAACTGCCATCGAACTGACCGGTCTACACGCCGTCGGGCGCGGGGTGGATCGCCCGGAACACGTTGTGGTGGCTCGTGATGGCCGGGTGTTCGCCTCCGACAAGGCATCCGCTGTCGCAGAAATCATCGACGAGAACACTGTTCGCCGTATGGGGTGCGCCGGCGGCGAGCCGAACGGGATCGCGCTCGACCGCGACGGCCACTTTCTGATCGCCAATTGGGGCTTGGGTGTTCTTCAAGATCTCGACCCGCAGACCGGCGCGATCACCGCGATATTGAACGGACAACTCGACGGACGATCGCTGCGGTGGCTGAACTTCGTCCTAGTGCATTCCGTCGGGGCGATGTGGTGTTCGGTGAGCACGATGGCAGACGATCTTGTCGACACGATCGCACAAGGCGCCGCTGATGGATTCATCTTCCGCGTCGCACCGGATCGAAAATCGGCGCACGTGGTCGCCGACGCGGTGAGCTTCCCGAACTGCATGGCGCTGGATCGCGACAAGGACTACCTGTATGTGGTCCGCACGGTAACCGCCGACGTGGTGCGGTTCCCGATCCACGGCGAAACACTCGGGCCGCCAGAGCGATTCGGCCCGCCGCTGGGCGGCCGACGCCCCGACGAGTTCGGCCCCGACCACGGGCGTTTCCTGGCCGACCCAGAAACAAGCCGCCGGTGGGGGATGGCCGATGGATGCGCGTTCGACGCCGAGGGAAACCTCTGGGTGACACTGGTTCTCGCGAACAGGATCGTGGCGATCAGCCCGGATGGCCAGGCACAAACGGTCCTCGAGGACCCCGACGGTGCGCTGTTAAGCGCCCCGACGAGCATTGCCTGGGGCGGCGAAGACATGCGCGACATCTACATCGGTTCGATCGCGACGCGGCTTGGAACAGGTAGAAGACCTGGGTCAGGTTGTAGTGGATCGCCGCGTCCCACAGCTGGGTGCTGAAGTCCTCGACCTTCGACCAGTTGGCCCCGCCGATGATGTCGACGCACACGTCGACACCGCCCAGGGCCGCGACCGCGTCGTCGATCGCCCGACCGACCTGCACGGGATCGGTCATGTCGGCGACGATCGGGACGGCATGACCTCCCCGGCCGGCGATCTCACCGGCAATCTGCTCCGCGCGCGCCTCGTCGATGTCGATGCACGCGACCGACGCGCCCGCCTCGGCGAGGGCCAACGAGGTGAACCAGCCATGCCCCGCGCGCTCCGGGATGTAGCCCGCTCCCGACACCACCGCGCGTTTACCGGACAGCCCCAAATCGATCACTTCCGGAGTATCGAGACAGTCGCCACGGCTGTCAATGACGCCTCAGGCCTCAGGACGCAAAGCCCCGCAGAATCCCAGAAACCCCGACTTCCCAGCGCCGGTTCACCGACGCCTTCGACTTACCCAGCCAGCGGCCACCTTCCTGAACCGCCAAACCCTGTGCCAACGCGAGCAATACGTGCGCGATGTCGACCGGGTCGCCGGCGAGCAGCCCGGCATCGGTGCACCGCTGGATTCTGCCGACGAAGATCTCGCGCAGCGACGGCGCCGCCGCGAGTTCCTCGGGGCCGGGGTCGAAATCGTGGAAGGGTCGCGAGAACATCACCCGAGCCAGCGCGGGGTAGTCGAGGCAGAACCGGCGAAACACCGGGATGAGGCGCTGCACGTCGGCGACCGCGTCGTCGGTCTCGGGTACTGCGAGCAGCCGAAACGACAGCATTCGGAATCCCTCAAAGAACACCGCGCGCAGCAGCCCGCGCTTGTCCTGGAACAACTCGTACACCGCGGGCACCGAGGTGCCGGCCTGCGCGGCCACCCGCCGGGTGGTGAACCCCGACAGGCCGTCCTCGTTCAACGTCGAGACCGCGACCTTCAGCAGTTGGTCGCGAAGCTCGGGCGTGCGTTGCTTGGGCCTGGGCATCGGGTGCTACTGGCCCCCGTATTCGGCTGGCATGCCGTCGATTCCGGCGCGCAGCTCCTTCAGCGCGGCGGCGCGGGCGCGCAGCTTGGTGGCGGCGTGCGCGGCGCGATCGAGCTTGGTGAATTCGAGGGCGGCCTCCTGGGCGCGACCGAGCACCCGCTCGGGCAGGTCGATTTCGTCGATGAATCCCGCGGCGAGCGCGGTCTCGCCGAAGAACACCTTGGACAGCCCGGACGACTGCTGGTAGGCCGAAGGCGTCAGCCGCAGCTTCATGATCGCCGACGCCGCGTGCGGCAGGACCATCCCGATAGCGACTTCATTGGCCTGAATGTTGTATCCCGGCGCGGCGATTCGGTGATCGCCGCTGCACAGCAGGAACGATCCCATCGCGATGGCCGGGCCGGTGCAGGCCATGACCACCGGCTTCGGGTACGACAGCAGCCGATACGACAGCTCGAATCCGGCCTTCAGCAGATCGATCGCCGGTTGCACCTCGCCGCCGGTCAAGACCTTCAGGTCAAACCCGCCGCTGAACACCCGGTGGTTGCCGGCGATCACCACCGCGCCGACGTCGTCGCGATCGGCGCTGTCGAGCGCCTCGTTGAGGGCCCGCAGCATGGTCGGCCCCAGCGCGTTGACCTTCCCGTCGTCCATCGTGATCAGCGCGACGGACTCGTCGCGACGGTAGGTGACCGGTCCGTTCATGGATGCTCCTTCGCCCGTTTGATTTGTATCGACGTTACGAAACGAAGTTACGAAAAGCAAGGGTCGATGCAGGGTCCCGTCCGGCTGGCGCTGTCTCGACCGTCCGCAAATTGAGGCCTACCCCGCCAGCTGCCGATATGGAACCATGTGGCAAATGAAGGACGACGATCCCGAAAAGCGGATCCGCGAGTTGGAGCAAGAGCTTGCCGACGTCACGCGGACCCCGCCCAGCACGCCCCCGTACGCCGGTGGTGCGACATACACGGAGAACGCTTCGCCGTACGCGGGCGGTGGGACCTACACAAGCGGCCCGACCTACACGAGTGGCCCGAGCTACACCGGCGGCTCGCCGTACGGCTTCGGTACCCCGCCGCGGCGCAGCAAGCCCTACCCCTGGTACCTCGTCCTCATCCTGCTGGCGGTGGTGGTGCCGACCGTGATCAGCCTGGTGATGTTCTTCGCCCGGTCGTCCACGAGCAACTCGTTCTCCAGGGGCAGCGGCGGCAGGACGACGTCGGCCGGTCCTACCTCGGTGCCCCAGGGCGGCGAGCTGAGGCTGAGCGGCACCGGCGAGACCCGGCAGGTCGCCTGCAACGACGGCAGGCTCATCCTGGCCGGCTACAACAGCAAGTACGTAGTGACCGGCCACTGCGCCAGCGTCACGGCGGGCGGCTACTACAACAACGTCACCGTCGACAGTGCCGACACGCTCGAGTCCACCGGCTACAGCAACACGGTCATCGACCACGCCTGCAACAACGGCAAGCTGAAGCTGTCCAGCTACGGCATCGAATTCAACGTCACCGGCCACTGCGCCAGCCTGGCGATCTCCTCCTACAACAACAAGGTCACCGTCGACAGCGTCGACGCCATCACCGTTTCCGGGTACGGCAACAACATCACCTACCACTCGGGCGCCCCGAAGGTCACCGACTCGGGCTACGACAACAACATTCAGCAGGGCTGAGCCGACGCTAATCTTGCACGATGGCCCGAAGCCCCCGTCTGTCGGTCGAGAACTGGCTGGAGGCCGGCTACGCCCTGCTCGCCGAGGACGGGGTGCGCGCGCTCAAGGTTGATCGGCTCTGCGAGCAGGCGGGCGTCACCCGCGGCAGCTTCTACTGGCACTTCGAGGACATGGACAGCTACCGGGCCAAGCTGGTCGAATCCTGGAACGCGTTCCTGGACAAGGACCGCCGTTCCCTGGCCGAACTCGAGGCGCTGCCGCCCCGGGAACGATTGTCGGCCATGATGATTGCGTTGGTCAGCCCGCAGCACTGGATGCTCGAACGCGCGATGCGCGAATGGGCGCGCACCGACCCCGTCGCCGCCGCCAGCATCCGCGCCGCCGACCGGCGCCTGCTGCGCTCCGTGACGAAGGCCTACGCCGACTACGGTTTCGGCCCCGCGGACGCCAAGCTGCGCGCCGAGCTGACGTTCGCGGCCGGGATCGGGCTGCTGCACCTCGCCGGCTCGGCCGCCGCGGCGCAGAAGGCCGCGCAACACGAGCGGCTGCTGGACCTGATGCTGGCCGATTAGACCATCGCGATCGGCGAGATCTTCGCGCCAATCGCCAACGCCCCGGCCAGCTCCCGGCTCATGTCGTAGTCGAAGACGACGTGCCCGGCCGCGATGTCCACGTCGCGCTTGGCCCGCTGCAACGGGTTCGACAAGAACTGCGCGCTGGCGCCGGAGGCCTCGAGCAGGTCGGCGATGATCGCCCGGCTTTCGTGCACGGTGTGCGCGGCCGCCAGCCGCGCGTCGGCGCGCACCGATCGGCTCACCCGTTCGCCGCCGGCGACGACGCGCTCGATACCCTCGGCGGTCTCGGCGATCAGCGCCCGCAACGCACGCAGCCGCACCCGCGCGTCGCCGAGCCGAATCTGTGCGGCGGGCTGATCCTTTTGCGCCACACCGCTGTACGCGAGGACGCGTTCGCCCAGGCGTTCGGCGAACAGCTCGCTCACCTTTTCGGCGGCGCCGAGCACCGGCATCGACGCCGTGAGCGCCAAGGCCGGCACCAACGGCCAGCGGTACGTCGGCGCGTCGTGAAACCGCGCCCCCGGCGCCGTTCCGCCGTAGATATCGGCGACGGCGACGATGCGGTGCTCGGGAACCACGGCGTCGGTGACGACGAGGTCGTGGGAGCCGGTGCCGCGCATGCCCGCGGTGTGCCAGGTGTCGACGACCTCGACCCGGTCGGCGGGCACCAGCAGCAGCGACGGATCGATGCGGTCCTGTCGCTCGATGAGGGCCCCGACCACCATCCACTCGGCGTCCATCGCGCCGGTCGCCCAGGACCAGCGCCCCGTCAGGCGCACCCCGCCGTCGGCCGGGGTGCCGCGCCCGGTCGGGGCCAGCGGGGCCGGGGCCAGCACCGACCCGGCCGCGAACACTTCCTCCTGGGCACGCGGGTCGAACAGCGACAGCATCCAGTTGTGCAGCGCATAGAACCCCAGCGTCCACGCGCTCGAGGCGCAGCCGTGCGCCATCAGCCGAATCGGCTGCAGCAGTTCGGGAAACGGCGCCTGAAGGCCCCCGAAGCGGGCGGGGAGCAACAGCCGAAACAGGTCCGTCTGCCGAAACTCGCTGACCGTGGCCGCGGGCAGCCGGCGCAGCCGCTCGGCCTCGTCGGCGCGCTCGGCCAGGCCTGAGACGAATTCGTCGGTGACCCCGTGCACCGCCCGACCTTAACATACTAAATAGTATGGTAGTAAAAGAGCGGATGCTCTGTTACTCTGTCCGGATGCCCCGCCCCCGCGTCTACAACGAGGATGAGATCCTCGATGCCGTGGAGCGGTTGGCGGTGCAATCCGGGCCCGCCGCGGTCACCATCCGCGCGCTCAGCGACGCGACCGGCGTGTCCAACGGCGCGGTCTATCACACGTTCGGTTCCCGCGCCGGCCTGGTCGGCCGGGCCTGGTTGCGCGCCGGGCACCGATTCCTCAGCGCGCAGGGCGAATTGATCGACGCCGGGCCGGCGGGCGATGCCGTCGCCGCGGTGGTGGCGGCGGCCGAGGCGCCCGCGGTGTTCGCCGACGAGCATCCGGACTCCTCGCGGCTGCTGTTGACGGTGCGCCGCGAGGAGCTGCTAGGCCCCGAAACCCCGACGGAGATCGCCACGCAGCTGCGCGACCTGGACCGGCTGTTGGTGGACACCATGATTCGGCTGGCCCGCGCCCTGTGGGACCGCAGGGATGCCGCGGCCGTCGACGTCGTCACCACCTGCATCGTCGACCTGCCGACCGCTATTCTGCTGCGCCGCAACCGAATCAGGGACGCCGACGCGCGGGAACGCCTCAGAGCCGCCGTCCGGGCCGTCCTGGCCGTCGGCGCGCCGCCGCCACGACGCAGAAACAGAGAAGGGAACGCCACATGACACCGACACTGACCTGGGACGACAAGATCGCCGTCGTCACCTTGGGCGACGACGAAAACCGTTTCTCACCTGAGTTTCTCGACACCATCAACGCCCAACTCGACGACGCCGAAAAGGCCGGCGCGCAGGGCGTGGTCACCACCGGGGGCGCCAAGTTCTACACGAACGGGCTTGACCTGGACTGGCTCGCCGCGCACGCCGAACAGGGCCAGGCCTACGTCGCCCGGGTGCAGGCCCTGTTGGCGCGCGTCCTGACCTTCCCGGCGCCGACCGCGGCCGCGGTCACCGGGCACGCCTTCGGCGCCGGGGCGATGCTGGCCATGGCGCACGACGTGCGGGTGATGCGGGCCGATCGCGGCTATTTCTGCTTTCCCGAGGTCGACATCCGCATCCCGTTCACCGACGGCATGGCCGCGCTGATCCAGGCCAAGCTCACCCCGCGCGCCGCGGTGGCCTCGATGACGACCGGGCGGCGATTCGGCGGGGCGGAGGCCGCCGAGTTCGGCATCGTCGACGCCACCGCGGGCGAGGGGGCGGTGACCGCGGCCGCGACCGACCTGTTGCGCCCGCTGGCCGGCAAGGACCCCGGCACGCTCGGCGCGATCAAGCAGACCATGTTCCGCGCCGCGGCCCAGGCGTTGACCGGCGTCTGAGACCTAGTCGGAGAATCGTTGCCACGCCGATCGGCGCGTGACGCCCGAGGTCGTCAGCCGAGGTCGAAGGAGTCTCGCGACACGCGGAAATAGTGCCCGCTGCCGCTGTCGGTGCATTTCATGCCGGAGAACTGGCTTTCACAGGTGAGCGTGCCGGCGGAGATGGTTTGCCCGTAGTTGAGCGTCTGCTCGCCGGGCACCTGCAACGTGTCGCCGTGACACTCGATGACGGCCGGGTTGCCGGGCGTGAGGCTGAACCGGCTGCCCCAGGCGAGGTGCTTACCGCACTCCGGGGGCGGCGGCGGTTGGTAGCTGTAATCGCGGATGTCGCAGGCGACACCGGTCGGGCCCATGAGGCAGTAAATGTTTCCCGTCGGGGACTGAAAGTTCTGGCCGTCGGCGCGCGCTGTTGCCGACGATGCAACAAACGCTGCGGCTATCGCGGGCACGACCAGCGCGACCCTGAGCGTGGTGACCATTTGCTGAGCATAGGCGTGCGGCGCCCGCCGCAGGCGTTTTTGTCGGTGGTCGTGCGTACCTTTCGGGCATGAGTAAGTCGAATGCGAGCTCGGGTGGCGGGTTCGCCGGTTTATTGGGGCTGGCGCTGATCATCTGGGTGATCATCAAGCTCATCTGGGTGATCGCCTGGGTGGCGGCACTGGTCGGTCTGTATTTCGTGGGTCGGGCGATGGTGCGCGAGGCGCGCAGGCGCGCCGATCTTCGGGCCGCCGACCGGGCCGCCGTCGGCTTCCGCGCCGATCAGCAGCACCGCTGGGTGCTGCGCGGCGACGACCGGGGCATCTACGGGGCCGAGGGCGCCCAGCTGATGCACTATCTCTATCCGGAGCGGGCTCGGGTGAAGCGATTGTTACCCTTGCGCGAGTGAGTGACCCCGGTTTGCCGCGATCCGTCACGCGGCGCGACGTCTTCCGATACGCCGCCGTCGCGCCGGCCCTGCTCGGCGCCAACGCGCTGGTTGACGCCCCACGCGCTGGAGCCGGTGTCGCGGGGATGGGGGTGTTCCTCGACCCGGGCCACAACGCGGTGAACGACGCGTCGACCAGCCGGCAGGTGCCCAACGGCCGCGGCGGCACCAAGCTGTGCAACACCTCGGGCACCGCGTCCGACGACGGCTACCCGGAGCACGCGTTCACGTGGGCGGTGGTGGGGCTGATCAGCGGTCAGCTCAACTCGATGGGCGTTCGCACCCAGCTGTCCCGCGACAACGACGCCTCCGCCGGCCCCTGCGTGAATGAACGCGCGGCGCTGGCCAACGCGATGCGCCCCGACGCGATCGTGAGCATCCACGCCGACGGCGGGCCTCCGTCCGGCTCGGGATTCCACGTCAACTACTCCGTGCCGCCGTTGAACGACTCCCAGTCCGGCCCGTCGGTGCAGTTGGCCCACACGATGCGGGATGCCTTGGTGGAGGCGGGGTTTCACCCGGCCACCTACATCGGGTCGGATGGCCTGTACGGGCGCGACGACCTCGCCGGGCTGAACCTGGCCGAGTACCCGGCCGTCCTGGTCGAGCTGGGCAACATGAAGAACGCCGACGAGGCCGCCCGGATGGAAAGCGCCGACGGCCGGGCGAAGTACGCCGCCGCCGTCACGCAGGGGATCGTCGCGTTCCTGAACGCCAAAGCGCCGACCGGTTAGCGCAAAAGTCGAATCGTCAAGCGGTGTCCAGGAATTGATCCACCGCGCGAACGAACTCGGTGGGGCACTCGCGCACGAGCCAGTGGCCACAGGATTCGAGAACCAGCACGTCTCCGTCCGGGACGAGCTGGGAGGCTCGAATCGAATCCGCCACCGGCACCAGCCGGTCATTGCGGCCGGCGATTATCAGCGTCTTGGCTCCGATCTGCGGCAGCCTGGACACGAGCGACAATGCCCCGGGTCCGGCGCTGAACGCCCATCGTTGCGTGGCGGCGAACGCTTCGCCCGCGTGCGGGCGCTTGCCGCTGACGATGACCGCGTCGACCAGTTCGTCGGTCAGCACCGAGGCTTGCTTGATGCCCAGACTGGCGCGCAGTTGCATGCGAACGAGCCTGCGGCCCAGGCTCACCGAGAGCCCATTGATTCGGTGCGCCACCCGAGGATGGTTGGCGACCCACTCGGCGGTGCGCATGAACTTGAACTCTTCGGTGATGCCGCCGGGATTGATCGCCACGATGCGGCGCACCACGTCGGGGTGGCCGATCGCCATTTCCAGCGTGATCCATCCGCCGAGCGACAGCCCTCCAAGGTCCACCCGATCGAAGCCGTAGCTATCTATGAGATCTTCGACCCAGTCGCCGTACCAGGGGATGGAGAATTCCGACTCGGGGAACTCGGTTTCGCCGTATCCGGGAAGGTCGGGAGCGATGACCCGCCTGCGCTGTCCGAGGGCAACCAGCGCCGAACCGAACGACACGAGCGCCGAGTCGACGCCGCCGCCATGCAGCAGTATCAACGGGGTGGCGTTGTTGTGGGGGTCAACCTCGAACACCCGCGTGCGGATGCCCTGAACGCGGACATCACGGTCCTCGACCCCCGAGGGGACAGGCAGCGTCGTTGCCTTCACCGTGCCGCGTGTTGCGTTGCTGGAGTGAGCCGCTCGGTGGCTCCCTCGACGCTTTGGTGCAGCCACACGAATTCGTGCATCCCTGCCAGCCGCAACAGCATCCGGGACGTGAGCGGCCAGGCTCGCATCGCCTCGGGCCCGGAGATCAGCTCGGGCCGCTCGAGCCGATAGGTGCGTCCTTTCCAGGCAAGCGTGCCCGTCCCCGCCGCCATCAGGTTTCGGTACCAGTCGGTGCGCGGCCCGTAGCCTAACGGCAACAGGAAGCCGTCGCCGTAGTCAACGGTGCCGAGCGACGTCTGATACACCTGCCCGCTGCGCCGGCCGACGTGGGTCAGCAGCCCCCAGGACGATCGCCGGGTCCCGGATATCTTGCAGGTCATGCCGTTGTAGGTCCTCAGGAACTTCTTGAACCCGCTCCGGTTGAACACCGCGTCCCGGTGACGCCTGGCGATCCGTGGCAGCAACACCAGCCAGCCCAGGACCGCGAACACCACCAGAAGCAGTCCACGGATTCGCTTGTCGATCGCCACGAGCACCCCTTTCGGCATCCAGTTGACGCCGGGCACCCGGTGGTACACCAGGGACGAAAGTCATTCGCCTGCGCCAACCGGCGACGCGATGTCGCCGGCTGCTCAGCCGCCGAAGCCCCCGCTGGAAGCCCGGGCCGTTCGAGCCCCGGAGGTCGCTGCTCCGGGGCCGGCAAGGCGGCCGGCTGCAAACTCCGCGCCCTTGTCGATCATCTGCTCGTCGGCCGCGTAGGTGTTGTGCGCGGCGAAGTTCATGCCGTCGGAGCAGACCGGGTCCTCGGGGGCGCACACCTTGATGGTCTTGGGCTGATAAAGCGGGCCGATGGCGACCGGGGGCTCGTTGAGGAAGTTCATCGCGCGGACGTTCGGCATCCCGAACAGCACGACCGACGACACGTGGTCGGCCACGGAGGGATCCAGCGGCTTGGGCACCGTGGCGGGATCCACCCCGTCGGGCACGGCGGCCGAGGTGACGAAGCCCATCACGGCCGCGCCCTGGGAGTAGCCGCCCAGCACCATCTTGGTGTTGGGGCAGTCGTGCGCCATGGACACGACGTGCGCGCCGGCGTCCCGAATGCCGTCGAGGCCGGTGTTCCAGTCGTTGCTGGCGGGGTAGTTGACCGGGTAGACGTCGAGCGACTTTCCGCCGACGCGCGAGCGCAGGTCGTCGACGAACGCCTCTCCGGTCGCGCCGAGGCCGGGGGGCTCCCCGGTACCCCGGGCGAACACCACCTGCACGTCCGGGCACTCGGCGGAGGCTAGGGGGAGGGCAGGCGCGAGAACCGAAGCGCTGAGGCCGGCCGCCGCGACTGCCGCGGAACCAAGGTAACGGCTGATGTGACGTGCGGTCATGCCGCAAAAATGCCCCACCGAGCAGGGCCCGAAACCTGAGAGTTTCCTTGAGCTTTCACGGGGAATTTCTAGCCAGCCCGCGGACGTTGACCATCGAGTTGGCTCGCGCCGCGGATCACAATAAAATTGCAAACGTGTCAAAAACACCGTTTAGGTGGGTGGCGCGAGGGTAAACGTGGTTCCGAGCATGGGTAAATAGCGACACAACCACGGGTGGAAGGGGTTTCGACGACGTGACATTTGACCTTATGCCCGCTGGCGGCGGAGCCCGCCCGTCGAGGGCGCCCACCCACACCTAACCGGGCTGCCGGTGATGAGCAAACTTGCCAAACAGCCTGTGCGAGCCGCCGATTGGCGAGTGCGGCTGGCCCGTTCGACCGACGCTCGCGTGATCGTCGGGGCCGAATGGGCCGCTTTGGTCCCGACCTCTTTGCCCGGGCACCTGCGGCGCAGGCCGGCAAGCAAGCCATGCGGCGGCGCATCACTTCTTGAGGGAGCGTCGTGAAAATGGAAGTTTTCGACGCCGTCGTCGTGGGCGCCGGATTCGGCGGTATCGGCGCCGCCATCCAGCTCAAACGCCTTGGGTACGACAACATCGTCCTCGTCGAGCGCGAGTCCGACCTGGGCGGCACCTGGCACGTCAACCGCTACCCGGGGGTCGCCGTCGACATCCCGGCCACCACCTACTCGTATTGGTTCGAGCCCAACCCGAACTGGTCACGGTTGTTCGCGCCGGGTGCAGAGATCAAGCGCTACGCCGAACACGTGGCCGACAAATACGACATCCGCCGCCACATGCGGTTCAACGCCAGCGTCGAGGGCGCCCAGTGGGACGAGGACGCCCAACTCTGGCGGGTGTCGCTGGCCGGCGGCGAATGCCTGACGGCCCGCTTCCTCATCACGGCGACCGGCTTTCTGTCGCAGAAGCGCGCTCCGGAGATCCCCGGTATCGGCGGTTTCGGCGGCAAGGTCATCCACTCCGCGGCGTGGGAGGACGGCTACCGCTGTGCCGGTCATCGCGTCGCGATCATCGGGACCGGCGCGAGCGCCGTGCAGCTCATCCCCGAGATGGCCGCGGAGGCCGCCGAGGTCACCGTCTACCAACGCACCCCGATCCACGTCGTGCCCAAGGTCGATTTCGCCTTTCCGCCGGCGGTGCGGCGCCTGTTCGCGCGCCTGCCCCTCGCGCAGCGCGTCGTGCGCTGGCTGACCGACCTCCTCTTCGAAACGATCACCGTGGTCGGCGTGCTGCACTACCGCGGGTCCCGGCGGCTGAACATCGCCGCGGCGGACCTGGCGAAGATCAACCGCTTCGTCTCGATCCGCGACAAGGAGTTGCGCCGGAAACTGACGCCCGGCTACGACTTCGGGTGCAAGCGGCCGACCTGGTCCAACCGCTACTATCGCGCCTTCACCAAACCGCACGTGCACCTGGAGACGAACCCGATCGAGCGCATCGAGCCGGACGGCATCGTCACCGCCGACGGGCGCAAGACGGTCGTCGACACCCTGGTGCTGGCCACCGGCTTCGACCTGTGGGACGCCAACTTCCCGGCCCTCGAGGTGGTCGGCCGTCAGGGCCGCAACCTCGGAAAGTGGTGGCGCGACACGAGGTTTCAGGCATACCAGGGCGTGTCCATCCCACACTTCCCCAACTTCTTGAACCTGGCCAGCCCGTACGCGTTTTCCGGGCTGTCGTTCTTCAACACCATCGAATACCAGATGCGGCACATGGACCGGCTGCTCGGCGAGGTGAAGCGCAGGGGCGCAACCACCTTCGAGGTCACCGAAGAGGCCAACGCGCAATTCCTCGATCGGATGACCCGACTGCTGGACAAGACCGTGTTCTACGCCGGCGACTGCGCCGGGTCGAGGTCGTACTACTTCAACCACAGCGGCGAAGCGGCGCTGCTGCGGCCGACATCGACGGGTAACGCGGTGCGGGAGGCATCGAGTTTCCCGCTCAGCGACTACATCATCGCCTAGATCAGCTGGCCGACCGTGGTGGCAACGACGAGCACCAGCACCGCCGTGCCGATGACGTACACCTGGCGGCGGGGCGTCACTCGCTCCGGGGTGGCGTGTTCCTGCAGCACGCGTTGGCGCCGCAGAGCGATCAGGTAGGTCAGCAACGCAACCGCTCCGGCCAGCAGGGCCGGGATCAACTCCTTGAGCCCCGCGGGGCCATGCAGGTTCCTGATCGCCAGCAGCGCGCCGTTGCCCAGGAAGGCGAACGACGTCCGCGTCCAGGCCAGGCTCGTCCGGTCCGCGGGCTCGCTCAACCCATGACCGCCTTGGCGAGCATCAGCCCGATGGCGACGAGTCCGACCACGCTAAGCCCCACCGCCAGGTAGGCCGGTGTGGGGTGCCGGGGCAAGGGGTCGCCGTGCCGCATGGCGCGATCCGCCTGCCGCCAGCGCACCAGCCCCATTCCGCTGGTAAGGGTCGCCAGCACGGCGAGCCCGACGCCCAGCACGCGCCGCGCGCCGGGAACGGTCAGCTCGGGAACGAGCTGCACCAGCGCGACCGCCGCCGCGAGCAGCCCCAGCGCGGTGCGCTGCCAGGCCAGGAACGTGCGCTCGTTGGCGAGGGTGAAGCGATAGTCGGGCTCGCGCTCGTCAGGTTCGGCCACGAATTCCCTCGCTCGGGATGGAAGGTCAAGCGTTTCGACGCCGCAGATTTTAACCTGCATGATGAGGCTTGTGGTGAAGGCGCTGTTGTTCGACGTGCAGGGCACGGCGACGGACTTTCATTCGACCGTGTGCGACGAGGCGGCGCGGATCAGCGCCGGGCGGCACCCTGGAGCCGATTGGTCCGAGCTGGTACGGCGTTGGCGCGCAGGCTACTTCGCGGCGCTGGAGGGCGCGCACGGGGGCGGATGGGTTTCCGTGCATTCGGTGTATCGCCGGGCGCTCGACACCGTCCTGGACGACTGCGGCATCGCGGGCTTTTCCGACGCCGACCGCGACGAGCTCACCCTGGCCTGGCAACGGCTGCGGCCGTGGCCCGACGTGGTGCCCGGGCTGACCCGCCTGAAAGGCGCCTACACGCTGGCCACACTGTCCAACGCCGACGTGTCGGCGGTGGTCAACCTCTCCAAGCGCGCGGGCCTGCCCTGGGATGCGATCTTCGCCGCGGAGATGGCCGGGGTGTTCAAGCCCGATCCGGCGATCTATCACCTGGCCGCGACGTACCTCGGCCTCCAGCCCGACGAGATCATGATGGTGGCCAGCCACAAGTACGACATCCGCGCCGCGGGCCGGCTCGGCTTTGCGACCGCCTTCGTCGCGCGCCCGCTGGAATTCGGGGCCGACGGCGACGCCGACGTGGCCTACTCCGACGAGTTCGACATCAACGCGTCCGACTTCGGTGACCTCGCAACACAACTCGGCTGCTAGTGGCTGCGTCAGGCGGTGTAAACCTGTGCAGTCATTCCTAGGACAACTAGCACCTGGATAGCGACCGGCCGCGGCGGAAACATGGTTGGCGAGTGCTGGTTTGAGCGACTGCTCGGCCCCTGTTTATAGAGGGAGAACGTTGACAGAACTTCTGGATTGGCACGCGGCTAGTCACCGGTGGATGCACGGGGGACCGATTCGCAGCAACCCGGCCCGCGACGGCGAGCAGATCGAAAAGGGCCGGCCCCGACCATGGCGCCGATGGCATGGCCGACTGGCTGTTCGACCAGCCGTACTCCTGCCGGGACGGAGATTTCCGTCTACCGGAGCTGGGTTAAGCCTGAAACAGCGATCAGAGGGGACGAACCGATGACCGATATGGACAGAACGTTTGCACTACCAACGTCATTCGAGTCTGACCAGAACATTGCCGCCGCGAAGAATCGGGGCTTTAGGGGCGGCATACTTGCTAAAGGCCGTCAGCTATGACGACGCCATCACAGCCCTACACGCCTGCAGACTCCGAATGCGGTCAACGCAAGCCTCGCAGCAGACTTTCGCTTTGGAACGTATTGTATAGGTTAGGATTTCGGTCAGAATATCGTAGGAATGACTACGGGTATGTCGTGCAAGAAACAATGATGAAGGCCTACGTCGTGTTGGGATCGTGCTGTGGCCGACCGATTGCCGACGGCAGGATCAACCGGTTGAAGAGGCGCTGATCTTAAATCGGAGGCGTGAGGAGGGCGAGCAGGCCAGAATCCGCTGCCTTTGAGCGCTATTTGGGCACACTTGCGTGTAGACGACTACATCTTTCCGTTCATCGGAACTGGCCACTGTGGGGGTTACGATGCAGGGCGTGGGATCATCTTGACGCCTCAGAAAGCAGCCGATAAGCCCGATGGAAGACCCCATCATGCTGTGCCGCCTATGTCGCGTTTTGTGGGATAAAGGCACGAATGAGGTCCTTCGGATAACCCGTTAAACCCTGAGGACAGTTTCGTTGCGACGTCAACCCGCGCCTGCATCAGTCGAACCTTGGGGTCTTGGCCCGGGCGACGGTGACTCGGTCGGCTTTCGATGCGAAAAATATGGCGATCCCTATTCGGGCCGGCCGCCGGCGCTGGTGTAGGGCGGCGCAGCTGTGTTGCTTTGCCTGGTACTAGGGCGGGGCCCCTCGTGACAGCGCTATTGTCGTCTCATGCCTGATCGCCAACCGCTGGCGGCGTTTCTTCGGGCCCGTCGAGAACGGTTGAAGCCCGCTGATGTAGGTCTTGCCGAGAGCGGACGCCGCCGGGTGGCGGGTTTGCGTCGTGAAGAAGTTGCAATGCTTGCTGGCATCAGCGCCGACTACTATTTGCGCCTCGAGCAGGGCCGAACGAGCCAGCCCTCTGATCAGGTACTCGCGGCTTTGGCCAGCGCGTTACGACTCAATGATGACGCGACCGAGTACATGCGCAACTTGGCTCGCCCTGCGCTACCACGCCGTTCCGGGTCGGACGCGTCGGTCGAGAAAGTTGATCTCGGCCTGCGGACATTGATTGACAATTGGCAACTGATTCCCGCATATGTGCAGGACCGGCACATGAACGTTTTGGCCGCCAACTCAATGGCCCAAGCGTTGTTGCCTTATTTCGCACCGGGATTCAACCAGCTGCGGACGGCGTTCTTGGACTCGGACTTTCCCGCCTGGGTCAGCAATTGGGACGAGGTAACCGAAATGCTCGTGTCATGGCTTCGGTTCAACATCGCCGAAGACCGCCCCACCGACCCCGAACTGCAATCACTCATCAACGAACTCAGCCAGGCCAGCGAGCGGTTCCGCACTTTGTGGGCGCGCCAAGAGGTCAAGCAGAAGACGAACGGACCGGCTCCGTTTAACCACCCCAGAGTTGGTCCCCTCACCCTGTATTACCGAGCATTCATGCTGCCCGACACGAAGCAGACGATGATTGCCTACTACGCCGAACCTGGCACGTCTTCGGAGGAAGGTCTGCGGCTGCTTTCCAGTCTCGTGCGGTCGCCATAGCCGGTCACGGGGCTCCGTTTGTCGTCGTCGGCACCGCTGATGGGGATGCGGTCATTGGGTCACGGGTCGAGCGCAGCCATAGGAATGGTCGCGCCCGGCATTGAGGTTTGAGTCGTAGACGCGTGCGCGTATGGCGTTGCCGCAGAGCGGCATCAGTGGCTTCGTGGGGAACCTGTGATAGCCGATACCAGGAAAACTCGACCCTGGATACCGGTTATGTGCCGCGCCAGCATTGGGTGGTGACGATCCGTCGGCTGCCCAGCGGGCAGCGGTGCGCATAGGAGGGTTCGATGGCTGAACTTTTGGATTGGGACGACGCCTACCACGAGAACGGGATCTTCAGTGGCCTGCCACCGTGGGGCATCGGGCGACCGCAACCGCAGATCGCCGACCTCATCAGTCAAGGGAGGTTTCGCGACGATGTGCTCGACGCCGGTTGCGGCTACGGTGACACGTCGCTTGTATTGGCGGCGTTGGGCTACACGGTCGTCGGAATCGACCGAAGCGTGATCGCGATAGCTCAGGCAGTCGAGGAGCGCCGTCGACGACGACTGGCCAACGCAACGTTCGTGTCGTCCGACATCACCGCCCTTACTGGTTACGAAGATCGGTTTACGACCGTCGTCGACAGCGCGCTGTTTCATGCGCTTCCGGTAACGAAGCGAGACGACTATTTGGATTCGATACGCCGGGCGTCAGCGCCTGGCGCGTCACTGTACATCCTGACGTTCACCCAGGCCGCGTTCCCCGAAGATCCCGGATATCCGATTCCCAACGTGGTCACGAGAAACGAACTGGGCGACGCAGTTGGCAGGCATTGGACCATCGATGAGATCCGGCCGGCGTTCATTCATGCGTATGCGCCGCAAACCCGTTCAGACCGCATGTTCGATTTGGATGCCGACGGATACGAAAAGTTGCCGGCGTGGCTACTCACCGCCCACCGGCCTTGACCGACGAAGCGGCGGTGACGCCTAACCCGATTTCGCAATGACCGCCAGCGCATCTACCCGTATGTACCACCCGAAACCATCACCCGCAGAGAGGAATTTGCGTCTCGGACGACGGCAACGACTTGGAAATCAGCCGGCCGGACACGGATAACTAGTTCGCAGCGGCATGACTCTATTAGGAGATAACGTGAGACCTGACTCGACATACGTGCTTATCCCAGGCGGCTGGCACGCAGCCTGGTGCTGGTGGCCGGTTGCCAAGCGGCTTCGCGCTGCAGGCCATCGCGCGATCGCGTTGACCCTACCGGGCCTCAACGATGGTGACGATCCGTCGGGTTATCGGCTCAGCGACGCGGTGGATTACGTCATCAGCCAAGTACGCGGGCTCCAACTTGACGTGATTCTGGTTGCGCACAGTTGGGGCGGCTATCCCGGCACGGGCGCGGCTGAACTCCTCACGGACCAAGTCAGCAAGGTCATCTACTTCAACGCGCTGGTGCCGGTGCGCGGCAAGTCGCTGGTTGACGATCACCCACCAGCCGGGCGCGACTTACTGTTGAGGCTAATCAACGATTCGCCTGATGGCGCGATTGCGCCGACTCTGGCATACGTTGAAGAGCTTTTTATGCAGGACGCCGCGCCGAATCTGCAGCGGATGGTGGCCGATCTACTGACGCCGCAGCCCGGTGGTTATTTCCTCGACGCCCTGCATGTCGATCCGGCGGCTCTGTCTATGCCTACCGCCTACATCGCCAGCGAAAACGATTGCGCACCCCAATGGTCGGCGGCGGAATTTGCGTCCCGACTCGGCGTCGAACCCGTCTACGTGCCGGGAACCCACCTGAGCATGCTGACCCACCCAGACGAAGTGGCCGAAGCAATCATGGCCGCCTGAATGTTTGCGGCTCAAGGACTGACAGTGAGTCGCGCACCAGCCGTTCGAAGATCGCTAGAGCCTAGGAGGGGTCGATGACACACGCGGATCGGAACACCGCCGTTGTTTTGGGCGCAAGCATGGGCGGCCTGCTGGCCGCACGAGTCCTGGCCGACTTCTACCGGCGAGTCACCGTGGTGGAACGTGACCTCCTACCCGACGTTCCGGTAAACCGGCGTGGCGTGCCGCAGGGACGACATCCGCACGCGCTGTTGGGCAGGGCCGTGGAAACAATCGGCGACCTGTTTCCCGGCATATTCGATCAGCTGAGGGCCGATGGCGCCATTAGGTGGGACGACGGCGACATGTCGAGATTCTGGTCAAAGTTTGCGGGCCATCTAATGGTGCGCTCGGCAATTCCCGACCCCGCATCGCTGACCGACTATCACCTGAGCCGACCGCTTCTCGAGCACGCAGTCCGTCGTGCCGTGCGCAAAATACGGAACATCGAGTTCCTCGAAGAGCACGATTTGGTGGGCTTAACGGCCGACACCGATCATGCCCGTATAACCGGCGCGCGCGTCCAAAAGCATGGTGGCACAAACGAAACCGTCATAGCCGCGGACCTCGTTGTCGACGCGACCGGACGAGGGTCCCGTACACCGGTATTCCTGGAAGAACTCGGATACCGCAGACCCCGGGAAGACGAGATCGAGGTACGAATCGCATACGCCACTGTGCCCGTGCGTATTCCGCGCGGAACGCTGCACGAACTCGTCGTCACCAACTATCCCATCCCATCCCGCCCGACGATGTTTGCCATGTTCGCGTGCGAAAACGATATGTATCTGGTGCTCGGTGGCGGCGTCGGCGGCCAAGATCCGCCGGCCGACGTGGCCGAATTGCTCGACCTTGCCGCCACACTTGCTCCTTCCCGGATCACCGCAGCCCTGCGCTCGGCTGAGATCCTTGGCGACCTCGCGCAGTATCGAATTCCGTCCAACCGGTGGCGGCGCTATGACAAGCTGGCCGGTCTACCAGCGGGGCTACTCGTGTTCGCGGACGCAATCTGTTCGTTCAACCCCATCTACGGTCAAGGCATGACCGTAGCCGCACTCGAAGTCGAGGTGCTGCGGGACTGTCTCCGCGGAGGAGATCGCAACCTGCCGCGACGCTTCTACGGCGAGTCGGCCAAAAAAGTTCACGTGGCTTGGCGCACGGCGGTCGGCTCTGATCTGATGCTCCCGCAGGTCCCCGGCCGACGGCCGTTGTCCATTCGCGTCATGAACTCCTACATGGACCGGGTTCTTGCGGCAGCCGAGACGGATCCGCTTGTTGCGCAGCAATTCTTCCGGGTGGTGCAGATGCTGGACGGTCCCTCAGCGCTTGTCCGCCCGCACGTCCTTGGCCGCATCGCGAAGGCAAGCATCACGCGGAAGCGCCCCCTTCAGCCGGTCGACCGGATTGAGCAACCGCAACAGTGCGGCGTTCTCGGCACCGCCTGGCCCGAATAGCGAGTAATAGAAAGGGAAACATGACCATCAGATCAGCCAACGGCGCAAGAGCGTTTGACGTTTTCGGACCCATCGTGGAGTTCCTGACGCCGGAGGACGACGAGCAGGTGTGCGTCATGCGCGCAGTCATCCCCGCCGGGGTGACGGTGCCGCTGCACAGCCACGACGATTTTGAGGATTTCTACATGCTAGCCGGCGCGCACCAAGTCCTCGTCCAGGGCGACCGCGGCCTGCGATGGCACGATGCCTGCGCCGGGGAATACGTCCGGCTGCCGGGCGACGTTCCACACGCCCTTCGCAACGCCTCGAAAGAACCCGCCGTCGTCCTGATAGTCACCACGCCACGCATGGGCAAGTTCTTCCGCGAAGTCCGGCGGCCCGCGGGTTCCCCGCCACCGACTGTCCACGAGGTCGCTCGCTTCGTCGAGATCGCGGGACGTTACGGCTACCTGCTGGCAACCCCGGACCAAAACGCAGCGGTCGGGATCACACTGCCCGCCTAATCGCATGACCCCCGCGAGCTGGAGAACAAGCATGCAGACGTCTGAAATTGCACCCCGCTACGACTTTGTGGTTTGTGGGTCAGGCTCATCGGGATCGGTGGTGGCAGGGCGACTCGCCGAAAACCCGGATGTCACCGTCCTATTGCTGGAGGCCGGCGGTATCGACGACGTCCCGGCCGTCCAAAATCCCTCGCAGTGGCCGCTCAACCTGGGCAGCGAGCGCGACTGGGGGTTCGTCTCCCAGCCGATTGCCCACCTCAACGGGAGATCGATCTCGCTGTCCATGGGCAAAGTGCTCGGTGGGGGGTCCAGCATCAACGTGATGGCATGGGCGCGCGGCCATCGCAGCGACTGGGACTACTTTGCCGCCGAGGCGGGCGACGAATCCTGGGGCTATGAGTCGGTGCTCGAAATCTATCGCCGGATCGAAGACTGGTGCGGGCCTGCCGACCCCGACCGCGGTGCCGGCGGCCCGGTGTTCATTGCTGCCGCGGGCGAACCCAATCCGCTGGCCGCGTCGATCGTTGAGGGCGCACGCTCGGTGGGAATCCCTAGCTACCCAAGCAACAACAGCGCCATGATGGTGGCCGACGGCGGTGTATCTCTCATTGATCTCCGAGTGCGCAATGGGATGCGGGAGTCCACGTTTCGCGGATATGTCCACCCGCTTCTGCAACGGTCGAACCTTTCAGTTCTCACCGGTGCGACGGTGACACGACTGGTCTGCAAGGGCAACCGCGTCACTGCCGTTGAATTCGTCTGCGGCGGGACGAATTACAACGTTGCCGCGATGAGCGAGGTGGTCGTTTCCCTGGGTGCGATCAACACGCCAAAGGTGCTTATGCAGTCGGGCATCGGCGACGCTGATGAGCTGCGCCGCTTCGGCATACCCGTTGTGTCCCACCTTCCCGGCGTGGGACGAAACTTTCAAGACCACCCGCGTATCGACTGCGTATGGGAGTACCGCGAGCCGCTCGAGCCGCACAACAACGGGGCAGAAGTGATGGTCCTTTCGAAGAGTGACCCACTACTCGAGGCTCCCGATCTGCAGATATGCGTTGCGGAATTGCCATTGTCCAGCGCAGAAAACATCGCCGTCTATGGACTACCGGAGCACGGCTGGACGGCGTGTGCTGGCGTACTCCGACCGAATAGCCGCGGCCGGGTCCGCCTAACCGGCCCGAATCCGGCCAACCCGTTGGCGATCGAGGACAACAGGCTGGCACACGAAGTGGACTTCAAGACCGCGCTCGCCGCCGTTGAGCTGTGCCGCGAAGTCGGTAACTCGGTTCCGGTGCAACGCTTCAACAAACGTGAGGTCATGCCCGGCGATCTCGCCGGCCAAGAGCTTGAGCGGTTCATCCGCGACGGGACTGAAACCTTCTGGCATCAATCCTGCACGGCGAAAATGGGACGAGACGCCATGTCGGTGGTGGACGCAACGCTTAAAGTCTATGGGGTAGAGGGCCTTCGGATCGCCGATGGCTCGATTATGCCGCGCATCACCACCGGCAACACGATGGCTCCCTGCGTGATCATTGGAGAGCGTGCAAGCGACATTCTCAAAGCCGAGCACGGGCTACCACGGGACCGGTTGAGCACAGTCCCGGCCGCGCCCGCGGGCCGCGCCTGCGCTGGCCCGGGTGGCGAGCACACAATAGCACCGGGATCGATTGTCGATCATACTGCGCTTAATCATTAATAATGTAGATTATCCGTGAACTGGAGCGTTTAATCTGTTCTCGGACAACGTGTTTCAGCCGCCTTGGTGTAGTGGGGAGGAACGCGTGTCAGCTTCTGCGCTGAAGGCTTACCACCCAGTCGTTGTCACCTGACGCAATGGAGTTCGTGCTGGCGGGCCGCGTCGATCGACAACCAGAGCTTGGCGAAGCGACCGGTGCCCCCGATAAGCGTCGACACCTGGGCAGCACCGCGCCCGCGACGCATACCGCCTGCACTCTTCGGATCCGCATCGCCGCAGTTTACGCGGAAGTCAGTGCCGGGTCGGGCTTTTCCGACGACATCGACAGAAATCCGCGCACGCACCGCGCGGCCAGCAACCAGTTCGCCGGCTTCTTCATGTCCAGCCCGCCGAGCAGCTGCTTGATCATGGTCAGCGTGTCGAAGTAGATGCGTTCGCAGACAAGGGTTTCGGTGTTGTCGAAGACGAAGTACGCGCTCATGCGGACGCGGAACCGGCTGCCGGTGGGCGGAACCTTGCCGAGATACCCGCGGTGCGTGCCCATCAGCCAGAACTCGACGATCACCGCGTCGGCGCTGTGCCGCAACTTGATGATCTCGTGGTCCTGATCGGGGAAGGCCGTCCGGGTGTAGACGTAGTAGCCGCGCACCGCCTCGTCGCCGTCGTGGACGACCATCTGTGGGATCAGCTCGTACCGCGGGTGCGGGAACGTCGCCAGCACGTCGTCCCAGGCTTGGCGGACCTCGTCGTGAAAGTGGTCGAGCACGAGTTTCTCGCGGGCTGCGAGCACCTCGGGAGCGGGAAACGCGGGAATGGTCACGCTGCTCAGGATAAACAGGCTCTTCGCAATTCAGACGGCATCGACGAAGACGAAGGGTGCGGTTGCAAAGACGAAGTAGAGCCGACCCGTGAGAAGGTCAAAGTTCGCTGTCGGCGGTAGCGGCGGATGACGCCACGTTCAAAGCCAGTTCATCGGCGGGTGCGGTCAGATAGCGCTGCACTGCGGGCCCGACCAGCGCGACGACCTCTTCGGTGCTCAACGACGACCGCGGCGGCACGCGCATGACATACCGGAGCATCGCCGTGCCGACGAGGTTCGTCGCCGCGAGCATCGCGCGCAACTGCGCCTGGTCACCTCCGCCCAGCGCTGCGGTCACCGTGGCCATCACATAGCTTTGTAGAAATTCTCGAAAGGCCTCGTGGGCATCGCTGTTCGACGTCGCCGACTGCAGCATGGAGACCATGCCGGCGGCCGTATCGGGATGCTCCCAGATGCCCAGGTAAGCCCGGACAATGCGGCACCCTAGGTCGCCATCGGTCCCGGCAAGCTGTTCGGTGATGACATTGGGATCGAGCACTAGCTTCAGCGACTCGCGAAACAGCTCCGCCTTCGAGCCGAACAGGTAGAGCAGCATCGCCGGATCGACTCGAGCGTCCTTGGCGATCGCACGCAGCGTCGTCTTCTCGTAGCCATGTTTGGCGAACTGACGCTTGGCCGCGCGCAAGACTGCGTCACGCGATACCGGTTCGCCTTGACGCCTACCGCGGCGCTTCTCCATCACAGCACGTGAAGGCATGGCATGACGGTAACATTTCAATGGGCGTTGAAATAAGTCGGTGCATAAATTAGTCTGCTGCCATGATTTCAACAGGCATTGAAAAAAACTGTCGGGCCCACGGCGTGGAGCGCGATGGGCAGTGTTTGCGCCGAGGTCCCGCCGAGTCGGGGTAGGAGAATCGCGATGTCGTATCTGGTGGCGGTCCCGGAGATGTTGGCTTCGGCGGCAACGGATTTGGAGAGTCTCGCGTCGACGATCGGCGCGGCCAATGCTGCGGCGGCGGCCCCGACCACCGCGGTGGTGGCTGCCGCGGGCGATGAGGTGTCGGCGGCCATTGCGTTGCTGTTTTCTAGCCACGCGCAGGCATTTCAGTCGCTGAGTGCGCAGGCGGCGGCGTCTTATACCCAGTTTGTGCAGGCACTGAGCGGTGCGGGCGCCTCGTATGCTGCCGCCGAAGCGGCTAATGTGTCGCGGTTGCAGGCCCTCGAAGACGGCGTGTTGGGGGCGATCAACGCGCCCACCCAGCTGCTGTTGGGGCGCCCGCTGATCGGCCCCGGTACCGACGGGGCGCCGGGCACCGGGGCACGCGGCGGGCCGGGGGGGTTGTTGTACGGCAACGGCGGCCCAGGTGGCACGGGTGCGCCCGGGCAGGCCGGCGGCCCCGGCGGTGCGGCGGGGTTGATCGGCGCCGGCGGGACCGGCGGCGCGGGCGGCGCCGGCGCCCCCGGCGGTGCCGGGGGCAGCGGCGGCTGGCTGTACGGAAACGGCGGCCCAGGCGGTCACGGCGGAGCCGCGGTTGCCGGCATCAACGGCGGGCTGCCGGGCACGGGGGGCGCCGGCGGCAACGCCCTCCTCTTGGGCAGCGGCGGCTTCGGCGGGCAAGGCGGCACCGGGCTGGCGGGGGCGAACGGTGTCAACCCCGCGGTGACGGGCCAAGCCGCCCCGGGTGCGAACGGCACGGGTCAAGACAATCCGGCCGGCTACGCCAATTCCGGCAACGGCGGCGACGGCGGCTACGGCGGCCCCGCGGCTACCGGCGGCCCCGGCGGGCAGGGCGGAACGGCGATCGGCGAGGGGATCGTCCAAACGGGCAACGGCGGGACCGGGGGCGCCGGCGGCAACGGCGGAACCGGCGGGAGCGGGGGCGAGGCCTTGGCCTTAACGGGCGACGTCATTGCCGGTGCTGGAGGAAACGGCAACGTCGCACTGGCTCCGGGTGGTGCGGGAGGTTACGGCGGCAACGGCGGATTCGCCCAGACGCCTAGTGGTCAAGCCTTCGCTGGTGCCGGAGGCTCCGGCGGGAGCGGCGGCACCGGCGCATCCGCCGGCGGCGGCGGCATCGGAGGGGCCGGCGGCGCCGGGGGCCACGGCGGACTCCTGGTCGGTAACGGCGGGGCGGGCGGCGCCGGCGGCACCGGCGGCGCCGGCGGCACCGGCGCCATCGGCGGATCGGGCGGCGGGGGCGGTACCGGCGGAGAAGCGATAGCCGCCGGCAGCAACGCCACTGGCGGCAACGGCGGCACCAGCGATCCCCTGCTACCGCTCACCGCGACGCTCCAGCACGGGCAATGACGTCGCCCGTTAAGGCCAAGGCCTCGCCCCCGCTCCCGCCGGTTC
>LQPB01000041.1 GCA_002102225.1 Mycobacterium interjectum
CACCGACAACACCGGAGGCAGCCCAGTCATCAACACCCCTAACTACGAAGTGTTGCAATCACCCCTTGAACCTAAGCGAGTAGTGCCCTGCGAATTTGCAGGCTCGTCGACGGCACCGCCCCGCGGGCGGCATTAAGCTGGCCCCATGCCTGCTCGGACCGCGCTTTCCCCCGGAGTGATATCGCCGACTCTGCCGGTGCCCGGCCGCATCCCGCGTCCGGAATACGTCGGCAAGCCGACCGCCCGGGAGGGCAGCGAGCCGTGGGTGCAGACGCCCGAGGTCATCGAAAAGATGCGCGTCGCCGGCCGGATCGCGGCCGGCGCACTGGCCGAGGCGGGCAAGGCGGTCGCGCCGGGGGTGACCACCGACGAACTGGACCGGATCGCCCACGAGTACATGATCGACAACGGGGCCTACCCGTCGACGCTGGGCTACAAGGGATTCCCGAAGTCGTGCTGCACGTCGCTCAACGAGGTGATCTGCCACGGCATCCCCGACTCGACGGTGATCGAAGACGGCGACATCGTCAACATCGACGTCACCGCCTACATCGACGGGGTGCACGGCGACACCAACGCGACGTTTCTGGCCGGCGACGTCTCCGAGGAGCACCGGCTGCTCGTGGAGCGAACCCGCGAGGCCACGATGCGCGCGATCAACGCCGTCAAACCGGGCCGCGCGCTGTCGGTCGTCGGGCGCGTCATCGAGTCGTACGCAAATCGGTTCGGGTACAACGTGGTTCGTGACTTCACCGGCCACGGCATCGGTACCACGTTTCACAACGGGCTGGTCGTGCTGCACTACGAACAGCCCTCCGTGGCCACGATCATCCAGCCGGGCATGACGTTCACCATCGAGCCGATGATCAACCTCGGCGGGCTGGACTACGAGATCTGGGACGACGGCTGGACGGTGGTCACCAGGGACCGCAAGTGGACCGCGCAGTTCGAACACACCCTGCTGGTCACCGACACCGGCGTCGAGATCCTCACCCTGCCGTGACCTTTCCCCCGCGAGCAGACACAGAATCGCGTTCCCAGGGGCTGGATCGTGCGATTCTGCGTCTGGTGGCCACCTGACGGTGAGCGGAGCCCTGCTGGTCGCCGGCACCAGCTCCGACGCCGGGAAATCGGTGGTGGTGGCGGGTCTGTGCCGGCTGCTCGCGCGCCGGGGCACGAAAGTGGCGCCGTTCAAGGCGCAGAACATGTCCAACAACTCCGTGGTCACGATCGAGGGCGGCGAGATCGGCCGCGCGCAGGCGATCCAGGCGCGGGCGGCGGGGCTGGAGCCCAGCGTGCGATTCAACCCGATCCTGCTCAAGCCGGGCAGCGACCGCACGTCACAGTTGGTGATCCGGGGTCAGGTCGCCGAGTCGGTCTCCGCGGCGGACTACGTGCACCATCGCGACCGGCTCGCCGGCATCGTCTTCGACGAATTGTCCCGCCTGCGCGACGAATTCGACGCGGTGATCTGCGAGGGCGCCGGCTCGCCCGCCGAGATCAACCTGCGGGCCACGGATTTGGCGAACATGGGGCTGGCCCGGGCCGCGAAGCTGCCGGTGATCGTCGTCGGCGACATCGACCGCGGCGGCCTGCTGGCCCATCTGTTCGGGACGGTCGCGGTGCTCGAGCCCGACGACCAGGCGCTGATCGCCGGCTTCGTCGTCAACAAGTTTCGCGGGGATCCGGGGCTGCTGGAACCCGGGCTGCAGCAGCTGCGCCGCATGACCGGCCGCCCGACGTACGGCGTGCTGCCCTACGCCGAGGAGCTCTGGCTGGACGCCGAGGACTCGCTGTCGGTGCTCGCGCACCGCGTCGTGGGCACACCGGCCCCGCCGCGCGGCGACGACTGGTTGCGGGTGGCCGCGATCCGGCTGCCCCGGATTTCCAACTCCACCGATGTCGAGGCGCTGGCCTGCGAGCCCGGCGTGCTGGTGCGCTGGGTCACCGACCCCGCCGAGCTGGCCGACACCGACCTGATCGTGCTGCCCGGGAGCAAGGCGACGGTGGCGGACCTGTCCTGGCTGCGCGAGCGCGGCCTGGCCGGCGCGATCGTCGGCCACGCCCGGGCCGACAAGCCGGTGCTGGGCATCTGCGGCGGGTTCCAGATGCTGTGCGGGCGCATCGAGGACACGGTGGAATCCGGCGCCGGCGAGGTCACCGGCCTGCAGCTGCTGGACGCCGACATCGCCTTCGAGCGGGCCAAGGTCTTGCGCCGCTGGCAGCCGCCCCTGACCGGGTACGAAATCCACCACGGGCGGCTTTCCCGGTGCGCCGAGGACGCGTGGTTCACCGTCGGATCGCAAGCCCACGGCATCGCGCGCGGCGCGGTCTACGGCACCCATTGGCACGGCCTGCTCGACAACGACGACTTCCGCCGGGCGTGGCTCGCCCGGGTCGCCGATGCCGCGGGCCGCGGCGGGTTCGTCCTCGCCGACACCGACGTCGCCGCGCGCCGCGACGCCCAATTGGACGCGATCGCCGACCTGCTGGCCGCCCATCTCGACGTCGACGCCGTCCTGAGCCTGCTGGACGGGCCACCCCCGCGACGGCCCCACGTCGGGGTCCGGCTGCAGCCGTGAGAGACGACGAAACCTCGCGCGAGCTGGCCGTTGGTTGTAGCGTGCGTGAGTGCACTCGATGATGAACACGCTCGACGGATTCCCGGTCCCGGTGGCCGTCGCGGGTCCGGAAAAGGGCGTCGTCGTCGTCATCCTCGGCGACCAGGAGCGCGCGCCCGTCGCCTACGACGCGGTCTGCGAGCGGCTGCACACCGCGTCACTGCGGACCGTCGTCATCGGCCTCGATCAGCGGCTGACCGCCAAATCGGTGGTCGGCATCCTCGATGCGCTGGGGATTCGCTGGGCCGTGGTCTGCGGCGACCGCGCCGGCGGCGAGCTGGCCTGGGAGCTGGCGGCGACCCGGCTGGGCCGATTCGTGGGCCTGATCGTGATCGACCGCGGGCATCCGCGGGTGCCCGACGCCAGGGGGGCGGTGCTCGACGAGCACTGCCCGCCAGTGGAAATCGGCACCACGGTGCTGGTCAGCTCCCCGGCAGCCCGGGCGGCGGCGGCCGCCAGCCAGCGGTACGTCTACGCCGAATACCGCGTGGTGGAACTGGGCCGGCGCACCGCGCAGGAGTCGACGGCGCAGTTGGCCGCCGAGATCGTCTTGCGCACCAGCACGTGGTAGCGCCTTCCGCGATGTTGTCGCCGGCCGAGCTGGAACAGCTGGTGCAACGCGGCGCGGTGGACACCGTCATCGTGGCGTTCGCCGACATGCAGGGCAGGCTGGTCGGCAAGCGGATGGCCGCCGGGCTCTTCGTCGAGGAAGTGGCCGCACACGGCGTCGAGTGCTGCAACTACCTGCTCGCCGTCGACGTCGAGATGAACACCGTTCCCGGCTATGCGATGTCGAGCTGGGAGACCGGCTACGGCGACATGGTGATGACCCCGGACCTGTCCACTCTCCGGCTCACCCCGTGGCTGCACGCCACCGCCCTGGTGATCGCCGACCTCGGCTGGGCCGACGGCGGCGAGGTCGCCGCGGCGCCCCGGGCGATCCTGCGCCGCCAGCTCGACCGGCTGGGCGCGCGCGGGCTGATCGCCGACGTCGCCACCGAGCTGGAGTTCATCGTGTTCGACGAGTCCTATCGCCAGGCCTGGGCCGGCGGCTACCGCGGGCTGACCCCGGCCAGTGACTACAACATCGACTACGCGATGCTGGCGTCGGCGCGGATGGAGCCGCTGCTGCGCGACATCCGGCTCGGCATGGAGGGCGCCGGCCTGCGCTTCGAGGCCGTCAAGGGCGAATGCAACAGGGGCCAGCAGGAAATCGGCTTCCGCTACGCCGAGGCGCTGGTCACCTGCGACAACCATGCCATCTACAAGAACGGCGCCAAGGAGATCGCCGACCGGCACGGCAAGAGCCTGACGTTCATGGCGAAATACGATGAGCGGGAAGGCAATAGCTGCCACATCCACCTGTCACTGCGCGACAAGGAAGGCGCGGCGGTGTTCGACGACGGCGCCGCCCCGCACGGCATGTCGGCGACATTCGGCAGCTTCCTCGCCGGGCTGTTGGCCACCGTGCGCGAATTGACGTTGTTCCATGCGCCGAACATCAACTCCTACAAGCGGTTTGCCGACGGCAGCTTCGCGCCCACGGCGGTGGCCTGGGGGCTGGACAACCGCACCTGCGCCTTTCGGATGGTCGGGCACGGCCGCAACATCCGCGTCGAATGCCGCGTCCCGGGCGGCGACGTCAACCCCTACCTCGCGGTGGCCGCGCTGATCGCCGGGGGGCTCTACGGGGTCGAACGGAGCCTCGAGCCGCCCGCGCCCTACGTCGGGAATGCCTACGGGGCAACCGATCTCGAGCGGCTGCCCGCCACGCTGGCCGACGCCGCCGCGGCGTTCGGGGCGTCGGCGCTGGCGCGGGAGGCGTTCGGCGACGACGTCGTCGCGCATTACCTGAACAACGCCCGAGTGGAGTTGGCGGCCTTCAACGCGGCGGTCACCGACTGGGAGAGGGTGCGCGGGTTTGAACGCCTCTAAGTCGGACGGTGGCGACCCGCGTCGCCCGGCTACGCCGCGCTCGCGATCGCCACGTAGGGGGAGGCCGGTGATCGGCCTGACCAGCTACCTGGAGCAGGTGAAGACGGGGATCTGGGACATCGCCGCGGGATATCTACCGGCCGACTACTTCGAGGGCATCGTCATGGCCGGCGGCATCGCGGCGCTGCTGCCGCCGCAGCCCGCGGACGCCGAGACCGCCGCTGTGCTGCTCGACCGTTTGGACGGGCTGGTGATCACCGGGGGCTACGACCTCGACCCGGCCCGCTACGGCCAGGATCCGCATCCGGCCACCGACCGGCCCCGCACCGACCGCGACGACCTCGAGTTGGCGCTGCTGCGCGGCGCGCTGGACCGCGGGCTCCCGGTGCTGGGCATCTGTCGCGGCGCCCAGATCCTCAACGTGGCGTTCGGCGGCACGCTGCATCAGCACCTCCCGGATGTGCTGGGGCACAACGGCCATCGGGCGGGCAACGGGGTGTTCACCAGGTTGCCGGTGCGCACCGTGGCGGGCACCCGGCTCGCCGCGCTGCTCGGCGAATCCGCCGACGCACCCTGCTATCACCACCAGGCCATCGACAAGGTCGGCGATCCCCTAGTGGTCAGCGCGACGGACGCCGACGGCGTGGTCGAGGCCGTGGAGCTGCCGGGCGAGGCGTTCGTCCTTGCGGTGCAGTGGCATCCGGAGAAGTCACTCGACGACCTGCGGCTGTTCAAGGCGGTGGTGCGGGCCGCGCAATCATATGCGGAAAGCCCATGACCGCAACGGAACTCATCAACCCCGCGACCGAACAGGTGCTGGCGTCGGTCGAGCTCCTCGACGCCGCCGCGGTCGACGACGCCGTGGCGCGCGCCGCGGCGGCCCAGCGGCGCTGGGCCCGGCTGGCCCCGGCGCAACGCGCGGAGGGCCTGCGCGCCTTCGCCGCCGCCGTCGCCGCCCACACCGACGAACTGGCCGCGCTCGAGGTGGCCAACTCCGGACATCCGATCGCGTCGGCTGAATGGGAGGCCGGCCACGTCCGCGATGTGTTGACGTTCTACGCCGGCAGCCCGGAACGGCTGTCCGGCAAGCAGATTCCCGTCGCCGGCGGGCTCGACGTGACCTTCAACGAGCCGCTGGGCGTGGTCGGCGTGATCACGCCGTGGAACTTCCCGATGCCGATCGCGTCCTGGAGCATCGGCCCGGCCCTCGCCGCCGGCAACGCGGTCCTGGTCAAGCCCGCCGAATTGACGCCGCTGACCACGATCCGGCTCGGCGAGCTGGCGGCACAGGCCGGGCTCGACGCGGACCTGCTGCAGGTGCTGCCCGGCAAGGGTGCGGTGGTGGGGGAGCGGTTCGTCACCCACCCCGACGTGCGGAAGGTGGTGTTCACCGGCTCCACCGAGGTCGGCAAGCGGGTGATGGCCGGCGCCGCGGCGCACGTCAAGCGGGTGACGCTGGAACTGGGCGGCAAGAGCGCGAACATCGTCTTCGCCGACTGCGACCTGGAGCGCGCGGCGGCGACCGCGCCCGCCGGGGTATTCGACAACGCCGGGCAGGACTGCTGTGCGCGCAGCCGGATCCTGGTGCAGCGCAGCGTGTATGACCGGTTCATGGAATTGCTGGAGCCCGCGGTTCGGGCCGTCGCCGTGGGGGACCCCACCTCCCGCGACACCGAGATGGGCCCGTTGGTGTCCGCGGAGCACCGCGCCCGGGTGGCCTCCTACGTGCCCGACGACGCCCCCGTCGCGTTTCGCGGGACGGCGCCGCCGGGCCCCGGATTCTGGTTCCCGCCAACGGTCCTCACGCCCCGGCGCACCGACCGCAGCGTCACCGAGGAGATCTTCGGCCCGGTCGTCACCGTGTTGCCGTTCGACGACGAGCACGACGCCATCGCGCTGGCCAACGACACCGCCTACGGCCTGTCGGGATCGATCTGGACCGATGAGCTGTCCCGCGCGCTGCGGGTGTCGCGGGCCGTCGAGTCCGGCAACCTGTCGGTGAACTCGCACTCGTCGGTCCGCTACCACACGCCCTTCGGTGGTTTCAAGCAGTCCGGCCTGGGCCGCGAGCTCGGCCCCGACGCGCCGCTGCATTTCACCGAGACCAAGAACGTGTTCATCGCCGTCAAGGAGGAGTCGTGATAGACCTGACGCAGCGGCTGGCCGGCCGGGTGGCGGTCATCACCGGCGGCGCGGGCGGCATCGGGTTGGCCGCGGCCCGCCGGATGCACGCCGAAGGCGCGACCATCGTCATCGGCGACGTCGACCGCGACGCCGGCGCCGCGGCCGCCGGGGAGCTGTCCGGTCTGTTCGTGCCCACCGATGTTTCGGACGAGGCCGCGGTCAACGCGCTGTTCGACGCCGCGGCGAAGGCCCACGGACGGGTCGACATCGCGTTCAACAACGCCGGCATCTCGCCCCCCGACGACGACCTGATCGAGAACACCGAACTTGCGGCGTGGCGACGAGTCCAGGACGTCAACCTCACATCGGTGTATCTGTGCTGCCGGGCGGCGCTGCGGCACATGGTGCCCGCCGGCAAGGGGTCGATCATCAACACGGCGTCCTTTGTCGCGGTGCTGGGGTCGGCGACCTCGCAGATCTCCTACACCGCCTCCAAGGGCGGGGTATTAGCGATGTCGCGGGAGCTGGGCGTGCAGTTCGCGCGGCAGGGCATCCGCGTCAACGCGCTGTGCCCGGGGCCGGTCAACACCCCGCTGCTGCAAGAGCTTTTCGCCAAGGACCCCGAGCGCGCCGCGCGCCGCCTGGTGCACGTGCCGTTGGGCCGATTCGCCGAACCCGACGAGATCGCCGCCGCGGTGGCCTTTTTGGCCAGCGACGACGCCTCGTTCATCACCGCGTCGACGTTCCTGGTCGACGGCGGCATCAGCTCGGCCTACGTCACCCCGCTCTGACCGCCGGGTGACGGTGCCGCGACGTGGCCGTCGCCCAGGCCCGCGGCGCCGACAGCTCCCCGATCGGCGTGCCGCGACCGAAGCCCGGCACGGACGCCGCGCGGGCGGGCTTTGTGAACAGCGCGGCCAGCGCGGCCCGCTTGTTCAGCGAATTCAGCTGGCTGAGCGCGGTGTCCGTCGGCGCCGACAGCGAACTCAGCCGCGACAGCGCGGCGGTCGCCGGCGACAGCGGCGCGTCGAACAACGTCAGCGGCGACACCGAAAGCTCCTGCAGCGCTTCGGGAATCGCCGCCATCACCCGATCGCCGGTCGCGACCACGTCCGGCGCCGACGCCAGCGCCCAGGTGCCCGCGCCGTGGTTGCCCGGCGGCGACGCGAACGGCGTCAGCGCCGCCGCCCTGGCCGAGGCGGCCGCGTAGGCGTACATGGCGTCGGCGTCGCAGGCCCACATCCGCTCGTACTCGGCGTCGGTGTCCGCGATCGCCGGGCCGGCCTGCCCCAGCCAGTTCCGTGTGGCCAGCGACTGCCGCCGCGCGCGGTTGGCGGAGATCGCCGGCGGGGGCACCATCGCCTCGCGCGCCGACCGATGGGCGTCGGCCGCAGCGGCGGCCTGGGCGGCCGCCTGCTCGGCGCTCGCCGCGGTCGCGTCGAGCCAATCGGCGTAGGGTGCCGTGGCGTCGGTCATCGCTGCCCGCGCCGCGGCGGCACGCAGCCCCGCCGCCAGCCCGTCCCAGGCGGTGGCGGCTTGCGCCATCGAGCCCGCGCCGGGGCCCGAATGCATCAGCCCGGAGTTGATTTCCGGCGGTCGCGTCGCGAAATCCATTACCACCCCCGCACCCGACACATGGAGTCTGCCTGGAGATAGACGCGGGGGTTACAGCCGGGGCTCACAGTGCACCGACGGTACCGCCGCACGCTTGGTCAACGAAGAGAGCGGGCTGTGAAAACGCTCGAAGTCTGTTCGAACCGTCCGCGCGTCGCGTCCCCGGCAGCATTGAAAACGCGCGCTTTCATCGCGGGCGTCCGCGACGTACAGTTGACATAACGAGCGATGCAGTCGGGGGCGCGGAGCTGCAGCGACATCACAGGGGGCAAAGTTTGTACGCGGCCATCTGCCGCCACTGCGGAAGAGAAATAGTCCAGCACCCGTCCGGGGTGTGGATTCCCCGGGACGGGTCGGTGCAGAACGACCCGCACGGCTTCCATTGCCAGGGTCCGGCCGGCGGGCGCCGGTCCGGGGTGTTGCACGAACCCATGCCCGCCGACTTGGCGGGGGCGCCCCGGTGGCTGTCCCCGGACACTTCCGGCGCGCGCGCCACCGCGGGTGCGGACACCGACTCCGGCCCCCAGGCGGCCCTCCAGCGTGACCGGGAGGGTCGTGCGCGCCGACGCGCGCTGTTTATCCCCGAGGTTGTCCGGATTCGTCTGCGACATGCCCTCGTTCGGCTGCGGGACCTGGCGCGGTTCCGCATGGCCTTGTGGTAGCCGGGCGGCTTAGAAAACGATCAGCGGGATCGCCATCTCGGCCGGGGTGGCTGCGCCGTGAAAACCGATGAGCCGAGACACTTCCGGCGGCTCGTGGGCGGTCGCCAGCACGGCGGCATCACCGGTGCAGACCACCACGACGTCGCCGATCCGCGCCAGGTGCTCCGGGGCGACCGGGCCGAACATGCCGGTGGCCACCGCCTCTTCGCGGAGGTAGACGTGCGCCCGGCCGTCGAGCGCCTCGCCGAACGCGGCCCGCACGTCCGTGGCGGCCCCCGGCTCGGTGTGCAGGTAGCGCACCCGCGGCTCGCCGGCGACAACGCGCACCCCCTCGCCCAGCCGCGGGTCGGCGTCGAGGTCGACGCGGGCCTCCGGCGGGACGTTCAGGCCGCCGTGGTCGGCGGTCACCAGCAACGCCGCGTCGGACGGCAGGGACTCGACCAGCCGGGTGAGCAGCGCGTCGACGCGGGCGGCCGCCTCGTGCCACCGCTCCGAACCGATGCCGGACGCGTGCGCCGCGGTGTCCAGCTCGGCGGTGTAGCCGTAGACGAGCCCGGGCGCCGCGCGCAGCTCGTCGGCCAGGTGCGCGGTGTAGTCATCCGTCGGCAGCGTCGGGCGGAACTGGGCGCCGCGATAGGCCGCGTCCGTCAGCCCGCTGCCCATGAAGGCCGCGGGCAGCACGGCGCGCGCGGCGATGCCGCACCGCTGCAGCCGCCCGAACCAGGTGGGCAGCGGCTGCCATTCGGCGTGCGGTGGGTCGTCGCGCCACACGATGTGGGTGAGCACCCGGTCGGTGCCGGGCACGTTGAGCGTGAAACCCAGGATGCCGTGCTCGCCGGGGCGGGCGCCGGTGCCCAGGGACACCAGGCTGCTCGGCGTGGTCGACGGGAAGGTGCACGCGAGTTCGGTGAGCCGTCCCACCTCCCCGGCGAGCACCGAGGCGAGCAACGGGGCGCTCGCGGCCAGCTCGGGCAACAGGTGCCGGCCCAGCCCGTCGACCAGCACCACCGCGACCCGATCTTTCGCGCCGACCGACCGTGTCACACCCAGGACGTCGATCGCACCCGGGGCCCCGAGCAGCGCGGCCGCGGTGGGCAGCACGTCGCAGATCGAGCCGGGCACCGGGCCAGTGTGGCACGGGATCAGACGGGCGCCAGGCGCTGGCTGGTCACGCGCAGCTGCCGCTCGGTGCTGTCGGCGAGCGCGCGGACCTGCCCCGCCGACAGCCGCCCGCACAACCGGCCCCAGTGCACGGCGACCTCGTCGCCGACGGCGACGTCGGGCACCGCGCTGTACCCGTCGGCCCAGACGTCGAGCGGGCGGACCGCGGGATCGGACAGCGTCAGGGTGCGGCCGTCCCACAGCAGCTTGCGGGACGACACCTCGACGAGGTCGCGATCGCGGGAAACGACTGTGCCCCAAGCGATTCGGCAATTATCGAGCACGTTCAACGGGTGCTCGTCCATGCCCCGGCCGAGAAAGCGGGTCCAGGGATACACCCCGAAGACGTGGAAGCAGTGATTGCCGGCGGCCTCGTGGGCCAGGTCGGCCGTCAGGTGGGACCAGTAGCGGCCGGCCTGCGGGCCGATGATCGCCAGCAGCGCGTCGAAGAACGCCTGCCGGTCCAGCTCGGCGCCCACCCCGCCGCCGAGCCAATAGGATTCGACCAGGCGGTAGTCCAGCGGGTCGACGATGCCGGTCAGCTCCGACAGCACCCGCAGGTACGGCCAGGCCCCGGAGAACGCGGCCGCGGCGCGGCGCACCTCGTCGGCGGAGCCGTCCCGCAGGGTGGCGCCCAGCGGGGGGCCGCAGAAGCCCAGCGCGTTGGGGGCATACGCGTAGCGGGCGAACATCTCCGCGCCCTTTTGCGAGCCGGTCGACTCGGGTGTCAAGTGCGCCCCACCAGCTTGGCCGCGTCGCGGTGCATGCGGCCGAAGTTGTAGTAGGCCGCGCAGGCGCCCTCCGGCGAAACCATGCAGGTCCCGATCGGGGTCTCCGGTGTGCACGCGGTGCCGAAAACCTTGCATTCCCAGGGCTTGAGCACGCCTTTGAGCACCTCGCCGCACTGGCAGGCCTTGGGGTCGGCGACCCGCACGCCGGGCATCGCGAACCGCAGCTCGGCGTCGAACTCCGCAAAATCGTCGTGCAGGCGCAGCGCGCTTTGCGAGATGAACCCCAGCCCGCGCCATTCGAAGTGCGGCCGCAGCGCGAAGACCTTGCCCATCAGCGCGAGGGCGGCGGGGTTGCCGTGCTCGGGCACCACGCGCTTGTACTGGTTCTCCACCTCGCAGCGCCCCTCGCGGATCTGGGTCAGCAGCATCGCGACGGCCGCCAAAATGTCGAGCGGCTCGAAACCGGCCACCACCAACGGCTTTCGGTACACGTCGGGAACGAATCGGTAGGGGCGGTTGCCGACCACCGTCGACACGTGCCCGGGGCCGATGAAACCCGACAGCCGCAGGTCCGGAGACTCCAGGATGGCCTTGATCGGCGGCACGATCGTGACGTGGTTGCAGAACACGCTGAAATTGGGCAGGCCGAGGTCGCGGGCCCGTACCAGCGTCACCGCCGTCGAGGGCGCGGTGGTCTCGAAGCCGATGGCGAAGAACACCACCTGCTTGTCGGGGTTGTCGACCGCGATCTTCAGCGCGTCCAGCGGCGAGTAGACGAACCGCACGTCGGCGCCGCGGGCCTTGGCGTCCAGCAGGCTGCCGGCCGACCCGGGCACCCGCATCATGTCGCCGAAACAGGTGAAGATCACGTCGGGTTGGCCGGCCAGCCACATCGCGTCGTCGATGCGGCCCATCGGGATCACGCAGACCGGGCAGCCGGGGCCGTGCACCAGCTCCACGTTGTCGGGCAGCAGGTGTTCGATGCCGTGCCGGTAGATCGTGTGGGTGTGCCCCCCGCACACCTCCATGAACTTGAACTGCTCACCGGCGCTCCCGGCCAGGTTCTCGATGGCGCCCAGCAGCTTGCGGGCCGCGGCCGGATCGCGAAACTCGTCAACGAATTTCATAGTCTTTCCCCTCAGACGATCGCCGACGAGTCGAACGCTTCCATCTCGGTGGCGTAGGCCTCGCCGAGTTTCTTGATGGCGGCCAGCGTGAGCAGCGCCTCCGTCTCGTCGATCTTGGCCATGGCGAACCCGACGTGCACCAGGACCCAGTCGTCGGGCTCGGGCATGTCGTCCTCCAGCAGCCGCACGCTGATCGTGCGCTGCACACCGCTGACGTCGATCTTCGCCAGATAGTTGGCGGGGTCGGTGATTTCGACGATCCGCCCCGGAATCCCAAGACACATGGCCAGCTCCTCTCAGCAAATCCTCGGCAGCGGGTCCCCGACGAGCATGTCGACGATCCGCGTTCCGCCGAAACCGGTGCGCAGCACCACGGTTTCGGCGGGTTCCGTGACGATCTCCCCGACCTGGGCCGCCTCGGCGCCCAGGGGGTGCGACCGCAGCGCGGCCAGCCCGGCATCGGCCTCCTCCGGCGGGACGACGGCGACGAGCTTGCCCTCGTTGGCGACGTAGAGGGGATCGATGCCGAGCAACTCGCAGGCGCCGTTCACCATGGGGCGCACGGGCAGTCGCTCCTCTTCCAGCAGCACCCCGAGCCCGCAGGCCTGGGCCAGCTCGTTGCAGACGGTGCCGACCCCGCCGCGGGTCGCGTCGCGCATCCACCGGGTGGACGGGGCGGCCGCCATCAGCAGTTCCACCAGCGGGCTGAGGCTGGCGGTGTCGGAGACGATGTCGGCCTCGATGGCCAGGTCGCCACGCGCGAGCATGACGGCCATGCCGTGATCGCCCATCGATCCCGACAACAGCACCTTGTCGCCGCTGCGCACCGACGCGGGCGACAGCGCGCGTCCCGTCGGGACGACGCCGGCCCCGGTGGTGGTGACGAACAGCCCGTCGGCCGCGCCCCTGGGCACCACCTTGGTGTCCCCGGTGACGATCTGGACACCCGCGGCCGCGGCCGCGGCCGCCATGTCTGCGACGATCTCCTTCAACTCGGCGATTCCGAAGCCCTCCTCGATCACGAATGCCGCCGAGATCCACGACGGCACGGCGCCGGCCATCGCGAGGTCGTTGCAGGTGCCGTGGACGGCGAGTTCGCCGATCGAGCCGCCGGGAAACCGCCTGGGCTGCACCACAAACGAATCCGTCGACATCGCCAGCCGCTCACCGCCGGGCAAGGTCAGGACCGCGCCGTCGCCCAGCGACTCCAGCATCGGGTTGCGGAAGGCCTCCAGGAAGACCGCGTCCACCAGCGCGGCCGAGGCCTTGCCGCCCGCCCCGTGGGCCAGGGTCACGTGGTCGTCGAGCAATCGTGGGCGACGCCTGCGGAAGGACTCGATCCGCTCGATCACCTCGCCCTCGGCGAACCGGGGCCCCGACGAAAGGTATTCGCCCGTCGGCTTATTCATGCCGCCCCCAGACCCCGGTCACCGAGATGGTGATGCACACTCGACCACAGCTGATAGCCCAGCAGCGCCTGGGATTCCTGGATGCGGTGCACGCTCTGCGAGCGAACGACGAAGCAGACGTCCACGTTGGGGTTGTTGGCGAACGCGCCGCCGTCGTAGCCGGCGAACCCGGCGGTGTACAGGCCGCGCTGGTGGGCCTCGGCGAGCGCCGCGAGCAGGTTGGGCGAGCCGCCGCTGGTCGACATGGCGATCGCGATGTCGCCGGCCCTCGCCCGGGCGATCAGCTGCCGGGCGAACACCAGCTCGAACCCGACGTCGTTGCCGAGCGCGGTCATCACCGCCTGGTCGGCGGTCAACGGCCAGGCCGGCAGCGGCCTGCCGAGCGGCGGCCGGGCGAACAGCCTCGCGAGGGTGGTGGAATCGGTGCAGCTGCCGCCGTTTCCGAAGGTGAACAACCGCCCGCCCGCCGCGAAGCGGCGCGCCATCTCGGTGGCCGCCGCCTCCAGCAGCTCGGCGTTGGCCTCCAGCGTGGAGCGCCGCAGCGCCAGGCTTTCGGCCGCCTTCGCCTGCGCCGAGGCGGCCAGGTCGGCCAGCAGCGACTTGGGGTCGTCCTGCTGCGCGTCGATGAACGGGTACAGGAAGTTGGTGGGCTCGTCGTGGCTCATCGGTCCTCCTCGTCCAGCCTGCTGATCGCGGTGCCGGCGTGCACCAGGACCAGGTCGCCGGCGGCGACCGGGTCGACGAGGGTGGTGACCACGTTCTCGACGCCGCGCGCGGTGCGCACCGCGGCCTGCCCGTCCGCGGCGGACGCCACGACTTCACCCAGGCGACCCTCGTCGCTGCACGTGACGCAAACCTCGTCCGAACTCTCCTCTTTGAGGAGCCCTGCGTGCTCGAAGCACACGTGGGTCAGCTCCCACAACAGGTGATAGAACAGCACGAAGCCGCCCGTCGCGGGCACCCGCGGGTCGGGGTCGTCGAGCCACAGCACGTGGTCCGCTGGGCTAGATTTGAAGCCGCCCTCCGGGCGACGCTCGCCGCTGCCGATCCAGATCGTGGTGGCGCCCCAGGCGGGACCGCGGCGCATCACCGAGCGCACCTGCGCATCGTCGGCGCCGGCGACCGCGATCACGATGTCGCCGGGCCGCACCGACACCCGCACCAGGTCCACCAGGTCCGGTCCGGTGAGCGCCACCGCGGGCAGCGCACGTTTGCCCATGATCACCGGATGCACGAACTCGACCGCGATGTGCAGCGCATGCGGTTCCCACGACGGCGCGATGGACCACATGGTCCCCCCCGCGGCGAACCGCTTGGCCAGCGTGAGCGCGGTCGCGGCCAAATCCTCGGCCAGTTCGGCGCCCAGCCCGCGATCGATGGCGGTGGTGGTCATGATTCAGTCTCCTCCATCGCCCTCAGCATGGAGATCGCGGCCTGACCCAGCGCCAGGCCACCGTCGTTGGGCGGGACGGTGTGGTGGGTCAGCACCTCGAACCCCTTGCGCCGCAGGCGCTTACGGCATGCGTGCAGCAACAGCACGTTCTGGAACACCCCGCCGGTCAGGCCCACCAGCCGGATCTCGCCGGCCACCTGCGCGACCACCTTGGCGACGGCGTCCGCGATGGCCTCGTGGAATGCGGCGGCCAGCAGCGCCGGCCGGGTGCCGGCGCACAGCGCCGCCACCATCGTCTGCACCGTCGTGGCGGGATCGATCACCCCGTCGGGCTGCACCAGCATCGGCAGCGACGGGCCGGGATCGCCGAGCGCCGACTCCGCGAGCGCCTCCAGCTCGATGGCGGCCTGGCCCTCGTAGTCGATCCGGTGCCGCACCCCGAGCAGGGAGGCGACGGCGTCGAACAGCCGGCCCATGCTGGAACACGGCACGCATCCGGTGCCGCTCTCCAACTGCGAACGGGTGAGGCGCAATTCGGCCGGCGTGGCGGCGGCGACCGGGGCCAGATCGGGGCTCCAGTCGATGCCGGCCGACCACAACTGCGACAGCGCCATCCGCCAGGGGTTGCGCACCGCGGCGTCCCCGCCGGGCAGCGGCACCGGCAACAGATGGCCGACGCGCACGAATCGATGGCTCTCGGTGCCCAGCGCGAGAATCTCGCCGCCCCAGATGGTTTGGTCGCAGCCGTAGCCGGTTCCGTCGAACGACACCCCGATGACGGGCTCGCCGAGGCGCCCGTGCTCGGCCAGCAGCGAGACGACGTGCGCGTGGTGGTGCTGGGCGAGGTCCAGCGGCCGCCCGCCGGCGTGGCGCTCCGCCCAGTTCCGCGTGTGGTAGCCGGGATGCAGGTCGGCGGCCAGGCGCGCCGGCGCGCCGCGCATTCCGGTCAGCTGGTCCACCGCGCGTTCGAAGGCCCGCAGCGTCTCCCACGTGGCCATGTCCCCGATGTGGCCGGACAAGTAGGCGCGGGAGCCGTCGGTGAGGCAGAACGTGTTTTTCAGCTCGCCGCCCACGGCGAGGACGGCCGGGCCCGCCCGCCCCAGATCCACCGGCAGCGGCGCGAAGCCGCGGGATCGGCGGATCGGCAGCTCTCGACCGACCCCGTCGTCCTTCACGACGCGCACCACCGAGTCGTCGCACGGCACGTGGATCGGGCGGTCGTGGTCGAGCACCGCGTCGCACAGCGCCGGAAGCCGTTCGGCGGCATCGCCATCGGTGAAGCAGATCGGCTCGTCGGAGCGGTTGGCACTGGTGAGCACCAGCGCGTCGGGCACCGGTTCGGCGGCGCCGGGGACGGGCGCCAGCAGCAGGTGATGGATCGGCGAGTAGGGCAGCATCAGCCCGAGTAGCGGGCTGCCGGGCGCGACGGCATCCGCGACGGGCGCTCCGTCGCGGCGTCGCAGCAGCACGATCGGCCGCGCGGGGCTGGACAGCACCGCCGCCTCGTCGGCGTCGACGTGCGCGTACCGGCGGGCGACGTCGAGGTCGCGCACCAGCATGGCGAACGGCTTGGCACCCCGCGCCTTTCGCGCCCGCAGGGCGGCGACCGCCGCGCCGTCCCCGGCGGCGCAGGCCAGGTGGTAACCGCCGATGCCCTTGACGGCGACCACGGCGCCCGCGGCTAGCGCGCGTTGGGTGGCCGCCAGCGCGGCATCCGATCCCGCCAGCCGCCCGGCCGCCGACGAAAACGTCAGCGACGGACCGCAATCGGGGCAGGCGATCGGCTGCGCGTGGAACCGGCGGTCGCCCGGATCGTGATATTCGGCGGCGCAGCGGTCGCACATGGCGAAGCCCGACATGGTGGTGGCGGGGCGGTCGTAGGGCAACTCGCGGATGATGGTGAACCGCGGGCCGCAGTTGGTGCACGTCACGAACGGATGCCGGTAGCGGCGGTCGCGCGGGTCGAACAGCTCGCGGACGCAGTCGTCGCACACCGCGATGTCGGGTGGAATCGGCGTCGTGACGAGGTGAGCACCGGCGATCGGCCGGCTCGGCACGATCCGGAACCCGCCGCCGCGGGATGTGTCGTCGGCCAGATCGGTGACCGTGACGGCGCCGATTCGGGCCAGGGGCGGCGCCTCGGCGCGCAGCCGGCGGGCGAACTCGCCGACGCGGGCGGGCTCACCCTGCACCTCGATGAAGACGGCGCCGGAGTCGTTGCCGACGAAGCCGGCCAGGCCGAGTTCGAGGGCGATTCGGTGGACGAAAGGACGGAAGCCAACCCCCTGCACGACACCGGTCACGGTGATGCGCCGCCGAACGTGAGTGTCGGCCCGCAGCATCAGGGGGGACTGGGTCATCTCAGCCGCCCTCCGGGCTGGCTGTCGGGTCGGTGCGGCCTCTGCCCATCAGCTCGAGGCCGGCCATCGCCTGCTCCGCTCCGGCGCGGTCGGTCTTCTCCACGGCGAAGCCCATGTGGATGATTATCCAGTCGCCGGGCTCGAACGTCTCCTCCGGCAGCATGCCGACGTTGACCCTGCGCGCTTCGCCGGTGACGTCGACCAGCGCGAGCTGGCCCTCGTAGCCGTCCAGCATCCGGATCACCTGACCCGGTATCCCCAGGCACATCAGCGGTCCTCCCGCGCGGACGTTTGCAGCGCCGCGACGATTTCCTCGACGGCTCGCGCGGCGCGGGGGACCGCCCTGGCCACCGGCTCGGTCAGGCCGATGCCCTCCTCGACGCTGGCCGCCTCGCAGCCGACCACGACGGTGTAGGGCGGACTGCCGCCCAGGGCCCGCAGGCTGGCGAACACCGCGGCCGGATCCATGCTGTGACCGTCGAGGCCGCCCGCGCCGCAATCGGATTCGTGGTCGGCCTGGAAGACGTGCAACGTGCCGGGGTTGCCGCGGCTGGGTACGGCGTCGACGAGGACCAGGGTGTCCCAGTCCTCGAGCAGGTCGTACGCCAGGTGCATGCCCCGGATGCCGTAATCGGTGACCCGGACGTTCGAATCGCCCTGCGGGATCTCGGCGTTGCGCACCACTTCCGAGCCGAATCCGTCGTCCCCCAGGAAGATGTTGCCGATCCCTGCCACCAGGATGCGCGCTGTCATCAAGTCTCCACGGCGGCTACATCCGCCTCAGTTTCAGGTAGCGGCGGGCATCGGGAATCGACACCAGCCCGAGCACGAGTCCGATCGCGACCACCAGCGCGATGATGGCGAGGAATATCCAACCCAAGACTTCCATTTCGAACTCCTTTCACGTCGCGGGTTGCGAGGCTTCGAGTGGCTCCACTTCGTCGGGGGAGAAGTAGAGATAGCGTCCGTACCAGTCGTGCAGCTCGGCGGCGGGGTCGTCGTCGACGACCACCGCGACGTGCTTGTTGCCCTCGACGTCCTCGTGTACCGACGTGACGCGCGCGGTCTTGCCGACGACGAAGATGTCCTGGGCGTCGGCGTTGCGCCGCGGCCGCAACCGGACCCGGCTGCCTCGGGCGACCCGGACCCCGTTCACCAGAACCGCGTCGACCTCGGGGCGAACGGCGTTGTCGGCCAGCGGATCCCACCAATCGATCCCTTCGGGTATCTCGGGGACCAGACCGGAGATCGCGTGCGGGTCGCGCAGCACACCGTGCAGGCGCGCCATCGACTCGGGCGACATCGCGTCGCACTGGTCGATGATGCGCGCCGCCCTCGGATCGGTGGCCCGCGCCTGGGCCTTCTCCTCGTCCGTCATCGTCATCACGCGCAGCGTGAGGATCTCGTCGATCTCCGTGCAGTCGTACAGGGCGGTGTTGCTCTGTTCGGCGACCTCGGGGTGGTCGTAGAGGATGATCGGCGAGATCAGCAGGATGTTGTCGGTGCCGGCGGGCCCGGCCAACACGGGGAAGCACCGGTGCCGGCCGCACCGCGACACCGCGGCGGCGGCCTCCGGCGGCGGCTCGAGCAGCGAAACGAACCGGCCGCCAACGACTTCGGCGATGACGTGGGTGCCGATCATGGACCGTGCGATGGCGTCGTGTTTGTCGCGCGCCCCGTCGCCGACGTTGCCGACCCGAACCGACACCCGGCGCAGGTCGCCGTCCGGTTCGCTGGCCACCGACAGCACGCCGAGCACCTCCTGCCGGTGCCGCACCAGGCGTCCGCCGGCCAGCAGCTCGATGTCCGTCCCTTCCTCGGCCACCACCGGCAGCGTGCATGGCTCGTCGTCGACGGCAAGCGGCCCGAACGACACTTCGCATTCGACGGCCTCGTCCCAGGTCAGCCACGACCCGGCCGGGGTGGTCAGCTCGTCCACCGGCTCGAACTCGCCATGGATGAACTCGCGCTCAGCCCGGCGGTGCTGCAGCTGCAGGAACCGCACCACCAGCGTCAGCGCCCCGGCGCCGTCGACCAGGAAATCCGCCGCCATGCTGTCGTCTTCGCCCAGGCCCGCCGCCGCGGCCCCGGGCGGGCCCAGAACGCCGAACTGCCAGCGCGACTGGTTCTTGCTCGACGTGCCGCGGTACGGGTAGAGCAGGTAGCCCTCGTAGAGCACCGCGTCGGCGACGGCCCGGGCCCGGTCCCACTCGGACGTCATCTGGCCTCCTCCCGGTCGGAGCCCAACAGCGAGGTGATCGCGTGGTCGAGGTCCAGCAGCCCCCGCGCCGACTTGTAGGAGGCCAGCGCCGCGATGGTGTCATGGCCCAGCCGCACCCAGCCGGTGTTCGGATAGTGCTGGGCGATCAGGTCCCGCCAGACCGCGACCGGCATGTCGTAGCGGTACTCGCAGTCCCACGACACCTGCTGGACCGAAAATCCGCGTTCGGACTTGACGAAAATGGTTCCGCTGAAAAGGAACTGGAGGGGCAGGGCGCCGTCGCGCAGCGCGTGCAGGTACTTGGCGGCGGCGACCTCGAAGTCGTAGGTGCAGTCCAGCGGGAGCGCGACCGTCGTGTTTCCGGCGAAGCCCGGCACCATCGCCGTGGCGTGTTGCCACAGGAAGGTGCGCTGGGTGGAGGCCCAGCGTTCGCGGGGCCCGAACAGGTCGAGCAGCCCGGCGGCCTCGGTCTCGGAGTAGGACCGGCGCAGCGGCTCGATCCGGACCTGGCAGCGCAGGGCGATCGCGTGCACCGGGTCGTCGGAGCCGGCGGCGACGCTGACCCGCGCGGTCAGCACCGGGCTCACCGAGTACGGTTCGGGCGCCACGTCGAGCACCGCGAAGTTCACGTCCATGTGCTCTCCGGTCATGGCGGTGTCTCGACCGCGCGAGCCGCGATCTGGGCAAAGAACCCGTCGATGAACGCGCGGGCCTCCTGGCCTCCGTCGAACCCTCGCCACAGCAGGCGCAGCCGCCCGACGAACTCGTAGCAGGCGTCGATCGGAACGAGATAGGTTTGCGGCTCGGCATTGTCGGCGTCGTCGCGCTGGGGGACCCGGACCAGCAGCGCCTCGACGTCGTCGGCGAGCAGTCCCGCGCGGGCGTCGGCGCCGCTGACGGCGTTCCACGCGTCCAGGTCCAGCTCCGATTCGGTCGCCCCGGCCGGCCCGGGGTAGAAAGCCACCGTGCGGTGCAGCTCGGAGTTGGTGAAGAAGAAGGCGACGCCGACCGGGATCTGCAGCGCATCCCAGGCTCGGCGGCCCAGCGCGAAGCCCGGGAACGCCAGATACCGGTCCGGCACCGCGCGATAACGCAGCTCGGCCGCCGAATCGGTGAACAGCAGGTAGCAAGCCCGGCAGACGCACATCAACTGGCGCTCGGCCACGTTGACCACGTGCTGGTGCTCGTCGGCGATGAGCTCGGAGCACATCTCGCACCGTTCGCCCGCGGGCGCCGGGACGACCCGGTTGCTGCGAATCCGGCTGAGGACGTCGAAAGGAGTGCTCATGCCGGGGCCCCCATCGGTTCGGCCAGTGCCACCGATGGCACCCCATCGCGCAGCAGCAGGGGCAGCGGCTGGAGGTGGAATCCGCCGGGGCCGGCACCGGCGTGCACGATGTCGAACTGTGTGCCGCAGCGGGGGCAGCCGAGCAGCGCCTCGCGCAGCCGTGCGCCCGCCAGCGAGTCGTCGCACACCGGACAATGGTCGCGGTAGGCCAGCGGCAGGTCGCCGACCCTGCACACCAGCACCGGGGTGCCCGAAACCAGGAACCCCGCCACCTCGCCGGGCGCCAGGTCGCCCACCTCGGGCACGGCGTGCCAGCCGGCGGCGTGTCCGTTCGACTTCACGTGCGCCATCAGCGATTCGGCCGGGATCACGCCGGTGGCCTTCTCGGTCGGGGCGGTGACCACCTCGATCGACGAGATCTCCGGCGCGGCCGCCCGGACCGCGTCCTGCACCGCCAGCTCCAGCGTCACCGCCGACGACGGGCAGCTCTTGCAGCTGCCCCGGAACGCCAGTCGCGCCGTGCTTTCTCCCGGCCCCTCGCCGGCGACGATCTCGAGCAGGTCCACGTCGCCGCCGTGCGAGCCGAGATAGGGCCGCACCCGGTCCAGCGCGTCGGACACCCGCCGGTGCACGTCGTGCGGGTGCAGCCCGTGAACGAGGAGCAGGCTGGCCACCAGGTCGTCGGCGGCCAGCCGCTCGGCCAGGCCGGCGTCACCGGCCCGCACGATCCGCTCCAGACCGGCCCCGTAGAGCCCGACTACCTCGCGGACCAGCTGTTGGGCGCGCTCATACGCGGCGGGCCCACTCGCCGCGCAGGAATCCAGCAACGCCTGGATTCGATCGCCCGCCGTGCGCCACTGCGTGTCCTGCTCGGGGTTCTCCGGGCGATCCGCCATGCGTCCTCCGTTACTGTGACGACCCGTCCCCCGCAAGCGGGAGGTACCCCCAGCGCCCGGCTTCGCCGAGCTTGCGATCGTCACTCCCCGACGGGTGACTGCGTTGGCGTGTGCAGTCTGTCCAGGGTCTTGCCCTTACCCAGGTACATGTGCACGCCGCATGGCAGGCACGGGTCGAAGCTGCGCACCGTGCGCATGACGTCGATGCCCTTGAAGTTGTCCCGGCCGTTCTCCTCGAAGATCGGCTGCCCCTGCACGGCGTCCTCGTAGGGGCCCGGCGTGCCGTAGCTGTCGCGCGGGTTGGCGTTCCACGGCGTGGGCGGGTACGGGTGGTAGTTGGCGATCTTGCCGTCCCGGATCACCAGGTGGTGGCTGAGCACGCCGCGCACCGCCTCGGTGAAGCCGCAACCGATGGCCTCGTCGGGCACCTCGAAGCGTTCCCACGTCTTGGTGCGCCCGGCGCGGATCTCCGCGAGCGCCTTCTCGGCGAAGTGCAGCGCGCACGCGGCCGCGTAGGCCTGGAAGTAGGTGCGGGCACGGTCGCGCTCGATCGTGTTGCTGCCGTACTTGGGCACCTTCCACTCGAACTCCACCGGACCCTTGAGCGCGGTCTTCGGGAGGTTGATCTTGACGCTGTCGCCGGTCGCCTTGACGTAGCCGATGTCAACCAACCCGGCCAGCGCCGTCGCCCACAGCCGCGCCAGCGGGCCGCCGCCGGTGTCCAGCGCCAGGTGATCCTGTCCGTCGAACCAGCGCGGCGACATCACCCAGCTGTACTTGCCGCCTTCCATGTCGCGCTTCTGCGGGTGGGGGTTGGTGTGCTGGTTCCACGGGTGCCGCCGGTCCACCGCGTTGCCCAGCGGATCGGTCTTGACGAACATCTCCTGATCGGTCCAGTCGTCGTAATACGAACTGCCCAAAAGGATTCGGATGCCCAGATTGATGTCCACCAGCGAGTGGGTGACCAGCTTGCCGTCGACCACCACGCCAGGGGTGACGAACATCGCGTTACCCCAGCGCTCCATGTCCTTGTATTCGAAGTTGCACACCTCGGGGTCCTGGAACGAGCCCCAGCAGCCGAGCAGGGTCCGGCGCAGGCCGACCTTCTCGTAGCCGGGCAGTGCGGTGTAGAAGAAGTCGAACAGGTCGTCGTGCATCGGCACGACCTTCTTCATGAACTCGACGTAGCGCATCAGCCGCGTCATGTAGTCCGTCATCAGCTGGATCGTGGCGACGGTGCCGACCCCGCCGGGGTACAGCGTCGACGGGTGCACGTGGCGGCCCTCCATGAGGCAGAACATCTCCCGCGTCCAGCGGCTGACCTGAAGCGCCTCGCGGTAGAACTCGCCGCTGAACGGATTGAGCGAGCGCATGATGTCGGCGATCGTGCGGTAGCCGTGCGCGCCGGCCTGCGGCGCCGGCGTCTTCTCCGCCAGCGCGAGCACGCTCGGGTTGGTCTCGGAGACCATCTTTTCGCAGAAGTCCACGCCGACCAGGTTCTCCTGGAAGATGTTGTGGTCGAACATGTATTCCGCGGCCTCGCCGAGGTTGACGATCCACTCGCCGAGGTGCGGCGGTTTGACCCCGTACGCCATGTTCTGCGCGTAGCACGAGCAGGTGGCGTGGTTGTCGCCACAGATGCCGCAGATGCGGCTGGTGATGAAGTGGGCGTCGCGAGGGTCCTTGCCCTTCATGAAGATCGAGTAGCCGCGGAAGATCGACGAGGTGCTGTGGCACTCGACGACCTCCTTGTTCTCGAAGTCGATCTTGGTGTAGATGCCGAGGCTGCCCACGATTCGGGTGATGGGGTCCCAGGCCATGTCGACGAGCTGGCCGGGCTCGCGCTTGGCGGTGGTCGGCTCGGGGACGATAGTTGTCATCGAAGTGTCTCCCTGTGCAGTGGGGATGAAAGCGCGCCGACCTGGTAGAGGGGATCTACCAGGTGCGGCGGGCTCCGGTGGTGAGTTTGTCGCCGTTGTGGCGCCAGCGCGGCTCCTTGTCGACGGTGCGCGCCGTGACGCCCCGCAGGCTGCGGATCACCGACCCGTAGAGGCCCGAGGCGGTCGTGGAAACCTTGCCGCCCGGCGGCTCGTCCATGAACGGCATGAACTTGTCCGGGAAGCCCGGCATGGTGCATCCGATGCAGATGCCGCCGACGTTCGGGCAGCCTCCGACACCGTTGATCCAGCCGCGCTTGGGCACGTTGCATTTCACGACGGGGCCCCAACAGCCAAGCTTGACAATGCATTTGGGTGACCCGTACTCGGTGGCGAAATCGCCCTGCTCGTAGTAGCCCGCGCGATCACACCCTTCGTGCACGGTCTTGCCGAACAGCCACGTGGGACGCAGCGCGTCGTCGAGCGGGATCATCGGCGCCTGACCGGTCGCCATGTAGAGCAGGTACGTCAGCGTCTCCGACAAGTTGTCCGGGTGGATCGGGCAACCCGGCACGCAGACGATCGGGATGCCCGCCTTGCTTTTCCAGTCCCAGCCGAGGTAGTCGGGGACGCCCATCGCACCGGTCGGGTTGCCGGCCATCGCGTGGATGCCGCCGTAGGTGGCGCAGGTCCCGACCGCGACGACGGCGGTGGCTTTGGGCGTCAGCCGGTCGAGCCACTCGCTGGTGGTCATGGGCTGGCCGGTCGCGGGGTTGTTGCCGAACCCGCACCAGTAGCCCTCGTCCTTGATTTTCTCGTTGGGAATGGATCCCTCGACGACGAGCACGAAGGGCTCGAGTTCGCCGCGATCGGCTTTGAAGAACCACTCGAGGAAATCGTCCGCCCCCCCGTTGGGTCCACATTCGAAATCGATCAGGGGCCAGTGCACGGCAACCTTGGGCAGGCCCGGAAGCGCGCCGAGGGCAATTTCCTCGACGCTGGGCTGGGTGGCGGCAGTCAACGCCACCGAATCGCCGTCGCAACTTAGCCCCGCATTAATCCATAGGACATGAATCAATGTCTCTTCTGCTTTGACTGCCGCTTCAGTTGGCATGACGCAGCTTTCCGGAGCCGGGCTGAATGCTCCTGCGCCGCCGGAGTCGACCGTCGGCCCACTTGCGCAGCGCTGATTTTGGGTCTACTCCCGCCGCAGACCGTTGTCAACGGTGCCCAGTTTGCCGGCAAATGCACATATGTCCTATAAAGGGGGCCAGTCGGCCATTACCGTTGCGCGACAAGCGATCACGGCCATCCGACGCGACGGAGTGCAAGCCGTGAGCCAGCCTAACGAGCACCCGGAAACCGGGCCGTCATGCGAGTGATTTGCAGAATTCCGTTTTGCGAATCGGTTGCACCAGTGCGTCAGGCGCCGGAGTCCGTGGCGAATCGCCGCAGCCACCCGAACCAGGCGCCCATGCCGGCCCCGGTGCGCGCGCTGACCGGCAGGATCTCCGCCTCGGCATTGACCTCGCGCACGTGCGCGATGTACGAGTCGACATCGACGTCGAGGTAGGGCACCAGGTCAATCTTGTTGAGCAGCACCACATCCACCGAACGGAACATCACCGGATACTTGAGCGGCTTGTCCTCGCCCTCGGTCACCGAGTAGACCATGGCCTTCGCGTGCTCGCCGACGTCGAACTCCGCCGGGCAGACCAGGTTGCCGACGTTTTCGATGATCACCAGGTCCAGAGCGGGCAGGTCGAGTCCGGGCAGCGCGCGATTGACCATCGGCGCGTCCAGGTGGCATTCGCCGCCAAACCCGTTGCTGGTGTTCAGCAGTGACACCTGGGCGCCGCGACCGCTGAGCTTGGCCGCATCCAGGTCCGTGGCGATGTCGCCCTCGATGACGCCGATCGCGAATTCGTCGGCGAGCTCGTCGAGGGTTGCCCCCACGATGCTCGTCTTCCCCGATCCCGGTGAGCTCATCAGGTTCAGCGTGCGGATCCCGTTGCTCTCGAAGGCCGCCCGGTTGGCATCGGCGAGAACGTCGTTTTCGGCGAAGATCGCCTCCAGCACCTCGATGCGCTGGGTGCCCGTCCGGTAGGAGCTGTGGTCGCCGTGATCGTGCTCGGGCTGATCGTGATCGTGGGCGTGCACGGTGCCGTCGTCGTGGCGATGAAATCTGCCCATGATCAAGTCCGTTCCGGCGGTGTGGTTTTCACGAGACGTCCAACGACGTCACCAGGAATTCGTTGCCGCGCAGCACCTCGACGTCGGGGCTGTCGCACCGCGGGCACCAAATCGACCAGGCCGAGGTGATTTCGGACCGGCGGCCGCACGAACGGCAGCGCACCTCGGCGGTGACGCACTCGAGCTCGAGCTCCGCGTCCGGCATGTCCTCGGAGTCGCGGACCAGCGTCCAGCAGAACGACAGCGATTCCGGCACCACCTGGCGGAGCGCCCCGATCCGCACCCGCACGACGTCGACGTGCCGACCGTCGGCATGCGTCTTGACCACGCCGGCGATGGCCTCGCACAACGACAGCTCGTGCATGGCACTGTTCTACACCCGACCGGGCTCAGCCCGCCGTCTCGGCCGAGCTCCACTTCTCCTCGATGCGCGCGACGCGCCAGACGAGCAGGGCGAGCACCCAGGTCGCGACGAAGATGCCGACGACGACGAAACCGACGGTGTTGAGGTCGAGACCGCCCAGCCAGCGCCAGAACGGACCGCGCCAGCCCAGCTGGTCGGCGAACAGGCCGAGGAGTTCGACGGTCCCGATCAGCAGGGCGACCGCCACCGACAGCCCGGTGATGGTGATGTTGTAGTAGATCTTGCGCACCGGGCTGGCGAAGGCCCAGCCGTAGGCGAAGTTCATGAACGAGCCGTCGATGGTGTCCAGCAGGCACATGCCGGCCGTGAACAGCACGGGCAGGCACAGGATGGCGTACCACGGCAGCCCGGCCGCGGCGCTGGTGCCCGCCAGCACCAGCAGCGCGATCTCGGTGGCGGTGTCGAAGCCCAGCCCGAACAGCAGCCCGACCGGGTACAGGTGCCAGGACTTGGTGATCGACTGGGTGAACCGCCCGAGGAATCGGTTGAGCAGCCCGCGGTTCTGCAATTGCCGTTCGAGTTCGGATTCGTCGTACTCGCCGCGGCGCAGCCGCACGAACACGCGCAGGATGCCGACCAGGACGATGACGTTGAGGATGGCGATGAGGTAGAGGAATATCCCGGAGACGCTGGTGCCGATGAGCCCGGTGTAGTGATGCAGCGCCGAGGAGTCGTCCTCGACCGGCCCGGCCGTGGCCTTGATGACGGCCCTCGTCCCCGTGGCCAACAGCAGCGCCAGCCCGAAGACCACGGTGCTGTGGCCGAGCGAGAAGAAGAACCCGACGGCCAGCGGGCGCTGCCCGTCGCTCATCAGCTTGCGGGTGGTGTTGTCGATGGCGGCGATGTGGTCGGCGTCGAAGGCATGCCGCATCCCCAGGGTGTAGGCCGTCAGCCCGACGCCAACGCCAAACGCCTTGCCGCCGACGCTGAATCGCTCCGGGTCCACGATCAGTACCAGGGTGATCCAGCCGGCGAGGTGCAGGGCGGCGATCACCGCCGCCATCGCCCCCAGCCGCCACCACTCCGCCGGCGCCAGCGCGCGCCGAAGCCTGCTCATCCGCGATGGCCGCCAGTCCAACTCCGTGCTGGCCACCGGCACGACATTAGGGGCCGCCGCGAGCCAAATGCAAGTCGATTGCAGGAACCCACCGGGCTCGCCGGCGCCGAGTTTGGGCGGAAAACTGGCGATCCCGGGTAGGGGGCGCGACACTGAACGGGTGAGTCCCAAGGCCCCGGTGCTGGACCCGGCCGTCACCGAACGGACGGGTGACATCCTGCGGGCCCACGGGCTGCGGCGGATGGCGTCGCGGATCCAGGTCCTGGCGGTCCTCGAGCCGGTCAACGGGCACCTGCCGGTGGCGGAGATCCACCAGCGGGTGCGCGCCTGCCTCCCGCCGGGCTGCCAGCCGCCCGACGTCGCGACCATCTACCGCACCGTGACCACCCTGGTCGACCAGGGGGTGCTGCACGCCCTGACCCTCGACGGCGGCGTCGCGACCTACGGCCTGGCCACCGCGCCGCACCACCACGCTGTGTGCACCCGATGCGGCTCGATCATCGAGGTGCCCGCCCGCCAGCTGACCTCGGCGCTCGAGCACGCGATGGCGGGCAGTTCGTTCGCGCTGTCGGAGGCGGCCGGCCTGACCCTGCGCGGCCTGTGCCCGCAGTGCCAGAGGTCAGCGCAGGCCCAGTAGGGCGTTCTCGACCACCTCGGGCAGCGCCGGATGGATCCAGTACTGGCCGCGCGCCATCTCCGTCGCGGTCAGCCCGAAGCTCATCGCCTGGATCAGCGGCTGGATGATCGACGAGGCCTGGTGGCCCATGATGTGGGCGCCCAGCAGGCGCCCGCTGTTGCGCTCGGCGATGAGTTTGACGATCCCGGTGGTGTCTTCCATCGCCCAGCCGTAGGCCACGTCGCCGTACTCCTGCACCGCGACCGAGGTGTCGAATCCGCGTGCGATGGCCTGGTTTTCGGTCAGGCCGACGGTCGCCAGCTGAGGATCGGTGAACACCGCCGACGGCACGAACCGGTGGTCGGTGACGGCCATCGACTCGGTGTCGTCCCAGTCGCACAGCAGGTTGTGCTGCACGACGCGGGCCTCGTGGTTGGCGACGTGCTTGAGCTGGTAGGGCGAGGAGACGTCGCCGAGCGCGAAAACGCCGCGCGCCGAGGCGCGTTGGTATTCGTCGACCACCACCTGGCCGTTCTGGACATCGATGCCGGCCTGTTCGGCGTCCAGCAGATCGCCGTTGGGCAACCGGCCGGTCGCCACCAGCAGCAGGTCGGCGTTCAGGGTGGACCCGTCGTCGAGCTCGAGGGCGACGCCGGAGCCGCGGTTAGCGGCGCGCGCGACCATCCGGTGGGTGCGCAGCTCCCATTTGCGCGAGGCGATGCGGGTAAACCGTTTGCAGATGGTGTCGTCGAAGTGCCGCAGCAGCGTGGCGCCCCGCACCACCAGCGTGACTCGCACGCCGAGCGCGGAAAACACGTGCGCGAATTCCGTTGCCACAAAGCCGCTTCCGATGATCACAAGGTGCTCGGGCAGCTCGGGGATGCGCATGATGGTGTCGCTGGTGTGGTAATGCACGTCGGAGGCGAGGATGGTCGCCGGGATTATCGGCCGCGAGCCCGCCGCGATCACCACCTGATCGGCGGTGAACTCTTCGCCCGCATCGGTGCGCAACAGGTATCGCCCGTCGGGCTGAACCGGTCTGAACCGGGTGTGCCGTTCGTACAGGTCGACATTGGGCAGCGAGCGCCGATACTCCTCGCCGCTCATCGAGATGGGATCGATGCGTCCGAAGACACGCGAGACGATCTCGTCCCAGCGCACCCCGTCGATGTGCGCGTCGACGCCGTAACGGGCCGCGCCTCGGACGCCCGCGGCGACCTCGGCGGCGTAGACGAACATCTTCGTCGGGATGCACCCGACATTGAGGCAGGTGCCGCCGAACGTGCCCTGCTCGCAGATGGCCGCGCGCTTGCCGGCGTAGCGCTCGTCGAGAATGGTGTTGCCCGAACCGGTTCCGATGATGGCGATGTCGTAGGTTTCCATCCTTGGGCCCTCACCCCTTCCCCGAGGATGTCGAGGTTTGACTGTTGTCGCTGCCCAGGTACTCGTCCAGCCACACGTCCAGTTGGCGGTACGCGGCCCGGCGCGGCTCGGGCAACGACAAGAACACGTCGTGTTTGGCGTCGGCCACCGGGACGACGGTGGTGCGCTTCCCGATGCAGCCGGCCCACCTCGCGATCTGGGTGACGTCGAGAACCGCGTCGCCCCGGTGCATGGATTCGGGGTCGTCGGATTCGGCGACGCTGTGGTCCGACCGCAGGATCAGGCTGGGCACGCCGACCTCGAGCCCGCGGTGCAGCCGGGTGTGGCCGCGCCGGACGGCGTGCAGCCAGCCGAACGTGATGGGGAAGCCGCCCACCGGCTTCCATTGCAGGTCGTAGTCGAACTCGCCGTGGTAGTCGCGGTGCAGCGTGGTGCCGTAGCCGCCCTCGGTGGGGGCCCGGACCACCCCCTTGGACCGCACCCGCGACAGGCCGGCGATCAGGGCCGAGGTCAGCACGTGGCGCAGGACCGCGGGGCCGTGCAGGTCCAGGAAGGGGCTGTTGAGCACCAGCCCGCGGACGCCGGCGTGCGCGGCCGGATCCCGCCGGCGCAGCCGGTCCAGCCACAACGGCACGATCAGCCCGCCGGAGGAATGGCCGTACACCAGGATCTCGGCGGGCCGGCCGCTCGGCGCCCGCTCGTGGATGGCCGATAAGGCGAGTCCCAGTTCGGTGTCGTAGTGGGCGAGGTCGGTGATGAAGTGCGGGGTCTGGCCCTCGCGCCGCGACCGGCCGCATTTCTGGAGGTCCACCGCATAAAAGGCAAAGCCGCGATCCGCGAAGTGATCGGCCAACTCCGTGTGGAAGAAGTAGTCGGTGTAGCCGTGCACCGCCAGGACTGCGCGCTGATCGGTGCCGGTGGGTTCGCCGCGCCGAATCAGCGTTGCCACGATGTCGCCCTCGCCGGCCGGATCCGCGCCGAGCGGGATGGTGCGCTGCCAATAGCCGGGCAGCACGTCGGGCACCCAGCCAGTCACGAGGCCAGCTTAAAGGTTTTGCTGGCCGCGGTGGGCCGCACGTCGTGAGTGCCCGGATCGCGTCGGGATAACCTGGGACGGTGTCAGGGCTGGCCAGAACCGCGCGGACCGATGTCGTGCTGGTGGGCGCCGGCATCATGAGCGCGACCCTGGGCGCGTTGCTGCGGCGGCTGGAGCCGGACTGGTCGATCACCCTCGTCGAGCGGCTGGACGCCGTCGCCGCCGAAAGCAGCAGCCCCTGGAACAACGCCGGCACCGGGCACTCCGCGCTGTGCGAGTTGAACTACACCCCGCAGAACCCCGACGGCTCGATCGACATCACCAAAGCGGTCCGCATCAACGAGCAGTTCCAGGTGACGCGCCAATTCTGGGCGTACGCGGTCGAGAACGGCATCCTGACCGACCGCGGGTTCGTCAACCCCGTCCCGCACGTCAGCTTCGTGCGCGGCGTGGCGGGAGTCGACTACCTGCGGCGGCGCCGGCGCGCGCTGGCCGACAACCCCCTGTTCGCGCGCACCGAGTTGATCGACGACGCGGCAGAGTTCGCGCGCCGGCTGCCGTTGATGGGCGCCAAGCGCGACTTTTCCGAGCCGGTCGCGCTCAACTGGGCCGCCGACGGCACCGACGTCGACTTCGGTGCGCTGGCGCGCCAACTCATCGCCTTCTGCGTGCGGGGCGGCGCCACGGCGCTGTTCGGTCACGAGGTCCGTGACCTGACACGCCAACCCGGCGGTGGCTGGGAGCTGACGATCCGCAACCGCCGGACCCGCGAAAAGCGCCGGCTGAACGCCAAATTCGTTTTCGTCGGCGCCGGCGGGGATGCGTTGCCGCTGTTACAGCGGTCGGGCATCGCCGAGGTCAGGGGATTCGCCGGCTTCCCGATCGGCGGGCGGTTCCTGCGCGCCGAGAACCCGGCGCTGGTGGCAGCGCACCGCGCCAAGGTGTACGGCGTGCCGGCGCCGGGGGCCCCGCCGCTCGGCGCGCTGCACCTCGACCTTCGCTTCGTCAACGGCAAGTCGTGGCTGGTGTTCGGGCCGTACGCCGGCTGGTCGCCAAAGTTCCTGAAACACGGCCACTTCACCGACCTGCCCCGCTCCATCAAACCGGACAACGTGTTGTCGATGCTCGGTGTCGGGGTCACCCAGCTGACGCTGGTCAACTACCTGATCGGCCAACTGCGGCTCTCCGAACCCGACCGCGTGCGGATGCTGCGCGAATTTGCGCCCAGCGCAAGCGATTCCGACTGGGAGCTGACGGTGGCCGGCCAACGAGTCCAGGTGATCCGCCGCGACAAGCGCAAAGGCGGCGCGCTCGACTTCAACACCACCCTGCTCAGCGCCGCCGACGGCAGCATCGCCGGGCTGCTGGGCGGCTCGCCGGGGGCGTCGACCGCCGTGCCGGCCATGCTCGAGGTGCTGCAGCGGTGCTTCGCCGACCGCTACGACTCGTGGCTGCCCGCGCTCAAAGACATGGTGCCCTCGCTGGGGGTGGAGCTGTCCCGCGAGCCACGGCTGTTCGACGAGGTCTGGTCCTGGGGCACCGAGGCGCTGCAGCTGGAGGCATCGTGAGCGAATCGCTGCGCCGCGCCTGGTCCAAAGACCTCGACGTCCCAACCCTTTACGAGCTGCTCAAGCTGCGGGTGGAGGTGTTCGTCGTCGAGCAGGCCTGCCCGTATCCGGAGCTGGACGGCCGCGACCTGCTCGCCGAAACCCGGCACTTCTGGCTGGAGCGGCCCGCCGGCGAGGTGATCTGCACGCTGCGGTTGATGGAGGAGCACGCCGGGGGCGAGAAGGCCTTCCGGATCGGCCGGCTGTGCACCAAGCGCAGCGCACGCGGCCAGGGCCACACCACCCGGCTGCTGCGTGCCGCGCTGGCCGAGGTGGGCGACTACCCGTGTCGCATCGATGCGCAGACGTACCTGGCCGACATGTACGCCCAGCACGGATTCGTGCGCGACGGCGATGATTTCGTCGACGACGGTATCCCACATGTGCCGATGCTCAAGCCCTCACGCCCCGGCTCCGGTCCGGCGGAACTGCCGTGAAACCGTATCCGTTCAGCGCGATCGTCGGGCACGACCAGCTGCAGCTGGCCCTGTTGCTGTGCGCCGTGCGCCCCGAGATCGGCGGGGCGCTGATCCGGGGCGAGAAGGGCACCGCGAAGTCGACGGCGGTGCGCGGGCTTGCGACGCTGCTGTCCGCGGCGACCGGGGAGGGCGGACTGGTCGAAATGCCGCTGGGCGCAACCGAAGATCGGGTGATCGGATCGCTGGACCTGCAGCGGGTGCTGCGCGACGGCGAGCACGCGTTCTCCCCGGGGCTGTTGGCGCGCGCGCACGGCGGGGTCCTTTACGTCGACGAGGTCAACCTGCTGCACGATCACCTGGTCGACGTGCTGCTCGACGCGGCGGCGATGGGCCGCGTGCACATCGAGCGCGACGGCATCTCGCATTCGCACGAGTCGCGGTTCGTCTTGATCGGCACGATGAATCCCGAGGAGGGCGAGCTGCGCCCGCAACTGCTGGACCGGTTCGGCCTGACCGTCGAGGTGCGCGCGTCGCGCGACGTCGACGTGCGGATGCAGGTCGTCCGGCAGCGCATGGCCTACGAGGCCGACCCCGACGCGTTCGCCCGGCGCTACGCCGAGGCCGACGCCGAGTTGGCCCGCCGGATCGGCGCGGCCCGTGCCCTTGTCGACGACGTGTCGTTGCCCGACAACGAGTTACGGCGCATCGCGGCGCTGTGCGCGGCGTTCGACGTCGACGGCATGCGCGCCGACCTGGTGGTGGCCCGCACCGCCGTCGCGCACGCGGCGTGGCGCGGCGCCACCGTCGTCGAGGAGCGGGACGTCAGGGCCGCCGCCGAACTGGCCCTGCCGCACCGGCGCCGCCGCGACCCGTTCGACGACCCGGGCATCGACCGCGACCAGCTGGACGAGGCCCTGGCGCGGGCCGGCGCCGACGACACCGAGCCCGACCCCGACCCGCCCGGCGGCGGACGGTCCGCGGATGCGCCCGCGCCACAGCCGAATTCGAAGCCGCAGCGGGCGCCGAACCCGGATGGCGACGACCCGTCCCCCGCAAGCGGGAGGTACCCCCAGCGCCCAGCTTCGTCGACGAAACCCAGCGCGCCCCCGTCGGCGACGTTTCGCGCCCGGGCGCTGACCGTTCCGGGGGTCGGGGAGGGGGCGCCGGGCCGGCGGTCGCGGGCCCGCAACGCCTCCGGCAGCGTGGTCGCGGCGGCCGACGCGGGCGACACGAGCGTCGGCGCGCACGGGCTGCACCCGTTCGCCACCCTGCTCTCGGCCGCCGAGCGCGCCGGGGCGGGGCCGTTGCGGCCGGCGCCGGAGGACGTGCGCCGGGCCATCCGCGAAGGGCGCGAAGGCAATCTGGTGATCTTCGTCGTCGACGCGTCGGGTTCGATGGCCGCCCGCGATCGCATGGCCGCGGTGAATGGCGCCACCCTGTCGTTGCTGCGCGACGCGTATCAGCGCCGGGACAAGGTCGCGGTGATCACCTTCCGCGAGCAAGGCGCGCGACTGCTGCTCCCGCCGACGTCGTCGGCGCACATCGCCGGGCGGCGGCTGGCCCGGTTCGACACCGGCGGCAAGACCCCGCTGGCCGAGGGCCTGCTGGCCGCGCGCGAGCTGATCGTGCGGGAAAGGGCGCGCGACCGCGCACGGCGGCCGCTGGTGGTGGTGCTCACCGACGGCCGGGCCACTGCCGGGCCGGACCCGTTGGGGCGCAGCCGGATCGCGGCCGCGCGCCTGCTCGCCGAGGGGGCCGCCGCGGTGGTCGTCGACTGCGAGACATCGTATGTGCGGCTGGGTTTGGCGGGCCGGCTGGCCGACCAGCTCGGCGCCCCGGTGGTGCGGCTCGAGCAGCTGCGCGCCGACCACCTGACGCATGCCGTCCGCAGCGTGGCCTGAGCGAAGCGAGGGATAAGCGTCCATGCCACAGGGGAAACCGCTCGACGTGCCCGATGACGGCCTGACCACCCGCGCGCGGCGCAACACGCCCGTGCTGGCGGTGCACACCGGCGCGGGCAAGGGGAAGTCGACGGCGGCGTTCGGAATGGCGTTGCGGGCGTGGAACGCCGGCCTGCGGGTGGCCGTGTTCCAGTTCGTCAAGAGCGCGAAGTGGAAGGTGGGCGAGGAGGCGGCCTTCGCCCGGCTCGGCGAACTGCACGACCGGGACGGCGTCGGCGGAGCAGTCGAATGGCACAAGATGGGTGCCGGCTGGTCCTGGACCCGCAAGGCGGGCAGCGAGATCGATCACGCGGCGGCCGCGGCCGACGGCTGGGCCGAGATCGCGCGCCGGCTGACCGCGCATCGCCACGACTTCTACGTGCTCGACGAATTCACCTACCCGCTGAAGTGGGGCTGGGTCGACGTCGACGCCGTGGTGGACGTCCTGCTGGCCCGGCCCGGCCACCAGCATGTGGTGATCACCGGACGCGATGCCCCGCCGCGCTTGGTCGAGGCCGCCGATCTGGTCACCGAGATGACCAAGGTCAAGCACCCGATGGACGCCGGGCGCAAGGGGCAGAAGGGCATCGAGTGGTGAGCGTCCCCGCGGTGGTCATCGCCGCGCCCGCGTCGGGGAGCGGAAAGACCACCGTCGCAACGGGTTTGATCGGGGCGCTGCGCGACGCGGGCCACAGCGTCGCGGCGTTCAAGGTCGGCCCCGACTTCATCGACCCCGGCTACCACGGCCTGGCCGCCGGGCGGGCCGGCCGCAACCTCGACCCGGTGTTGGTGGGGGAGGGGCTCATCGGCCCGCTCTACGCGCACGGCAGCCGCGGCGCCGGAATCGCCGTGATCGAGGGGGTGATGGGGCTGTTCGACGGGCGGATCGGGACGACCGCCCCCGCGGCGGGCTCCACCGCGCACGTCGCGGGCCTGTTGGGCGCCCCGGTGATCCTGGTGGTCGACGCGCGCGGCCAGAGCCAGAGCATCGCCGCGCTGCTGCACGGCTTTTCGACGTTCGACGCCGCGACCCGGATCTGCGGCGTGATCCTCAACCGGGTCGGCTCCGCCCGGCACGAGCACGTGCTGCGGCAGGCGTGCGAACAGGCCGGGGTCCCGGTGCTGGGCGCCATCCCCCGCGCCGCCGAATTAGAGCTTCCGACAAGGTATCTCGGGCTCGTGACGGCCGTTGAGTACGGGCGGCGCGCCCGGGACGCGGTCCAGGCGATGACCGCCCTGGTCGCGCGCCACGTCGACCTGGCCGCCGTGGTGGCGGCCGCCCGATGCGGGTCCGCCGACCGGCCGTGGGACCCCGCCGCGGCGATCGGCGAGGCGCCGGGCGGGCGCGCGACCGTCGCCGTGGCGAGCGGCAAGGCGTTCAGCTTCGGCTACGCCGAACACGCGGAGCTGCTGCGCGCCGCCGGTGCCGACGTGGCGGAGTTCGACCCGCTCGTCGACGCGCTGCCCGACGGCACCGACGCCGTGTTGCTGCCCGGTGGCTTCCCCGAACAGTTCACGGCGGAGCTTTCCGCCAACCACGTTGTGCGCAAACAGATCAGCGAGCTGGCCGCCGCAGGCGCACCCGTGCACGCCGAATGCGCCGGGCTGATCTACTTGGTCTCCGAGCTCGACGGCCACCCGATGTGCGGGGTGCTGGCCGGTTCGGCGCGGTTCACGCCGCAGCTCACGCTGGCCTATCGCGACGCCGTCGCCGTGACCGATTCGCCGTTGTACTCGACCGGGCAGCGGGCGGTCGGCCACGAATTCCACCGCACCGCGGTCACTTTCGCCGAGGATTACCAGCCGGCGTGGGTGTATCGGGGTGGCGACGTGGATCGGGTCCGGGACGGCGCCGTGCACGGCGGCGTCCACGCGTCGTATCTGCACACCCACCCGGCCGCGGCGCCGGCGGCGGTGGCGCGCTTCGTCGCCCACGCCGCGGCGGGGCGCTGCCGGTCGCACTAGACCGCCGGTGGCGACCCGTCCCCTAGCTCCGCGGGGGTACCCCCAGCGTCCGGCTCCGCCGCGCTGGCGATCGCCACTAGGCTTGCCCGGTGACCGAGAACGCCTATCTGGCCGGATTGCGGCTGGCCGGCAAGAAGGTCGTCGTGGTCGGCGGGGGGACCGTCGCTCAGCGCCGATTGCCGCTGCTCATCGCCAGCGGCGCGGACGTGCACGTCATCTCCCGGTCCGCCACCCGGGCCGTGGAGGCGATGGAGGGAATCGTCCTGTCGTTGCGCGAATACCGCGACGGCGACCTCGAGGGGGCCTGGTATGCGATCGCGGCCACCGATGACCCGCACGTGAACGCCGCCATCGTCGCCGAGGCCGAACGCCGCCGCATCTTTTGCGTCCGCGCCGACATCGCCGTCGAGGGAACCGCGGTGACCCCGGCGACCTTCAGCTATGCCGGCCTGTCGGTGGGGGTGCTGGCCGGCGGCGAGCACCGCCGGTCCGCGGCGATCCGCTCGGCCATCCGGGAGGCGCTGCAGACCGGGCTCATCACCCCGGAAGGCGCGGCGAGCTCCGACGCGGTGCGCGGCGGGGTGGCGCTGGTCGGCGGCGGTCCCGGCGACCCCGAGCTCATCACGGTGCGCGGCCGCCGCCTGCTCGCGCAGGCCGACGTCGTGGTCGCCGACCGGCTCGCGCCGCCCGAGCTGCTCGCCGAGTTGCCCCCGCACGTCGAAGTGATCGACGCCGCCAAGATCCCGTACGGGCGGGCCATGGCCCAGGACGCGATCAATGACGTCATGATCGAGCGGGCCCGGTCGGGGAGCTTCGTGGTGCGCCTCAAGGGTGGGGACCCGTTCGTCTTCGCGCGCGGGTATGAGGAGGTGCTGGCATGCGCCGAGGCCGGCATCCCGGTGACCGTGGTGCCGGGTGTGACAAGTGCCATAGGCGTGCCCGCGCTGGCGGGTGTTCCCGTCACGCATCGGGCGATAAATCACGAATTCGTGGTGGTCAGCGGCCATGTGGCGCCCGGCCACCCCGAATCGTTAGTAAATTGGGACGCACTGGCCGCCATGAGGGGGACCATCGTTTTGCTGATGGCGGTCGAACGCATCGAACTTTTCGTGGATGTCCTGCTGAATGGCGGCCGACCTGCGGATACACCGGTGCTGGTGGTCCAGCACGGAACAACGGCAGCTCAGCACACGTTGCGGGCCACCCTCGCCGACACGCCGGAGAAGGTTCGCGCCGAGGGGATCCGACCTCCCGCGATCATCGTGATCGGGGCCGTGGCGGCGTTCGGCATTTAAAAGGATCTTAAGATTACTGTAAGGTAACCCGTTATGACGGCTCTCAACGACTCAGAGCGGGCGGTCCAAAACTTGGCATCCGCACGCCCCGATCGTCCGGCCCCGGTGCGCGCGACGCCGCCGGCGGAGGCCGCCTCTTCACGTATCAGCAGGTATTACCCCGCATGGCTGCCTTCCTGGCGCTTCATCGCGGCCGTGATCGCAATCGGTGGCATGCAGTTGCTGGCGACCATGGACAGCACCGTCGCGATCGTCGCGCTTCCTAAGATCCAGAACGACTTGAGCCTGTCCGACGCCGGCCGCAGCTGGGTCATCACCGCCTACGTGCTGACCTTCGGCGGGCTGATGCTGCTCGGCGGTCGCCTGGGCGACACTATCGGGCGCAAGCGCACGTTCATCGTGGGCGTCGCGCTGTTCACCATCTCCTCCGTGTTGTGCGCGGTCGCCTGGGACGAGGCGACCATGGTCATCGCCCGGCTGCTGCAGGGCATCGGATCGGCCATCGCATCGCCCACCGGCTTGGCGTTGGTGGCGACTACCTTCCCGAAGGGGCCCGCGCGCAACGCCGCGACGGCCGTGTTCGCCGCGATGACTGCCGTCGGCTCGGTGATGGGCCTGGTGGTCGGCGGGGCGCTCACCGAAGTGTCCTGGCGGCTGGCGTTTTTGGTCAACGTGCCGATCGGGCTGGTGATGATCTACCTGGCCCGCACCGCCCTGCGGGAAACCAACAGGGAGCGGATGAAGCTCGACGCCACCGGCGCCCTGCTGGCCACGCTCGCATGCACCGCCGCGGTGTTCGCGTTCTCGATGGGCCCGGAAAAGGGCTGGATCTCGATCACCACCATCGGCTCGGGAGCGGTGGCCATGGCAGCCGCGCTGGCCTTCATCATCGTCGAGCGCAGCGCCGCAAACCCCGTCGTGCCGTTCGCGCTGTTCCGCGACCGCAACCGGCTGGTCACCTTCGCGGCGATCTTTTTGGCCGGCGGGCTCATGTTCAGCCTGACCGTGTGCATCGGCCTGTACGTGCAGGACATCCTCGGCTACAGCGCGCTGCGCGCCGGTGTCGGCTTCATCCCGTTCGTCATCGCGATGGGGATCGGCCTCGGTGTGTCGTCGCAGCTGGTGTCGCGGTTCTCGCCGCGGGTGCTCACCATCGGCGGCGGGCTCCTGCTGTTCTGGGCGATGATCTCCGGCTGGGCCTTCATGCACCGCGGCGTGCCCTATTTCCCGAACCTGGTGCTGCCCGTCATCGTCGGCGGAATCGGGATCGGCATCTGCGTGGTCCCCCTGACCCTGTCGGCCATCGCCGGTGTCGGTTTCGACCAGATCGGTCCGGTGTCGGCCATCGCGCTGATGCTGCAGAGCCTCGGCGGGCCGCTGGTGCTGGCCGTCATCCAGGCCGTCATCACCTCGCGCACGCTGTATTTGGGCGGCACCACGGGCCCGGTGAAGTTCATGACCGGCACACAGTTGGGCGCCCTGGACCACGGCTACACCTACGGGCTGCTGTGGGTGGCCGGCGTGGCCGTCATCGTCGGCGCGGCGGCGCTGCTGATCGGCTACACCCCCCAGCAGGTCGCCCACGCACAAGAGGTCAAGGACGCGATAGACGCTGGCGAGCTGTAGCTCCCGGCGGGTAAACCGATAGCCAGGCTAGGCTTGCCCGCTGTGATCACCCGGATGTCCGAGCTGTTCCTGCGCACCCTGCGCGACGACCCCGCCGACGCCGAAGTGCCCAGCCACAAACTCCTCATTCGGGCCGGGTACATCCGGCCCATCGCGCCCGGGCTGTACAGCTGGCTGCCCCTGGGCTTGCGGGTGCTGCGCAAGATCGAGCGGATCGTGCGCGACGAGATGAACGCGATTGGCGGGCAAGAGATCCTGTTCCCGGCGCTGCTGCCGCGCGCCCCGTACGAAACCACCAACCGGTGGACCGAGTACGGCGACGGGGTGTTTCGGCTGCAGGACCGCCGGGGCAGCGACTACCTGCTGGGCCCCACCCACGAGGAGCTGTTCGCGCTGACCGTCAAGGGCGAATACAGCTCCTACAAAGACTTTCCGCTGCTGCTGTTCCAGATCCAGAACAAGTACCGCGACGAGGCGCGCCCGCGGGCCGGCATCCTGCGCGTCCGGGAATTCCTGATGAAGGACTCCTACTCCTTCGACATCGACGACGCCGGGCTCAAGGCCGCCTATCACGCGCACCGGGAGGCCTATCAGCGCATCTTCTCCCGGCTGCGGGTGCGCTACGTCATCGTCTCGGCGGTGTCGGGCGCGATGGGCGGCAGCGCGTCCGAGGAGTTCCTGGCCGAAAGTCCGGTCGGTGAGGACACCTTCGTGCGGTGCCTGGAGTCCGGGTATGCCGCCAACGTCGAGGCCGTCATCACCGCCCGGCCCGAGGCGCGTCCGATCGACGGGCTGCCCGAGGCGGAGGTCCACGACACCGGCGACACGCCCACCATCGCGACGCTGGTGGCCTGGGCCAACACGGCCGACGGGGCCGGTCTTGGCCGCACCGTCACCGCCGCCGACACGCTGAAGAACGTCCTGCTGAAGGTGCGCCAGCCCGGCGGGGAGTGGGAGCTGCTGGCCATCGGGGTGCCCGGCGACCGCGAGGTCGACGACAAGAGGCTGAGTGCGGCGCTGGAACCGGCCGAGTACGCGCTGCTCGACGACGCCGACTTCGCCAGGCATCCGTTCCTGGTGAAGGGTTATATCGGCCCGAAAGCCTTGCGCGAGAACGGTGTTCGCTATCTGGTCGATCCGCGGGTGGTCGACGGCACCAGCTGGATCACCGGGGCCGACGAGCCCGGCCGGCACGTCGTCGGGCTGGTGGCCGGCCGGGATTTCACGGCCGACGGCACCATCGAGGCCGCCGAGGTGCGCGATGGCGACCCCTCCCCGGACGGCGCCGGCCCGCTGGTGTCGGCGCGCGGCATCGAGATCGGCCACATCTTCCAGCTCGGCCGCAAGTACACCGATGCCTTCGCCGTCGACGTCCTCGGGGAGGACGGCAAGCCGGTGCGGCTGACCATGGGCTCCTACGGCCTGGGGGTGTCGCGGATGGTGGCCGTCATCGCCGAGCAGCACCACGACGAGCTCGGCCTGCGCTGGCCGTCGGCCGTCGCGCCGTTCGACGTGCACCTGGTGATCGCCAACAAGGACGCCGAGGCCCGCGCCGGGGCGACCGCGCTGGCCTCCGACCTGGACCGGCTGGGCGTCGAGGTGCTGCTCGATGACCGCCAGGCGTCGCCCGGGGTGAAGTTCAAGGACGCCGAGCTGCTGGGCGTGCCGTGGATCGTCGTGGTGGGGCGCGGCTGGGCCGACGGCGTGGTCGAGCTGCGCGACCGCTTCGGCGGGCAGACCCGCGAGCTCACCGTCGGGGCGTCGCTGGCCACCGACCTCGTGGCGGCGGTCACCGGATAAGGCGGTCAACACTGTGTTTGCTGCCGAGATCGCGCTACGCTGACTTTTTCCCGTCGAGCGCGTCGGTGGGAGGCAGCCGATGTCCTTCGTGATCGCGGCCCCCGACCTGGTGATGACGGCGGCCTCGGACTTGGCGAATATCCGCTCGGCGATGAGCGCGGCCAATGCCGCCGCGGCGGCCACCACCACGGACGTGACGGCCGCCGGCGCCGATGAGGTGTCGGCGGCGGTGGCCGCGCTTTTCGGCGCGCACGCCCAGGGCTATCAGGCGCTGAGCGCACAGGCGACGGCGTTTCACGACCAGTTCGTGCGGGTGCTGGGCGCGGGCGCCGGCGCGTACGCGGCCACCGAGGCCGCCAACGCCTCGCCGCTGCAGACCCTCGAGCAGGACGCGCTGGGGGTGATCAACGCCCCCACCGAAGCGCTGCTGGGGCGCCCGCTGATCGGCGACGGCGCCAACAGCACCACGCCCGGCGTGCCGGGCGGGCCCGGCGGGTTGCTGTTCGGCAACGGCGGCGCCGGCTTCAATGGCACCGCCGCGGGCGTGGCCGGCACCAACGGCGGCAGCGCCGGGTTGATCGGCAACGGCGGCCCCGGCGGCGCCGGTTTCGCCGCGGCCAGCGGCAACGGGGGCCGCGGCGGGTTGCTCTACGGCAACGGTGGTCCCGGCGGCAGCCCCGCGGCGTTCAACCACCCGGGGCCTGGCGGCGCCGGCGGCAACGCGCTGCTGTTCGGCAACGGCGGCGGCGGCGGCAGCGGCGGCAACGCCACGATCCTGAGCGGGCAGGCCGGCAGCCCCGGCGGTCACGGCGGGCACGGCGGGCTGCTGTACGGCAGCGGCGGCGACGGCGGGTCCGGCGGCGCTGGTGCCGTCCCCTCGAGCCCCGGGGCCGGGGCGCCCGGTGGGCTTGGCGCCGACGGCGGCCGCGGCGGGCTGATCGGCAACGGCGGGTCCGGCGGGGCCGGCGGCGCCGGTGCGCCCGGCGAGGGTGCCAACAACGGTGGTGCGGGCGCGAACGGCGGCAACGGGGGCGCGGCCGGGTGGATCGGCACCGGTGGGGCCGGCGGTCACGGCGGAAACGACGGCGGCACCGCTAGCGGCACCAACCCGGGCGTCGTCGGCAACGGCGGTAACGGGGGCGGCGGTGGGCTGCTCTACGGCAACGGCGGGTCCGGCGGGAATGGCGGAGCTGGATCGACGGGGCTGGGCGGCATCGGCGGGGTCGGCGGCAGCGGCGGGGTCGGCGGCGACGCCGGGCTGATCGGCGCCGGCGGGACCGGTGGCACGGGTGGGACGGGCGGATCCCCGGCCAGCAAGGGCGGTGCCGGCGGGCACGGCGGCCTGGGCGGGATGTTGTACGGCGACGGCGGCGCCGGGGGGAACGGCGGCGTCGGGGGTGCGACCGCCGGCGGTCCCGGCGGCGCCGGAGGCAGCGGCGGCGACGCCAGGCTCATCGGCGTAGGCGGACACGGCGGGGCCGGCGGCCACGGCGCGACCGGCAACCTCAGTCTCGTCGCCGGTGCCGGCGGCAGCGGTGGTAGCGGCGGTGGTGGCGGGCTGCTCATCGGCGGCGGCGGCGTCGGAGGGGACGGCGGAGCCGGCGGGACCGGCAATGGTGAGGTCGGGGGCGCCGGCGGTAACGGGGGCAATGGCGGCACCGGTTCGATGCTGATCGGCCCGGGTGGCAGAGGCGGGGCCGGGGGAGCCGGTGGCACCGGCCTGGGCGACGGTCACGGCGGCAACGGCGGCACGGGCGGCAATGCCGTCCTGATCGGCAACGGCGGAAACGGCGGCCCCGGCGGCGGTGGCCCCGGAACCCCCGGGACCGGTGGCGCCGGCGGCACCCCCGGGTCGCTGTTCGGAGCGCACGGCGCGACCGGCCCGCCCGGATAGCGGCCTACTCGTTGCCGCCCGGGAAACCCGTCGTGATGGGCCAGGCGCCCAGGACCCGGTTCCACCGGGCGGCCATCACCGCGCTCTGGGTCAGGGCGGTCGAGGCAAACGCCCGGTCATCGGCGGTCTCGGCGTGCTCGATCACGGCGCGCCAGGCCGTCGCGCCGTCGTTCTCCATCCGCGCCGCCAGCCGGGCCGCGTCGGCCGGGCTGCCCACCAGCATCGGCAGCTGGTAGCCGGGCGCGGCGACCGGGGCGTTGACCTTGCGGGCGGCCAGCATTGCGATGACGTCGTCACGGCGCTGGCGGTGTTGCAGCAGGGCCTCCACCACCATGCCGTTGACGCTGGGCGGCGAGAGCGCGGAGACGATGCCGTAGCCGTAGATCGTCGAGTGCTCGACGGCCAGCGCGTCGCACAACGCGGCGTTGTCGGCGTCCTTGCCGGACGTCATATCGAGCCCGGCGTCATATCGACGGGCCCCCGGGCACCAGGGCCACCTGGTACGACGCCGTGCACGAAGCGGCGATGGATGCCAGCAGCCCGGACCGGTAGCCCGACTCGGTCGTCACCAGGCGCCCGGCGTTCTCGGCCGACGCGCGCAGCGAATTGATCACGTCGGACACCGGCGGCGGAGGCGGCGGCGGGCCCGGCTCGGCCTGACTGGAGCCGGTGCTCGGCGGGGTCGTCTCGCTCGATGAGGACGTGAGCTTGCCGGCCGCCCGCGCGATCTCCGTGGACAGGGCGCGGGCGTGCGCGGCGCGCTGGGTGGCGACCACGGTCAGCGCGGCCGCGATCTGGGGCGCGACGCCGACGGCCGCGGCGGCGGCACCGGCGAGCGCGCTGTCCTTGCGGGCCTGGTCCAGCGGCCCCAGCAGGTTCTCGACGGCGGGCGGCTTGGGCGGGGACTCGCCGCAGGCGGATGCGACCACCCCCAACGCAGCAAGGGCCGCGGCACCGGCGAGCACGCCCCGCCTGTTGGTGACGGGTACTGCGCTAGGCACAGCAACATCCTGCCATCGGCGGGCCCGGTCACGCCGGAGGGCAGGTGCGAGGACCTTGACCATGCGGCGATCACGCCGTCATCGGCGATTCCTGGCGTATCGTTGATAGCTGACTCAGAGCGGAAGCCGCTCGGAAGCCACCCGGGTGGCGGCAGCCGACCGATGACCGGACAACTCAAGATGAGGAGCTCGCCGTGACCACCGGGCTACCTTCGCAGACGCAGGTGATCGAGCTACTCGGCGGTGAGTTCGCGCGCGCCGGTTACGAAATCGAAGACGTGGTCATCGATGCCCGGGCGCGCCCGCCCCGGATCACCGTGATCGCGGACGGCGACGACCCCTTGGACCTCGAGACGGTAGCTTCCCTGTCGCGTTCGGCCTCGGCTTTGCTGGACGGGCTGGAAAACACCGCGGACCGCTATGTGCTCGAGGTGAGTTCGCCCGGTGTGGACCGCCCCCTGACCAGCTCGAAGCACTTCCGCCGGGCCCGTGGCCGCAAGGTCGAGCTCGCGTTGTCGGACGGCTCGCGGCTGACCGGCCGCCTCGGCGAGACCCGCGACGACACCGTCGCCTTGGTGGTTCGCGCGGGACGGGACTGGACGGTACGCGAAATCCCGCTCGCCGAAATCGTGAAAGCCGTTGTGCAAGTTGAGTTTACGCCCCCAGCATCGGCGGAGCTGGAGCTGGCTGGGGCATTCCGGGGTCGGCCCGATGGAACGGAGGCCGGAGCATGAACATCGACATGGCTGCGCTGCACGCGATCGAGGTGGACCGGGGCATCTCGGTCAACGAGCTGCTGGAGACCATCAAATCCGCGCTGTTGACCGCCTACCGGCACACCCAGGGTCACCAGATGGACGCGCGCATCGAGATCGACCGCAAGACCGGCGTCGTGCGCGTGATCGCCTGCGAGACCGACGAGGACGGCAACGTCATCAGCGAATGGGACGACACCCCCGAGGGCTTCGGGCGCGTCGCCGCCACGACTGCGCGCCAGGTCATGCTGCAGCGATTCCGGGATGCTGAAAACGAGCGCACCTACGGCGAGTTTTCCACCCGGGAGGGTGAGATCGTCGCGGGCGTCATCCAGCGCGACAGCCGGGCCAACGCCCGCGGGCTGGTCGTGGTGCGGATGGGCACCGAAACGAAGGCGTCCGAGGGCGTCATCCCGGCCGCCGAACAGGTTCCCGGCGAAAGCTACGAGCACGGCAACCGGGTCCGCTGCTACGTCGTCGGCGTCACGCGCGGGGCCCGCGAGCCGCTGATCACGCTGTCGCGCACCCACCCCAACCTGGTGCGCAAGCTGTTCTCGCTGGAAGTCCCCGAAATCGCCGACGGATCGGTGGAGATCGTGGCGGTGGCCCGCGAGGCCGGCCATCGCTCCAAGATCGCGGTGCGCTCGAACGTTCCCGGCCTGAACGCCAAGGGCGCCTGCATCGGCCCGATGGGCCAGCGGGTCCGCAACGTGATGAGCGAGCTGTCCGGGGAGAAGATCGACATCATCGACTACGACGAGGACCCGGCCCGCTTCGTCGCCAACGCGCTGTCGCCGGCCAAGGTGGTCTCCGTGTCGGTCATCGACCAGGCCGGCCGGGCCGCCCGCGTGGTGGTGCCCGACTTTCAGTTGTCGCTGGCCATCGGCAAGGAGGGCCAGAACGCCCGGCTCGCCGCGCGACTCACCGGGTGGCGCATCGACATCCGCGGGGATTCCCCGGGCCACGCCGAGAGCCAGTCCGAACACGGCGCCGGCCATCCGGTGGGCCACGACCGCTAGGCGCGGCTTCGGCTGGTTCTGACCTCCGGTCAAGGGACGCTAGACTAAGCCGTGATCCAGCGCGAGCCTTCGGTCTTGGCGCACAGAAGCACCGATGGACCGGTGCGGACGTGTGTGGGGTGCCGAAAGCGAGAGCTGGCCGCCGAACTGCTTCGAGTGGTGGCTGTGTCGACGGGGAACGGCGAGTATGCCGCGATCGTTGACGACAGGAGTAGCCTGCCGGGGCGGGGTGCATGGCTGCATCCCGTGCCACAGTGTGCGCAACAGGCGATTCGGCGGCGGGCTTTCACCAAAGCGTTGCGCATCACCGGTCCACTGGACACCTCCGCGGTGGTCGAGCACATCGAGTGCGCGACTCGCGCGGCGACAGAAGAGGCAGCAAAGAACATGAGCACACCGTGAAGTCCCGATGACTCGGATCCCCATGCGTTACAGCTAATACCCGAGGCGCGGCCCACTGCTGTCGCCTCATAGACAGGAGATGTAGTGGCAGGTAAGGCCCGCGTACACGAGTTGGCTAAGGAACTCGGTGTCAGCAGCAAGGAAGTCCTCGCCCGACTGAATGAACAGGGCGAATTCGTCAAATCCGCATCGTCGACGGTAGAGGCACCCGTGGCTCGCCGGCTGCGCGAGTCGTTCGGGGGCGGCAAGCCGGCGCCCGCCAAGGCCGCTGATAAGGCGGCCAAGGCACCGGACAAGTCCCTCGACAAAGCCCTCGACAAGGCGATCAGCAAGCCCGCCGGCAACGGCGAGGCGACCGCGGCGCCCGCCCAGCCGGCCGCCGCCGCGCCGAGCGCCCCGGCCGCGGCCGCCGATGCGCCGGCCGCGTCCGCCGCGCCGCCCGCACC
>LQPB01000042.1 GCA_002102225.1 Mycobacterium interjectum
AAAGACAACCCGCACAAGCGGTCCAGGTCGGTGCGCAGCGCATCGAAGACCTCGATGATCTCCTCACGACCGCTCGCGCCCATGCCCCAAACACTACGAACACCCACCGACAAAAACGGCCTCGTTGGGATCAGTGAAACCACAGTGGCCCAGGTGATTTCGACCCGCCTGCGTGGTGCAACACTCGCACACCAGTGGGACCACTGCAACCAAAGTGGCCCAAGTTAGTTCGTCAGCGCGCGTCGGCGCGGGGCGGGGGCTGGAACAGTTCCACGAAGTTGCCGGCGGGATCCTGCAGCAGGACCTGTTGTCCGCCCGGACCGCCGATGACATCGTTGCGGAAACTCACCCCGGCCGCCCGCGCGTCGTCGACGAGATAGCGGACGCGCGCACGTTCAGCGCCTGCTTCCATCAGAAGTTCAACCCCGAGTACATCACCCGGTTGGGATCGTACTTCTGCCGCACCGTGGTCAGCTGCGACAGGTTCGAGCCGAAGTAGCGCGCCGCCGAACTGTTGGCCTCCAGGTAGTTGACGTATCCGCCGACCGAAAACTGTTGCACCGCTTGGTGCGCGGAGTTCAGCCACTGGGTGGCGGCGGACACTTGGTTTCCGGCGGGCTCGACGTACCACTGCAACAGCGCGGACTGCTTGCGCCAAGGAAAGGCGGTATCCCCCGGCGCCACGTCGCCGGCCGCGCCGTCCAGCGGGTCGACGAGCACCGACGCTTTGCCGGCGGATGCCGGCCACTGCCCGATGGCCGTCGCAATGGCCTTCGCCGCAGCGGAATTCAGCGTCGAGAGCACGTCGGAGCCCGCCACAAATCCGACGGGTGAGCCCGTCGAGCTGCCGCCGGCCAGGTAGGTCACCAGGTCCATGTGGCTCAGCGTCTTGTTCACCACCGCGGTCGGGGCCACGCCCACCGCGGATTTGATGGCGTCGACGACGCCGGGGCCGGCGCCCGCGGGGCAGGTCGCCAACACGTGGCAGTTCGGCTGGCTGCCGACCGAGAGGTCGACTATCCCCCAGGTGTTTCGGTCCGCGGCACTCAACCAGGACTGCCAACCTACGAGCACCTGCACCGCCGACGCCGGCGGGAAGTCGAGCCGCACGACGTCGTTGTCGGCGGTCGGGAACGTCGCGAAGGTCATCGACGTCGTCACCCCGAAATTGCCCCCGCCGCCACCGCGTAGCGCCCAGAACAGATCGGGATGGTCGTTGGCTGACGCAGTGACCACGTCGCCGCTCGGCAACACCACGGTGGCCGACTGCAGCGCATCACAGGTCAGGCCCGCGTGGCGGCAATCGGCCCCCACCCCGCCGCCGAGGGCCAGCCCCCCGATCCCGATGCTCGGGTAGGTCGCGGTGGCGATTGCGCGCCCTGCGCCGGCCAACGCTTGGTGCACCGCGTAGACGGTGGTCGCGGGCGTGACCGTGGCGTTGCCGGCGCCGTCGACGTTCACCCCGCCGGGCAGCTTGCGCAAGTCGATGACCATCGCGCCGTTGGCGCTCGAGGCGCCGATATAAGAATGCCCACCCCCGCGCGGGGCGATCTTGAGCCCGTTCGCCGTCGCGAACGAGACGGCCTTCTGCACGTCGGACTGCGACGACACCGTGACGACCGCCGCGGGATTGGAGTTGTTGTAGAACGAATTGAAAACCTGCTTGCCCGAGGAGAATTGGGCGCCATTGCCGGGCAACGCGACGCTCCCGCCGATGGACGAGGCCAGGCCGCCCCAGCCGGCAGTGGGGTCGGCGGCAGCCCGCGCGGTGCCGAACACCGCCCCGGTGGCCAGCATCCCGACGGCCCCGCGAAGAAAGGTCTGGCGCGAAATCTCATGGTCCAGCGGACGGCTGCGATTCGTCGTCATGAGCCGGATTCTGGTCCAATCGACACTCGAAAATCCGGCCCCGGCGCGAGTGTCAGGTCACAGTGTGGCCTCGATCCGCCCCCGGCGGCGCGGGCGCGTTTCGGCCCAATAAGCCACGTCAGGCCGGTAACGCCCTTACAAAACGCTTATTGTGCAAAGCTTTATCGCACCGTGTTGTAAACGTGACAGTCGTAGACCAGAGTTCCCTGAGTGACTGGAGTGCCGTCGGCGCATTCCGAGACAGGGAGGCTGGCATGAAGGCACTGGCGGAAACTCAGCGATGGATCTGGCTGTTTCGTCACCAGCCCCTGACCATTCGCCTGCTGGCCGGTGCCGCCGGCCTCCTCACGGTGGCCGCCATGTTCGCGGCGCCGGCCGAGGCGGACCCGGCGACCGACGACGCCTTCATCGATGCGCTCAACCACGCCGGCATCGACTTCGGCGAGCCGGGCAACGCGATGAAGGTGGGCGAGTCGATCTGCCCGATGCTCGCCCAGCCGGGCGGGAACTTCGCCGCTGCCGCGGCGAGCGTCACCAACCGCGGCCTGTCGCCGGGGATGGCCAAGATGTTCACCACCATCGCCATCCAGATGTACTGCCCGCAGGAGATGGCCAACATCGCCAGCGGCAACCCGACGGCCGGCATTCCCGGGGGTCTGCCGGGGCTTGCCGGCGGCCTTCCGGGCGGCATCCCCGGCATCCACCAGATCCCCGGGATGCCCGGCGCGTAGTTGGATGGTGGCGACCCGCCCCTAGCGCGTCCCCAGCGGGTCGATGGTCGAGGCGATATAGACCATCGCCGCCGCGACAGTCGCGGTCGTGATGAAGTCGGTTCCCTTGCCGCGTACGACCAGCAGGCCGGCCCGGTCCTCGGACAACACCAGCCGCAGGACCGCCGCCACGCCCACCCCGATGCCGATCAACAGGGCGCCGCGACGCCAGAAGTTGGCCCCCGCCAACACAAATGCCGCGGCGAAGATCATGCCGACCACCAGGATCGGCCATTGGGCCCGCAGCGTCGCGCGCACCGGTTATTGCCGTCCCTCGGCCAATTCGACGACGTTGGTCAGGAGGAACGCGCGGGTGAGCGGGCCGACGCCACCCGGATTCGGTGACACGTGGCCGGCCACCTCCCACACGTCCGGATGCACATCGCCGACGAGGCCGTCCTCGGTGCGGCTGACCCCCACGTCGACGACAGCGGCGCCGGGACGCACCATCTCGGCGGTCAGCATGTGCGGCACCCCGACCGCGGCCACGATGATGTCGGCCTGCTTGGTCAACGTGGGCAGGTCGCGAGTTCCGGTGTGGCACAAGGTGACCGTGGCGTTCTCCGACCGGCGGGTCATCAGCAGTCCCAGCGGCCGGCCGACCGTCACGCCGCGGCCGATGATGACCACGTGCGCCCCGGCGATCTCGACGTCGTAGCGCCGCAGCAGGTGCACGATGCCGCGCGCGGTGCAGGGCAGCGGAGCGGGGGTGGACAGCACCAGGCGGCCCAGGTTCGTCGGGTGCAGCCCGTCGGCGTCCTTGGCCGGATCGACGCGCTCGAGTGCGGCGTTCTCATCCAGGTGCTTGGGCAACGGCAGCTGGACGATGTAACCGGTGCACTCGGGGTTGGCGTTGAGTTCGTCGATGGTCTCGTCGAGCTGAGCGGTGCTGATGTCGGCGGGTAGGTCGCGGCGGATCGACGTGATACCGACCTTGGCGCAGTCCGCGTGCTTGCCGCGGACGTAGGCCTGCGACCCGGGGTCGTCGCCGACCAGGATGGTGCCCAGCCCGGGCGTGCGACCCGATGCCGTCAGCGCGGCGACTCGTTGCTTGAGGTCGACGAAGATTTCGTCCCGGGTGGCCTTGCCGTCCAGCGTGATTGCGCCCACGCCTGACAGTGTTCCATGCCGAAGGTTGTGTCCGATGATGGCGACCCGCTTCGCCCGGCTAAGGCCAATGATGGCGACCCGCTTCGCCCGGCTACGCCGCGCTTGCGATCGCCATTACGCCGCGCTTGCGATGGGCCATTACGCCGCGCTCGCGATCGCCATTAAGCTCCTGGCATGTCTACCCCTCCAGACGTGTTGTCGCCGGCCAAGCTGGGCCCGATCACGCTGCGTAACCGCACCATCAAATCCGCCACCTTCGAGGCGCGCACGCCCAACGCCCTGGTGAGCGACGACCTGATCGAATACCACCGGCTGCCGGCGGCCGGCGGGGTCGGGATGACGACCGTCGCGTATTGCGCGGTGTCCCCCGGCGGCCGCACGGAGGGCAACGGGATCTGGATGCGCCCGGAGGCGGTGCCAGGGTTCCGGCGGCTCACCGACGCGATCCATGCCGAGGGCGCCGCGGTGAGCGCGCAGATCGGGCACGCCGGTCCGGTCGCCAACGCCAAGTCCAACAAGGCCACCGCGCTGGCGCCGGTGCGATTCTTCAACCCGATCGGGATGCGCTTCGCCAAGAAGGCCACCCGCGACGACATCGACGACGTCATCGAGGGGCACGTCAACGCGGTCCGGCTCGCTATCGAAGCCGGCTTCGACGCGGTCGAAATCCATTTGGGCCACAACTATCTGGCGAGCGCTTTCCTGTCGCCACTGATCAACCGCCGCACCGACGAATTCGGCGGATCGCTGGAGAACCGGGCCAAGGTCGCCCGCGGGATCGTGATGGCCGTGCGGCGCGCGGTGGAAAAGGAGGGCACGCCGATCGCGGTCACCGCCAAGCTCAACATGTCCGACGGGGTGCGCGGCGGCATCAGCACGAAGGAATCGCTGATCACCGCCAAGTGGCTGCAGGACGACGGCGGGCTGGACGCGATCGAGCTCACCGCCGGCAGCTCGCTGGTCAACCCGATGTACCTGTTCCACGGCGACGCGCCGCTCAAGGAATTCGCCGGCGCCTTCAAGCCGCCGCTGAGCTGGGGCATGCGGATGACGGGCAAGAAGTTCCTCCGCGAGTACCCCTACCGCGAGGCCTATTTATTGCGCGACGCCAAGTTGTTCCGCGCCGAGCTCACGATGCCGCTGATCCTGCTCGGCGGGATCACCAACCGAGAAACGATGGACCTCGCGATGGCGGAGGGCTTCGATTTCGTCGCGATGGGCCGGGCGCTGCTGGCCGAGCCGGACCTGATCAATCGGATCGCGGCCGACGGCGCGGCCCACACCGTGCATTCGGCGTGCACGCACTGCAATCGGTGCATGCCGACCATCTACACCCGCACCCGCTGCGTGGTCACCGGCGCCCCTGACGCGGTCAGTCCGGTCACAGGGTGAGAACAGGTGCACCCGCTACAGTTGTGGCGATGAGTGCACCAGCCCCACCAGCGCTGACCGTTCGCCACGACGGGTCGGAGCGCACGTTCGCGCCGGGCCACGACGTGGTGGTCGGGCGCGATCTGCGGGCCGACATGCGCATTACGCACCCGCTGATCTCGCGCGCCCATTTGTTGCTGCGCTTCGATCAGGGCCGCTGGCTGGCAATCGACAACGGCTCGCTCAACGGGACTTTCGTCAACGGCCGCCGGGTGCCGGTGGTGGACATTCACGACGGCCAAACCGTCAACATCGGAAATCCCGACGGGCCGTCGCTGACCTTCGAGGTGGGTCGACACCAAGGGATGGCCGGGCGGCCGCCCCGCACCGAATCGATGGGCATCCCGGTGGCCGCACACGCAGGAACGGCGTGGCCGGCCTCGCAGCCGGCGGGTCCCCCCGTCGCCGCGCCGCCCGCTCCTCCCCCGCCCGGGCCCCCGGGCCGGACACCGAACTGGGCCCAACCCGCGACGCGGCGACCGCATCCGGGCCCGCCCCCGCCGGCGTACCCGCCGAGCGGCGGCGGGCGGCCGCCCGCGTACCCGACCAGCGTGCCGCCACCACCGAATTTCCAGCCGCACCCGCAGATGTCCGCGCCGGCGGCCCCGGAAACGGAGATGTCGGCGAACCTCGCCAAGCCGCCGGAGGTCGCCAACCTGGCGACCAAGATGTTCCAGGCGCTGATGCCCGGCCGCTCCGGCGCGATGCCGAAACCGAGCGGCGCGGTCACGATCGGCCGCGCCACCGACAACGACATCGTCATCCAGGACGTCCTGGCCTCGCGCCACCACGCGTTCTTGACCCAGACCCCGCTGGGCACCGAGATCCGCGACGCCCACAGCGTCAACGGGACCTTCGTCAACGGCGTGCGCGTCGGCTCGGCGGTGCTCACCGAGGGCGACGTGGTCACGATCGGCAACGTCGACCTGGTCTTCACCCGCGACACCCTGGTCCGTCGCACCGAGGCCGCGACCCGCACCGGCGGCCTGGAGGTGAACGGCGTCTGCTTCGAGGTCGACCACGGCAAGCAGCTGCTCGACCACATCTCGCTGACCGCGCGGCCGGGGACGCTGACGGCCATCATCGGCGGGTCCGGCGCCGGCAAGACCACGCTGTCGCGGCTGATCGCCGGCTACACCAGCCCCACCTCCGGCTCCGTGACCTTCGAGGGCCACAACATCCACACCGAATACGCGTCCATGCGCAGCAGGATCGGGATGGTCCCCCAGGACGATGTCGTACACCGCCAGCTGACCGTGAGCCAGGCCCTCGGCTACGCCGCCGAGCTGCGGCTGCCCCCGGACACCAGCAAGGCCGACCGCGAACAGGTCGTCGCCCAGGTCCTCGAGGAGCTGGAGCTGACCAAGCACGCCGACACCCGCGTCGACAAGCTCTCCGGCGGGCAGCGCAAGCGCGCGTCGGTCGCGCTCGAGCTGCTCACCGGGCCGTCGCTGCTGATCCTCGACGAGCCGACCACCGGCCTGGATCCGGCCCTGGACCGCCAGGTGATGATGATGCTGCGCCAGCTGGCCGACGCCGGCCGCGTGGTGCTGGTGGTCACCCACTCGGTGGCCTACCTGGATGTCTGCGACCAGCTGCTGCTGGTGGCGCCCGGGGGCAAGACCGCGTTTCTGGGGCCGCCCAGCCAGATCGGCGCGGCCATGGGCACCACCAACTGGGCCGACATCTTCGCCAAGGTGGGCGCCGACCCCGACGAGGCCAACCGCCGCTTCCTCGCCGAGAACCGGCAGCCGGAGATGCAGGCCCCGTCCGAGGCCAGCCCGGGCGACTTGGGCGAACCGGTGCACACCGACGTGCTACGCCAGTTCTCCACGGTGGCGCGCCGCCAGGTGCGCCTCGTCATCTCCGACCGCGGCTACACGGTGTTCCTGGCGCTGCTGCCGTTCCTCATCGGTGTGCTCACCCTGACCGTTCGTGGCAAGACCGGGTATGGCATGGGCGATCCGATGAGCAACTCGCCCAACCAGCCCGACCAGATTCTGGTCATGCTCACCGTCGGCGCGGTGTTCATGGGCACCGCGCTGACCATTCGCGACCTCGTCGGCGAACGTCCCATCTTCAAACGCGAGCAGGCCGTCGGCCTGTCGACGGCGTCGTACCTGGCCGCCAAGGTGGTGGTGTTCAGCGCGTTCGCCGTCATGCAGGCGGGCATCGCGACCGTGATCTCGGTGATCGGCTGGGGCCAGCCGATCGCCAACGCCGTCATGCTGGGCAACGTCAGCGTCGAACTGTTCGTCGACGTCGCGCTGACGTGCGTGGCCTCGGCGCTGCTGGGGATGGCGCTGTCGGCGATCGCCAAGTCCCAGGACCAGATCATGCCGCTGCTGGTGGTCGCCATCATGTCGCAGCTGGTGTTCTGCGGCGGGTTGATCTGGGTGACCAACCGGCCCGTGCTCGACCAGTTGTCCTGGCTCACGCCGGCCCGGTGGGGCTACGCCTCGGCGGCGTCGACGATCGACACCCACCGCCTGGTGGTGGGCCCGACCGACCCGAAGGACCAGCACTTCGACCACAAGGCGAGCGCCTGGCTGTTCGACATCGGGATGCTGCTGACGTTGTGCGTGGCCTACAGCACCATCGTGTGGTGGAAGATCCGGCTCAAGGGGCACTCCGGTACCCGCGGCACTCGCATGTCGAGGAAACGATCGAGGCGTTGATGAATCAGCCCGTGCAGCCGGTGCTGACGGTGCGGTCTCAACGTTGGGAAGGGAACTTTGCGCCGGGGCGCGACGTGGTCGTCGGCAGCGACGTGCGCGCCGACCTGCGCGTGGCGCACCCGCTGGTCGCCCGCGCGCACCTGCTGCTGCGCTTCGACAACGGCCGGTGGATCGCCGTCGACAACCATTCGCTGAACGGGGTCTTCCTCCAGGGCCAGCGGGTTCCGGCGGTCGACATCCAGGACGGCCAGAGCGTCAACATCGGCAAGCCCGACGGACCGCTGATCACGTTCCACGTCGGGCAGCACCACGGCACCGTCGGGCTGTTGCCGCCGACGGAAACGGTCCCGACGATCGTGGCGCCCACCGGCCCCCTGCCGGTGGGCCGCAGGGGCCCCGGCTCGCGACAGCCTGGGCCACCCCCGCGCGATGAAACGCCGCGCACCACCGCCATACCGATCGTCCCGCCGGCCGCGCCCACCGAAGATGAAAATCCGCCCACCCAGATCGGCGTGAGCGGCGAGATCGCCGAGTTCCCGACCACCAAGGTCAAGGCCCTGGGGTCGGGCGGGCTCGAGCGACCGGTCACCGGCGCCGCGTGGATCGGGCGCTCGCTCGACAACGACGTCGTCGTCCACGACGTGCTGGCCTCGCGCCACCACGCGTTCCTGACCGGGACCCCGGTCGGCACCGAGATCCGCGACGCCCACAGCATCAACGGCACCTTCGTCAACGGGATCCGGGTGGGCTCGGCGGTGCTCGCCGAGGGCGACGTCGTCACGATCGGCAACGTCGACCTGGTGTTCACCGGCGGCGTCCTGGTCCGCCGCCAGGAGGTGGCGGCGCGGACCGGCGGCCTTGAGGTCCGCGAGGTCAACTTCGGCATCGGCGAGAAGAACCTGCTGGAACGGGTGTCGCTGACCGCCCGGCCCGGCACCCTGACCGCGATCATCGGCGGGTCCGGCGCGGGCAAGACCACGCTGTCGCGGCTGATCGCGGGGTATGCCACCCCGACGTCGGGCTCGGTCACGTTCGAGGGCCACGACATCCATACCGAGTACGGGTCGTTGCGCACCAGGATCGGGATGGTGCCCCAGGACGACGTCGTGCACCGCCAGCTGACGGTCAACCAGGCGCTGGGCTACGCCGCGGAGCTGCGGTTGCCGCCCGACACCAGCAGGGCCGACCGCGAGCGGGTCGTCGCCCAGGTGCTCGACGAGCTGGGGCTGACCCAGCACGCCGACACCCGCGTCGACAAGCTCTCCGGCGGGCAGCGCAAGCGCGCGTCGGTCGCGCTCGAGTTGCTCACCGGGCCGTCGCTGCTGATCCTCGACGAGCCCACCTCCGGCCTGGACCCGGCGCTGGACCTGCAGGTGATGAGCATGCTGCGCCAACTCGCCGACGCCGGGCGGGTGGTACTGGTGGTCACCCACTCGCTGACCTACCTCGACGTCTGCGACCAGGTGCTGCTGATGGCGCCCGGAGGCAAGACGGCCTACCTGGGCCCGCCCGACCAGATCGGCGGCGCCATGGGGACCACCAACTGGGCGCAGATCTTCGCCAAGGTCGGCGCGGACCCCGACGAGGCCAACCGCCGCTTTCTGGCGCAGAACAAACCCCCGCCGCCGGTGGAGTCGGCTCCGGCCGACCTCGGCGCCCCGGCGCACACCAGCGTGCGCCACCAGTTCTCCACGATCGCCCGGCGCCAGGTCCGGCTGGTGGTGTCCGACCGCGCCTACTTCGTGTTCCTGGCGCTGCTGCCGTTCGTCCTGGGCGCGCTGTCGCTGACCGTCCCGGGCAACACCGGGTTCGGCATCGCCCAACCGACCAGCGGGACGCCCGACGAAGCCGCTCAGATACTGACCCTGATGTCGGTCGCCGCGGTCTTCATGGGCACCGCGCTGACGATCCGCGACCTGATCGGCGAGCGGGCCATCTTCCGGCGCGAACAGGCGGTGGGCCTGTCGACGGGCGCCTACCTCGCCGCGAAGCTGATGGTGTTCTGCGCGTTCGCGATCGTGCAGGCCGCCATCGTGACGGCCATCGTGTTGGTGGGCAAGGGGGCGCCGACGCAGCCGGCGGTGCTGCTCGGCTCCTCCCGATTCGCGGCGAGCTTCGAGCTGTTCGCGACCATTGCCGCGATGTGCGTGGCCGCCGCGGTCCTCGGGTTGGTGCTGTCGTCGCTGGCGCGCTCCAGCGAGCAGATCATGCCGCTGTTGGTGGTGTCGCTGATGCTGCAGCTGGTGCTCGCCGGCGGCATGGTCCCGGTGACCGGCCGGATCTTCCTCGACCAGCTGTCCTGGCTGCTGCCCTCCCGCTGGGGCTATGCGGCGTCGGCGTCCACCGTCGACGTGCGGCTGCTGGTGCCCGGTTCGCTGGTGCAGCAGGACAGCCACTGGGCCCACACCCCCGGGGCGTGGCTGCTCGACATGGGGATGCTCGTCGCGCTGTCGGTGAGCTATGCCGCGATCGTGCGCTGGCGCATCCGGCTCAGGCGCTAGTCGGGTCCCGCGTCCAGGCGCAGCCCGTGCGCCAGCGCGAAGGCCACCGCCTGGTCGACGTCCACGCGGGCGCCCGGCAGCGCGGCGGTGCGCCACACCGATGGGTCCACCGTGGCGCCGCGCAAGTCGGCGTCGTCCAGCCGGGCGCCGGTGGTCCGCACACCGGACAGATCGGCGCCGCGCAGCACGGCCTTGCGCAGGTCGGTCTCGACCAGGCTGGCCTCCCGCAGCCGGCACCCGCTCAGGTCGACGCCGCGCAGGTCGTTGCCGCCGAGCACGGCGAGCGTGAAATCCACCTCGTCGAAGGTCATCGGGCGCATTCGGCACTGCACGAAGACCGAGCCGAGCATGCTGCACTGCGCAAAGGTGCTGTGCCACAGCAGCGTTCGCTCGAAGGTGCAGTTGCGAAACGCCGACCCGTTGTGCTGGGACTCGGCCAAGTTGACGCCGCTGAAGTTGCAGTCGCTGAACACCGCCCGCTCGGTGCGCAGCCGGCTGAGGTCGTCGTCGCGAAAGTCGGTGCCGGTGAACTCGCGGTCGACCCAGTGCTGCAACGGGGGATCAGCTCGCGGCCAGGGTTTCCAGGGCGTACTCGCTGACGGCGATCAGCGCGTCTCGCGCCGACCGGCGATCGCGGGCGTCGACCGTGATCACCGGGATGTGCCGGGGCAGCGTCAGCGCCTCACGCACCGCCTCGACGGGATAGCGTGGGGCGCCGTCGAATTCGTTGACCGCGATCAAAAACGGCAGGTTGCGGTGCTCGAAGAAGTCGACCGCGGCGAAGCTGTCCTGCAGGCGCCGGCAGTCGACCAGCACGATCGCGCCGATCGCGCCGCGCACCAGGTCGTCCCACATGAACCAGAACCGGCGCTGCCCCGGAGTCCCGAACAGGTAGAGCACCAGCTCCTCGTCCAGGGTGATCCGGCCGAAGTCCATCGCGACCGTGGTGGTCTTCTTGTCCGGGGTGGCCTCCAGCGCGTCGACGCCGGTCGACGCGTCGGTCAGCATCGCCTCGGTGCGCAACGGCATGATCTCCGAAACGGCCCCGACGAACGTGGTCTTGCCGACACCGAATCCGCCCGCGACGACGATCTTCGTCGAAGCGTGCGCTCCCCTGGGATCCGGGTCAGAGTGCTCGAAGACCACGCAGTGTCCTCCCTATGAGTTCGTGGCGCTCATCCCTGGTGGAGCGCTCGGTCAGCGTCCTATGCACCCGAAGGTAGCCGGACAGCACGAGATCGCCGACCAGGACGCGCGCGACACCGACCGGTAAATCCAGCCGGGCCGAGATTTCCGCGACCGACGGGCTTTCCGCGCACAGTTGGATGATTTTGCCTCTCGTGTCGTTGGGTGGCCACCGGTGGGCCAGGCCGTCCGGCAGCGTTTGTATCGGCGCTTCCAGCGGAAGGTCGACGTTGGTGTCGGTCCGGCCCGACGTCAGGGTGTACGGACGGACCAGGTTCGCCTCACGGGCGGCTGGCCATGGCTCGCGTCGGTCCATCGCGGCTCACGAGTGCGTGGCGGAGCGGCGGCTGGACTGCACCACGCCGCCCACACGTTCGACGAGGATGGCCATCTCGTAGCCGATCTGGCCGATATCACAGGACGTCACGGCCAGCGTGGCCAGATGCGAGCCGTCGCCGACCCGCATCAGCAACAGGTAGCCGTTCTGCATCTCGACCACCGACTGCAGCACCTGGCCGCCCTCGAACAGCTGCGCGGCGCCGGTGGCGAGGCTGGCCAGCCCCGACGCGACCGCGGCCAGCTGATCGGCCCGTTCCCGCGGAAGGTGCTCGCTGGCCGCGACGGGCAGCCCGTCGACGGACACCAGCAGCGCGTGCGCCACCCCGGGGACCTCGCGGGCGAACTTGGTCACCAGCCAGTCCAGCGAGTTGCCGGCAGACGTCATTCCTGATCAGATCCTTCGCTCGTCTCACGGGCGTGCGACCGTCCGGTGCGCACGCCACCGAAATGGCTACTGAACGAGGCCCGCACCGCCTCGGGATCCCGCGCCGCCGCGTGGGAACCGACGAGGGAGCCCTGGTCCTCATCCTGCTCTTCATCCCCGGCGACGCTCTTCCCGTTGGCCGTGCCGGGCACCAGCCGGGCGCCCGGTGTGCGGACCGGCAGCCCGTGCTCGGTTTGCGCCTCGACGGGCTTGTCCTCGGCCGCGGCGGCCAACGACCAGCCGCGGTCCCACACCGACTGCCAATCCAGGTCGGGGCTGTTGACCAGGTCGTGCGGGTCGCCCAGCATCTCCGCCAGCATCCGACGGTAGATGACGTCGTCATCGGGCGGGGCCTGGGGAATTCCGGCGGCCTTCGGGGCCTGGGGAATCGCCGGGGCCGCCGGGGTCGGCGGGGCTTCCGGCGGTGCAC
>LQPB01000043.1 GCA_002102225.1 Mycobacterium interjectum
AAAGACAACCCGCACAAGCGGTCCAGGTCGGTGCGCAGCGCATCGAAGACCTCGATGATCTCCTCACGACCGCTCGCACCCATGCCCCAAACACTACGAACACCCACCGACAAAACCGGCCGCGTTGTGACCACTGAAACAACTGTGACACAGGGGATTTCCGAAGTTCTGTCGACTTACCGCCAGCGGCCGCATGGTGAGACCATGTGCCGACGAATTCCTGAATTGGGATCCTCAGCTCGGGCGAGCAGGACCTGGCGGTGGACACCGCGGGCAACCTGCACATCTTCACCGGGCTCGCCCGGTGGCGTGATGAAACTGACGCCCGGGTCGAACACCGGGGTCGAGCTGCGGGGCGTGCCGCCTTTCATTGACCCCCTGGGCCTGGCGGTGCGCCCGAGCGGGAACCGCGTGTACGTCACCGATCACGTCGGTTCCCGGGCAACGGGGGCAACCTCCCCCGGATGCGGGATGACGCGCAGGGACTCGTGCTCAAGCTGCCGGCGGGCTGACGGAGCCGTCCTCGGCCAGGGCCACGTCGAGCAGGTCGCCGACGTTGTGCCGTTCCCAGAGGTTCAGCAGGTTGGACAGCATCTGCAACGGCGCGCGAACGCCCTCGTCGCTTCTGACCCGTGGATCCGTGCGGCTTGCGGGCGGGGCGGCACCGAATCGCTTGTGAATCAACGCCGGCACGTCCAGCAACCAGGCGACGCCCATCACCGCCGCATAGAGCAGCGTGTGCCGGCGCAACCGATCGGGGTCGAGTCGCGGCCCGCCGCACCGCCGCGTCTCCGCGACGAACAGTTCCAGCAATTCGCCGAAATACCGGTCCCACAAGTCGGTTTCGGCGCCGGACATGGCCCCCCAGAGGGCCATGCCCATGTTCATCTGCCCGACGCATCCCCAGTCCAGCAGGCCGCAGCGCAGGGCGCCGCTGGCATCCCGCCAAAACCAGGCGTTGTCGACGTTGGCGTTCCAGTGGCACAGCGCGACGTAATCAGAGTCGGCGGCCAGCTGTCGCATGATTGTGTGCTCGTGGCCTGCGACCCGCGGGATGTCTTCGCGCAAGCGCGCCAAGAATTCCGGGGAGCGGACGTTGGCGGGCACCAGCCCGGGCCGGGTTTCGAGGAAATGAAGGAGCTGGGCCAGGCGCCGGTCCAAGGTCGCGGGGTCATGCGCGGCTCGTTCTCCCACGGTCGCGCCCTGCACGTTGAGCGGGAAGTGCGCGGCCAGCCGGCCCGGCAGGGATGCCGATCCGTAGCTGCCCGCGAGGCGGCCCAGCGCGGTCAGCAGCGCACGGTAGTGCTCGACGGGATCGGGCATCTCGTAATCGAGGCATTTGTGATATTGGCGCTCGATCCCGTTGCCGCCGAATGGGATTCGTTCAGTGATCAGGATGCCGGTTCCGCTCGCGCGATCGTAGTCGGCGAATTGCACAACGGGTACGGCGATGGGAAACCCGGGCATGCGCGACAGCATGGCGAACCGGACCTCCGGCTCCATCTGGGTCTTTCCCCTGTCCCGTGCCGGATCCTCCAGGTCGCGGGAGAACTTGACGAACAGGTCGGTGTGCACGCCGGGCTGCGGCCTGCCGTACTCGACCGACAGGATGACCTTGCGTCCGGTGCTGCCTCCGGCGACCTCGCGGAACCTGGTGATGCTCGTGACGGCGTTGTCGACGGCAAGCACGCCGGACGCCCGGAACGCCTCGGTGAGAAACCGCTCGCCGCCGCTGCGTAGCGCCGCCGGGTCGGCCGGGATGGGAAGGCCGAGCTGGTCGCCGGTCACCATGTCTGCTCGGCCGCACGCACCAGCATGTGGTTGACCGCCACCCGGCGGTCCCGCGTCACCATGTAGAGCACCGCGTCGGCAATGTCTTCCGGCCGCAACTTGACCATGCCGGCGGTCTGCCGCTCGACCGCCGCTCGCGCCGGTTCGGCCAGATGGGCAAAGATTTCGGTGTCGACGGTGCCGGGGCTGACGACGCCGACGCGCACCCGCTTGCCCAGCATCTCCTGGCGGAGGCCCTCGCTGAACGCGTTCACGCCGAATTTCGTCAGCGAGTACACCGCGGTGTTCGGTCGCGCCACCCAGCCGCCGGTGGAGCCGATGGTGACCAGGTCGGCGACGCCGCGCGGCGAGCTGGTGGCCGCGTCGATCAGATGCGGGAGCGCTGCGCGGGCGACATACAGCACCCCTCGCACGTTGACCGCGACCATGTCATCCCAGTCCTGCAGGCTGGCCTCGGCCGCCGGCCCCGAGCGCATCAGCCCGGCGTTGTTCACCACAGCGTCCAGCCGGCCCAGCTCGGCGACGACTCGTTGCACCGCCGCCGCGACCTCCCCGGCGTCCGTGACATCGGCGGCAACGACCAGCGCTGTGCCCCCGCCGGATTCGATCTCGCTCTTCAGGTCGGCCAATCGGTCGGCGCGGCGCGCGAGTAGGGCCACCGCGGCGCCTTCGGCGGCCAGCGCTTTCGCCGTTGCCGCTCCGATCCCGCTGCTGGCACCGGTCACGAGTGCGGCCGTGCCCGCCAGTTGCTCCGTCAAGGTTGGCCTCCCGTCCGTGTTGCAATGCCCAGGATCTCCCGCAGAACGTACTCGGTGTCCTCACCCAGATCCGGTGCGCCGCGCTCGATCCGCGCTGGGGCACGCGACATCCGCCACGACGGCCCCAGTACCGGGCGCTGGCCCTCCCGGTGATCGGAGACGAACCGATACAACTCGCGGTCCCACAATCGTTGATCGGCAATCACATCGAGCGCGGTGGCGCTCTTGCCCGCCGGCACTCCCGCCGCACGCAGCAGGCGCGCGAGCCGCTCGGCATCGTGGTTGCGGGTGAGCCGCGCGAGCTCGGCGTCGAGCGCCTCGGCGTGCCGGTGTCGTTCGTGCCTGGTCGCGTACCGCGGGTCGTCACGCAGCGCCGCGGCGCCCAGCGTTGCGCACAACCCGCGCCATTCGGTGTCACTGGCCACGGCCACCGTGACCCAGGACTCGTTCAGGCAGGGGTAGCAGCCGTGCGGGCACAGGTCGGGATGCCGGTTGCCGTTGGGGCCCAGGCGTTTCCCGGTCAGGCTTTGCTCCAGCAGGCAATCGCCGATCATCGACGAGAGGGTTTCCACGGCCGACACGTCGACGAACTGTCCCTCGCCGCTGAGCTCCCGGTGCAGCAAGGCCACCACGGCGGCGTAGGCGGCGGCCGCACCGACCGTGGAATCGCCGTAGCGCATGCTCGTGCCGAGCGGCGGGCCGTCGGGGTAGCCGACCAGCGAGGCGAGCCCGGCCAGCGCGGCAAAGCATGGCGCATAACCGGTTTGATGGCCGAGCGGTCCGTCGTTGCCCCACATCTTGATCGACACCGAGATGATGTCTGGCTTGATCGCCGCCAGTTGTTCATAGCCCAGGCCCTGACGCTCCATGGCGCCCGGCCGCAAATTGTTGATCACGATGTCGCTGTGGGCGATCAGCTCGCGCAGCCGCGCCATGCCTTCGGCCGACTTGATATCGAGGTCCACGCTGAGGATTTCGGGGTTGATGCTGAGGAAGTAGGGGGCGTGGTTGATGTCCGTGCCGCCGTAGGCCCGCATCTCCTCTGGCGCGGTCGCCGTCTCGATCTTGATCACCTCGGCACCCAGCATCGCCAGCAGCTTGCCCGCGTACGGGCCGGCCCACACCTTGGTGAGCTCGACGACGCGCACGCCCTCCAGCGGGCCCCCGCGGGGATTTTTGGGCGGCTTGAGTTGCGGCGTCTTGACCGTAGGCGGTGTGCGCGACCCCTCGGCCCCGCACAGGATTTCGGCGGTGTGCTGGCCGAGAGCGGGCGCAGCGGAGGAGATTCGAGCCGGTGACGCGCTGAGCGGGTAAGGAACGGTGGGGTATGCCGCGTCGCCCAGCACGGGGTGGCGCACCCGTTGGAAGAAGCCGCGGTGGCGGTACTGCGGCGAGCGGTGCAGATCGGCGACATCGTTGACGGGGACCAGTGGCACCCCCAACCGCTGTGCCCGGTCGGCGGCGGACTCCTTGTCCAGGCTCCGCACCCACGCGGCGAATCCTCTTTGAAACGCGGCGACCTTCTCCGCCGTGACGGAGAACTCCAGCCAGTCGTCGTCGAAGTCCGCCAGCCACTCCGGGTGGCCCATCAGTTCCCGCACGCCGAGCCAGTGGGCGCGGCTGGTCATGTAGAGGTAGACGAACCCGTCGGCGCAGGCGAAAAACGCCGCCGGACCGGCCTGGTCGTAATCGCCGCGGTGTCCCTCGGCGGGAACCTCACCGGTGACCAATCGGCCCAGGATGCAGTCGGCTCGGGAGACCAGCACCGCGTGCTGCGACACGTCGATGAATTCGCCCTGGCCGGTGTGCAGGCGCCGAAACAGCGAGGACGCGACACACAGGGCCGCGTCGAGTCCGGCCTCGTAATCGACCAGGAACCGGCCCGGACCCTGCAGCGGGGGCCTGCCGGGATCGGCGTGGCTGGGCGTGTGATACCCCCAGCCGCTGGCGTGGAACACGTTGATGCTCTTGGCGTTTTGCAGGTCGGCGGCCGCGCCGTCGCCGAAGGGGGTGATCGAGCAGAACACGACGGACGGATGCCTATCGGACCAGCCCGAGGCGCGGTCCTCGATGACGGCGTCGGCCGTCCCGATCAGCTCGTGCAGGCGCTCGATGCCGGATGGCGAGGCGACGTCGAGGGCAACGGAGCGCTTGTTCGTGTTGAGGTAGGCGAACAGCGCGCTGCCGTCGCGGCCCTCGGCGAGGATGGGCGCCATCGCGCGGGTCGGGCTGCCGCGTGCCGGCGCCTCGACCTTGATCACGTCGGCGCCGAAATCGGCCAGCAGCTTCCCGCAGTACTCCCCCGCGACGGTCTCGGCCAACTCGAGGACTCGGATGCCCGTCAGTGCCGGCATGGGCGCCCTCCCAAAGCGGTCAGGGCTTCTTTCGGCCCGAGCGGCTGAGGCGCCATTCCGGCGGGAAGTTCAGGTCGTTGTCCTTGACCACGTTGTTGAGCCCCTTCTCGAACGTGCCCTCGGTGAGGTCGACCTCCTGCGCGTCGTTTTGGATCAGCGGCAGCATGCCCTCGACCATGCCGGTGAGCAGACTGCCGAAGTATTCGCCCTTGTGCTGTTTGTACAGCTCCAGGAACGTCTTCTGGACCGCGACCGTGTCGGTCGGGCGGGACCGGGAACAGGCCATCGCATATTTGAGCGTCTCCTCCTCCAGCTTTTCGCGGGGCACCACGCTGTTGACGAAGCCGCAGTCGCACATCTCCTTGGCGCTGAACGGGCGCCCGGTGAACAGCATTTCGGAGAACTTCCGCAGGCCCATCGTCTCGGCCCACCACCACAGCCGGGGTCCCCAGCCCACGTAGCGGAAGGCGGGGTGTCCGAAGAGCGCGTCGTCGGAGGAGACCACCAGGTCCGCGTCGCCGGCCTGGTAAAAGTGCCACCCGTAGCAGTAGCCCTTGGCCTCGATGATGCTGATCTTGCGCAGCTCCTGCAGCGGCCGGTTCCCGGCGCGCGCCTTGGCGTAGAAGTCGGTGACGGTGGACAGGTAGCGATACGACCCGCCCGGCGGGTACTTGACGTCGTCGTCGTTGATCGCGAGCTCGTGCAGCAGCGGCAGGCCCGGGTTCTCCAGCATCGGTCGCTGTTCGGGCAAATCCCCGCCGCTGCCGAAATCCTCGCCCTCGCCCCGGATCACGACGACCTTGACGTCGTCGTCGACGTTGCATTTGTGGATCAGGTCGGCGTAGTTCTGCCGCATCCCCAACGTGGTGGCGTTCTGCGCGTCGGGGCGGTCGAAGGTGATGTAGGCGATCCGATTCTTCTTGTCTTTCTCGAATCTGATGTACTGCTCGGCTTCCTTTTTCAGCTCTTCGTAGTCGTATTCAGGCATAACGTATTTCTCCACTTCTGTTATTTGAGCAAAGCGCCCGCGTCGACGGGCAGCGAAACGCCTGTGACATAACGGGATTCGTCTGAGGCGAGGAACAGGACGGCGTTGCTGATGTCGGCGGCTTCCACCCAGGGCACCGGCAGGGTGTGGGTCATCTGCGAGAACGGGGCGAAGTCGTCCGGTCCGGGATTCTCCAGGTCCGGGCGAAATAGCCGGAACGTCACGTCGTTCATGGTCATCGGCGTGTTGACCTGGCTGGGGTGGACCGAGTTCACCCGGATCATGTGCTGACCGAGCTCGACGGCAAAGGCGCGCATCAGCCCGATCACGCCGTGCTTGGCGGCGATGTAGTGGCCGGTGTAGGCCATCGCCTTGTGCGAGCCGACCGAGCCGGTCAGCACGATGGAGCCGCCGCGGCCGCCCGCGATGATGTGCGGCACACCGGCTTTCACCGTATGCCACACGCCGGAGAGGTTGACATCGATCATGTCCTGCCAGATGTTCTCGCCGATCTTGTGCAGCTTGTTGCCGAAGGTGCCGATGCCCGCGTTCGCGACGATGATGTCGAGGCGGCCGAGTTGTTCGACGCCAACGTCCACCGCGGCCTTGAGCGCTGCGTAGTCACGCACATCGACCTGCGCGGTCACGATGCGGCGATTCTGCGCCTTCACCAGATTAGCCGTTTCGGCGAGATCCTCGGGGGTCGAATGCGGGTAAGCCAGGTTGTCGATGGGTCCGCAGACGTCGACCGCGATGATGTCGGCGCCCTCCTGCGCCAGACGCACCGCGTGGCTGCGGCCCTGGCCTCGGGCCGCGCCGCTGATGAAGGCGACCTTCCCTGCTACCCGCCCATTCACCCGACTTGTCATCGGGGCACCGTGGTGGGCAGGGTTTCCCAGCCCCGCACCGACGACGTCGGGCTGAGCGTGGCGTTGGCCAGATCGGGCTCCCACTCGGGGAATCGCTTGAGGATTTCTTCCAAAGCAACCCGCCCCTCCAGCCGCGCCAGCGCCGAGCCCAGGCAAAAGTGCGTGCCCACACTGAACGTGAGGTGCGGCCGGGGATCGCGATGAATGTCGAATTGGCCGGCGTCGGGGCCGAAATGGCGCTCATCGCGGCACGCCGACCCGAGGAGCATCATCATCACACTCCCCTCGGGCACCGTCTGGCCATAGAAGCTGACGTCGCGGGTCACGTACCGCGCCATGTGCGGGGCGGGCGGCTCGTAGCGCAGCAGCTCCTCGATCGCCTGCGGGATGAGTGCGGGGTTATCGACGAGTTCACGTCGCTGATCGGGGTGCTCCGCGAGCACCTTGCCCGCCCAACCGATTAGCCGCGTGGTGGTTTCGTTCCCCGCGCCCGCGACGACGTTGAGGTACACGAGGATCTCCTGGCGGGTGAGGCGCCGGGTGGTCCCCTTTTCGTCGACGAACTCGACGTTGAGCAGGTCGGTCATGATGTCGTCCGACGGATGCTCGGCACGCCAGTCGATGTAGGCCTCGAATTGTTCGCCCACCGAAAGGCCGTGCTCGGCCGCGCTCATTGGCTTGCCGGGCTCGGTGCGTAGTTGTGCGTTGCCCCGATCGCGGATGTACTCCTGATCTTCTTCGGGAATCCCGAGCAGCATGCTGATGACCTTCATCGGCATGATGGCGCCCAGGTCGGTGACGAAGTCGAACCGCCCCGACCCCACCAGCGGATCGAGGAGTTGAGCGCAGAACTCCCGGATCATCGGCTCCAGCGCGTTGATCTTGCGGGGGGTGAACATGCGCGACAACAGCTTGCGGTGCACGTCGTGGATCGGTGGGTCTTCGAAAATCAGCATGCCCGACGGAATCTCGAGGTTGGCCTTGATCAATTCGAGGATCACGCCCCGGGCCGAGCTGAAGGTGGCGTGGTCGATCAGCGCCTTGGTGACATCGGCGTACCGGCTCAACGCGAAGAAGTCGTACTCGGCGTTGTAGTACAGCGGCGCCTCGTCCCGCAGGCGGGCGAACATCGGATACGGGTCGGCGATCAGGTCGACGTCGTACGGGTCGAAATGAACATCGCTGTCGGTGCTCGTCGTCACGAAATCTCTCCTGCCACTGCCATTTCCGGAATCGGTCCGGACGATTTGTACATTCCGCTTAATTGCGCTCCGGCACGCTCGCGAGCGATTGGCCATAAAGCCTCTCTATTCTCGTAGAGAACCATATGGCGGGTGCCCTGGCAAGAGCCGGTGGAGCGAAACATCGTCGGCGCGCTCAACCGGTGGCGGCCGCCCGCCGGCGGCCGGCCGGGGCGTCGCCGGTCCGGGTGAGCCGGCCCTTGCCCGAACTCTTCAGAACCCCGGTTGCGATTGCCGTCAGGATCCCGTCGAGTTGCTCGGGACTGTCGATGACGCGGTCGCCGTGGGCGAACCGCAGCAGCAGGCCGTTGATGAAGGTCAGCGTGATGTTGCTCAGGTCCTCGACCACGGCCGGGTCCAGTTCCCCCCCGCGCGGCATCAGCTGCACCAGGATCTCCCGGTGCAGCCTGGTGAAGGCATCCGTGGCCTGCTGCAGAATCGCGGCCAGCGCGGGATCGCGGGCGGCCTGCATCGTCAGCTCGTAACGGGCCTTCGTTCGCGACAACTGCGGCTCGGTGCCGGCCTGGATCACCACCTGCGACAGCCGCGACGGCGACGGGTGGGGCGGGCCGGCGGTGGAACCGTCGTCGGCGACCGACTGCAGGGTGGCGAGGTCCAGGTCGGCCAGCCGTTCGGCCACCGCACGCAGCAGCGCCGAGCGGGTCCGGAAGTAGAACGACGTCGTGCCGTCCGGCACACCGGCCCGGCGGTCGACCTTGAGATGGCTCAAGCCCTTGGCCCCGTCGTGGGCCAACAGGTGAATCGCCGCATCGCACAGGTCGCGGCGGCGCTCGGCGGGGTTGGGCTTTCGTCGTTTGTCCATGCGTTTTTCTCAGACGGTGAGGCTACTCTATATTCGTAGTGCCCGTAAAGGGATGGCCGCCTCTGGCCCGGCACCCTCCGCGAATCGCGCGCGGGTCAACCTTTTCTGCGATAAATCTGTGGTGGAATGGCGTGATGGGCACCCGCAGGCTCACGAGCGTCCTGTTGCTCGGCGCGGTGATGTGCGGCTGCCACTCAACGCAACACCGGCCCCCGCCCAGCAACTCGACCGGCGGCGCGTCGCCCACGAGCGCATCCCCCACGACGACCCCGTCGGCGGCGCCCGCGGTAAACATCCAGCCGCTACCGGTTCGACCCGTGCAGAAGTCTCAGCCGGCATCGCCCGCCAAGTGCCCCGCGACGAATCCGGCCGCGCCCGCCGCACCGGCCAGCGTTCTGGTCACCTGCGACCTCGCCAAAGCCACCGTGTACACGTTGGGTCCCGAGACGATGCGTCTGACGCTCACACGCGTGGACCGGCCCCAGTCGCTGACGTCCGGTTTCTATGAGGTGAGTCTGACCATGGATCCTTCGTCGGCGGCGGCGTGGGCGGCATATACCGCCGCGCATCTGAAAGACCACGTGGCCTTCGTTCGCGACGACATCGTTCTGGAAGCGCCGATCATCGAAGAACAGGTGACGTCCGGCAAGATCGCGCTGACCACCCAAACCGCCCAGGGCGCCGACCAGTTGGCCCAGCTGGCGGGCCGGGGCGCCTGACGTGGACCGGCTCGGCATCGGCTTCCTGTGCGGATTCGGGCTTCCGCCAGTGGAATTCGTCGACCTGACCGCGGATCTCGGCTGCCGGTACATGTCGGCGGTGGTGCGCGGGCTGCCGTTGGTAGAGCTCGGCTACCCGCCCTTCTCCCTGAGGGACGCGAGCCTGCGGCGAGAGGTGCTCGCCGCCATGGATCACCGCGGCGTGGCGATCTCGCTCGGCGACGGATTCCTGGTCATGCCCGACGCGCAGATGCATTCGTTCGCAACCGATCTCGACGCGCTGGCCGAGCTCGCCGTGCCCCGGATCAACGTCGTCAGCCTCGACCCCGACCTTCGCCGCACCTTCGACCAGTTCGCGATGCTGACCGAACTGGCCGCGCAGCGCGGCATCCAGACCGTCGTCGAACCGGTGCCGGGGCTGACCGTCGGTGACGTGCCGACCGCGCTGGCCGCCCGACAGCATGTTGGCCGGCCCGACTTCGGGTTGTTGATCGACACCATGCACCTGGTGCGATCCGGTTGGGGTGCGGCCGAGGTCGCGGCCATCGATCCGGGGCACATCGGGTATGCCCAGCTGAACGACACAACGCTGCGGGCGCGTGCCGACAACTACATGGAGGAGGCCATGTTTGAGCGCCTGGTTCCCGGCGAAGGCGAATTGCCGCTGCGCGACATCCTCGCAGCGCTGCCGCCCGACATCGTGATCGAGATCGAGGTGCCGCGACGATCGCTGGCGCTGGAAGGCGTCGGCCCGATCGATCGTCTCCGCCCGTGTGTCGAGGCGGCGCGGCGGTTGTTGTCCGAATCAGCGCCCGGGCCAACGGCTTAGCGCCTCAGCTCGGTTCGCGCAGGGGCAGGCCGGCGGCGCGATAGATCGCGTCGATGACGGTCATGTTCTCGATCGCGTCCTCGGGGGTCGTCTCGAACGGCTCGCCGCGTAGCACCGCCGCGGCGAAAGCGTCGAGCTGATAGGCGTAGGAGGGGCGGCGCCCAAACCGCTCCACGCGTTTGCCGGCGGGCGTTCGGACGCTCAGCCGGTTGATGAGGTGGGGCAGCACCGGATTCAGCACTCGCACCTCACCGCGTTCGCCGACCACGCGGGCACTGATCTGCAGCAACCGCGACGACCACATCGAGCAGCGCACCCGGCCGGTGTGCCCGCCGGCGAACTTCACCTCGGCCGTCATGGCCCGGTCGACGCGCGGTTCTCTCAATTTCGCCTGCGCCGACACGACTTCGGGGGTGGAACCGCCGAAAGTGCGGACCATGTGCACGGCGTAGCAGCCGGCGTCCATCGTCGCCCCGCCGGCCAGCGAGTAGTTGTAGCGGATGTCGGCGAATTTCGGCAGCGGGAAGCACAGCGCCGCCTCCACCCGCTTGAGCTCGCCGAGTTCGCCCGAGGCGATGATCTCCTCGACGCGGCGGCTCAGCGGGTGATAGCGATAGTGGAAGGCCTCCATCACCACCCGATCCGAATTCGCGGCGACTTCGGCGATTTCGCGCGCCTCGGCGGTGTTGGCGGTGAAAGGCTTTTCGCACAAGACGTGCTTGCCGGCGGCCACGGCGGCCCGGGTCCACTTGCCGTGCAGCCCGTTCGGCAACGGGATGTAGATCGCGTCGAGGCTCGGGTCGGCGATCAGTGCGTCGTAGCTGTCGTGGACGCGGGCGATGCCGTGTTTACTGGCGAAGGCCCGCCCACGCGAAGCATCGCGCGCCGCGACGGCGGCCACCTCGACCTCGCCGTTGTCCTTCGCCGGATTGACGAGCGCCAGGGGCGCGATGCTGGCCGCGCCCAGGATCCCGAACCGGATCGGCTTTGCGTGTCCAGACACGGCCCTGACGCTAGCACCCGGCCACGCCCGCTTCCGCGTTTAGCGACGGGCGAAAGCCGGTGCGTGCTCGGGACGAACCCCGACGCCGATGAAGTACGCGGGCACCACCGACAGCCACGGAAGCCGCTCCACCAGGCCGAACAGCGCCGCCGGCGGGGTGGGGTCCGCGCCGCGCAGCAGCGGCCCGAGCAGCCTGCTGGCCAATACCCGTTGCACCGCCTGGGTTATCGCCGTGGGAACCACACGGCGTCGGCGGACGGCCGCCAGGTCGCGATCGGTGACGCGGTGCCGACGGAGCGGCTCGGCCAATATCGTCGCGGCCGCCACGGCGTCTTGGACCGCCAGGTTGATGCCGACACCGCCCAGTGGGGACATCGCGTGCGCGGCATCGCCGATGCACAGCAGCCCGTCAACGTGCCAGCGGCGCAACCGATTCACGTGGACGTCGAGATGCTTGACTTCGTCCATGGAATTCAGCGTCGCCACCGACGCGGCCGCTTCCGGCAGCAACGCGCTCACGTCGCGACGGAACGCCTCGATGCCCCGCGCGCGCAGCTGGGCGTCCGTGCCCTTGGGTCCCAGAAACGCGATCTGGTTGTAGCCCTCGCGCGGGATCACGCCGAGACCCTTGCCGGGCGCGAAGCGGGGCAAGAAGGAGAATTCCTCGTCGCCTTCGCGCGGCAACCTGAACCACCACACGTCGAAGTTCACCGGGAACTCGCGCGTCGTCAGTCCGGCCTCGCGACGGGCGATCGACCAGCGGCCATCGCAAGCGATCGTCAGCTCGGCCCGCAATTCACCGGGGCCGTCGGGTCCCAGGTAGCGAACTCCGGTGACCCGGTCGCCGTCGCGCAGCAGCCCGATGACCTCGGTCTGCATCCGCAAGGTGAAGCCGGGCTCGGACTTGGCGGCGTCGGCGAGCAGGTTCAGCAGATCCCACTGCGGCACCATGGCGATGTAGGGGTGCGGCTGCCCGAGGCGGCCGAGCCGCTCGAAGTCGATGTAGGTGACCGAGTGCCCATTCGCTTCGAATTTCGCCTTGCGCACCTCGCTGTAGTGCAGCGCCGTGAAGCGCTCCCACAGCCCCAGCTCGTCGAGCAGCCGCATGGTGGTGGGATGCACCGTGTCACCGCGAAAGTCGCGCAGGAAGTCACCGTGCTTCTCGAGCAGGGTGACCTCCACGCCGGCCCGCGCCAGCAGCAGCCCGAGGACCCTCCCGGCGGGGCCGCCGCCAACGATGGCGCACGTGGTGGTCTCAACCATCAGCGCACAAGCATACGGCGACGTTCGCCCAAGCAGGGGCGCAGTACCTGGTCCCCGACTCCGAGTCACCAATACGCGCCGGAGATAGCCGACCCGGGCTACAGGTCGGCATCGAACACCGACACCGGGCCGAGGATCACGCCCGTTTCCTCGACGTAGCGGTCCCACAGCGCCAGCAGCTCGGCCAGCTTGTCGGGCCGCGCCGCGGCCAGGTCGTCGATCTCGCCGGGGTCGCCGGAGAGGTCGTAGAGCTGCCAGGCCCCCGGGCCGTACGGCGCGGGCAGATACACCGCCTTCCAATCGCCCTGTCGAATCGCGCGGCGGCCGAACAACTCCCAGCCCGTGCCGGTTTCGTCGCCGTGGACCTGCTCGCTGTCACCCGATAGATACGGCAGCAGCGAGCGGCCCCGCATGGGTTCGATCTCCCGGCCCCGGTAGGCGGTGCCGGGATGAGTGATGCCGGCGAGCTCGAGCACGGTCGGGGCGATGTCCATCACGGTGGTGAACGCGGTGCCGATCTCGGCCTGCCGCGCAAAGCCGGGCCACGTCATGAAGCCCACCACCCGGATCCCGCCTTCGGTGGTAAACGCCTTGTGCAGGCGCGACGGCGCCGTGGCGGCCTGGGCCCAGCGTGGGCCGTACCAGATGAACGAGGTGGGTCCGCCGAGGTTGTCGAGGCTGTTGTCGCAGTACTTTTCGATCTGCGCGACGATCTCGGCGCCCCGAAGCGGCATCGCCTCGACCATCGCGCCCTCTGCGCCGTTGTCGGACAAGAAGATCACCACGGTGTCGTCCAGTTCGCCCGTGCCGGCCAGGTAGTCGATCACCCGGCCGATGTTGTGATCCATCCGGTCGACCATCGCGGCGTAGACCTCCATGCTGCGGGCCGAACGCGCGCGCTCGTCGTCGGTCATGTCGTCCCATTCGGGAGCGCCGTCTGCCACGACCGGATGCGCCACCACGTCGGGCGGGCACAGGCCGAGCTTCTTGAGCGCCTCGAGGCGGGCCTCGCGCAATGCATCCGGGCCGGCGTCGTAGCGGCCGTGGTACCGCGCAATGGATTCGTCCGGCGCTTGCAACGGCCAGTGCGGCGCCTGAAAGGGCAGGTAGGCGAAGAACGGCCGGTCGTCCTCGGGGGGACGCTCGCGTAGGTAGCGCAGCAGGGTGTCGGCGTAGAAATCGGATGAATAGAAGTCCTCACCGACGCTGACGAAGCGGTCGTCCTCGGTGTAAAGCGTTGCCACCGGCGAGAACCCGCCGCCCGCACCCGGGCCGTAATGGCTGGCGCCGGCCGGTAGCAACGCGAAGGAACGCTCGAAGCCGCGGGCCCACGGAGAGGTCTCGATGGACCCACCGAGGTGCCACTTGCCCGACATCAGCGTCAGGTACCCGGCGTCGCGCAACAGCTCGGGCAAGGCCACGACCCGGTCGTTCAGGTAGCCCTCGTAGCCGGGTGCGCCCTGAAATCCGGGCATCGCGACCTCGAGCATCGTGCCGATCCCGGCGATGTGGTGGTCGGTGCCGGTCAACAGCATCGCCCGGGTGGGCGAGCACGCCGGCGCGGAGTGAAAATCGGTGAACCGCACGCCGGCGTAGGCCAGCCGATCCAGGTTGGGGGTGTTGATCTCGCCGCCGAATGCGCCGATATCGGAAAATCCGAGGTCGTCCGCCACGATCACTAAAAAGTTGGGTCGCTTCACGCTGAAGCATCCTGTCAGGTCCGGCGCCGGGAGGAAACGCCGCGGCGGCGCGGATATTGTCGTTGAATGCTGGCACAGTTCGGGATGTCCATTCCCCTGGTCGCCGCCCCGATGTCGGGCGGTCCCACCACCCCGGCCATGGTGTCGGCGGCGACCCGGGCCGGCGCGCTGGGCATGCTGGCCGCCGGCTACAAGACGGTGGAGGCCGTCGAGGCGGAGCTCGACAAGGTCCGCGCCGCGGGAATCCCGTTCGGCATCAACCTGTTTGCGCCCAACCCGCTGCCGGTCGATCCCGATAGCTACCGCACCTACGCGGCGATCGTGCAGAAAGACGCCGACCAGTTCGGCCTCACCCTGCCCGAGGAGCCGATCGAGGACACCGACAGGTTCGACGAGAAAATCGCGCTGTTGCTCGACGACCCGGTGCCGATGGTCTCGTTCACCTTCGGGATACCGTCGCGCGATGTCATCGCGTCCTTGCGACGCGCCGACACCGTCGTGGTCCAGACGGTGACAACCCCGGACGAGGCGGCGCTGGCCCACGAAGCCGGGGTCGACATGCTCGCCGTGCAGGCGGCCGCCGCCGGCGGGCATTCGGGCACGCTGTCGCCGCGCCAGCCATTGCAGCCGGTGCCGATCGCCGACCTCATCAAGCGGGTCGCGGCGACAGTCCCGTTGCCGATCATCGCCGCCGGTGGGCTGGCCACCCCCACCGCGGTCGCCGAGGTGATCCGCGCGGGTGCCACCGCGGCCGCCGTCGGAACCGTCCTGCTGCGCGCCACCGAGAGCGGCGCGTCGGCCACCCACCAGGCGGCCCTGACCAATCCCGCGTACACCGAGACGGTGATCACCCGGGCCTTCACCGGCCGCCCGGCGCGCGGCCTGCGCAACGCGTTCATCGACGCCCACGAAGCTCAGGCGCCGCTGGGCTATCCGGCGATTCACCACCTGACCACCGGCATGCGCAAAGCGGCCGCCGCCGCGGGCAAACCCGACTACGTCCACCTGTGGGCGGGCACCGGGTACCGGCATGCCACCGCCGAGCCCGCGTCCGACATCCTGCGGCGGCTGGCATCGCAACTCTGATCGGTCGCTTTGATCTGGGCCCCTTCCCACCAGCCGACCCCTGTTGTAGCCTACGTTTAGTATGTACTGAACGAAGTAATCGAGGGCTATGTCACCGGAAGAAACCGAGTTCGTCGACCGCCTCGGGTTGTTCTTCGAGCTCCTCGGCGCCACCCGCACCATGGGCCGGCTATACGGGTGGCTGCTGATCTGTGACCCGCCGCAGCAGTCGTTGACCCAATTGGCCGACGCGCTGTCGGTGAGCAAGGCATCGATCAGCACCGTCGCCCGTCAACTGCTGGAAGGCGGGATGGTGCAGCGCTTGCCGAGCCCGAACCGCCAGCACCTCTACCAGGTCACACCGGGCGGGTTCACCAGCGTCCTGGAAACGCAGCTGTCGCTGATGCGGCTGGGCATCGAGCCCGCCGACTTCGCCCTGTCCGTGCTGGGTGAGGACCGCGCCGAGCAGCGGCAGCGTGTCGAGGACTTCCGCGATTTCTGCGAATTCTGCACCCGGGACTATCGCGACCAGCTGATGCGGATGTGGACCGAATATCGGGAGGGAAAACGACAGCCATGACGATGACGGACAAAGTCGACTTCAGCGGCGTGGCATGGGGATCGGTGGAGTGGACGAACCTGTGCACGCTGTACCTGCGGGCGTACGAAAGCGGTTCGTCGGCACCGATTCTGGGCGACACGGCGGCCGCCGAGGCCGTTGACCGCATCGATTACGACTGGGCCCGCATGCGACGCGCCATGCGCCCGGGGTCCAACCAATACCTGGTCACCATGCGCGCCAAACAGCTTGACGACTGGTGCGCCGACTTCCTGCGCCGCCATCCGAACGCGGTAGCGCTGCACCTCGGGTGCGGCATGGACACCCGGGCGTTGCGCCTGGCTCCGCCGGAGACCGTGCAGTGGTTCGACGTCGACCAACCCGACGTGATCGCGTTGCGCCGCAAGCTCTACGAGGACCGGAACGGGTACCGGATGATCGGCTCGTCGGTGACCGATGAAGCGTGGCTGGACGAGGTACCCACCGATCGCCCGACGCTGATGGTCGCCGAGGGACTCGTCATGTATCTCACCGGGCCCCAGGTGCGGGCGCTGCTGCACGGCATCACGGATCGATTCGGTGGCGGCGAGCTCGCCTTCGACACCGTGTCGCCCATGGGGCCGCGGCTGTCCAAGATCTTCACCAAGGGCATCACCAAGTGGGGCATCCGCGACGCGCGCGAATTGGAGCGGTGGAACCCGCGGCTGCGCCTGCTCGAGCAGTCCGGTGTGGGGGCGCTCTGCGACCGCATACCTTCGGCACCGGTGCGCCTGGTCTGGCGGGTGGTGAACGCCACACCGATGCGGAACTACGACGTGCTCAATCGCTTCGCGTTCTGAAGCGCGGAGTGCCCGTGCCCCGCAACGGTGGGGCACGACGACCGCGTCAGAACGACTCGGGATCGCGTTGCACCTCGACGGGCACCGGGTGGCGATACAGTCTGGACGCGTTCTCCCAGCTGAATTTCCGGATCACGTCCGGTGGCAAATCGCCGATTTGTTCGTGGATGGTCTGCTGGGTGTGCGGCCAGGTGGAGTCGCAATGAGGATAATCGGCTTCCAACATGATGTTGTCCACGCCGATCCGGTCACGCTGCACGAACGACGACTTGTCCTCCACCGCGCAGAACCAGAAGTTCCGGGTGAATACCTCCGCGGGAGTGAGGCTTTCGCCGAGCGCCTGCCAGGTGCCGTACATCGCGTGATAGCTGAGCATGTGGTCGAGGCGATCGAGCAACCCCGCCACCCAACCGATCCCGCCTTCCGACAGACAGATCTTCAGGTCGGGGAACCTGCTGGGCAGACCGGAGTACAACCAATCGACGGCGGCCGAGATGGCATAGGCGAAGAACAGCACGCCCTGGACATCCGGTGGCGCATCATCGGTGGTGGAGGGCGACGAACCCGAGGAGCCGATGTGCAGGTTCACGACGGTGCCCGTCTCGGCGCACGCCGCGATCATCGGGTCCCAGTGGCCGGAGTGAATGCTCGGCAGACCGAGCATCGCCGGGTTCTCGCTGAAAGTGACGGCGTGAAAACCGCGTTCGGCGTTCTCATAGATCATCTTTGCGCCGAGCTCGGGGTCCAGCAGCCATGGCAGCTGGCAGGCGATGATGCGGTCGGGGTATGACCCCGCCCACACCTCGAGGTGCCAGTCGTTCCATGCGCGCACGGAGGCCAGTGCCAGGTCCCGATCCGTGGTCACCTGCTGCAGCCGCTGGCCGGCGAACCCCGGAAGAAAGGAGGGGAAGTTCAGCGAGGCATAGATGCCGTTGAGGTCCATGTCCTTGACGCGCTCGTGGATATCCCATGCGCCCCTGCGCATCTCGTCGAAGCGAACCGGCTCGAATCCATACTCCGCGACGGGACGCCCCACCACGGCATTGAATCCGACGTTGGGCAGCTCCCGCCCGTCGTAGACCCACGTCTGTCCCCCGTCGGCGGTATCGACGACTTTGGGGGCGCGGTCGGCGAACTTCCGCGGCAACCGTCCGGTGAAGGTGTCCGGCGGTTCGACGATGTGGTCGTCGACCGAGATCACCGTGTAGCGGCGCGGCGCCCGGGGCGGATCCGGCAGGAACGTGACCGAGCGTTGCTCACCCGTCTTGGCCGTGGTGAAGTTCAGGTCACCGGCCAGCTCATCGATCGATTTCACGCGTCAATCTCCTTGTGGGGCGGGCGCTTGAGTGTGAGGTCACGGCTTCGTGTGTGCGTTGAGGGCGCAGCCGCTCGGCGCGTCACGCCCGGAGCGCACACTCGACGCCCACGTTTCACACCCGTCAGCTGAGCACATCGGGGTCCGCCTTGATGGTCATCCGTGCCGCCCCTGCCCAATACACGTCGGCGGCGTGTTCGATCAGCGAACGCTGCATGCCCGCCATGTCGGACCAGTTCATCGTCACCGGGTCCTTGCCGGTGAGCATGACGTCGTAGGCCAGCTTGCATACCCGCTCGATGGATGCCGCCCGGTATACGGCTTCCGGCAGGTTGCGGCCGGTCGCGATCACGCCGTGGTTGGCCAGAATCGTCAGGTTGGCCCCGCCGATGCGCGCGGCGAGGTCGGCGGCGCGGGCGGGGCTGTCGATCTCCCCGTCGTACGTGTCGACGAGGCACAGGTCGTCGAGGTACAGCGAGCCGGTCTGGTGCACGAGTTCGGGGAGCCTGCCCAGCGCGGCCAGAACGCACACGTAATAGGGGTGGTTGTGAACGACCACCCGGGCGTCATCGCGGACCCGGTGCAGTTCGGTGTGAATGTGGATGGCGGGAGTGACGTCCCAGCGACCGCGCACCACCCGCGCGTCACTGTCCACGACACAGATGTCCGACGCGGTGAGCTCCTGCCACCACAGCCCCCACGGGTTGACGAACATGTCGGTCTGGCCGTCGGGCTGCCAGGTGATGTGCCCGGCCATGTTCTCCGCGAATCCGATGGCGGCCAGGTGGCGAAACGCGATGGCGAGCGCCTGTTCGTGGGACAGCTCGACGCCGATCGGTGGCACCACCGATGGCGCCCAGACCTCGAGGCCCCCTCGCCGCGCGTCAGGAGCGTTCATGATCGGCCTCCGTCCTGGTTCGAATATCCTCGCGGAGCAGGCCTTTGGCGACCTTACCCCCGGACGATCGGGGCAGCTCATCGACCACGATGAGTCGTTCGGGCAGCAGCTCCTTGGAGACTCCCAGCGCCAGCAGGTGGTCGACGAGGCCGGGCAGGTCGATCGTCTGGGAGTCGACGAGTTCCGCATAGACACAAACCTTTTCGCCGAACACCGGATCGGGCATCGCGACCGCCGCCGCCACGGCGATGGCCGGGTGAGTTGTGACGGTGTCCTCGACCTGGGTCGCGCTGATGTTCTTGCCGCCGCGCAGGATGAAGTCGGAGGTGCGACCCGTCACGGTCAGGTAGCCGTCGGCATCGATCTCGCAGAGGTCGCCCATGCGCATCCACCCGTCTGCGGTGAACAGCTTGTCGTGGTCGACGCCGGCGAGGTAGCCGAGGCTGGTCGCCGGGCCCCGGCAGGCAGGCTGGCCGCGCCCGGTCTCGGTGACGTCCCGATCCCCGTCGAAAAGCCGGACCGCCATTTCCGGAACGATCCGGCCGCCCGTGCGGAGTCGGCGTTCGCGTGAGTCTTCGAGCGTGGTGGCGCTGAGCAACCCGGTTTCGTTGGAGCCGTAGAACTGCAGGATCTTTGCGCCGGTGAGTTCCTCGAATTCGGCGGCCGGCCGGTACGGCAACGCCTCGCCGCCGGCGAAGACGATGCGCAGCGAGCTCAGGTCGTGCTCGCGGCATGCCGGGTCCGCCATCAGCATCGTCAATTGGGTGCTGACACAACACAACACGGTCGCCCGGTGCCGGGCGATAGCCTCGCATGCCGCACGCGCGTTGAACCGCTGCATGATCACCGCGGTGGCACCGAGATAGATCGGGGTGGTGTGGCTGGTCCAGAGGCCGAAGCCGAACGGCGTGGGTATGACCGGCAAGAAGATGTCGTCCGACGTCAGCGATCCGTTGGCGACGGCCTTCTGGTGGAAGTAGTGCCAACGGTTCTGTGTGTGCACCACGCATTTGGGCAGGCCGGTCGTCCCGGAGGTGGAGTTGATGAGAAAGACGTCGTCGGGTCCCAGTTGTGCGTCCACCTGTAACGTCCTGGGCTGCGTTCGCGTGTTCAGCCGCAGCGCGCGCGGGTCACCGTCCACGACCAAGCTGGACACCGAGGCTTCGCCCGCCGCCTGCGCCCCGGTCGGGCCGCGCTCCGGGTCGCTGATCAGGATCTTTGGTTGCGAATTCCGCAGTATCGCAGCCACCTCGCGGGTCCCGGCGCGCGCGCCGAGGCCGACCACGACGGCGCCGCACCGTTCGATCGCGACGAAGAGCACATGGATGGCCGCGGAGTCGGCGTGCCACACCGCGATCCGATCGCCGCGTAGCACACCGATGCCGGCCAGCTCCTCCGCCAGTTTGCTTGCCGCATTGTCGAATTCGCGCCAACTCAGCGACGCGCCGAGATCGTCGACATAGGCGCGACGGTCCGGCGCGCGTTCGGCGTTGCGGCGTACCGCGTCCGACAGGGTCGAATCGGACCACCAGCCGGCGGCTCGAAACAGGGCCGCGTCCTCGTCGGCGAATGCCGGCGAGCCCACGGTGTCCAGCCCTCCGGCGCTCATCCCCAAATGATAGGAACCGCTCGCCGTTTAGTCAGGAAGTCCAGCCGCTAAGGATTCTGCGGGGCAGGAGCGTTGTGCTGGTTGGCGCCGTCGGTGCCCGGGCGAGCGCGCGGCGTCGGACAGGTGCGGTGCGGAATGCAGCCACAGTTCAGGCCGATGATGCAGGCACCCCCGCCGACCGGCTGCACCGGTATCGCACCGCCGCCGCCGTCGCCTTGTGTCGCGCCATTCGACGGGGGGCTCATTGCGCTGTTCAGCCGCTCGGCGGCACCGGCCTGCGCGCCGACAGTGCCCAAGGTGACCGCAAAGATCAGTGCGGCGCCGCCGCACACCGCGGCCGTCCTGGCTTTGCGATTCGTCATGGTTACCAACTGTAATTTGTGGTCGCGGGATGCGCCCAGCGACACAGGGTGCTTTAGTCAAACCCTACGGTGGCTGCCAGCACAGGAGGCGGTGGCGAATGACGACCACACGCGTTGCCGGGCTTTGGCCCGGGCTGCTCAGCGGCGCCGCCGGCGGGGCGGCGGGCACCACCGCGCTGAACGTGATCGCCTACCTGGACATCGCGGTACGGGGCCGGCCGACCAGCACGACCCCCGAACGCACCGTGGAAGCGATGTCCAAGCTGTTCGGCCTGTCGGTGCCCGGCACCGGTGACGTCTTGGCCAACCGGCTCCTCGGCCTGGGCGCGCTGACCGGGTATGCCGCGGGAATCGGGATGGGCATGGTGCTCGGGCTGGCGTACGCGCTGGGGTGGCGCCCGGGCCTGCTGGTGGCCACGCTGGTCGCGACGGCGATCGCCCTGATCGGCACCAACGGGCCCATGACCGTGCTCGGGGTGACCGACCCGCGAACCTGGGGTGTCGCCGGGTGGATCAGCGACCTGATCCCGCACCTGGGATACGGGGTGGTCACCGCGCTGGTGCTGCACTACCTCTACCGCAATTGGGATCGGTAGCGGGATTCGCGTCGTCAACTTGCGAGACGAACTCTGCAATCGCAAGGAGGAACCCGCGAATGAAGACCAAGGCCGCAGTCCTGGCGTCCGGCGCGCTGGTCGCCGCGTTGCTGCTGTCGCGCTACTTCGTGTTGAGTCGAGCCGGCCTGCCGCTGGGGTGGATGATCTATCTCGGGCTGCCGATCACCGCGGCCGGCGTGCTGTTTGCGCTGCGACTCATCAACCTGGGCGCGGGATGGGGCGCCCGGGACGTGAGGCGGTCCGCGCATCCGATAGCGCTGTCATATCCGGAACCGCCGGTGCCGGTTTCCGAGCGCTTCAGGGAACTCGAGGTGCTGCGCGCCAGCGGCGCCATCTCCGACGCCGAGTACACCGCGCGCCGACTGGACATCATGTCCGGGCGCTGACGGGCCCGCCTGCCGAGATACCCGCTAGCCCTGAACCGTAGGGCGAATGACGATCTCGCCGATCTCGACGTCGCCGGGTTGCTCGATCGCGAAAGCGATGGCTCGCGCGACCGCCGCCGGTGGCAGCCCGACCGCGCTCATCGTGCTTCGGATTTGGTCACGCAGCGCGGTGTCGTCGATGGAGCTGTCGAGTTCGGTGTCGACGAACCCCGGCGATATCGAGGTCGTTCGGACAACGCCGTCGGTCGACTCTTGACGCAGGCCTTCCATGACGGTCCGGACGGCATTCTTCGTGGCCGCGTACACCGCCATGGTGGGCACGATCTTCAGCCCTGCCGTCGATACGGTGGTCACGAAGTGGCCGCGTCGCTGGCGGCGGAAGACCGGCAGGGCCGCGGCGATGCCATGCAGCACCCCGCGCAGATTGACGTCGATCATCGCCGACCAGCCGTCGGCGTCTAGGTCCGCAACGGGACCGATCTTGCTGATGCCGGCGTTGCTGACCAGGACGTCCAGGCAACCGAATCGCTCGGCGGCGGCCCCGACCAGCCGCTCGAGGTCCTCTCGTCGCGTGACATCGGTTGGACAGGTGACCACGTCTCCTCCATTGGCGCGGATCGCGCGAGCGATGTCGTCGAGGCGCTCGACGCGGCGGGCGCCGAGGACCACGCTGGCCCCCCGCTGGGCCAGCAGCCGCGCGGTCGCCTCGCCGATCCCGCTGCTCGCTCCGGTGATCGCGACGACCTTGCCCTCGACGTTATTCATCGGAGAAATCCCTTCTTAAGTCCAAGGGCGGGGCAAATCCGCGGATGTCTCGTATTGTCTCCCCTGTGCTGATCGGGTTCCTGCTCGCGCTGGGTTGCTCGGTGTGTTACGGCACGGCCTCGGTGTTGCAGGCTGTCGCGACGCGGTCGGTCGAGGCGGCAAGCAAATCGGGCGTCGACGCGGTGCTGCTGATGCGCGCCGCCCGGCAGTGGCGCTATATCGCCGGCATCGGGCTGGACGGCCTCGGGTTCCTGCTGCAGGTGTTGGCGTTGCGTTTGGTGCCAATCTATGTCGTCGCCGCGGCGCTCGCCGCCTCCATCGCGGTCACCGGCATCGTGTCCGCGTGGGTGCTGTCCGCACGGCTGTCACGGGCCGAGTGGACGGCCGTCGGCGTGGTGTGTGTGAGCCTGGCGGCGCTCGCCTGCGCGGCCGGGCCGGGACACTTTCGTCACGCGCCGGCCGGGCTCGGCTGGGCGCTCATCGGCGTGGTCGCCGCGATTTTCATCGCCGGTGCCGCCGCGGGGCGGCTGCGCGACCGCGAACGCGCGCTCGCCCTTGGGTTCGGCGCGGGAAGCGGTTTCGGCGTCGTCGAGGTCGGCGTGCGACTCATCGACGTGATCGATCCGACGAAGGCGGCCTTCTACACCAACCCGGCGCTGTACGCGGCGGCCGGAGGCGGTGCCGCGGGGTTCCTCTTGCTCACGTCCGCCTTGCATCGCGGATCGGTGACCACGACGGTGGCCGCGATGGTGGTCGGCGAAACGATCGCGCCCGCGCTGGTGGGAGTGGTGTGGCTGGGCGACAGCGCCCGCGACGGTCTCGGCTGGCTGGTCGTCCTCGGCTTCGTGGTGGCGGTGTCGGGAACGCTGGTGTTGGCCCGATTCGGCGAAGCCCCGACTCCCGCCGAGGCCGGTTAGGGCGCCTCGACGGCATAGGTGGTGCCGCGCGGGTGGCGCGCCCACAGCGTGCCGCCCTGCGCATCGATGCCGGCGGCGATCAACTCCCGTTTGAGGATTTTGTTGGTAGCCGTCACGGGCAGGTCGTCGTTGATGCGCACGTACCGGGGCCACGCCTTCGGCGACAGGTCGGGCTGTGCGGCGAGGAACTTCTCCAGATCCTCGGGGCGGAAGTCTGTCCCGTCGCGCAGCACCAGGGCCGCCATCACCTGATCGCCGACGCTTTCGTCGGGCACGGCGTAGACGGCGACCTGGCTGATTTGCGGCAGCCGTTCCAGGATCCGCTCGATCGGCGCCGCGGCCAGGTTTTCGCCGTCGACCCGCATCCAATCGGCCGTGCGTCCGGCCAGATAGATCCAGCCGTCGGCATCGCGGTAGGCCAGGTCGCCGGACCAGTACATACCGTGCCGCATGCGCTGCGCCGTCGCGGAGGGATCGTTGTAGTAGCCGGTGAACGGGCCCGCGCCCTGGGTGTTGACGAGTTCGCCGACCGCGTCGTCGACGTTGGTCAGGGCGCCGTGTTCGTCGAACTTCGCGACCGCGCACTCGGTCAGGGTGTGCGGGTTGTAAATGCTGACCCCGGGATACGGCTTGCCGATCGACCCGGGCGGGGCGCCGTCCTCTCGGACGACGATCACGGCGAACTCGCTGGAGCCGAAGCTGTCGATGACCCGGCATCCGAAACGCCTTGCGAATTCGTCAATGTCGCGATCGGTGGCCTCGTTGCCGAACGCGACCCGCAGGGTGGTGTCGGCGTCGTCGGGACGTTCCGGGGTGGCGAGGATCAGCGCCAGGGGCTTGCCGACGTAGTTCATATAGGTCACCCGGTGGCGGCGCACGTCGTCGATGAAGCGCGACGGCGAGAACTTGGCCGGCACCATGGTGGCGCCGCTGCCAATGGCGACGGCCCACCCGGCGGCGATGCCGTTGGAGTGAAACAGCGGCATCGCCAGGTAGCAGACGTCGTCGCTGGTGACGTCGTACTGGAAGATCAGGCTGGCTCCGCACATGATCGCCATCCCGTGCGCGAACCGGACGGCCTTGGGGTCTCCGCTGGTGCCGGAGGTGAAGATCATCATCAGCGTGTCGGCGGCGGTGACCTCGCGGTGGGCCACCAGCGGCGGCGCCGCGGCCACCAGTTCCGCGTAGCGCCGTGACCCGACGTCGATGACCCGAATTCCGTTGAGATCCAACCCGTCCAGCAGTGCCAAGTGCTCGCCGTCGACCAGGAGGAGCTGGCAGTCGGAGCGCCGGATGTCGGCAAGCAGGCCGGCGCCGCGGCGGGTGGTATTGATGCCGCACAACACGTAGCCGCCCAGTGCGGCGGCCGCCATGGCTCGCAGCATCGCCGGGGAGTTGGTGAGCAGGGCCCCGACGTGCAGCGGACAGGCCGGGTCGGCGAGGCGGATCAGCGCGGCGGCTTCGGCCTCGGCCTCGGCCAGGTGTTGCCGCCAGGTCCAGGTGCGTTCGCCGTGCACGATCGCGGCGGTGTCGTCGTTCTGGCGCAGCCGCAAGAGCTGCTGAACCGTCTCGGGTCCCGGTTGGCTCATCGGGTGGTCAGGACCAATCCGGCGTAGTGGTGATCGGCCACCGCGTCGCAATGCCGGCGGTAGGTGCCGAATCCCCCGGCATACGGCATGAAGATCCGTTTCTTGCCCTCGATGTTGGCGCCCAGATACCACGAGGATGACGCCTTCGGAAACAGCGTCTGCTCTGCGGCTTTCGCGACCTGCTCGGTCCAGGCGTCGGCGGCATCGCGGCGGGGTTCGACCTCGTGCACGCCGAGACGACGGGCCGTCAACATCAGCTCGATGACCCAGTCGACCTGAACCTCGGCGTGCAGCACCATGTTGGCCAGCACCGACGGGCTGCCGGGCCCGCTGATGGTGAACATGTTTGGCAGGCCGGGGACCATGAGGCCCAGAAAAGTCACGGGGCCGTCCGCCCAGATGTCGCGCAGCCGGTCTCCCCTGGGCCCACTCGGATCGATCCGGGTGAGCGCGCCGGTCAGCGCGTCGAATCCGGTCGCAAACACCAGGACGTCGCAGGGATACGTCGCTGCGCCGGTTCGCACCCCCTCGGGGACGATCGCGTCGATGGGCTCGCGGCGCAGGTTCACCAGCCGGACGTTGTCGCGGTTGAAGGTCGCGTAATAGCCGGCGTCGGTGCAGATCCGCTTCGTCCCGATCGGGTGATCCACCGGGATGAGGTCCGCGGCGACGACGGGATCATGCACGATCTCGCGGATGCGCTCCTCGGCGAACTCCCGGGCGATGTCGTTGGCGGCCGGGTCGGAATTCTGGTCGGGGAACGTCTTGGCGAACAGCACGCCGCCCTCGCGCCAGCGGCGCCACAGGGCTTCGGTGCGTTCGTCGGGGTCGGCTTCGAGCGCCTTCTTGTGATAGGTGCCGTGCGGCGTGCCCGCCGACGCGTACGCCGACAGCCGGCGTCGTTCCGGGTACTCCTCCCGGATGCGCAGCTGTTCCTCCGCCGACCATGGGCGGTTGGGCATCGGGATGCTGTAATTCGGCGAACGCTGGAATACCACCAGCCGCTCGGCCTGGCCCGCGATGATCGGAACCGCTTGAATGCCAGACGAACCCGTGCCGATCAGCCCCACCTTCTTGCCGCGCAGGTCGGGATCCTCGCGAGGCCACGCGGCGGTGAAGTACACCTCGCCGGCGAAATCGTCGGCGCCGGGGATGTCGGGGCGGTTCATCGCCGACAGGCAGCCCGTCGCGCATACGAGAAACTGCGCGGCGTGCGTTTCCCCGGCCCCCGAAGCGTCGCGGGTGGTGACGCGCCAGGCTCCCGCCTCCTGGTCGAATTCCGCCCCGATCACGTCGACGCCGAACCGGTAGTGGCGGCGCAGATCGAAGCGGTCGGCCACGTGCCGCAGGTAGGCCAGGATCTCCGGCTGCGCGGCGAAACGTTCGCTCCACGTCCAGCTCTGCTGCAGCGTTTCGTCGAATGAATAGGAGTAGTCGACGCTTTCGACGTCGCACCGCGCGCCCGGATACCGATTCCAATACCAGGTGCCACCGACGTCGGGAGCCGCCTCGATGCCGAGCACCGACAGGCCCGCCGAGACGGCCCGGTGCACGGCATAGAGTCCGGCGAATCCCGCGCCGATGACGATGACGTCGGTCTCGGTCATTTCGACTCGCACCGAGCGAGGTCCAGCAACTCCCGCAGGTCGCCGCACACCAGCTCGCGCGCCGAGGCGGCCGGTGGGAAGGACTGAATCGTCATGAAGCCGTGGAACAATCCGGGAAAATCGCGGTGCACGACGCGCACGCCCGCGTTGCGCAGGCGGCGCGCGTAATCGCATCCCTCGCTGTGCAAGGGATCCAGGCCCGCGGTCACGACCACCGCGGGCGGCAGCTCCGCGAAACTATCCGCGCGGGCCGGGGCAACCAGCCAGGGAGGGTCGAAAAGCCGTTCATCGCCGAGGTATTGACGCCAATACCACTGCATCGCGGCCCGGGTGTTGAAAGTCCCCGTGCCGTGGCGGTGGTAGCTGTCCGTGTCGAACGACGGATCGACCGCCGGGTACAGCAACAGCTGGGCGGCGGGCCGGGCGGCGCCTCGCTCGCGGCACAGGATCGCGGTGACCGCCGCCAGGTTCCCGCCGGCGCTGTCGCCGGCGACCGCGGTACGCGTCGCGTCGATGCCGAGGCCGGCCGCGTGTTCGATCACCCAGCGGAAGGCGGCGAAAGCGTCGAGGGCCGCCGCGGGTGCGGGATGCTCCGGCGCCAGCCGATACCCGACGGACACCACAACCGCTTGGCTACCGCGCGCCAGGGACCGGCAGAAGCCATCGTGGGATTCGATGTCGCAGAAGACGAATCCGCCGCCGTGGTAGAACACGATGCCGGGCCGGTGGCCGAGCTCGCCATGCGGGTGGTAGATCCGCACGGGGATGGCGCCGGCGGGGCCCGGGACGGAGTGGTCGATGGTGTTGCGCACGTCGTCGATGTTGTTGGCGGGCACCCGCCGCGCGGCGACGGCGGCCCGTGCCTGCGCACCGGTCATCGACTCGACGCGGGGGAATCCGGCGTTCAACTCGCGCAACATCGCCTGCACCGTGTCGTCGATGGCATCAATGCCATGGTCCATGTGCGCCTCCGCCCGCACCGCTGCGCCGGTCAAGCCGGCCGGTACTTAAGCAAGGTGATTCCGCTGTCAAGATCGTAGAACACCGGCCGCACCCGCATTCCGATTCGGATGGCGGCCGCGTCGACCTCCACCAATTCGGTGCTGATCCGTGGCCCGGCATCCCATTGCACCACCGCGAGCAGCTGCGGCACCGCGTCCGCCCAGGGCGGGCCGGTGGGTCTGCGTGCCACGGTGTAGGTGTACAACGTTCCCGCGCCGTCGATTTCGCGCCACTGCAGGTCGTCCGCGAGCGAACCCGGCGCGAGGGTCCGGGGATAGAAGACGTAGCGCCCCAGCGATGGCGAATACTGCACCACGATGCGGTGCCGCGCCAGTCCGTCCCAGAAGGGCCGGGAGACCGGGGTGGGCTCGGGAACGGGATATCCGGCGTTCACCGCTAATCCCCCCGCATCAGCAGCGCGACCTGCTCGCTCATGATGCCGCCGTTGCCGGTGACGAACCCGGTGTGGCAGTCGCGCACCTGCGCGTCGCCGGCGCGCCCCATGATCTGGCGCGCCGCGTCGACCACGTGGTGCATGCCGCCGGCCATCCCGGCCTGGCCGTACGACAGCTGCCCACCGGCGGTGTTGAGCGGGAAGTCGCCGCGGTGGGTCAGGTCGTGTTCGGTGACCCATGACATCCCCTCGCCTTTGGCGCAAAAGCCGGCGTCTTCCAGGCTCATCAACACCGTGATGGTGTAGCAGTCATAGATCGAGGCGACATCGACGTCGGAGCGGCCCAGCCCGGCCATGGCGAACGCCCGATCCGCGGCGCGGGCGATCGGCGTGTGCAACAGGTCCGCCGCGTAGGTGGGGGTCTTGTACGCGATGTGCTCACCGAAGCCCTTGATCCACACCGGGCGATGGCGGCTGCGCCGCGCGACGTCGGCGCTGGCGATCAACACCCCGGCCCCCCCGTGCACCCGCATCACCGTCTCGAGCATGTGAATGGGATCGGCGATCATCGGGCTGGCGAGAACGTCGTCCACGGTGATCGGGGTTCCGTGGAAGACCGCGCCGGGATGCGCACCCGCGTTGGTGCGCTGGTCGACCGCGATCTTGGCGACGGCGGCGGGATCGTAGCCGAACTCGGCGGCATAGCGCTGGGCGATTTGGGCGTAGGGCGCGTTTTGGCCCACGTTGCCGTACGGGATCTCGAATTCGGCCTGAGGCGACCCATAGTTGTTCGACGATGCCCCATACCAATTCGGTGCGGGTGGCGGCCTCTTGTCGGATTGCGGCTGCGCGGCCGAACCGGGGACCACCGCCAGCACCGCGTCGCAGATGCCGAGCTCCACGGCGGCCGCGGCCCGCCAGATCATTCCCGCCGAGGTGGCGCCGCCCAAATCGACGCGTTCCCCGAAATCCAGTGCCAGGCCCAGGTATTCGCACAGCGTGGCGGGCGCGAACATCGCGGATTCGGCGACGCCGTGGGTGAGCAGGCCGTTGACACACGCGGCGTCGACGCCGGCGTCCTCGATGACCAGCTTCGCCAGCCACGCGTACTGGTCGAGGGTGAACCGTGGGGGCCCGGTGGGGCGCCGTTCGGCGGGCAGCTCGGCGATGCCGATGACGGCCGCCTCCCCACGCAGTCCCGTCACGACGGCGCTCCGCGCCGGGGCAGCTCGACCGTCGCGGTTCCCGGCATCAGCACCGTGGCATCGCGGCGACCGGAGATCTCGAGATCAACCAGCCCCGCGCCGGATTCGCCGAGGCGCTTGCCGGTGACCTCGCCACCGAAGTTGAGCGCCTGGCCGGGATATGCGACCGCCCGGTTCTGCACCGAGAAGGACAGCAGGCGGCCGCGCCCACCGATCCAGTCACCGATCGCGCGCGCCAGCAGCGCCGCCTGCAGGGGGCCCTGGACCAACACGTCGTCGTAGCCTTCCACCGTGCGGGCCCACTCCTTGTCGTAGTGGATGCGGTGGCCGTTGTAGGTGGCGGCGCTGAAAAAGAAGAGCTGCGTCTCGTCGACGGTGACGGTCAGCGTCGGCAGGTGGTCGCCGACGGCGACGTCGTCATAGAACACCTGCGGATCGGTCGTAGGGGTCACGCGTGCTCCTAGGGACGGGCGATCATCGAGGTCGAGGCTTCGGCAAGCAATTCGCGGTCCTGGTTGCGGTACACCGTGTGCCAGGTGACCAGGACGAATCTGCCCGAGCGGCCCTGCTTTTCGACGATGGACTCGATGGTGCGGACCATCTCGATCTCGTCGCGGTGGTAGGCCGGCAGGTGGAAGGCGAAGCTCTCCCCACCGGCCATTCGCTTGGGGGCGCGGGGGAACGCGAGGCTGCCGGAGACCGCGCCGGAGGAGCCGTCCGGCCGCAGCGCCTCGAGGTGCGTGACGCCGAGTACGGCGTATTGCAGGAACAGCGGGGGACAGATAATGTCGCGAAACCCGTTGGCGCGGGCATATTCCGGGTCGAACCACAGCGGGTTGTGGTCGCCGATGGCCGCCGCCCAGCGTTGCCAGTCGCGCCGGTTCACCTCCCCCGTGGCCGACGCGGCGACGGTGCCCACCCGCGAAGCCGATTCGGGGTCGATCAGGGAGCGCTCACCCACGGGCATCCTCCTCCAGGGTCTCCTCCAGCCACACCGCGGCAACGTCGGCGCCGCCGCCGAGCGTCGCACCCAGCCGTGCCCGTTCGCTCCAGAGGTGCAGGTCCGTCTCGGTGACGTAGCCCATCCCGCCGTGCAATTGGTGGGCGTCCTGGGTGATCAGCCGCGCCGCGGCCGCGGCGCGCATGCGTGCGATCGCCGTTTCCCTGCTCGCCAGGTGGCCGCGGCCCAACCAGAAGACCGCCGAATGCGCCGCCAGTCGCGCGGCGGCCAGAGCGATGTGCATGTTGGCGATCAGGTGCTGCGCCGCCTGGAAAGACGCGATGGGGCGGCCGAATTGGTGACGCAGCTTGATGTAGTCCACGGTGCGGTCCAGCACCGCCTCTCCGACGCCGACCAGGTCGACCGAGCCCAGCGCCACCGCGGTGTTCGCGACGCGCCGCAGCACCGTCTGGTCGGCCTCACCGAGCAGCGCGTCGGCGCCGGCGACCACCTCGTCGAAGCGCACGGTGAATGCCCGGTGACCGCCGGCCATCTCCAGCGGCCGCGCGGCCACCCCGGCCGCATGCGCATCCGCGACGAAGGCCAATGTTCGCCCGGAAGCGGCCGCCGACACCACGATGAGGTCGGCGACGTCGGCGTCGGCGACGTAGTCCGCGGTCCCGGTGAGGCGCCAGGCGCCGCCGGTGTCGAGCTGGGCCGACATCGCGGGCGAGACGACGGCGGCGTCGCGCGCGCTCCACAGCGCCGTCGTTCCGCGGACACCGCCGCTGGTCAGCGGCGGCAGCCACCTGGCCTTGGCCTCCGGCGGCGCCAGCCGATCGATCGCGAGCGCTGCCGCGACGGAGCTGTGCACCGTGGTGGGACACAGCGCGCGACCCGCCTCGGTGTAGAAGACGGCGAGATCCTGCAGGGAGCCACCGGAGCCGCCGTACTGCTCGGCAATGCCGAGGCCGAAAACACCGGCGTCCGACAATGCCTTCCACAGGGCCGGGGTGGTTCGGTCGGCGCCGGGTTCGTGCAGTCCGCGCACCAGCTCGACGGTGCTCTCCGCCGCCAGCAGCGCGCGCAGCATCGAGGCGAACTCGCGCCGATCGGCGCTGGGCCTAACGTCCATACGAGGGCATTCCGTGGCCGCGCTGGGCGATGATGTCGCGCAGGACTTCGTTGGTGCCCCCGCCGAAACGCATCAACGGGGCGGCTCGATACAGCCGTTCGAACGTGCCGGCCAGTGGCGCGTCCTGCCCGCGATGCGCGAGCAGGCCGTCGGGCCCCAGCAGGTCGAGCGCCAGGTCGGCGAGGCGCTGACGTAGTTCGCTGGTGAAGACCTTCTCCACGCTGACCTCCACGGTGGGGATGACCCCGCTGTCCAGGATCGACGCGGCCTCGTAGCCCATCAGCGTGGCCACCTCCACGTCGGCTTCGGCGAGCGCCAGGCGACGCCGCAGCGCCGGGTCGTGCGCGGGCACCGTGCCGTCACGGCGTGGGCTGCGCGCCAGCCGATGCAAGTCGTCGACCGCGCGGCGCAGGTCGCCCGCGTTGGTCAGCGCGCCACGTTCGAGATCGAGGGCGCCGGTGATGTACGTCCACCCCCGATTGACTTCGCCGATCAGGTTGGTGACCGCGACCCGCACGTCGCGAAAGTGCACCTCGTTGGTGCGATAGCCAGACCACGCGTAGAGCGGGCGGATCTCGATGCCTGGGCTGTCGATCGGCACGATGATGACCGAAATCCCCCTGTGCCGAGCCGCATTGGGATCGGTTCGCACACAGAGCCATTCGTGGGTGGCGCGGTGCGCCCCGCTGTTCCAGATCTTGGTGCCGTTGATCACCCATTCCCGGCCGTCGAGCGTCGCCCGGGTGCGCAGGTTCGCCAGATCGGTTCCCGCATCGGGTTCGGAATAGCCGACGGCGCAGATCATTTCGCCCTTGGCGATCGGCGGCAGCCATTCGTTCTTGTTCTGCTCGGTGCCGTGGCGCATGATCATCGGCGCCACCGAGGTGACCGTGAGGTCGGGTCCGGGCATACCCCAGTACTCGAACTCGCTCATCAACAGGTGCTGATGGACGGCGCCCAACCCGAGGCCGCCGTACTCGCGCGGCCAGTTCAGCCCGAACCAGCCCTTCTCCCCGATCTTGCGGCGAAACCGTGCCACCTCGCCGTCGGGCAGCTCCAGATCATGCTGCGCGAGCTCGGCGCGCAATTCGGCGGTGACGTTCTGCCGGAGGAAATCCCGAACCTCGGCCAGCCAAGCCCGTTGCCCGGCGTCGAGTTCGAAATCCATCCCGGCCACCTCACCCTTCCCTCAGGCGGCGTCAGCGTAACGCCATGGCGAAATTCCGTGCGCCATTTCGGCCCGACGTTACGCCCGGCGCGCCGGTAGGCACCGGCGGGTCTATTTCGCTGACACTCGTCATTGACAGGCGGCAGCGAATCTCGATACGTTGCTGTCGTGGGCACACAAGTTCTCAATGCCCGGGAGGCCCAGCGGCTGCAAACCCGGGCCCGCTTGTTCGAGGCAGCCGTCGCCGAGATCGGCCGGACCGGACTGGCGGGCACCGACGTCGCCGCCATCGCCGCGGCCGTGGGCGTCGCGCGGGGCACGTTCTATTTTCACTTCCCGACCAAGGAGCACGTCCTGGTCGAGCTGGAACGCAACGAGGAAGCCAAGATCGTGGCGCGGCTCGCCGATCAGACGGACCGCGGCGACCTGATGTCGATGCTCAGTTCGCTGGTGCGCCAGGTGCTCGCCGCCGAGAAGCGGCTGGGCCCGGTCGTTTTCCGGGACATGCTGGGGCTGCACTTCTCCGCCTCCCGGCCGGTCGAGGACGGGCCCGGCGAGCATCCCCTGGCCGAGTTCGTCATCGCCGCCATCACGCGAGCGCAAGACGCGCGCCGGGTGCCCAGGGATGCCGACGCACGTGAGCTCGGCGTGATTTTCCTGACCGGGCTGTTTGCGTTGTTGGCCACGGGCGGAACGGAGTTCGGGGATCGTGCGGCGCTCTTGGACCGCTACGTGAAGACCATCGTCCACGGAATGGAGGCATCATGACCGGCACGGGTATCGAGGGCTACCGGGAGTATCTCGCGCATCGGGACGGCGACGCCGATCTACTGCATCGCCGACTCGCCAACCGCGAGGAGTTTTTCGGATCGCTGGAGGCCGACCCGGTTCGCTCCAACCGGTCGATCGATCGACAGGTGTTCCTGCGCAATCTGCGCCGCCGCCGCCCCGAGCCGGGGCTCCCCCGCGAAATGCTGTTCCTGCTCGCGACCGCGAAACTGAACCAGGCGGAGCGATTCGGCGTGGACCTGGGCGACACCTACGGACGCATCGGCGGGGAGGACAAGCCGCCCGAGGGCGTGTACCTCGCGCTCGAGGAGCACTATCACACCCGCCTGTTGGCCTACGTGCTCGACGTGTTCGGCCTGCCGTTCCACGTGGTGGTGCCGCCGTTCGTGATGCGCCAGTTCGTGAAGATGGAAGTGTTTCTGCCCGAGCGCTTCGGGTTTCCATTCGTGGGCGCCGCGGAAATGGCCGGCTGCATCATGTTCGACGAGTTGCGCCGCGTGGGCGTCGAGTTGTTCGCCGACGAGCCGGAGGTGGCCGCCCGGATCGACCGGCTCTACGCCGAGATCCTCACCGACGAACTGGGCCACGTGGGCTATTGCGCGGCGCGCTGCACCCCGGCGGAGCGCGCGTTGATGCGCTGGCTCTATCCGCTTTTCGGACGCCTCTTCGCTCGTCAGACCGCCGAGATCAGCCTGCTCACGGATCCCGCGAAGCTCCATGCCCGTCTCCGCGAGCCCTTTGACGTCGAAGGCCTGGCCGCCGGCGTGTCGAACGAAACGTTCGTCGCCGCGCGGCCCTGACTACCGGCCCCGCCAGCTGCCGGCGGCCAGCTCCAGCAGCCGGACTACCGCGTCGTCGGCCCGTGCCCGGCGCACGGCGACGATCCGGGTGACAAGGCTTGGCAGGTCGTCGCAAAGCCTGCGATACACGATCTGGGGGTGCCGCATCGCCACCATCTGCTCGGGGACGAGGCAGGCCGCAAGTCCGGCGATGGGGTACGCCATCATTGCCGACAATTCGTCGGTGTACGCCGCGACGCGAGGACTCACGCCGGCCTCGCGAAATGCGCTGAGCAGCTGGGTGGCGACTCCGGGGAGCGACTGCCGCGACGGCAGCACGACCGGCTCATCGCGCAGGTCGGCCAGCGCCACCGAGCGTTTCCCGGCGAGCCGGTGCTGCTTCGGCAGGACGACCACCGTTCTCTCGCGCCCGATTTCGCCGACGACCACTCCGTCGCCGCCCTCGACAGGACCGCGAGTGAAGGCCACATCGAGTTGGCCGGACCGAACCGCGTCGGACATGTGCGCGGTTCGCGTCTGAACCAGGTGCAACGTCAGCTCGGGCAGCGCGTCCGCGCTCGCGCGGAGCAGGCCGGGGGCGAACCGGTAGGCCAGGCTGACCGCGAAGCCGATGTGGACCACGCCCTCCAGACCGGCCGCGACCCGCCGGGTGCGCCTGATGGCCGCTTCGTGCGCGGCGCACAGGCGCTCCGCATCCTCACGAAACGAACGTCCGGCGGCGGTCAGCTCGACCCCGCGCGGGCTGCGGTCGAACAATGTGACGCCCATAGCCCGTTCGAGTCGCTGGATCGCCTGGGTCAGCGGCGGCTGGGTCATCGACAGGCGCCGCGCCGCGCGGCCGATGTTGCGCTCGTCGGCCACCGTGAGGAACTGCTCGAGAAGCCGTTGGCTCAATTCCATATGCGACAGCATATTGAGTCCGGCACAAGAACGTATTGGACGATATCGCATCGGCGTCGTTGACTGGAAGCACGAGGAAAAGGGAGGGGCGGATCCGTGAGTGACACATCCGATTTCGGCACATTCGGCCGGTTCGTCGAGACGCCGGTGGCCGAGATGCCGCCGGAAATGAGGGCGGCCTACGACTTCACCCGCGAACTGCGCGGACTGGTGCCCGGCCCGCACAAGATCTGGCTCGCCAACCCCGACCTGGCCCGGACGATCGTGCCGACCGGCGCCTACTTCCAGCGCCAATCCACGTTGACGAAGGCGGAGATCGAGATCGCCACCAACATTGTCAACGGCCGCTGGCGTTCGCCCTACGCCAACTATGAGCACGAGATCATCGGAGAGCGCGCCGGACACCTCGACACGCGCCGGGTCGAGGCCCTGATCGCCGGGCTACCCACGTCGTTCGAGGACCCGCGCCAACAAGTCGTCTATGAGCTCGCGTCGGCGCTGGTCGCCCCGCGCGTCGTACCTCTGGGGATGTACCGGCGCGCCAAGGAGTTGCTCGGTGACGCCGGCATCGTGGACGTCGCGGTGCTGCTGGGCTGGTTCACCATGGTGTGTATGACGCTGGGAGCGTTCGACGTTCCGGCCAACGCCGCCGGGTTGGACCAGTGAGCGCCGTCGAGCGCGCACCGGGCGGTCGACGGGCGCTGTTCGATCCCGGCGCGGGGCGTGACCCGCTTGAGAAGACGGCCGACCGGCTCGCCAAAGCGCTGACCACCGCCCGCCACGTCGATGACGGTCAACCGCCACGCCGCGCAAACGATCGGCGCCGCGGGCCTTTTCAGGGTCGCCACGCTGGCAGGCACCTATCACGCGGTCTGCGCCATTCGCAACGCGTTCGAGACCCCCGAGCGTAAGGAGCGCCATGGCCCTGGCCCCGTTGCCCACCGTCACGCTGACACCCGTGGCATTCTTCCCGCAGTGGTATTTCCCGGAAAACCTCGCGGTGCGCGCCGACCGGTCGATGCTCGTCACCGATGTCGTGCACAAAGAGCTGTGGTGGGTGCCCCACGCAGATCACGCGGCGGTGGTCGAACCGGTCCTGGCGCACACCTTCGATCACCCGGTCACCGGGATCGCGGAGGTGGCGCCCGACGTGTTCATCGTCTGTCTCACCGAGGGCTACACCACGCATGAATCGCACCTGGCGAGAATCGATTTCACCGACTGGGCACCGGGCGCGGCGGTGTCGCCGGAGCTGATCTACACCTTCGACGACCGTGTCCGCGCCCTTAACGGCAGCTGCGTGCTGGGGCCGGACGTGTTGGCGATCGCCGACTGCTTCGCCGGGCTCATCTGGCGCGTCGACCTCGCCGACGACGCGCGCAGCGCCTCCGCCCGGGTGTGGCTGGCCGACGACACCATGGGCGACGACCCCGATAGCGGCGTGCCTCCCCCGCCGCAGCCCGGCGTGAACGGCGTCCGGTACGGCGCGCGCACCGGTCACCTGTACTACACCTCGACCGCGCAGAAGGTGTTCATGCGCGTCCCCGTGGATTCGGCCACCCTCGACCCGGCCGGGCCGGCGCAGTTCGTCGCCGCCATCGACAACGCCGACGACTTCTGCCTCGACGAGGATGCCGGATTCGCCTATGTCACCAGGCATCGCGCCAACACCCTCGACCGGGTGCCGCTGGCGCCCCGGCACGGCAGCGAGGTGCGCCACATCGTCGGCGACCCGTTCGACGAAACGCTGGTCGGCCCGTCCAGCGCCGCGTGGGGCCGCGGCCCCGGCGACCATGGCCGCGTCGCCTACGTCACGACCGACGGCGGGACCACGGCTCCCCCGGAAGGCATCGTCCGTCAAGCCGCGCTGCTGCGCGTCGAGTTGCGTTACGCGGACCGGCCATGAGGCGTCGCGGCGACATCGTCACCACGGGCGCTGCATCGATCGAGACCTATGTCGATGGACGCGGTCCGGCGGTGGTCATCATCCCGTCCTATGGCCGGGACGGCGCCACGGACTTCGACTCGCTCACAGCGACACTCGTCAATGCCGGCTACCGGGTGCTGCGCCCACAACCCCGCGGCATCGGACGCTCGGTTGGCCCGATGAGCGACGTGGGATTCGACGACATGGCCGACGACATCGCGGCGGTGATCGAAACCCTCGCCGAGCAACCCGCGGTCGTTCTCGGCCACGCCTTCGGGAACTTCGTCGCCCGCGCCACCGCGGTGCACCATCGCGACAAGGTCGCCGCGGTGGTCCTCGCCGCGGCGGCCGGGAAAACCGTTGCACCGGAAGTCAACTCGGCCCCGATGCGCGCCGGTGACCTGTCCCTGCCCGAGGCCGAGCGGCTCGCCGCGCTGCGCCTGGCGTTCTTCGCGCCCGGCCACGACCCATCGATCTGGCTTGACGGCTGGTACCCCGAAACCCTCGCCATGCAGGTCGAGTGCGCCCGCGAGGCCGACGTGGATCGTTACCGGGGTGCGGGCGACGCGCCCGTTCTCGAGATCATCGCCGCCCTGGACCCCTTCCACCAGCGGGCGGAATGGGCCGACCTGCGCACCCGTTACGGCGAGCGCATCACCTCGACGGTGATCGAGGACGCCAGCCACGCCCTGTTCCCCGAACAGCCTGAGCGGGTCGCCAGGGCGATCGAGGGTTATCTGCGAGTTCACCGCGGCGCCATCAGATAGGTCCCCGTCTGTAAAAACCCTGTCAATCTCGCGTAAAAACGCTTCGCCGCCATCGCGGATGCGCGCCGGTGCTGCGAAAATTCAACCAACGGAGTTTCGCCCGGCCCCTCGTATAGGAAGTACTCATGCCCACCCTTGAGACACGCCTCCGCCAGGAGTTGCGCGATTGCGCCCTTGAGTTACGGCAGCTTGCCTACACGGTGCCCAACGGGATCGGCGAACATGCGCTGCTGCAGCTTTCGGACCGGATGCGCGCCGCGGCCGAGCAGGCGGTCCGAAAGGGAGCCTAGCGGCGCGGGGCGAGTGTGAGCTCACGGCCTCGAGTGTGAACCCAGGGTGGCGAGTGTGCGCACCGGGCGCCGGCACCGCACACCGAAAACCCCCGGCGCACACCGAAAACTCAGGGCGCACGCCCGGACCACGCGGGCGCGGCCCTCAGCCGGACCTGAGACGAATCTTCCAGCGCACGAAGCCCAGGTAGACGACGCTGAGCAGCACCAGCATGCCCATGTCGAACCACCACGCGCCGAGCGTGTGGCGCCAATGCGAGTCGTGCGGCACCGACGGCACCGCCTGCTGCAGCGTGAGCAGGTCGACGGTGGAGGCTGACGCCGCGAAGCCCCATCTCGCCGGTGTGGCCCAAGACATTTGGTCCAGTCCGAAGCGATCGGTGACCGGAATCATGCCGCCGGAAAACACCAGCTGGGACATGACCGCCACGACGAGCAGCGGCATGATCTGCTCGTTGGACTTGGCGATCGACGACAAGACCAACCCGAGCATCGCCGAGGCGACGGTGGTCATCGCGACGTCAACGAACAGTTCCACGTTGGGGATGCCCAACGCCACGGCGCCCTGCGTCGGCCCGCCCTTGCCGATGATCGCGATGACGGTCACGATCGCGGACTGAATGACCGCGAACACCGTGTAGACGAACACCTTCGCCAGCAGGTACGCCGACGTGGACAAGCCAACCGCCTGCTCGCGCAGGAAGATCGCGCGCTCGCCGATCAGATCCCGAATCGTCAGTGCCGTACCCATGAACACCGCACCGACGTTGAGCAACACCAGGATCTGTCCGGGTTCGGTGGGCGCGGCGCCCATGGGGTTCGGCTTGCCGAAGCCGACGTCGCCGGGTACCGACATCGACAGCGAGCCCATGATGAACGGCAGCAGCGCCAGAAAGACGAAGTAGCCGCGGTCAGAGACGATCAACCGCACCTGGCGCCGCGCGATCGTGGAGAACTGCCGGAGCAGGCTGGTGTGCGACGGATCGCCGATTTCGGCGGGTTGCTCGGCGGGCGGCGGTGGTGGGGGCGGGCCCGTCCGCGCCAGGTAGCGCGCCTTGGCGCCGTCGGGGTCGCCCGCGACCGTGCTGAAGATGTCGGCCCAGTTCGTCGTGCCCATCGCCGGACCGATCTGGCTGGGCGGCCCGCAGAACGCGGTCTTGCCGCCGGGCGCCAGCAACAGCACCTGGTCGCACACGTCCAGGTAGGTCAGCGAGTGGGTGACCACCAGCACCACGCGGCCCGCGTCGGCCAGCTGCCGCAGCATGGTCATCACCTGCCGGTCCAGCGCCGGGTCCAGGCCCGACGTCGGCTCGTCCAGGATCAACAGCGACGGCCCGGTCAGCAGCTCCAGCGCCACGGAGGCCCGCTTGCGCTGGCCGCCCGACAGCTTGTCGACCCGCGTCTGCAGGTGCTGGGTCATCTCGAGTTCCTCGAGGACCCGGGCCACCACCTGCGCGCGGTCGTCCTTGGTGGTGTCGGGCGGCAGGCGCAGTTCGGCGGCGTACATCAGCGCCTGCTGCACCGTCAGCTGACCGTGCACCACGTCGTCCTGCGGCACCATCCCGATCCTGCTGCGCAGGGAGGCGTATTCGGCGTGCACGTTGTGCCCCTCGAAGGAAACCGTGCCCTTACTCGGGTGCGTGTAGCCGGCCACCAACCTGGCGAACGTCGACTTTCCCGCGCCCGACGGGCCGATGACGGCCGTCAGCGTCCCGGGCTGTGCGCCCAGCGAGATGTCGTCCAGCAGGACCTTGTTGTTCTCGATCGTCCACGTCACGCCGCGCACGTCGAGGCCGCCGGTGCGGGTCGCGGTCGCGGTCTCATCGCGGCGGGCCAGCGTGCCGCCGGCGAAAACGAGGTCGATGTTGCCGATCGTGACGACGTCGCCGTCGCGCAGCACGGCCGTGTCGACGCGGGCACCGTTGACGAACGTGCCGTTGATGCTGCGGTTGTCGCGGATTTCGGTGCCGTGCGGCGTGGGGACGAGGGTGGCGTGGTGGCGCGAGGCCAACACCTCGGGAATGACGATGTCGTTGTCGTTGGCGCGGCCGATCTTGATCGCGCCGGGCATGGACTCCACCGAGGTACGGCCCGGCCGCAGGATCTTCATCATCGACGTCGCGATGTTGGTGGAATCGCCGACGCGGCCCGTCTGGTCGGCCGCTGGCTCGGCGACCCGGCCGGTTTCCGGCTCCGCAGCGGGGGCCTGCGGCACCTGACCGGTTTGGGGGCGATAAATCTTCGGCGCCGGCTGCGGTCCACTGCCCGGTTGGATGGGCTTCAGTCCGCCGGGCGGATGAATCGGCTGCGGCCCGGAGGGCGGGTGGATCGGCTCCGGCCCGCTGGGCGGGTGGATCGGCCTCAACCCGGGTGGATGCGGTTGCTGGCGGACCGGTCCCGACGGCTGGGGCGGCTGACCGGGCCAGTGCTGGCCGATCTGCTGCGGCTGGCTGTGCGGCGCCGGGGCGCTCGGTCCGCTGGCGGGGTTGAAGATCGGTATCGACGTCGTCAACGGCGGCCGCCCGGCCAAACCCTGGTGGCGGCCGACCTCGAAGGTCAGCGCCGGGCCGTCGGGGTTGCCGATATTGACCCGCATGCCGTCCTGGATGTCGACGACGGGCACGCGACGATTCTGGACGTAGAGCCCGTTGAGGCTGCCGTTGTCGATGGCAATCCATCTCCCCTGGTCGAATCGCACGATCAGATGCGTCCGGGAGATCAGCGGGTGTGCGACGCGGACGTCGGCGCGGAGATCACGCCCGATGACGACGTCGGTGCCTGCTGCGAAGGTGCGCTCTGATCCCTCGTACCGCACGGTCAGCACAGGTGGGACTGGTGGGCTCACGAGGACCAACTGTATCGGCAGCGGCGCCGATTGCGGCCCAAGTCGCCGACGCGGTTCACGGTGCTCGGGTAAGTCGGCCCGCATGCACGACGGGTACCGCCCTCATCGACCCGGACGCCGGATGCCCGAAACAACGCGAATGACCGCCGAGGGAATTCGCGTCCGAAATTCGTTATCCCGCTGCCTCGGCGAAATGCGCCTCTTGCCGACCGTCCCAGTGTTGGCGGCCGCTTGGCAAACCGCCCGCGGCGCCAGTGACCTCCTTGATGAAGTCGCCGATGTATCGAATGGCCCGCCTTCCTTCCGGCAGGATGTCCGCCGCAATCGGGAAGTCGTGAATTTGTCTGTCCCACAAGTGCAGATCGCAGCGAACCCCGCTGAATTGCAATCGTTCAGCCATCAGCTCGGCGTCCGGAAGTAGCAACTCGTGGGAACTTGCGTGGATGGCCACCGGGGGCAACGAGGTGAGATCCGCGTCCACCGGTGATTCGACGCGCACGGACGTTCCCCCGTCGTGCGGAAGCCGCACCTCGCCGAGGTACCGGGCAAACATCGACAACGCCGCCCGGGTGAACATCGAGCACCTGCGCGCGTTGCGGTGGCGCAGTTTGCGGGCCGGGTCGGCGTCGGTGAATGGCGAGATCGTCGCAATACCGGCGGGCCGCACCACGCGCGCGCGCATGGCCGCCAGCGTGATCATGAAGGCCAGGTATCCCCCGGCCGAGTCGCCCGCGACGACGATCTGATCCCCGCCGTAGCCGCGCTCCGCCAGCCAGCGCAGGCCGTTCATTCCGTCTTCGATCGCGTCGGCGATTTGATGGGTCGGCAACTTTCGGTACCCGACGGTCAGCACGCCGGCGTCCGCCGCCTTCGAGAGCCGGGTGACCAGGGACCGGTGCGTGTTGAGGCCGCAGGTCAGGAATGCGCCGCCATGCAGGTAAAGGATCGCGCGCTTGCCCGACACGCCGGGCGCGTGCACCCATTCGGCGGCACAGTTCTCCAGCCGGACGGGTTCGATCTGAGCCGAGTGGGTGAAATGCGGCATCAAGCCCGCCAAATCGTCCACGTACTGAAAAGGCCAGTGCAGATTCGGCTGAATGGCCCAGGCGCGGACCACATTTTTCACCAGCAACCGGCTGGCGAGCGACACAGCAAAAGACTGCGGGCTGTGCCGATGGTGGACGCGCCGGTTCATCGCCTGGCTTGGCAATATGTGATAAGGGCTCGGCCGCATCGCCATTCGCATTCACCTCCGTGGAGGTCAATCGGGTACCCCCCGCCGTCTGGGAAAAACGGCGGGTAAATCCCTGGCAAATGTCGGCTTCATCACTGTTTGAGGCGCTAACTCGGTGGGTATAGGCGTCGATCCCGCCCGGTGGCCCAAGATATTGGGTATGGACGAGGCAATGCCCGGGGCCGCGCTGCTGGCCGATCGTGTCGCGGTGGTGACCGGGGGCGGTGGGGGTATCGGCGCGGCAACCGCGCAGCTGTTCGCCCGGCACGGCGCGCGGGTGGTCATCGCCGACATCGACGAGGAGCTGGCCCGACGCACCGCGGACGACATCACCGGGACGGGTGGCTCCGCGCTGGCGGTCACCACAGATGTTCGCGACGCGGACCAGGTGGCCGCCCTCGCGCGTTCGGTGCTGGATCGCTACGGCGGGATCGACGTGTTGGTGAACAACGTCGGCCACTGGCTGCGCCATCCGGGCAACTTCGTCGACACCGACCCCCGGCTGTGGGACGACCTGTACCGCATCAACCTGCACCACGTTTTCCTGGTCAGCCGCGCGTTCCTGCCCGCGATGATCGATCGAGGGGCCGGTGCGATCGTCAACGTCTCATCGGTCGAGGGGCTACGCGGCTACCCCGAGGACCCCGTCTACGCCGCCTTCAAAGCCGCCGTCATCCACTTCACCCGCAGCCTCGCCGTGCAAGTGGGCCGGGACGGGGTGCGGGTCAACGCGATCGGTCCCGACGTCACCGAATCGTTGCAGGTGCCGTACTCGCAGTGGCTGTCGGCCGAGGAGCAGACGCAGTGGCCGCAGTGGGTCCCGGTCGGACGAATGGGCCTGCCCGAGGACCAGGCGCGCGTGATCCTGTTCCTGGCCTCGGACCTGTCGGCGTTCGTCACCGGTCACACCATTCCCACCGATGGCGGCACCGGCGCGGCGGGCGGCTGGTTCCGCTCGGCGCGCCGGCCCGGTCGGGAGTGGACCAATCGCCCTCTCGCGCCCTGACCGCAGGGCGTCACCGGATTTGCGTTCTGCGCGCGGATTCGCGAGCACAGTTCGACCGTCAGAGCGCGGCCGCCAACGGTTCATGGACTCATCCGGAAGGCGAACGAAGCACTCTGTTGTGACATTGCTAGGACCGAGCTGACCGGTCGCCCAACGGGTTTCGCGCGGGCGCGGCACCCTCAGGCGTATTGGGCTGGCGCGTCTGCGCGAAATCGCGCCTGGTCGTCGATGATCGTCACCGGGATGCCGTTGAGCGCCCCGTTCCCCGACGGCTGGTCGAGGAAGGTCGGCGGGGACAGCACGTTGGTGTTGGCACCCGGTGAACCATTGGCCACCGACATGCGGGTGCCCGGCTTGCCATGCCCCCAGCCGTGCGGCATCGATACCACGCCGGGCTTGATCGCATCGGTGACCTCGACGGGCACTTTGATCTCGCCGGCCTCGGACTTCACCGTGACGACGTCGGCGTCCGCGACGCCCCAGCGGGCGGCGTCCTCGGGGTGCATCAACAGCGTGCACCGGTCCTTGCCCTTCATCAGCGCGGGAACGTTGTGCAGCCAGGTGTTGTTCGAGCGCAGGTGCCGGCGGCTGACCAGCACCAGCGGTTCGGCCGGCCGCTCCATCCGCGCCGCCAGCCGCGGCAGGTCATCGAGCAGATATTGCGGCGCGAGGTGGATCTTCTTGTCGAGCGTGCCCAGCATGTCGGGCAGCTGCGGCACCATCGGCCCGAAGTCGATTCCGTTCGGGTTGGCCTTGAGCATGTCCAGCGTGAGCCCGCCCGGGTTCTTGCCGTACTGATCGCCAAACGGCCCGGTGCGCAGGGTCAGGTCGAGCATCCGCTCGGGGCCACCGTGCTGGTAGAGCTTGCGGATCTCGGCGCCGTCGAGGCCCCGCGTGAAGGCCAGGTAATCGAAGAAGCCGTCGTCGATCGCGGCGACGTCGACCTCTTCGGCCGGCGTGCCGGTGCACAGGCCGGTCAACCGGATCAAGATCTCCCATTCGTGCGGGCGATCCCCGGGGTCGAACACCGGTGCGGAGTAGTTCGCGATGCTGCGGATGGCAAACAGCAGGATCAGGTCGTCGTGGTGCGGCTGCTCGAGCGGGGACAGGCCCGGCAGGATGACGTCGGCGTGGCGCGTCGTCTCGTTGAGCCAAAGGTCAACGGAGATCATCGCTTCCAGCATCGGGAGCACCTCGTCGAGCTTGTCGCCGCCGGGGGTGGAGAGCACCGGGTTGCCGGCGACCGTGATCAGCGCCTTGAGTTGTCCCTCGCCGGGTGTGGCGATCTCCTCGGCCATGCACGACACCGGCGCCTGGCCGAGCACCTCCTTCGCGCCGCGCACCCGGGTGCGCCAGCGACCGAACTCGGCCAGGCCCCCTTCCAGACCCGGCAACGGCTGCGTCGTGATCGACCAGGCCGCCGGCTTGGGGAACATGGCGCCGCCGGGGGTGTCGAAATGGCCGGTCAAAATGTTGATGACGTCGACCAGCCAGCTCGCCAGGCTGCCAAACTCCTGATTGCACAACCCGATTCGGCCGTACACCACCGACTTCTCGGTGCCGGCGAGTTCGCGCGCCAGCGCGCGGATGCGGTTTTCGTCGATGCCGGTCACGGTGCCCACCCGCTCCGGTGGCCACTCCGCGGCGACGCGGCGCATCGTCTCCAGGCCTTCGACATGCGGCCCCGCATTGACCAGCCCCTCGTCGAAGAGGGTGTGGGCCACGGCCAGCAGCAGCGCCGCGTCGGTACCCGGCACGATCGGAAGCCACTCGTCGGCCTGGGCCGCGGTCTGTGTGCGCACCGGGTCGATCACGATCACCTTGCCGCGCTTGCGAATCTCGGCGATCAGCCCCATCACGTCCGGCGCGGCCAGCAGTGAACCCTGCGACGCCGCGGGGTTGGCGCCCATGATGACCAGCAGGTCCGTGCGTTCGATGTCGGGCACGGGGAAGTTCCACCAGAGGCCGTACATCAGGTGCGACGACAAATTCTTCGGCCATTGGTCGACCGTGCCGGGCGAGTAGGTGATCGGCATCCCCGACATGCCCATCAGCACGCCCGCATACCGGGCAAGCGAAAACGAGTGCGCCAGTGGGTTACCGGTGTAGGCGGTCACCGCGCCGATCCCGTACTTTTCGATCACCGGCGTCAGCAGCTCGGTGCAGCGGCGAAATGCCGCGTCCCAGCTGACCTCGCGCCATTGCCCGTCGACCTTGATCATCGGACGGCGGATGCGGTCCGGGTCGTCGTGCACCTGGGCCAGCGATACGCCCTTGGGGCACAGGTGTCCCCTGCTCCAGACGTCGTCGCGGTTGCCGCGGATGCTGGTGACTTTGCCGCCCTCGACCTGAATTTCCAAGCCGCACATGGCTTCACACAGTGGGCAGGTGCGCAGATGCCTGCCGTCTTCGCCGGTCGTCACCCACCCACTGTATTCCGCTACTACCAGTAGCGGAAGTGGCAAATGTCCGGGGCTAGGATGCCCAGGGGCCGAAGCCGCCGACCTTGTCGATGCGGATGCGGGTGAGGAATCCGGGGGGCGCACCATCAGGCGGGAACTTCGTGTTGGGGTCGCCCAGGATCGGGTTGAGTTCCGTCAGGAGCTCGGGCGCCCCGCCCTCGACGATGCGCGCGGTTCCGGAGACGGATAGGTAGGGCCGCATCCCCTGCCCCGCCTTGTCCAGCGACACGATCGTGACGGCCACCCGGGGGTCGTTGCGCGCGTTGCGCACCTTCTTGTGCTCGGCGAGGTGCGCGGTGACGAGCTCGTCGCCGTCAGGTGTCGACTGCAGCGCGACCCACACCAGGCTCACCTGGGGGCTGCCGTCGGGATTGAGGGTTATCAGGGTCGCGTCGGCACCCTTGCCGATGAATTCGCGTGCGGCGTCGTTCAGCTTCATGCGTTCTTCTACCGCCACGCGCCACGATTCATTCCCTGGAATCAGATTTGAATATGACCAGTTGGCTGTACACCTTCGGCCGCCGCTCCTAGCGTCGTATCCGACATGACCCAGCATCAGCCGCCGACCGGCATCGAATACCTCCGCAGTGAAGTGCTCGATCGGATGGACGCCCAACCGTTCGATGACTGGTCCCCCGCCCTATTGCGCGCCCTCATCGCCGTTTTTGACCTGAACGGCGTCACACCCGTGCCGGTACACCGCGGTTTCCGGCCTTATCTCGTCAGGTGACGCGACGCGGTTAGGCTCGCGCCGTGGACATGTGGGAATTGGTGGCCCGCGAGCAGATTCGGGACACCCTCGCGCGGTACAACTGGTCGGGCGACGCCGGCCGGCTGGAGGGCCTCGCGGAGACCTTCTGCACGGACGGCGTTCTCGAAATACGCGGACTGCAGCCGTTGCGCGGGCGGGCCGAGATCGTGTCGTTCCTCGGCGGTGTCGCAGGGAACGTCGCCCGCGACCTCGACGTCAAGCCCGTCGTGCGCCACAACATCGCCAATGTGCTCTTCGCCGGCCTCACTCCCGACCGGGCGGAGGTCTCGTCCTACTTCACCGTTGTCACCCACATCGGGCTCGATCATTCCGGCCGCTACCGCGACATCCTGGTCCCCGCCCACGGCACCTGGCTGATCCGCCATCGCAAGGTGTCGACCGACTGGGCGGCCCCGAATTCGACCATGGCTCGCTGATCCGAACGGCCGGTCAGATGAATATTGGTGGCGATTTCGTTAAATGTACCGCCGCGATGTTTGCCAACGCCCGCCCAGCGGCTACAGATTAGGGATCACATCACGAGATTGCGGTCGGCCGTGGTGGCGTGCGCCGTCGGGGCGCCGGGGTTGACCACCGGTCATGCGACCAGTGGTCACGGCCGCGCGAAGGGGATTGGTTGGGGGATGCAGCGACTCAGTGGGCTGGACGCGTTCTTTTTGTACCTGGAATCACCAACGCAGCCGTTGAATATTTGCTGCGTCATGGAGCTGAACCCCGAAACGAACCCCGGCGGCTATACGTTCGAACGGTTCCGGGAGGCGCTGGCGGTGCAGGTGGATGCCGTGCCCGAATTCCGTTTCAAGCTGGCCGACAGCCAACTGAACTTCGACCACCCAGTCTGGGTCGACGACGAGTGTTTCGATTTGGCGCGGCACCTGCACCACGCCGCGCTCCCCTCGCCCGGCGGACCGCGGGAGTTAGCGGAGATCTGCGGTCACGTGGCGGGGCTGCCGCTCGATCGCGATCGCCCGCTGTGGGAAATGTGGGTGATCGAGGGCCTGCACGGCAAGGACGCGCTCTCCGTGATCCTCAAGGCACACCACGCGGTCGTCGACGGGGTCGGGGGTGCCAACCTGCTGGCCCGGTTGTGCAGCACCGCGGCCGATGCCCCGCCGCCCAAACCGGCTGACCGCACAGCCGGGGCGAATCCCCTTCAGATCGCCGCGTCGGGGCTGCTGGGCGCCGCGCTGCGGCCTTGGCGGCTGGCCAAGGTGGTGCCGGCAACAGCGTTGACGCTCGCGCAAACCGTCCTGCGCGCCCGCGGCGGCGGCCACACCATGGCCGCCCCGTTCGCGGCGCCGCCGACGGCGTTCAACGGTCCGTTCAGCCGGCGCCGCAACGTCGCCATGACCTCCGTGGACCTCGAGGACGTCAAGGCGGTCAAGAACAGGTTCGGTGTGACGATCAACGACGTGGTGACGGCGTTGTGCGCGGGGGCGCTGCGGCAGTTCTTCTCCGACCGGGCGGAACTGCCGGACAGCCCGATGGTGGCCAGCGTGCCGGTGTCGGTGCACGGCAGGTCCGATCGGCCGGGCCGAAACCAGACCACATGGATGCTGTGCCGGCTCGAAACGCATATCGACGACCCGGCCCAGCGACTGAGCAGCATCGCGCACGGCAACGCGTCGGCCAAGGACCACGCCGCGTCGATGGGTCCGAGCCTGCTGCAGGACTGGACGCAAGTGGCCGGGCAGACCATGTTCGGCGCCGCGAGGAAGCTGCTGCCGCGAATGCCGTTGCCGGAGAACCCACCACACAACCTGGTGTTGTCCAACGTGCCCGGCCCGCAGGAACAGCTCTACTTCCTGGGTTGCCGGATCGACGCCATGTATCCGCTGGGCCCGATCATCGCGGGCGCCGGGCTCAACGTGACCGTCATGTCGCTCAACGGCCGGCTCGGTGTCGGCATCAATTCCTGCCCCGACCTCGTGCCAGACCTGTGGGGGCTCGCCGACGCCTTTCCCGCGGCGCTCAAGGAACTGATGGATTGCGGTCCGCCCTCCCCGCGCTAGCCAACGTGGTTGTGCCGCTTGACGTTCAGGTCGGCGGCTGCGCCCCGATCGTCATGACGGCGAGTCGGCATCCCCCCGGACCCGCACGCCAGGCGTGGTCGACGCCGGTGACCACCGCGCTGTCACCGGCGGCGAGCGGATGTGCGCCGTCGTCGAGGATCAGGTCCACCGAGCCCGACAGCACCACGTCGAAATCGACGGTGTCGGTGTGGTGCATCCCGATTTCGGCACCCGGCGCGTACTCGATCGCCGCCCAGCGCAGCGCGCCGGGCGCGACGACCAGGTCGAGGAGGTCCGCGGCCCGCCCGCCCCCGGTCGAAATCGACGGAAGCGACGGCGCCGCGAAGAGCACCGAATAAAGGACGCCGCCGAGACCGGCGTCCCCCTGCATTTCGACGGCGCCGTCCCGCGCGGCGCACGACCGCCCCGACTCGTCGACGCCGGTGATCAGCAAGCGACCTGACATGGCGTGAGACTCTAGACGACCCGATCGGCGGGACATCGCTCCCGCTCGCCACGGCGGCATGGCAGGGTGACATGCGTGGCCAACACTTCGCAACCGACTGTCGAGCAAGACCTGCGCGAAATCACCACCCCGAAGGGCGCATTGCGCTATTACGACTGCGGCCCCAATTCCGGGCCGGTGCTGCTCTTTCTGCACGGCTCCGGTCCCGGGGTCACCGGTTGGCGCAACTTTCGCGGGCTGCTGCCGACGTTCGCCGAGCACTTCCGCTGCCTGGTCCTGGAATTTCCGGGCTTCGGGGTCAGCGACGACTTCGGGGGCCACCCGATGGTCGACGCGTTCGGCGCCGTGTCGCCGTTGTTGGAGGCGCTCGGCGTCGACAAGGCGCACATCGTCGGCAACTCGATGGGCGGCGGCGTCGGCATCAACTTCGCCATCCGCAATCCGGACCGCGTCGGCCGGCTGGTGACGATCGGCGGCATCGGCACCAACATCTTCAGCCCCAGCCCCAGTGAGGGCATCCGGCTGCTGCAGGAGTTCGTCGAAGACCCGACGCGCCAGCGCCTCGTCGACTGGCTCAAGTCGATGGTGTACGACCAGTCCTTGGTCACCGACGAACTCATCGAGGAACGCTGGCAGCTGGCGACGGACCCGGAGACCCTGGCCGCCGCGCGCCGCATGTACGGCAAGGCGGCCTTCGCCGGGATGAACGCCGCGATGGCCGCCTCCGACCGGCCGCAGCCGTGGGCGGTCATGCACAAGCTCGCGGCGCCGACCCTGCTGACCTGGGGCCGCGACGACCGGGTGAGCCCGCCCGACATGGCGCTCATCCCGATGCGCACCATCCCGAATGCCGAACTGCACATCTTCCCCAACTCCGGGCACTGGGCCATGATCGAGGCCAAGGAGGCGTTCGAAAGCACGGTCCTCGGTTTCCTGTCGCGCTAACCCGGCTCGACCGATCCGGCGAGGCCCTTCAGCAAGAGCGCGTGCGCGTCCGGATTGCCGTCGAGGACCCGGCTGGTACGGGTGGTGATCAGCCAGCGGTCCTCGATCCGCTGCAGAACGAAATGGTGGGCGGTCGCCCGCCACACCCGGTAGCCATCCTTCTCGGCGCCGTCGCGGACGAGCACCAGCGATTCGCAGACCGCCACCGCCTCGTCGCCGGCGAGGGTGACGACGCAGGGCCCCAGGAAGTGACTGCACCCCTTGGCCACCAGCTTCTGGTGGGCGTCCGAGGCGATCATGGCGTGGACGTCCGCGCGGCTGTTCATCCGCCACCCGTCGACGTCGTAGACCCCGTCGGTGGCCCACAGCCGCGCCGCCGCGTCCGCGTCTCCGGCGTCCACCGCCGGGCCGTAGGAAGCGATCAATTGCCGGATGTCGCGGTCGTCCTCGAGCCGGCGCAGCCGCGCCGACAAGTCGTCAATATCGGTCATCGGTCGCGCTCCTCATCGGTGATTGGTACCCGAGTCGACTAACAGTCACCGCGGCGCCTTGACGGGCGTGATGAACACCCCGTCTGCCTCCACCGTGATTCCCTGATTGTCGGCGATGTGCCCCTTAGCGAAGGTCTTAACTCCGTCGATGCGATCAACCCATGCCTCCACGCGGACCGGGCCAAGGGGCGTTCCCCGCACATAGCGCAGCGTGAGCGTGCCCGTGTAGGCCGGGCGTCCGGGCTGATGGGCGGTTGCGCCCAGGACGTGGTCGAGGATCATGGCGCACACACCGCCATGGGCATGACCGGGAGGCCCCTCGTAGGCTGCGCCCAGCGTGACTTCCGTCCACACCGCACCGTCCGCGTTCCGGTGCACTGTGAGCGGCGGCGCGACGGGATTGCGGATTCCGATCAGCACGTTGCCCGACGCGACGGGTTGTCCGTCGACGGTCGGACGGACCCCGAACGAGCTTGGCATCAGGACTTCGCTCAGCCGCTCGACCGCGAAATCTACGTTTGCCTTGGCCGCCGCGACCGAGGTCGCCCCCGCCTCCGTTCGGATAGTGACGTCGATGAGACGGCGAACGGATTCGGCAAGCTGACCGTATTTCGGTTCGTCTTCGCTGTTGTCAGTCACCCGGCACCATTCCTCCTCCCGGTCATCGCTGGGTGGCGCCCGCGTCGATGGGCAGGGTCGCCGCGGTGATGTAGCGCGCTTCGTCAGAGGCCAAAAATAGCGCGGCGTTGGCCACGTCCACCGCGTCGATCCACGGCACCGCAAGCATGTTCATGCCGCGCGCCGCCTCGGCGAATTCGGCACGTGTGGGCGCCCGGTTCAAGTCGGGACGGAAAGCACCCCTGACGGCGTCGTTCTGGATCATCGGGGTGTCGACGTTGGTCGGGTGCACGCAATTCACGCGGACATTATGCGGCGCAAGCTCATTGGCGAGGCTGCGCATCAGGCCGACCACGCCGTGCTTGGCGGCGGTGTAGTGCGCCACGCCGACCAGGCCGCGCAGTCCCGCGATGGAGTTCGTCAGCACCATCGCACCGCCGCCGCGCGCGATCAGATGCGGCGCACCCGCCCGGCAGGTGTGCCACACCCCGGTGAGGTTCACATCCAGCATGGTGCGCCACGCGTCTTCGTCGAGCTCGAGCGCCGCCCCGCGCGAGGTGATCCCCGCCGTCGCGCACACCACGTCCAGCCCGCCGAACCGCTCGACCCCCCTGTCCGTCGCGGCTTGCATGGCGGCCAGGTCACGCACGTCGACGATTTCGGCGTGCGCGTGAGCGCCGGCCGTGGTGATCAACGCCGCCGTCTGGTCGAGGTCGGCGGGGGTGCTGGGCGGGATGATTACCGTCTCGACCGGACCGCAAACGTCCAGCGCCACGATGTCGGCGCCCTCCTGCGCGAACCGGACGGCCTGCGCACGCCCGATCCCGCGCGCCGCACCCGTGATCAATGCGACCTTGCCCTGCAGACGCCCGCTCACGTCGTCTTCTGGGTCAGGCCCGCGTCGATGACGAGCTGGGTCCCGGTGATGTAGCGCGCCTGATCGGAGGCCAGGAATACCACGGCGTTGGCCACGTCGACGGGTTCCACCCATGGCACCGGCAGTAGGTTGCGCGACTGCAGCACCTTGGCGGCGTCGCCGGCCGTCGGGTTGTCCAGGTCCGGGCGCAGGCGCCGGAATGTCCGCTCGTTGAGCATCATCGGGGTGGCGACCGGTCCGGGGTGCACGGTGTTGACCCGAATGCTGCGCGGGCCGAGCTCATTGGCGAGCGTGCGAGCCAGGCCCACCACCGCGTGCTTGCTCGCGGTGTAGTGCGCGGTGTCGGGTGTGCCGCGAAGTCCGTTGGTGGAGCTGATGATGACGATGGAGCCGCCGCGCTCCCCGATATGCGGCGCGCCTGCCCTGACGGTGTGCCAGACGCCGGTGAGGTTCACATCGAGCGTCCGTTGCCAGTCCCGCGGGTCGAGTTTCCATGACGGCGTGCCCGCGATATGGATCCCGGCATTGGCGATGATGACGTCGAGGCGCCCCAGTTCGCCGACGCCGGCGTCCACTGCGGCCGTGACGGCCTTCAGGTCGCTCACGTCGGCCAAGCCGGTCGCACAGCGGCGTCCGCGGCTTTCTACTTCCCTTGCGGTGTCGCCTAACTCGTCGGCGACCGCCGGTCCGTCGAGCGCGATGACGTCGGCGCCCTCGTCGGCGAACCGCTGACAGTGCACGCGTCCCGTGCCCTGGGCGGCACCGGTCACCAGCACGGCCTTGCCGACCAATCCCGTCATCGCGGCGGTTTGACGAGGTCGAAGCCCTTGTAGCCGGCCTCGGCAACCTCGGCGCAGATATCGTTGTACGTCGCGAACCCCCCGACGAATAGCATGAATCCTCTTGGCTTTCCGGGCACATTGGCCCCCATGTACCAGGAGTTCGCCTGGGTGAACAGGGTGGCGTCGGCGCGCCGGGCGCATTCGGCGACCCAGCCGTCCACGGCGTCGCGAGTCGCCTCGATTCCCGCGTAGCCGTGGCCATCGAGGTACGCGATGGCTGCTGCGATCCAGTTCACCTGCGCCTCGGCGTGCAACACCATGTTGGCCAGCACGGCGGGCGCTCCCGGTCCCGAGATCACGAAGACATTCGGAAATCCGTCCACCCCCAGGCCCAGGTAGGTGCGCGGTCCGTGCGCCCAGTCGTCGCGCAGCCTGGTGCCGTCGCGGCCGACGATGTCGATCTTGGCCAGCGCTCCGGTCATCGCGTCGAAGCCCGTTGCGAACACGATCATGTCGAGGTCGTAGTGTGCGTCGGTCGTCCTGATTCCGGTCGTGTCGACCGATTCGATCGGGGTGGCGCGCACGCTGATCAGCGACACGTTGGGCTTGTTGAATGTCTGAAAGTAGTTGCTGTCGGTGCAGATTCGCTTCGTGCCGATCGGGTGGTCGGTGGGGATGAGCAGATCGGCCAGCGCCGGATCGTCGATGACCGCCCGAACTTTTTCCTCGTAGAACTTGCGGGCCTCGTCATTGGCCGTCTGATCGGTCAGCTGGTCCGGAAATGTCTTCGAGAACAGCACGCCGCCCAGCTGCCAGCGCTGTTCAAACGCCGCGCGGCGCTCCTCGGCCGTGCACTCCATGGTGGGCTTGGGGGCGGTGATATGCGGCGATCCCCCGCCACTGCGCCACGACAAGCGACGGCGTTCGCGGTAGCCGGCCTTGATGCCGTCGAGTTCGGCTGTCGACAACGGTTCGTTGCCGGCGGGAACGCTGTAGTTGGGGGTGCGCTGAAAGACGAACAGCTGCCGGGCTTGTTCGGCGATGATCGGAATCGATTGGATGCCAGACGATCCGGTGCCGATCACCGCCACCCGCTTCCCGGCAAAATCGACGGGCTCGTGCGGCCACTCGGCGGTGTGGTACACCTCGCCGGCGAACGAATCCAGGCCATTGAAGTCGGGAGTCAGCGCAGCCGACAGCGGGCCGGTCGCCAGCACGCAAAATCGTGCGGACAGCGGCACCCCGTCGTCGGTGGTGACCGTCCAGCGCAGCGTTGTCTCGTCGAGCACCGCGGACGCGACGCGCGTGTTGAACACGATGTCGCGTCGCAGGTCGAGTTTGTCGGCCACCCAGTTCAGGTACGCGAGAATCTCTGCCTGGGTGGCGTACTTCTCGGTCCACGTCCACTCTTGCTGCAGTTCGTCCGAGAACGAGTAGCAGTAGTCGACGCTTTCGACGTCGCACCGCGCGCCCGGATAGCGGTTGTAATACCAGGTGCCGCCCAGCGCGGGTGCGGCTTCGACGACCCGCACCGACAGGCCTTGGGTCCGAAGCTTGTGCAGGGCGTACAGGCCCGCGAACCCCGCGCCGACCACGACGACGTCCAGGCGCTCCGCATCGACATTGCTCACAGGCCATACGGTAGGAAACGCCGTCGCTGCCGCCCGCTGCCCTTCCCGGTCACCGGACGCTCCAATCGCGGTTTCCCGGCCACCGGGCGCGCGAACTTGCCGCAACGTTTCAGTACAAGACCATCGGCAGACGTCGAAAGTTGCCCACGTCGACGTCGACTGGACCGATACCGGTTGCGCTGGCCGCGCGAGCAGTCCCTGGTAGACGCGATGCTCGATGCCGGCATCGACGTGCCGCACTCGTGCCGCGAAGGGCGCCGCGGTTCGTGCGTGGCCGTCTGATCCTGTCGTGCCAGGCCCGGCGGCCAGCGCCGACCTGCGCGTCGAATTCTGACGGCTTTTTCGTCCGCTCATCGGGAACGCCTTTGGGTCGGGCACGAACTGCGGTAGACCATTACTACGCCCCCCACACGTAAGGACGACGAGATGACCGAGCGGGTACTCGACCAGGTAATGGCCATGGCCGACCAGTTGCGCGACCAGGCCGCCGAAGCCGAACGGATCGGCAGGCTCACCGACGACACGGTCAAACTCATGAAGGGTGCGGGCCTGATCCGGATGCTGCAGACCAAGCAATACCAGGGGTTCGAGGTGCACCCCCGCGAGTTCGCCGAGACGACCATGGCTACCGCGGCGCTGGACCCGGCGGCCGGCTGGATCGTGGGCGTGGTGGGCGTGCACCCCTACCAATTGGCCTACGCGGACCCGAAAGTGGCCGCCGAAATCTGGGCCGACGACGTCGACACCTGGATGGCTTCCCCCTACGCGCCGCAGGGGGTGGCCAGGCCCGTCGATGGCGGCTACATCTTCAACGGCCGCTGGCAATTCAGCTCGGGCACCGACCATTGCGACTGGATCATCCTGGGCGCGATGCTCGGCGACGACAAGGGCATTCCGTTGATGCCGCCGCAAATGTTGCACATGATCCTGCCCCGCAAGGACTACGAGATCGTTGAGGATTCGTGGAACGTGGTGGGGCTGCGCGGTACCGGCTCCAAGGACGTCATCGTCAAGGACGCGTTCGTCCCGGCCTACCGCACCATGAATGCGACGAAGGTGATGGACGGCACCGCCCAGCGCGAGGCCGGCATGACCGAGCCGCTGTACCTGATGCCGTGGTCGACGATGTTCCCGCTGGGCATCTCGGCGGCCACCATCGGCATCGCGGAAGGGGCGCTCGCAGCGCACCTGGACTACCAGCGTGAGCGCGTCGGCGCGACCGGAACCGCGATCAAGGACGACCCCTACGTCATGCACGCCATCGGCGAGGCCGCCGCGGACATCAACGCCGCACGCCAGGAATTGCTGACCAACGCCGACCGCATCTACGACATGGTGGCCGCGGGGAAGGAGGTGTCGTTCGCGGACCGCGCCGCCGGTCGCCGCACCCAGGTTCGCGCCGTGTGGCGCGCGGTCGCGGCGGTCGACGAAATATTCGCCCGCTCGGGCGGCAACGCGGCGCGAATGGACAAGCCGCTGCAGCGCTACTGGCGCGATGTGCACGTCGGCCATCTGCACGCCATTCACGTCCCCGGCACCACCTACCACGCGTCGGCGCTGAGTTCGCTGGGAATCGATCCGCCCGAGGGTCCGCTGCGGGCCCTGATCTAGGAGTCGCCATGACCGACTTGAAAAGCCTTGGCTACATCACCATTTCGACCAGCGACATCGATCGCTGGCGCCAGTTCGCCTTCGGCATCCTGGGCTTCGCCGAAGGCAAGGGACCCGACCCGTCGGCGCTGTATCTGCGGATGGACGAGCGCGCGGCCCGGCTCATCGTCGTTCCCGGCGATACGGACCGGGTGCTCACCGTCGGCTGGGAGGTGCGCGACCGCCCGGCCCTGCAGCGGGTCAAAGCGACACTCGACGGGGCCGGCGTGCCGTTCAAACAGCTGTCCACCGAGGACGCCGAGACCCGCCGGGTGGAAGAGGTGATCACCTTCGACGACCCGGCCGGCACGACGGTCGAGGTGTTCCACGGCGCGGTGCTCGACCACAGCCCGGTGATCACGCCGTTCGGCGCGAGGTTCGTCACCGGCGACCAGGGACTGGGCCATGTCGTGGTGCCCGCGATGGACCCGAACGGCCTGTTCGACTTCTACACCGAGGTGTTGGGTTTCCGTTCCCGCGGGGCGTTCCGGGTGCCGTTGCCCAAGGAGTTCGGCCCGATCCGGGTTCGTTTCCTCGGCATCAACGAACGCCACCACAGCATGGCGATCGTGCCCGCCATGCATCAGCGCGATCCGCGACTGGTCCACATCATGGTGGAGGTCGACACCCTCGACGCGGTGGGTCAGGCCCTGGACCGCGTCAACGCCGAGGGCTTCCAACTGTCGTCCACCCTGGGGCGGCACACCAACGACAAGATGGTGTCGTTCTACGTCCGTGCACCCGGCGACTGGGACATCGAGTTCGGCACCGACGGCATGCGCGTCGACGAAACCTATTACACCGCCGAGGAAATCACCGCCGATAGCTACTGGGGCCACCAGTGGACCGGTGACATGCCTGCCGCGATGAAGCCATGACGCCCGAGCGGGACGTCACGCCCATCCCGGCCTCGTCGATCGCGTCGTGGGATCAGGAGGCCGACGTCGTGATCGCAGGCTACGGGGTCGCTGGCGCCGCCGCGGCGGTGGAGGCGGCCCGCTCGGGCGCCGACGTGCTGGTTCTGGAACGCACTGGTTCCTGGGGCGGTGCGGCGGCGATGGCCGGCGGCTTCATCTATCTCGGCGGCGGCACTCCCCTGCAAAAGGCTTGCGGCTTCACCGATTCCGTCGAGAACATGGCCGCGTTCCTCAATGTCGCGATGGGCCCGGGAGCCGACGAGGACCGGATCGCCGACTACTGCGCCGGCAGCGTCGCCCACTTCGACTGGCTGGTCGGCTGCGGCGTGCCGTTCAAGGCGGAGTTCTTCTCCGAACCGGGCTGGGAACCGATGGGCGACCAGGGCCTGATGTACAGCGGGGGCGAGAACGCCTACCCGTTCAACACGATTGCCACGCCGGCCCCGCGCGGCCACGTCCCGCAGATGTCGAACAAGAAACAGGGCGAGGCCAGCGCCGGCTACATGCTGATGAAGCCGCTCGTCGAGACCGCCACGGCGGCCGGCGCGCGGGCGCTCTACGACGTGCGGGTGCAGCGCCTGATCGTCGAATCCGACGGCAGGGTCGTGGGCATCCACGCCCGCCAGTACGGCGCCGAGCTGACGGTCCGGGCCCGCACCGGTGTCGTGCTCGCGACCGGCAGCTTCGCCTACAACGACGCGATGGTGGCGCGCTACGCACCGCGGATCGCCGGACGCCCCGCCGCGTCCATCGAGCAGCACGACGGGCAGGCCATCCGGATGGCGCAGGCCCTCGGCGCCGACCTGGCCCATATGGACGCCACCGAGGTGGCGATCTTCATCGACCCGCAGCAACTGGTGCGGGGCATTCTGGTCAACGGCCGCGGACAGCGCTACGTCCCCGAGGACACCTACCCGGGGCGGATCGGGCAGCTCACGCTGTACCAGCAGGACAACATCGCGTACCTGGTCATCGACGACGACGCGCAGCAGGAGGCGATGGCCTCGTGGTCGCCCAAGTTCATGCTGCGGCAGCCGACCTGGGTGGCCGACACCGTGGCCGACCTGGAGCGCGAGATGGGGCTGGCGCCCGGTTCGCTGCAGGCCACCGTCGCCGCCTTCAACGAGGGCGCCGCCCGCGGCGAGGATCCGCTCCTGCACAAGAAGCGCGAGTGGGTCAAGCCGATCGGCTCCCCCGTCGGCGCCATCGATTTGCGCGAGAACACCGGCGGTTTCACCTTGGGAGGGCTGGCCACCACGCTGGACGCGGCGGTGCTGCACGTCAGCGGGGAACCCATCCCGGGGCTCTTCGCCGCCGGCCGATCGACCGCGGGACTTGCCGCGTGGGGTTACGCCAGCGGCGTCTCACTCGGTGATGGCAGCTTCTACGGCCGCCGCGCGGGCCGGTCCGCCGCCAAGGGCTGACACTCTTTTCTGTTCTGCGCGCGGGCTTCCGACAACCTCCAGAAGGAACGAGCCATGGACAGCGATCGACTGCAAGTTTTGTTCGACGAGCGAGACATCGAGCGAACGCTGAAGCGGTTTGCCCGCGCGATGGACGATCGAGATTGGACCGCAGTGGCCGACATCCTGGCCGAGGACGCCGAGGGCGACTTCGGAACCGGACGTCTGCGCGGAAGCGCGGCGATCGTCGAGCTGATCCGTGGGTATCTCGACAATTGCGGTCCGACCCAACACCTGCTGGGCAACGTCGTCATCGAGGTCGACGGGGACAGCGCGATCAGTCGCGCCTACGTCCATGACGTTCACCTGAGATCGGATGCCGACCCCCTGTGCCGGTTCTACACGCTCGGCGACTACACGGACACGTGGCAGCGCCGCCCCGACCGGTCGTGGCGCATCAAAGAACGGATCAAAACCAACCGGGCGCACGTCGGCGCACTCGACATCTTCCGGGGTGCGTGACATCTGCCACACGGGTGTGATACAAACAGATATTCCTATTAGGAATATGCCTGCCAGTTATACCCGCGGAGGACCGATGACTTCAGCCGTCAAGACCGTCGAAACCCCCACGGCCGTCATCGACCGAATCTCGCTGGTCCTCGACGCGTTCGACGGACCGGGCCGGCTAACGCTGGCGCAAATCGTGCGACGCACCGGTTTGCCCCGCTCGTCGGCGCATCGCATGCTCGAGCGCCTGGTACAGCTGCGCTGGCTGCGCCGCAGCGGCCGCGACTACGAGCTCGGCATGCGGCTGGTGGAGCTGGGCTCGCTGGCCGTTCACCAGGACCGCCTGGTGCGGGCGGCCGGCCCCCTGCTGGGCCAATTACACCGCGCCACAGGGCTTTCCGTGCACTTGGCGGTCCTGGACGGGCCGGACGTCGTTTACCTGGACAAGATCGGCGACCAGCGGATCCCGACCCGCGTGGGCTGTCGTCAGCCCGCGCACTGCACCGCCGTCGGTAAGGCGATCCTCGCCTACCGCGACGACGATGCCGAGCTGGATTTGCAGGTGCGCAAGACGAAGTACTCGATCTGCAGTAGTGCGCAGTTGTCCATCGAATTGGCCAAGGTGCGGGCGCACGGTGTGGCGTTCGAACGGGAAGAGTCGCTGCTCGGATTCGGTTGCGTCGCAGCACCGATCGGAAGTCCCGATGACGCCGCACACGCGGTCGCCGCGGTCTCGGTGTGCGGCCCGATGAATCGCATGATGTTCGATCAGCGACTGACCGCCCCCGTGCGCATGACCGCGATGGCCATCTGGCGCAACGTCGAAGACGGCCCGCGGCGAGTCGCGCCAACCCTCCAGCCGCTGCGTCCGCTGCGGCCGGCGACGCGGCCCGCCCTGCAGTACGCGTGACCCTCGATCCGCAGATCGCCCCCCTCATTGGGGAGTTGGACGCCGGCTTCCCGCCCGTCCACACCATGAGCGGGGCGGAGGCCAGGGCCGTGATTCGGTCGCGGTTCGTGCCGGCGTTCCGGCCCGAGGCCGTCGCCGATGTCCGCGACCAGACCATCGCGGGCCCGGGCGGCGAACTCCCGGTCCGGATCTACCGGCCCGCGGGTGACGGCCTGCCGGTGCTGGTGTACGGGCACGGCGGCGGGTTTGTCTTCTGCGATCTGGACAGTCACGACGGACTGTGCCGCTCTCTCGCTAATCATGTTCCCGCGGTGGTGGTTTCGGTGGCATACCGGCTTGCACCCGAACATCGTTGGCCGGCCGCGGCCGACGACCTGTATGCGGCCGTCCAGTGGGCGGCGGACAACGCGTCGAGGTTGGGGGGCGACCCGGGGCGGATCGCGGTGGGCGGCGACAGCGCCGGCGGCAACCTGGCCGCCGTGACCGCACTGATGGCCCGGGACCGCGGCGGGCCCGCACTGGCTGCACAATTGCTGCTTTACCCTCTCCTGGCCAGTGATTTCGACACCGCGTCGTACCAACTATTCGGCAGCGGTTACTACAATCCGAAGCCGGCGTTGCAGTGGTACTGGGATCAGTACGTGCCGTCCGAAGCTGACCGGGCGCACCCGTACGCCACACCGCGCAACGCCGACCTGCACGGCCTGCCGCGAGCAGTGATGGTGACCGCCGGGCACGATCCCCTGCGAGACGAGGCGCTGGACTATGCGACCGCGCTCGCGACTGCCGGGGTACCCGTCGCGCGAGCCCATTTCGATGGTGCCGTGCACGGTTTCATGACCATGCCGATGTTGGACATTGCGCAGGAAGCCCGTCGGCGCGCAAGCGCGGAGCTCAGCGCTGCATTGCGGTCGCCGCATGGCTGACGGCGAAGTCTTCGTGATCGACCGCGTCGTCACCAAGCCGGGCTGTGCGCGGCGGTTCGTCGACACCTACCTCGCCGAGTACGCCCCGGGTGCGCGGGATCGCGGGATGACGCTGCGCGACGTCCTGGTGAGCCCGCCAATCTGGTTCGACGAATCCGTAGAGCACGTCAACACCGTCACCATCACCTGGACACTGCCCAGCGCACAGGCGTGGTGGCAGATGACGTGGCAAGGCCGGACGGATCCGGCGCTCGGCGAGTGGTGGACGCGGGTCGGTGCCCTGATCGTCGACCGGTCCAGGTCGTGCGCGGCGGCAGCCGCAGACGTGGACGGGCTCTGCGATGTATAGCGTGACCCGGCTGATCGATGTGGCCGAGCCGGACCGCGACCGGATGGTTGCCGCACTGCGCGGCGCGGCTTCCGGCGCCGGCGCGCTGGGTTGGGTGGTAGAACCCACGCTGCCGGGTTCGCGCAACGGCGGCGACATCATCGCCCACCTCCGGTTCGCCTCCAAGGGCCAATGGGATCGTGCCGCGGCCTGTTTCGGCGAGGCATTGGACGATCCCGCGATCGGCCGGGTGAACGGTGCTGCCTACTCGGGACGGCCCGTGCACCGAGCCCAGAAGCCCGGAACCGTATACCGGGCGCTGCTGTTAAGCGTGCAGCCCGACACGGATCAGGCCACCGTCGCCCGTTTCGAGGCTGAGCTGCAACTGATGCCGCAGTATGTGCGCACCATCACCGACTGGCAGCTGAGCAGGGTCGAGCAGGCGACCGGCGTGTCGGCGTGGACCCACGTATTCGAACAACTTTTCACCGACGAGGACGGGCTGATGGGGCCGTATCTGATGCATCCGATCCACTGGGCGGTGGTGGACCGCTGGTTCGATCCCGAATGTCCTGACGTCGTTGTGCGCGACCGCGTCTGCCACAGCTTCTGCCAGAGCGACGCGGCAGTTCTGCGGCTGGGCGGCTAACCACACAATGCGCCACTCCATTCGCCTCGAACGGGCATGCGCGGCGCCGCCCGCGCTCGTCTACGACATCCTCATCGACGTCGAGCGGTGGCCGGAATCGGGGCGCGCAGCGCCGGTTGGAAGAAGTCGGACAAGCATGCCCCGCATGGCCGCCGATTTGGCCAGAGGAGCGGAGCGCCGAGCTGGCTGATCGGCGATATACGCCGGCGCGCGTGTCGCGTCAGATTCCCGTGGGGCAGATGTTTGGGTTGGCGGTCGCCGGCGGCGGCAACGGCGGCAACACCGTCGTGCCGTCGAGACTGCGCACCGGCAACTGCTGCGAGAAGGGGTAGTGCAGGCTGAACGCAACCAAGCCGGTGCGTGCCGCGGCGGGCAGGTGGCACATCGCCAGCACCGTCTCGGCCAGGTACTCCACCGGCTCGGTCGGAAAAGTGTCCGGGATCAGCTGCGCGGCACCGGGTGTACGGACCGCCGTCGATGGCCCAACGCAATTGACCGCGATATTCGCGTCGAGCAGTTCGGCGGCCACCCCCTGCGTGAACCGGTGCAGCGCGGCCTTCATGGACGCGTAAATCACATCGCCCGAGGTCTTGTTGTATTCCCGGTACGGCCGCACCGGGGCCACGCCGGTGACCGAGCCAATGTTGACGATCCAGCCGGCGCCTTGCTCGCGCATGTGTGGCACGGCAGATTTCGTCAGGACGAACGGCACCCGCAGATAGTGCTCCACGGTGCGGTCGAACGTTTCCAGGCTCATCTGTTCGACCGGCGAGTAGTCGGCGAAACCTGCGTTGTTGACCAGGATGTCGATGCGCCCGGTGCGGTCGAGCACCGCGTCGACCAACCCGTCGCGCTGTTCGGCGTCCTCCAGGTTCGCCGCGACGCCGAACGCCTGCCCCCCGGCGGCCTCGATCAGGCCGACCGTCTCGGCGATAGTGCCCGGTAGCGCGGAGGTAGTTCCGGACCGCGTCGACAACGACGGCGCGTGCGACCGCGCTGTCACCGCCACCGTGGCGCCCTCGGCCGCCAGCCGCTGGGCGATCGCCCGGCCGATTCCCCGGCTGCTGCCCGTCACCAAAGCCGTTCTGCCGGAGAGTAATCGGCTCATCGCAGGGTAAAATCCGCTTCGACCGGGGCGCGATGGTCACGCCAGAAGTCGATCAGGCGATACGGGAAGGCGGTCACGATCCGCCCTCCGCCCGAGCGGTAGTAGGTATGGGCGGAGGGAGTGTGGCACCAAACGGTACCGGCCATGGTCGCGTCGATGTCGGCGACGTAACGCTCGTAGGCGTCCTGTGTCACCTCGATCGTGACGGCTTTGCGCAGCGCCATCAATTGCAGGCATTCCGTCACGTAGTGAACCATCACTTCGACGCCGAAGTTGTGGCCCGCTCCGTGCCCCGGGCTGTAGTTGGGTGCCGAGGAAATGAACATGTTCGGGAAGCCGGGCACCATTCCGCCCCGGTAGGCCCGCGGAATGTCGCCCCACTCCTCGGTGAGCCGCCTACCGCCGCGGCCCCGGATATCAATGGTCGAAAGAAAATCCAGGTAGTAGCCGGTCGCGTAGACGATGACGTCGAGGTCGATCTGACGGCCGTCGGCCGTCACGATGCCGGTCTCGTTGACCCGGGCCGGCTCGCTGGCCTCAACGTCCACATGTTCGCGCGCCAGCGCCGCGTAATAGCCACCGGGATCGCGGATGATCCGCTTGCCGTAGGGGGCGAAGTCCGGCGTGACCTTTCGGGCGAGCTCGCTGCCGGCGCCGAACACCTGATCGATGTAGCCCAGGCACAGCTGCAGCAGCACGTCGTTGGCCGGCGAGATGGACAGGTGCTTGGCCGCCCAGTCCGGATCGTGCAGAATCACCGGGTAATTGTTGTCCGCCGTCCCCCAATACGATTTGAGCCGAACCCAATTCGCGTAGTACGGCAGCCGGGTGCCCAGCCACCGCTGGTATTCCGGAACCTCGTCCGACGCCCGCCGTCGCGGCGCCACCCAGTGCGGCTGACGTTGGAACACCGTCAGATGCGCGACGTGGTCCACGCACGCGTCGACGATCTGCACCGCGGTGCAGCCGGCGCCGATGACGGCCACCCTTTTGCCCGTGAGATCGAGATCGGGATCCCACCGCGCGGAGTGGATCGAAACTCCCGAGAAGGCCGCGCGGCCAGGCAGATCCGGCCAGCGGGGGCGGTTGAGATACCCGGCGGCCGGAATCACCACGTCGGCGTAGCTCACGTCGCGGGCGCCGTCGGGGCCCACCGAATGGATCTGCCACTGCTGCCGCTCTTCGTCCCACCACAGCGCCTCGGCCTCGGTGCCGAACCGGGTGCGCTTGCGCACGTCGTTTTTGTCGGCCACCGACACCAGGTAGGCCTGGTACTCCGCACCCATCGGGTAGTAACTCGACCAATCGCCATTGATGTCGCGGGACAGGGAGTAGTACGCCGACGGGGTGTCCACGCCGATGCCGGGATACGTGGTGGTGTACCAGGTGCCGCCGACCTCGCCGTTGCGCTCGATGATCTCGTATTCGATGCCCGCGTCCGCGCACGCAAGGGCGGCGGTGATTCCGGCAATGCCGGCCCCGATGATGACAACCTTGAAGCCGGCGGGAAGCTTGGCGGTGCGCGGCAGCACCGGCCGCGACGGGTGGAATCCGCCCTGCTCGAGCAGCAACTCGAGATACTCGGGACCGACGGTTCCCCCGAGGGCGACGGGCGCGATGCGCGCGAACAGATCGAGGTCGTCGACGGGTAACGCGCCGCTCGGACGGGGTGACCACAGTGCGGCGACGATCGCCTCGACGAGCGCCGCGGCGGTCTCCGGATCGGTTACGCCGGCCTGCTCCGGTGGGTCCGGCACATGGGAGATCTTCGGTGCGAACCGGTCGACCACCGCCGCGTCACCGGTCAGTTGCGCCAGGACGGCAACCAGCACTCCAGGGTCCGCCTGGCACAGGTTCGCCCGCAGTTCGTCACGATCCAGATCCAGCCGTCCGGTGCTTTCGGTCGTGACGGGCACGCCAGCGCTCATGCTAACGAGTATCGAATCCGTCCGCGCGGATGTGCGGGTCCATGTCTACTCAGCGGGACGCCGACAGCCCGCGACTTCGTGTCGGCGCCTACCGTGGCGGGCATGCAGTCCGACCTGGATGCTGTCGTCGCGCGGGCGCGCAGCCATGGGCTCGGCGATATCCCCCGCCGGTCGGCCCGCCTGCACCCGGACAAGACCGCGGTCATCGACGGCGACGTGGTGCTGAGCTTCGCCGAGTTCGACAACCTGGTCGATCGCGCCGCGGCGGCATTACATGACAACGGCTTTGGGCCCGGTGACCGCATCGCGCTCCTGTCGCGCAACTGCTGGCAGTATGCGGTGCTGGCGTTCGCCACTGCGCGCGCCGGGGTGGTGCTGGTTCCCGTCAACTTCATGCTGACCCCCGACGAGATCTCCTACATTCTCGGTCACAGCGGGGTCCGCGGATTCGTCGTCGAAGCCGAGTTGGCGCCGACGGCCGAAGAGGCGATGCGGCGCGGTGGCGTGGTGGAAGTTCGGGTTGCGCTGGCGCCCGCCGGGTGCGACGCACCCTCTGGTTGGGACGACTTCGCGCAGTGGCTTTCGACCGACACCACGGCCCCCAGCCCGCGCATCGACGACGACCAGCTGGTGCGGCTGATGTACACCAGCGGAACCGAGTCGCACCCCAAGGCGGCCATGCACACCAGCCGCAGCCTGATGTGGCAGTACGTGAGCACCGTCGTCGCGGGCGAGATGACCCACGGCGACGTCGAAATCCACTCGCTGCCGCTGTATCACTGCGCGCAATTGGACAACTTCCTGGCCACCGACATCTACCTGGGCGCCACCAGCATCATCCTGCCGCGACCGGACCCGGATTCGGTGCTGCGCACGATCGAGCGATACCGAGTCACCAACTACTTCGCCCCCCCCGACGGTGTGGATCTCGCTGCTGCGCTCGCCGGTGTTCGATGCGGTCGACCTCTCCAGCCTGCGCAAGGGCTACTACGGCGCCTCGGCGATGCCGGTCGAGGTCTTGGCCGAAATGCGGCAACGGCTGCCGAATCTGAGGTTGTGGAACTTCTACGGCCAGACCGAGATGGCGCCGCTGGCCTCGGCACTGGGCCCCGATGATCAGGACGCACACGCCGGTTCGGCCGGACGCCCGGTCGCCAATGTGGAAACGGCAATCCTCGACGCCGACGACATCCCGGTTCAGACCGGTGTCGTCGGCGAAATCGCCCATCGCAGCCCGCATTTGATGCTGGGGTATCTGGACGACCCGGAACGCTCCGCCGACGCTTTCCGCGGCGGCTGGTTCCACTCCGGCGATCTGGGTTTCTACGACGAGCACGGCCTGTTGTACGTCGTCGACCGCAAAAAGGACATGATCAAGACCGGTGGAGAGAACGTCGCCAGCCGGGAGGTCGAGGAAGTCCTCTACCGGCACACCGGCATCCACGAGGTTGCGGTGTTCGGCCTGCCACACCCGGTCTGGGTGGAGGCCGTGGCGGCCGCGATCGTGGCACGCGACGGCGTGACGTTGACGGAGCAGGACGTCGTCGCCCACTGTCGAGAGCACCTAGCCGGATTCAAGACACCCAAACGGGTCTTCTTCGTCGACTCGTTGCCGAAGAACCCGAGCGGCAAGCTGATCAAACGCCTGCTGCGTGAACGCTTCGGGACTGCTGCTCACCTGACAACGCACGACGGGGTCGGCCGTTCGTGAAAACCGCCATCAGCGACCGCTGACCGGGCGAGACTGTTAACTCGGTCAGGAGACCGGGATAATGGGGATCTTTTTCATGGCGCTGGCCCGGGGGTCGGGCGCGGAAACTTCCGACCATATTTCTCGCGCGACCACGTGTGCCTCGTCTACCCGGCTGCGCGAGTACACCCGCGGGGTGTGGCGCTCATGTTCCACTGACCGGGCATCGGCCTGCCGCGCCGGCCACTCCCGGCGTTGACTTGCGCCATGGCCACTGACATCACGCTGCCCGAATTGCAGGAGTTCATCGCCGGCTTCTGGTACCACTACGACGAGGCCCACTATGACGAGATGGCGGCCGCTTACGCCGAGGATGTGCACTACCTAACCCGAAGCGATTCCGGTGCAAGCCCTTTCGAGGACTTGATGTCACCGGAGCTCAAGGATCGCGACGCGGTGATGGAATGGCTGTCCGAGCACCGCAAGCAGAGCCCGTATCCGCTGCGCCACCACGCGACCAACGTGCACCGCACCGGCACCGAGGGCGACGTCACCCGCGCGCGGTTCTACATCCTCGTCAACCAGATCGCCAACTTCGTGCCGTTCGCGGTGTCCAGTGGCGTCGTCAACGTCGGGGTCCGGCGCGGCGCCAACGGCCTCGAATTCACCGAGATGGACGTCGTCCTCGACGCCACCAACTCGATGCTGCTGTCGGAGCTGGGCGCCGGCAGTGCCGCGGGTTCGTGAGCGCCGGGGACGTATTTTCCGGCGGGGTCGCCGTCATCACCGGAGCCGGTTCCGGCCTCGGCGCCGGCCTGGCGCGGCACGCCGGCGTGCTGGGCATGACGGTGGTGCTGGCCGACGTCGACGGAGCGGCGACCGCATCGGTTGCCGACGAACTGCGCGCCGCGGGTGGATCGGCGGTCGACGTCGTCTGCGACGTGCGCGATCCCGACGCCGTGCACGAGCTGGCCGGGCGGGTCGACCGGGACGTCGGTCCGGTGCGCCTGCTGGTCAACAACGCCGGCGTCGAACAGTTCGGCTATCTGTGGGACACACCGGTGGCCAACTGGCAGCGCATCATCGACATCAACGTCAGCGGCGTCTTTTACGGCGTGCGGGCTTTCCTGCCGAAGATGATGTCCACCGAAGAACCCGCGTGGGTGTGGAACGTCGCGTCGGTCGGCGCGGTGGTGGCAATTCCGTTACAGGCCCCCTACATCGTCAGCAAGCATGCCGTGCTGGCATTGACGGAGTGCCTGTACCTGGAGGTCGAATCCACCGGGCACGGGCGTCACATTCACGTACAGGCCGTCCTTCCCGGGCCGGTGGCATCCAACATCTTCGAGTCGGCCGGCGGAATCGACGCCGACGGCTCGGGTGACGTGGCCGCGGCCGAGGCGCAACGCTCGGCCATGCTCGACGTCAAGGCCGCCGCCATGGACCCAAGGGAAGCCGCCGCGGCGTTGTTCCGCCAGGCCGCCGACGGACGCTTCTACCTGCACACACACCCGGACGCGGTGGGCGCCGCGATGGCCGAGCGGGCCGATGCCCTTGCCGCACAACGCGCTCCCACGCTGCGCACCGAGAGCCGTTTCAACACTGCAAAGCCGTGAGATGCTAACGCCCGCACTGGATCCCGACGCCGCGGCGCGCGTCGCGTCATTTGGCCCCGTCGCGCCGATGCGGCAACGGGGGCTGGCCGCGGTGCGCGCCGGGCTGGAATCGGCCCCGCTGCCCGACGCGATGCCCGCGATGGCGGTCGTGACCGAAGCCGCCATTCCCGGTCCCGCGGGCGATGTCCGGGCCCGGATCTATCGCCCCACCGCCGATACCGGCGGTCCCGTGCTGGTCTACCTGCACGGTGGCGGACTCGTCATGGGCTCCAACCATTCGTTCGAACCTCTGGCGCGCGAGCTGGCCGCGGCGTCGGTGGCAACGGTTGTGGCCGTCGACTACCGCTTGGCCCCGGAATTCCGACCGCCGGCGCAGTTCGACGACGCCTATGCCGCGACAGCATGGGTCTCACGAAACGCCACCGAACTAGGCGTCGACGGCCAGCGGCTCGCCGTGGTCGGCGACAGCGCCGGCGGGTCGCTCGCGGCCGCGGTCGCGCTCGCCGCCCGGGACCGCAACGGACCGGCGATCTGCGCGCAGGTGCTGCTGTATCCGGGTCTGGATCGCGACATGTCCGCCCCTTCCATTGCCGCGCTGGCGGATGCGCCGCTGCTGGCGCGGGACGACATCGACTACATGCACGCGCTCGTCGACGGCGACGCGGGTCCGCCCACCGATCCCTATCTGGTCCCGGCCTATGCGTCCGAGCTGTCCGGGCTACCGCCCGCGATCGTGGTGACCGGCGGCTGCGATCCCATCCGGGACTGGGGCGAGCGGTACGCGGACCGGTTACGCGATGCCGGCGTGCAGACGATCACCGCCCGCTATCCGGGGATGTACCACGGTTTCTTGATGCGCGCCGATGCGACCGCGCGCGGCCGGCTGGCGATCGCCGAAGTGGGCGCGTTGCTGCGAGCCAAGTTCACCAACCCCCTTCGCTATTGACGTCCCGATGACCGGACAGCGATCACCCGCATCGCGCCGACACTGCGCACAATCGTTCGATCCAGAACTGCAAAGGAGACAGCTGATGCTCACCGACGAGCGGCGCATGGCGCTTTCCGACGTGTTGCGGCCGGCCGCACCGCCCCGGGAGATCGAGAACGTCTATACAGACGACCAACGCGAGCGGCTGCTCGATGTCGTTCGCACCGAGGGTCCGTGGAAGCTGATCATCGCCCAGCACTTTGCGTCGGCCGACGAATTGATCGCCACCATGAGTGGCGCCTTCCCCGACGGCTTCACGCCGTCGCTGGACCTATTTCTCACCCCGACCTTCCGCGGCTATCTGGCCAACTACGGCGCCGTGCTCTACCCGCAACTGCACGACTGCTTCTACAACGAGCGGTTCGTTGAGTTGGCGAAGAACTACTGGAATGCCGAGTACGCCAAACCGCAGATGATGCTGTTCAACATCAACGGGCCGTGCGCCAACCGCGATCCGGGGCACCTCGATTCACCCAGCTTCCGCGGTGTGCGGTACGAGAACGCGCCAACGTGGCTGTGCAGCGTCATGGGCAAGTCAGGCCTGTTCGGCGATTACCTGATCAAGATGGCTCAAGTCATCACCTGGTTCTCTCTGGACACCGCCAGCGGGTTTACCTACTGGCCCGACGGGCCGCTGCGGCCACCCCAGCGCGTGCTGCCGCCGATCTACAACCGCGGCGTCGTGGTGCAGAACGAGATGATGGTGCACCGCGGTGAGGCGAATGGACCACTGGACCGGCAGATTCCGGCCGGTCTGGCCTTCGACACGGTGTTCGCCGGGGACCCGACCGACCGCGACCAGTGGCTGCTGAAGAACGGCGACGACGTGATCGCGCGCCACCACACCGACGAACTGAGGTTCCTGGTGCACTGGTCTGCCGAGGTGTTCGCGGACTATGACGAGCTGAAGAAGAACATGGAGGGCTCCGACGACATGACCGTCGAAAAGGCGATCGACATCATGGTCGACGATCTCGAGGACAAGGGCATCAAGCTCGACATCCCCGGCGAACCGCTGCACAATCCGGCGTTCATCAGCGCCCTGAACGCCGCCTACGACCTCGGGGGTCCGGCGGCCTACCCCGAGGAAGCCCCGCTGAGCGCCTTCCAGCCGGCATGAGCGAAAAGGCTTTGCTGATGGATCGTTTCGCGGACAGGCGTGCCATCGTGACCGGAGCGGGCTCCGGAATCGGACAGGCCACCGTCGCCCGATTGCTCGACGAGGGCGGCACCGTCGTCGCCTACGACATCTCGGCCGATGGGCTGGCTCGCACGGCGGCCGCCGCCGACGGTGCCGGCACCGGCAAGCGCCTCACCACCGGCGTCCTCGACATCTCCGACGAGGACGCCGTCACCGCCGCCGTGGGTGCGGCCGTCGCCGAACTCGGCGGCCTCGAAGTGCTGGTCAACGCGGCCGCGGTCCAGCGCTGCGCCAACACGCACGAGCACACGCTGGCCGACTGGAACGCCACGCTGGCGGTCAACCTGACGGGCACCTTTCTGATGACGCGCCAAGCGCTTCCGGCGCTCCTGGACTCCGGCCGTGGGGTGGTGATCAACTTCACCTCCACCGCCGCGTCATTCGCCCACCCCTACATGGCGGCCTATGCGGCCAGCAAGGGCGGGGTCCTGTCGTTCACGCATTCCCTTGCGCTGGAGTACTCCAAGCAAGGGCTGCGAGCCGTCAACATTCAGCCGGGTGGGGTGGCCACGGCGCTGGCGCTGAGCACCCTGGAGAAGATGCCGGACGGATACGACCTGGGATTGTGGGCCAAGCAGACCCCGCTGCTGCACGGCAGGGAGAGCGAAATCCTGGGCGACCCAAGTTCGGTTGCCTCGGTCATCGCGATGGTCGCCTCGGACGACGGCGCATTCATCACCGGCACCGAAATTCGGATCGACGGTGGTGCGCACGCCTGAACTTCGCTGTCATGTCGCGAAGTCACCAAGTCGTGCGGGCCGCGCTCCGGGTGGAAGTAGGAGGGTTTTGATGGTCCCGGAGTTTGCCGCGCAGCGAGCAATCGGCCGGGGGCTGGTTGTTTGACCGGGCCAGGGTGGGTTGGCCGGTTTCCGTGCTCGCCGTCGGCGCCGGCGACGCCCAGCCGCCACGGATCCTCGGGTTGCGAACCGTCGACCTCGACACGAAGCCGGTATCGGAGTTTTGCGAGGCTTGCGGCCGATTACGTTGCTGCTCGCGCCATTTCGTCGACAATGGCCAAGTCGCCGTGCCTCACCGCATCGAGAATTGACTCGCTCAGCGCCGCGCACGCAAGGAATACTCCCCCGCCCTGACCTGACATCTTCTGCGCCTCGGCGCGCTCGGGGCACCGGGCCGTGGCGTCGGCGTTCCATTGCACGCTGGTCTGATTCCAGCTGCTCTTGCGGGCCAGCACTTGCGCACCGCAGGTCCGGCACGCCACCGCCGCCATCGGCATCTCGTCGAGCCGGTTATCTTGCCTCGACGACGGGGACATCACACCGAGCCTGTCATGGCTTCCCGGGCGGCCATGTTGACCTCTACCTCCTTCATCCACGCCTCGAAAGGCCGGGTCGTGTCCAACTCGAACTCGAAGCGGTCCACCATGTCTGGTTGCACGTCGGCGGCGTCCACGTAGAACTGCTGGTACCACCGCCGAAGTTGGTACACCGGTCCGTCCTCCTCGACCAGCAGCGGGTTGTCGATGCGCGCCTTGTGCCGCCAGATCTGCACGTCTTGTTCGAAACCCAATTTGACGAAGTCACCGAGGCTGATGGCGGTCTGCATGGCGAGGTCGTGGAGCAGCGCGTCCGATTTCTTGACGATGATGCCGTATTGGAGCACAAAGGAATTCGCGTCGATCGGGTAGTGGCAATTGATCAGCACGGTTTGGTGGTCGGCGTCGTCGTAGTGATACGTCAGGTCGTCGATCATGAATGACGGACCCCAATAGGACGCGATCGATGTGGTCCCCAGCATTTTGGGGCCCTCGCCACCGACGTCGGGGCGACCCGCGCTGTTCATGTACTGCGTCGCCACGTGGCCTTCGAAGATGTTCTTGAAGTGCGTGGGCAGCGACCCGTGAATGTAGAAGAAGTGCGCCATGTCCACAACGTTGTCGATGATTTCGCGGCAGTTGCTGTGAACGACGGTGGTGTACCAGTGCCAGTCCGTCCACGCATCGCTGGTGGCGCCCTCGATGCGCGGGATCATGACCTCCGGCGGAGGTGGCTTGCCCTCGGGGTCGTTCCACACGAACAACATGCCGTCCTGCTGCAGTGTGGTCCAGGCGTGCGTTCTGGCCAGCTTGGGCGTGCGCCGGCTGTACGGCACCTGCTTGCAGCGCCCGTCGCCCCCCCAGCGCCAATCGTGGAACGGGCACGCGATCTCGTCGCCCTTGACCTCGCCCTGCGAGAGGTCACCGCCCATGTGTCGGCAGTAGCCGTCGAGCACGTTGAGGTTTCCGTCCCCGCTGCGAAAGATGACCAGCTTCCGCCCGAACGCGTTGATCGCGTGCGGCTTGCCGTCCGCGAAATCCCGAATCAGGCCCAGACAGTGCCAGCCGCGCGCGAATCTGGTCGGTGCGGCCTCGGCTTCAATGGGCCGGATTTCGTCGGTATCGGACTGCGCCGTCATACGCATGATTGAACTTCGGCACCCGGAACGTGGGTCCGGATGTTCCCACTGATCAGGACGGCTCTTCCGCCGCCGCGCTGCCCCGGCATACCGTTCTCGACGTGAGCGCGCACAGCACGACGATCCCCGCCGGGCTTCCGGTGGTCGACACGACCGTGGACCTGCTGGTCGTCGGTTCGGGTACCGGCATGGCGGCGGCGCTGGCGGCTCACGAATTGGGGCTGTCGGTGCTGATCGTCGAGAAGTCGTCCTATGTCGGCGGCTCGACCGCCCGGTCCGGCGGCGCACTGTGGCTACCCGCCTCCCCGGTCCTGCGGGATGCCGGCGCCGACGACACGGCCGAGCGCGCCGCTACCTACCTGGGCTCGGTGGTGGCGGACTCCGCCTCCCGGCAACGCTCCGCTGCATTTGTGACGCATGTACCCGCTGTAGTGGAGCTGCTCCGCCGCACGACTCCGCTGCGGCTGTTCTGGGCCCGGGACTACTCCGATTACCACCCGGAGGAGCCGGGCGGTAGTGCGGCGGGCCGCACCTGCGAATGCCACCCGTTCGACACTTCGCTGCTCGGCGAATATCGCAGCCTGCTGCGGCCCGGCGTATTGGAAGCGGGCGTCTCGATACCCACCACGGGCGCCGACTATCGCTGGATGAACTTGGTAGCGCGGGTGCCGCGCAAGGGCATTCCCACCTTCGGTAAGCGGCTGGCGCAGGGCGTGGGTGGCCGGCTGGTTGGCCGGCGATACGCGGCGGGCGGTCAGGGACTGATGGCCGGATTGTTCGCGGGTGTGCTGCGCGCCAGGATCCCGGTGTGGACCGACACGACGCTGCTACGCCTGTTGAGTTCCGAGGGTGATCGGGTGACCGGCGCGGTCGTGGAGCACGGCGGGCGCGAGGTGACGATCACCGCCCGCCGCGGCGTCGTGCTGGCCACCGGCGGCTTCGACCACAGCATGGAGATGCGCTGGAAGTTCCAGTCCGAGTCGCTGGGCTCCGGCCTGAGCCTGGGCGCCGAATCCAACACTGGCGACGGGATCCGGGCGGGGCAAGAACTCGGCGCCGACATCGGATTGATGGATCAGGCGTGGTGGTTTCCCGCCATTGCGCCGCTACCCGGCAAGGCGCCGGCGGTGATGCTGGCGGAACGGTCGCTGCCCGGCAGCCTGATCGTGGACCAGCACGGCCGCCGGTTCGCCAACGAGGCGGCGGACTACATGTCATTCGGCCAGCGGATCCTCGAGTTGGAACGCTCGGGCAATCCCGTCGACGCGATGTGGATCGTCTTCGACCAGCAGTACCGCAACAGCTATGTCTTTGGCGCCGAACTGTTTCCACGGATGCGGATCCCTCAGCGTTGGTACGACGCGGGCGTCGCCGTGCGCGCCGACAGCCTCGGTGAACTGGGCGCGCAGATGGGAGTTCCGGTGTCGGAGTTCCTTCAGACGATGACCCGCTTCAACCAAAACTCCTCCGCCGGCAAGGATCCCGACTTCGGTCGGGGGCGCAGCGCCTACGACCGTTACTACGGCGACCCGACGATCAAACCGAACCCCAACCTGCGTCCGCTGGTGAAGGGTCCCTTCTACGCGGTGAAAATGGTGCTCAGCGATTTGGGCACCTGCGGTGGATTGAGCGCCGACGACCGAGCGCGCGTGCTGCGCGAAGACGGCGCGGCGATCGCCGGGTTGTACGCCATCGGCAATAGTGCCGCGAACGCCTTCGGCACCACCTATCCGGGCGCGGGCGCGACGATCGCGCAGGGACTCGTGTACGGCTACATCGCGGCCCGGGACGCGGCCGCCTGCCCTTAATCCGCGTCGCGCTTGGCCTGGACCTGCTTTTCGACCTCGCGCCAGTAACCAGGCTTGGGGCGCGGCTTCCCGAAGCCACCCTTCGCGGCTTTCTGCATGATCGCATCCGCCTCGTCGATTTCTTTCATGAGTTCGAGTGCGAACTCACGCTCGGCGGCGTAGTACTTCGCGGCCCAGCGCAACGCGATGACCGAATAAGCCCAGGCGGGCTCGACCTCGGCTCCGTCCGCATCCTCGACCGCCTTGCGATGCCTAGCTTCGGCATACGCCACATACTCCTGCAGCAATTCCTTCAGCCGAGCCGGATTGCTCAGGTGGCCGAACGTAATCCGCAGTAGCACACTGTGTTTGAGCACGGGCGGATCGAACGGCGCATGGTTGGTCCACTCGGTGATGGCATCCATCCCGGCCGGGGTGATCTTGTAAAGCCGGCGGCTGCGGGTGCCCTCGTCGCGCTCGACGCGCGACGTGACCAGCCCCAAGCCCTCGAGCTTCTTCAACTCGGTATAGATCTGGCTGTACGACGGGCTCCAGTAGTACAGATCGACGCTCCAGTCGATCCACTTTTTGAGGTCGTAACCGGAGACCTCCTCTTCGTAGGACATCATGCCCAGCAGCGCCCAACTGGTGGCCGCAAGCGCCGCCTTGCTCGGGTTTTCGCCGGTCTCGTCCACTCCGCCAGAGTAACAACGCGGCTCGCCGGATTCCGTAGCGCGGACCGCTGGCCGGGACATCGCGCCGCGTCAGAACGGCTCCACGCTGTACTGCCGATCGATGAACATGCCGTGCCCGGTGACATCGTTGGTGAAGCGGGTGCCGTCGGCCGTCGGCACGATCCTCCAGCCATGGAAGTCGTAGGTCTGCCCGTTCACCAGGGTGACGTCGGGCTGATTGGGCGGGGGCAGGCCGAGATTGGCATTCCGCCAATCGAATCGGCCGGACGCGCCGATGATCGCCTGATCCTGGTGCACTACCCGTGGGTCCCCGGTCCGGCCCGGATACGGGACGGGCTCCACCGGGGCCTGCGGGAAGCCGGCGGTTTGGCAGACGACCGTGGGTTCTTGTCCGGCACCGTCCGCCGAGGAGACCTCGCAGCGCATCGGTGGCGTGGGCGTTCTGACGTTCACGTAGTCGTCCGGCGTGGGCTCGGCGCCCGCCGACGGGCAGAAAAGCATTGCCACCCCGGCCATCCCGGCCAGGACCCTCGCGGCCTTTTTCACCTCGCAATGATGCTCCCGGCGCCTTGGAACATTCTTGGACGCGCGGGTGGCCGGTCGCTAGGGGTGGGGCGCCCGCGCGATGGCCGGGAACACGGTCTCGGTTCCGGAGCGGCCCTTGAGCTCAACCTGTTCGCCTTCCCCCCACAGGTACCGGTCGGCGACGGAGCGGCGCACGCCGCCGGTCACCATCACCGAGGCACGTCCGTCCCGACCGGCGAGCCCGGCCAACCGGAACGCCACATTGGTCGCATCGCCGATGACCGCGTCGGTCGATCTCGTCATCGCGGCCAGCGCCACCATGCCCTGCACCACGCCCCACCCCATGCGGATCGGCGAACCGTTCGGGTCACGCAGCGGCAGTCCCGGGCCCAGTTCTTCGACGAGGTCATTCGCTGCGAGCGCGAAATCGATCGCAAGCTCGCCGGCGTCCGGAAACCGGGCGAGCTCCCACACGGCGAACAGCGCGTCGCCCGCGTAGTAGCTGAGCGTGCCGCGATGGGCGCGCAAGGCGTCGCCCAGCCGCTGCCACAGCGTGTGCAAACCGCGCGCCATCACGCCCTCGTCCGTCATCTGCGAGATCGTCGAGTAGTTGACGATGTCACCGACCACCATCACCATGGCGGCCCTGCCGATGCGCTCCCGGGTGCGCAGCGGCGCGGCGCGGGGCACGGCGGTGAATCGCTGTGAACGGAAGGTCAGCGCCACGTCGCCGATCCGGATCTCGTCGCCGGGCCTGATCGGCAGCGCCGCCGCGCGTTCTAAACGAACACCGTTGAGCAGGGTGCCGTTGCTGCTGGTGTCGATCACAAACGCCTGATCCCCCGCGGCGTCCAGCCGGATTTCCAGGTGGGTGCGGGAGATCTCGGGATCGTCGATGATGAGCCGGCGCGCATCGCTGATGCCCGCGCACTCCCGACCGACGAATAGCTGATCAAAGATCGGAACGGGCCGTTCGGTGCCGCCTTCCGCGACGACGAGGTACGCCAGCGCCTCGTCGGGCTGCCCGCCCGGCGTGTTGCTAGAGGCCGCCACCACTCACCTCGCCGTCGGCACCCCGATCGCGGCGCGTAAGTCATTGCCCGGCAAAGGCTTTGTCCAGCTTGAGCACCCGGTTGTTGCCGCTGTCGACGACGTAGAGGTCGCCCTGGCCGTCCAGCGCCAGGCCGCGCGGATTCTTCAGGCCGCTGATCGGCAGGATGGACTGGGTGGTGGCCTTGGTGGTGCGGTCGGTCTTCAGCTTGACCACCCGGTTGTTGCCGCCGTCGACGACGTAGACGTCGCCCGAGAGCACCGCCACACCCTGCGGGCTGCTGAGGCCGGTGAATGCCAGCACGCTTTGCGTGCCGTCGCCCTTCAAGACCACCACCCGGTTGTTGCCGGTGTCGGAGACGTAGACGTTGGAGAAGTCGTCGACCGCGATGCTGTCCGGGTTGCTCAGACCGCTGAAGGCGAGCACTTGGGGCGCGTTGAGCCCCTCCCGCCACATCAGGACGCGGTTGTTGCCGCTGTCAACGACGTAGTAGACGGAGCCCATCACCAAATAAACGCCCTTGGGAGAGTTGAGACCCGTGAAGGGCCCGACCCATTCGGTTGCCGAGGAGGATTGCCATGGCGCGGTCGGGGTTGTCCGGGGGGCGTGCGACCACAACACCCGGGCGTTGTTGGCGTCGGTGACGAACAGGTCGTCGCCGTTGGCCGCTACCCCGACGGGGCTATTGAGCCCGGCGAAGGGCGGCACGGATTGAGTGGACGAGTTTGCCGCCATTTTCACCACGCGGTTGTTGCCGCCATCGGTGACGAAGACCGCGCCACTGCCCGGTGGCACCGTGACATCGGCGGGCCGGTCCAGACCGGTGAAGGGAAGGACGACGGCCGAACCGGTGGCCGGCCCGGCCGACGTCGGTGCCGAAGTCGGTGAGGTTGCACCCGAGGTGGCTGGGCCGGTTGTGGCCGCCGTGCCAGAGGCCCCGGTGGGTGCCGTGGCTGTGGTGCCGGCGGCGCCGGGATTGTTGGTGCCCTTGGCAGTACAGGCCGCGGTCATCGCGGTGGCGGCGATGATCGCGACGGCGCCGGTGACACCGATCAGTTGACGAGCACTTCGGGGAGAACTCATGGGTGCACCTAATTCCGTTCCGCGTTGGATTGGTCTTCGCGTACTCCTAGTACGACTGTTTGCCTGCCTTTGACCGCTCGATCCACAGCCGCACGACGCCCACGGCGGTGACGAGGACCGCGACCCCGTACAACATCAAGCCGAGCCCCGGCGTGAGCTCCACAACGCCCTCGCCCTTGTTGTTCTCGGTGGACACCGTGTTGAACCAGACGAGCGTCAGCACCGCGAGCAGGCCGACCACGACGCTGAGCCCGATGAGCCGCCCGGCCGCCAGTTGAGACCCCGACAAGGCCGGAAGCGCCAGGAAGACGGCGAGGGCGACCAGAACGATCACGACGAACTTCGCCGCACCGTTGGCCGGAACCTCGTGAGAGCCCAGTGTTTCCCCGAACAGCTTGATGCTCTCGGTCGCGAACGGGAGGAAGGTCGAAATGACGGTCACGACGAGCCCCCCGAGCACGATCCACGCGGTGACCGACATCTTTCCGGCGAACCCCTTGACCGTCGCCAGGCCGTCGGACGCCATTTGCGCGCCGCCGCCGGGGGTTTGGCTACCGGGAGGCGGTGGCGGCCACTGTTGGGAGCCGTGCTGTGTTGGCGCGTCGGGCCCCGGGCGCCCCGCGGGCGGTGAATATCCCGGCGGGGGCGGCAGATTGGGCGGTGGGGGCGGCGGCATCGGCGAATGGGCGGCCTGAGTCGGCACGGCGGCGCGCGGTGGTGGAGGCGGAGGCGGCGGCAGGTGTGGCGGAGGCGGCGGTGGCGGCAGCGGCGCGGCCTGAGTCGGCGCCGCAGAAGGCGGCGGCAGATGAGACGGTGGTGGCGCTTGCTGCTGCGGCGGCGGCGCGACCGGCGGTCGGGCGGCTGGCACGCTCGGCTTGCGCTGGCGATGCGGCGTCCAGTCTTGACCGTCCCAGTAACGCTGCGCGTTTGAATCTTGGGGGTCGTCGTACCAGCCGGGCTGGTTGGGTGTCGTCATGGGCAGATCCTCCCGGTTGACTGAACTGCACCCGCGAAAGCGAGAATAGCGCGGGCGTCAATCATCAGCGACGTTTGTGATTAATTGGCGTCTGGCGAGTCTCTTCTCGGGGGCGGCGGCGACGATTGCGTGGTCGCGCGGGCGGTTGCGGAGACGCGTGCCCGGAGCGAAACAAGCTAGCGGACAATGCGAATTGCGCACGCGGCCGTTCCGCATACCTGGCGCCCCTCGGTTGATCATCAATTGCCGGATGAATCCGGAGGAGTGCAGTCCTTCCAACGCCCGTCCTCCTTGACGAATTGCATCGTTGAGGGCGCGGTTTTACCTGGCGCGTTCTGGAATTTTACGGTGACATCGACGGTGGCCTGGTCGCCGTTCAGGTGAATGCTGTCCACCGACGCCGACATGTTTCCGGCTTGAGTCCTGAGCTCGCGTCCCTCTTTTTGCCCAGCTTGGTCTTGGGAAGAGTTTGCTTTGCAGTACAACTCCGGGTTGTAGGAAAAGTCGGAATTGTTCCACGCCTGAACCTCGCGTTGGACGACCGACCTGATCTGGTCCTCGGGCGAGCCGGGACCGCTCTTGCCGAATTGCTTGTATCCCAGAAACCCTCCGACGGCCAACACGATGACGACTGCGATCCCCCCGATGACGACGATCGGATTGATGGACCGCTTCGGTGACTGTCCGAGTGGCTGGGGGCCCGGAGGCGACCACTGGGCGTGTTGATTCGGCGGCGGCGGTGGCAGAGGAGGTGTCGAAGCCGGCGGTGGAGTCGGCACGGACGCAGCCGGCTCAGGCGGTGGAGGCGAGGACATCACCGGCTGGGGTGTCGGCTGTGCAACTGGCTTTCGCTGTCGGTGCGGCGTCCAATCCTGGCCGTCCCAGTAGCGCTGCGCCTTCGGATCCTCGGGGTCGTCGTACCAGCCCGCGGGTGTCGTCATAAGCCGACCCTCCATTCGTTCATTCGCACCCGATGAGCCGAGAATGGAGAAACTAACCTCGGTGTTGGGTGCGGGTAATTATTGTCTCCACCGGAGCGATCAGCAAGGACCGCTTCGTCAATGCCCGAAATCACAGACGGTTCAGCCATTTCCAGCACCCGCCTACTGTGTCCAAACCTTGAAGTCTTCGCCCCACACACCTGCGTTTGCGCGAATCATGTCGAGTACCGCGCCGATCGGTTGAGCCTGGCTGCCGGCGTCGCCGCCCAGCTGTTCCTGATCACCGCTCGAACCCATACCGACCAACGCATCGTCGCTCGTGTACCAAGGACACCCGGAGTCGCCGGGCAGTTGCACCATGTTGGACGACAGCAACGCCAGATCAGGCCGCTTGGCGTCGAACTTGACGGATTTGATGACGCCGTTCGTCTTGCCCGTGCGCTCACCGAACTTGGTCACGTAGTCACCCTCACTGATGGAGGCCCGGACGCCGGAAAAGAACGGCTCCAACGAAAACCGTTTGTACACAGCGATGACCGTGTATCCACGGGCTCCGACCAACTTGCCCGAGTCGTTCTGGAGGTCTTGCTTCCAGGCGACCACCACCCCGATCTGCACGCCGTTGTCCGCGAACACGGGCTGGTTGGTCACGGCATCCGAACAATGACCCGCGGTCACCGCGAGACGATCCTGGCGGGCATTGAAACCGAAGAACCCGAGGGAGCAGCTGTGATTGCCGATTTCGATCGGCATGCCCACGGCCAGGTCCACATGGGCTGCAGCGCCAGGCGGCGCGACGACCACCGCCAGGGTGCACCACACGCCGATTCCCAGCACCGCACCCAGCAGCACCGATCGCCGCCGGTGCAAAGAGATGTTTTTCATTGTCGGGCTTCCTATCTCCGGACAATGCCTGGCCCCGTGAGGATCCACCCGGCGGCTTGGAGGATTCTCAACGACGCGCACATCCCCGGCGGCTCATCGGGTGTGTCGCCCAAAGTCGTTGTGTGGCAAGTGCTATCGGCCAGGTAAACCCGCTCGCCGGGGCGGCGCTTTGCGAAATGTGTGGTGAAGGGTGGGGCTCGTCGGTAGCATCGGCGCACGGGCGGGGCGAGAAAGGCGCACTGATGAAGCTGCCACTGATCCCCGCCTTCGTCGCGGCCCTGGCCGTCGTCCTCATGGGTTGCCACGCGGGGCCGCACTCACCCGCGCACTCCACTTCGACTTTCGCGCCCGCGTCGCCGTCGCCGGTGCCGCCGGCACAGATCGTGCTGCCGTTCACCGGTCTCACCAGCGTCGCCGGTGTCGCGGTGGATGCGGGCGGCACCCTCTACGTCGCCGATGCCGCCGGCAATCGGGTGCTGACCCTGGCGGCGGGGTCAGCCAACTCGACCGAACTGCCCTTCACCGATCTCTTCGTTCCGACGGGCGTGGCGGTGGACAGCACCGGCAACCTTTACGTCACCAGCTACTCCACCTGCCCGAAGAACGATTGCGGCAACGGCCGGGTGTTAAAGCTGACGCCAGGCTCGAAGACGCCGGCCGTGGTGCCGTTCAGCAACCTCGATCTCCCCCTTGACGTGGCGGTGGACAGCACCGGCAACATTTATGTCATCGACCGCGGCCGTGTGATGAAGCTGGCCGCGGGCTCGGACACCCCGACCGAGGTGCGGTTCGCCGACCCTGTCCTCGCCGGTGGTGTCGCTGTGGACGGCGCCGGCAACCTCTACGTCACCGACGAGGGAATCGTCGACGGACGGGTCTTCGAGGTGGCGGCCGGCTCGAACGCCCCGACCATGCTGGCTCTCACGGGCCTCAAATTCCCGGAAGGCCTCGCGGTGGACAGCGCCGGCAACATCTACGTCGCCGACGACAACAACGACAGAGTGGTCAAGCTGGCGGCGGACTCGAGCGCCCGGACCGTGCTGCCTTCCACTGGCCTCAAGTCTCCGCGGGGTGTGGCGGTGGATGGAGCCGGAAATGTTTACGTCACTGACAGTGGCAACAGACGGGTGCTCAAATTGCCGGCCAGGTGACGCGCCGTTTGCGTCTTATATCAGAACGAATTGACGGTGGTATCGCCGCGGATCAACATTCCATGCCCCGTGCCACCATTCGTGAAGCGAATGCCGTCGTCGCGCGCCACGACCGTCCAGCCCTGAATGTGATAAGTCTGCCCGGGTTCGAGGGTTTCAAAGGGAGCATGGCCGTAGCCAACGCCGATGTTCGCGCCCCGGTAGCTGAATTGGCCTGACGCGGTGACAAAGGCTTGATCGTCGCCCGGGGCTTGGGCAAAGGAGCCCTGGCAGATGACATTGGGACCGATCCCCGGATCTGCGTCGTCGGAGCCGATCTCGCAGAGCATTGATGGCGTGCGGACGTTGACCTTCGCATCGTGGCCTGCGGTGGGATCGGCGCCGGCCGGTGGCGCGCTGGCGAGCAGGGCGATGCAAAGTCCCGACAGTGCGATTTGCCTCATCTCAGCCCTTTCGCAAACGGTTTGACTTGTCGTTCGTTTGGCGAACGGTCGTTGCTGGCACCATCCCGCAAGTTTGCTCTGAAGGCCAATATACGAAGGCCTCATCACTCGGTGTCGGGATATTGGTGAATGCCAACCGCGATCGGCTGCGGGGACACCGGCTCGGCGGTATCGTGCTTGCAGCTTACGTGGGCTTTCGCTCTGGGAGGCTTGAATGCACGGCACGCCGCTCGGTCTCTACCTCGCGATGACATTGGCATGCCATGGCGAATAAGCACGTGCGTTTCATCGTCATCGAAAGCAATCGATTTCGGCTGCGCTCGCCAAGAATCCTCCAAGCCGGTCGGGGCACGGTTGCCCGGACGCCAACATCAGGCAGCACCGACCAACCCGCGCGATCATGGGCAGTCCGCCCATTCGCGGGGGAAGAAGGACTATGACGACTCCACCGCGGGCGCCCGACTGGTACCCGGATCCGAGCGGTAAGCCCGGCCTCAAGTATTGGGATGGCCGGCAATGGCATACGGACATGCCGGCGCCGCAGCGGCGGCGCCGCACGCCGTTGATCGCCGCGCTCGTTGCGGCGTTCGCGGTTCTGCTGGCCATTATCGGCGTCACCAGCTATGTCCTGCTGACACGGTCTCACCCATCCCAAACTCCCGGCGCGCAACCGGCGCCGGCTCCGGCGGTCACGCCCGCGCAAGGCGCTCCGCCGCCCGGGCAGACCCCATCGCCCGCACCGACGACGAGTGCAACGCCGACATCTCAGTACTTCGCGACGCCGTCGGGCAAGATCTGTCAGGTCACCGTTCAACAGGTCACCTGCCAAACGTGTGTTCCCGGCGCCGTGATCACCACCGCTTACACGTGTACCGATCCGGCGCCGGCCGTCGCCGTCGACACGCAAGGCAACGTCGACAAACATCCCCCAGATATGGCCTCTCCCAACGGTGTACAGCAACTCTCCGGTGGGACCTATCGAACCAGCGGCTGGACGATAGTCACCAGCGGCGGCTGGGCGCGCTTCATCAACGACACGACCGGTCACGGAATGGCCATGGCCGCTGAAAACTTCGACTCTTTCTGAAAAGTGAAGGCTGGTGGCGTGGGAGGTCCGCGATGGCACGGCAGGTGATCGAGCGGGATAAGTTGGGTGCGCTGAGCAAGATTGGTCAGGGCGGTCAGGGTGTGGTCTATCGGGCTCCCAACGTCAAGACCAAGTTCGCCGATTCGATGGTCTACAAGGAGTACAAGGCCCAGACGCTGGGCGAGATCGATTTCACCGCGCTGGCGGCCATGCCGGCCCTGGTGGAAGACTCGCTGTCCTACGCCGAGGCCGAACGACTGGTCTCGATGGCGGCCTGGCCGTGTGCCCTGGTCGAAGACAACGGCACCACAACCGGATTCGTGATGCCCGCCATCCCCGCAGAATTCTTCGTCGAACTCAACACCGCCAAGGGCGCCTCGTCCTCCACCGCCGAATTCCAGCACCTGCTCAACCACGCCTCGGTCCTGGCCGCGCGCGGCATCGACCTCGATGACGCCCAACGCTATTCACTGCTACGCGAAGTCGCCTCCGGACTGGCATTCCTGCACAAACACGGCGTCTGCGTCGGCGACATCTCCCCCAAAAACCTGCTATTCACCCTCACCCCACACCCCGGCGTCTTCTTCATCGACTGCGACGCCATGCGCATCAACACCATCTCCGCACTACCCCAAATGGAAACCCCCGGCTGGGACGCCCCCTCCGGCGAAGAACTGGCCACCCTCTACACCGACACCTACAAACTGGGCCTGCTCGCCCTGCGCCTGCTCGCCGGCGACCAAGACACCAAAAACCCCCAACACCTGCCCCCCACCACCCCCGGCCTGCTACGCCAAATCATCACCGACACCCTCACCAACCAACCCGAACGACGCCCCCTGCCCGAAGCCTGGACCTACGTCCTAGGCCACGCCATCGAAGAAGCCCAACACCACCAAAAAACCACCGCCGCAACAACAGCCGCCGCCACCGTCGCCCTCGAGCCGCCACCGACACCCGTCGTGCACTCCCGACCGACGAGAGCACCCGCCCGATCCCGGCCACCAGCAGCCGCCGCCGCGCGTTCAGGCCCGATAAGCACTCCGCTGCCGCCACCCATGACCGCACCGCCCCCGGCGAAGACCAATCTCTGGCCCGTCGCCATCCTCGGGGCCGGGGTCGTCATCGCGGTGGTTGTCGCGGTCGTGCTGGTGGCCGCGCTCCGCAATACCAACGCCAACAATTCCGCCGCCACCGCACAGCCGAACACGGCGACGTATCCGGCCGGGGCCGCGGAACCCACATCCACCTCCACGCCCGCGCCGCCCGCGGACCCCTTGCAGCAGCTGCAGCAACTCGCCGCTCAAGACGAGCCCTATATTCTCGCGCAACTTGCTGACCAGTGGGTCCCCCAACTCAGTACCAAGCAACCGGGGACCCTCGATGACGGCGTCGTGTATGACAACGCCCTGATCCTGCAAGAACATCTTCGCCTCCGCCAGCAATACGGCGCGAAGCTGCTTTGGTCCAGCGACTGGTCCAACTACGACAAGGGGAACTTCTGGGTGACGATTGTTCCTGTTCCGTCCAGCAGCCCCAGCAACGCGCTGCAGTGGTGCTTCAACCACAACCTTGACGACGATCATTGCTTCGCCGAGCGCATCAGCAAGACGCATTCCGGCCGGGGAAGCACCGAGCACCAACACTGATGGGCGATTCGGATGACAAGTAGCCGGCCGCACAAGCACAGCCTCCCCCGCCGTCGCTCCAGGGCCAACAACGCGGGCCGCGAAGTCGCTGGTCGCCCCGAATCCACCGATACGCCAGCCGATCACGCTCAGATGCAACAGCGCGATATGGCTCCGACTGCGACTGAAGCCGCGGGGGACGAACCGTCACCACGACCACACCCGCCCCGGTGGCGCGCCACCATCGTCGCCGCCTGCGTCGCGGCCGTCGCCATCATCGCCGGTGGTGTGATCGTGGGACTTCGGCTGGGCCGCAGCCACCACGGCGCTTCCACGCCGACGTCGGCGGCGCCCGGCCCGACCGCGGCCCCGGCCCCCACGACACCGTCGGGGTGCGACACAACGCGGTTGCTGGCGACGATGTCGAACCGGGACAAGCTCGCGCAACTGCTGATGGTCGGAGTGACCGACGCGGCCGACGCCCGCGCCGTCGTCGCCAACCAGCACGTCGGGGGCATCTTCATCGCCAGCTGGACCAACCTGTCGATGCTGACCGACGGCTCGCTTGCCGAGATCGCGGGTTCGGCGGGGCCGCTGCACCTGGCGGTGAGCGTCGACGAGGAAGGTGGCCGCGTCGAAAGGTTGTCCGCGCCATCGCTACTGGGGAAAGCGCCGTCGGCGCGCTCTCTGGCGCAGAACGAGACCGCCGACCAGACCTACCAGCTGGCGCTGGACCGCGGCCGCAAGATGCGCCGGCTCGGCATCACCATCGATTTCGCCCCGGTCGTCGACGTCACCGACGCACCCGACGACACGGTGATCGGCGACCGGTCGTTCAGCGATCAGCCGGCCGCGGTGACCAAGTACGCGGGCGCTTACGCGCGTGGCCTGCGCGACGCCGGGGTGCTGCCGGTACTCAAGCACTTTCCCGGGCACGGCCACGCGTCGGGCGACTCGCATGCCACCGGGGTGGTGACCCCGCCGCTGGACGAGATGCAGGACGTCGACCTGGTGCCGTATCGGACGCTGGTCACCCAGGCGCCGGTCGGTGTGATGATCGGCCACATGCAGGTTCCCGGCCTGACCGGTAACGACCCCGCCAGCCTCAGCGCGGCCGCGGTCGCGTTGTTGCGCAACGGAAAAGGCTACGGTGGGCCCCCATTCGACGGCCCGGTGTTCACCGACGACCTGTCGAGCATGCGAGCGATCACCGATCGCTACGGGATCGCCGAGGCGGTGCTGAAAGCCCTGCAGGCCGGAAATGACACCGCGCTGTGGGTGAGCACCGCCGCCGTCCCCGCGGTACTCGACCGGTTGGTGTCGGCGCTGAACGCCGGAGATTTGAGCCTGCCCAACATCGAAGCCTCGGTGCGCCGGATGGCGGCGGCCAAAGCCTTCGACGCGCCGTGCGGACGTTGACGACTGCCATGCCCGCCCGCAGAACCCGACGCCGCACAGCCATTGGTGCAACCTTGGGCGCCGTGCTCGTCGTCGCCGCGAGCATCGTTGTCGTCAAGGTGAGCGGATTGGGTGCGCCGCGTCACCCGAATCCGCCGCCCCCAGCGGCAACTCCGGCGCCCGGCAAGGCGGCGCAGACGCCGCCTCCGACACCCGGCACCACGGCGAGTGGGCCCGACGTTGGTTTGTTGACGGCCGACTTCGCCCGGTTGCGGAGCACCATCGACGGGCGCATCGGGCTGATGATCGCGCCCGCGGGCGACGCGGCCTCGCCCGTGACGCTGGGGGAATGGACAATCGGCCCGGCCTGGTCGACCATCAAGGTCCCGTTGGTCATTGCCGCCTTGCGGGAAACTCACTCCGCTGACATCACCGATGCGATGCGGGCTGCCATCGTCGAATCCGACAACGCGGCGGCCGAATCGATCTGGGACGGCTTGGGCGATCCGGCCTCCGCGGCTCATGCCGTCGAACAGGTCCTTGTCGAGGCCGACGACCACACCACGGTCGAGTCGCGGAGAATTCGCCCCCAGTTCACCGCGTTCGGGCAGACGCTGTGGTCCCTGACCGCTCAAATTCGCTTTGCCGCCTTCGCGGCGTGCGACGCGCGGGACGCACCGGTGCGCGCGCTGATGGGCCAAATCGAGCCAGACCAACGATGGGGATTGGGCGACATTCCCAACGCCGAATTCAAGGGCGGCTGGGGGCCATCCGAGGAAGGCAGCTATCTGGTTCGGCAATTCGGCTTCCTCACTCATGGGTCCGGCGGCGTGAGCGTGGTCGCGGTGGCCGTGGAACCCGCTTCGGGATCGCTTTCCGATGGCACGGCGGATATCACCAAAATTGGCGAGTGGCTGAACAAGCGGATCGCAATGCTGCCGGCGGGTCAATGTCATGGCTCGGCGGCTGGCGGCTGATGCATGAAAGGTGGTGTTGATTGTGCGTATTCGGCAGTACACTTTGACGGCCGGTTCGGTCGTTGGGGTGGTTGACCCAACCAATCGATATGAGGAGGTGTCCAATGGTGGAGCCTAAAGGATCAATTCTTCTGGTCTATTTCGTGGCCGACGAGTCGGGCTCAATGGGCCGCAATATCGATGAGCTCAACGAGGGCCTGGCCTCCTTGCACGACGCCCTACAACGGGAGTCGTTTGCCGCGGCCAAGATCCGGCTATCGGTGATCGGCTTTTCCGATACCGCGTTTACCTACCTCGAACCCGCGGACTTGCGGTTTTTGCAAGGCATGCCGGTGCTGACGGCCCAAAGCCTGACCTCCTACGCGGCGGCCTTCGACCAACTCGCCTACCGCATCAGCGTCGATGTGCCCAGCCTCAAAGCCCAGGGCTACACCGTGCACCGGCCGGCGGTGTTCTTCCTGACCGACGGGCTGCCCAACGGCAACGAAGACTGGCGCGCGGTACGGGCGCACCTGCTCACCCAACCCGCCGCCCCCAACATCTTGGCCTTCGGCATCGGCGACGCCGACGCCGCCACGGTGGCCGAGCTGGCCACCAAACCGCATTTCGCGTTCGTGGCCGCCCGCGGCGTCGACACCGGCGCGGCCATCTCCGAATTCCTCACCTCACTGACCCAATCAGTGATCAGCTCCGGACAGGCCCTGGCCTCCGGCTCGGCCGAACTGCAATTCGAAAAACCCGAAGGCTTCACCCTCGCCGTGGACGTCGTCTAAACCCGACCAGGTCGGCTGCTCATGGTCCCCTTCAAGCGACGGCGCAGAGCAGCGGTGCCGCCCGACGAGGATCCCACCGCCCCGCTTGCGCTGCCACGGGTCGACTCGCCCGCACCGCCCGCCGGTGCGACCCCGGTCCCTGCCGGCCCATCGACCGGCGAGGCGGCGGCAGTTTCCGAAGTCGTCGGCCCCACCGTCATCCCGCAGCTCGTCGTGGGCAGACCCTCGCCCCGCGTCGAACCGGCGACCATCGCTGCGGACTACCGCTCGTTGCCGTTTCGCCCCGACGTGGTGATAGACGGGTGGTCCACCGACGCCGTCACCCTTCGGGGGGCGTCGCTGCGAGGTCATCTGCACCGCTACAACGGCGCACCGCGGCAGGACGATTTCGCGTTGCACCACCTGCCCGGCGGACGCGTGATCGCCCTTGTCGCCGACGGGGTTTCGGGCGCGCCGCAATCGCACATCGGTGCCAGCACCGCCACCCGTCAAGCGGCCGAGTGGCTGCACACCAACCTCGGTGAGAACCTCGCCGCCACCGACTGGATCGGCCTGCTCAAGAGCACCGCCTGGGCGCTCAACGAGCGTGCCCAAACGCTTCTCGGGCTTGCCGAACCGGACCCCGTTCGCGCCGAGGAGCAGCTCGCCACCACCCTGATGTGCGCGGTCATCGAGCCCGTGGGCCCCGGCGCCCTGCGCGCTTACCTGGTGGGGGCGGGCGATTCGGCGGCATGGCTGCTCTCATCGGGGCGGTTCACGCAGATCCTCGGCGGCAAGGCCGAGCCGGAATCCGGGATCACGTCGTCGGCGGTGATCGGATTGCCCCGCGTCGCACCGGAAGTGACCGCCGTGGAGGTCGACATCACCGGCGACGAGGTGCTGTTGATCGCCACGGACGGAATCGGTGATCCGCTCGGCGCCGGGCACGGCGGGGTGGGAAACCTTTTCCGCGACGTGTTGACCAGACCGTGTCCGCCCTCACTGATCGAATTCGCCCATGCCGTGGACTTCAGCCGCGAAACCTTCGACGACGACCGGACTTTGGTGGCGGTATGGCCCCGAAAACAGGTTCCGGCTGAGACCGCCGCGCCGCCACGACGGCCCGGCTTCTTGACCGGCGAGGGAATTCTGCCATGACACGACAGCTGATCGAGCGGGATAAGTTGGGTGCGCTGAGCAAGATTGGTCAGGGCGGTCAGGGTGTGGTCTATCGGGCTCCCAACGTCAAGACCAAGTTCGCCGATTCGATGGTCTACAAGGAGTACAAGGCCCAGACGCTGGGCGAGATCGATTTCACCGCGCTGGCGGCCATGCCGGCCCTGGTGGAAGACTCGCTGTCCTACGCCGAGGCCGAACGACTGGTCTCGATGGCGGCCTGGCCGTGTGCCCTGGTCGAAGACAACGGCACCACAACCGGATTCGTGATGCCCGCCATCCCCGCAGAATTCTTCGTCGAACTCAACACCGCCAAGGGCGCCTCGTCCTCCACCGCCGAATTCCAGCACCTGCTCAACCACGCCTCGGTCCTGGCCGCGCGCGGCATCGACCTCGATGACGCCCAACGCTATTCACTGCTACGCGAAGTCGCCTCCGGACTGGCATTCCTGCACAAACACGGCGTCTGCGTCGGCGACATCTCCCCCAAAAACCTGCTATTCACCCTCACCCCACACCCCGGCGTCTTCTTCATCGACTGCGACGCCATGCGCATCAACACCATCTCCGCACTACCCCAAATGGAAACCCCCGGCTGGGACGCCCCCTCCGGCGAAGAACTGGCCACCCTCTACACCGACACCTACAAACTGGGCCTGCTCGCCCTGCGCCTGCTCGCCGGCGACCAAGACACCAAAAACCCCCAACACCTGCCCCCCACCACCCCCGGCCTGCTACGCCAAATCATCACCGACACCCTCACCAACCAACCCGAACGACGCCCCCTGCCCGAAGCCTGGACCTACGTCCTAGGCCACGCCATCGAAGAAGCCCAACACCACCAAAAAACCACCGCCGCAACAACAGCCGCCGCCACCGTCGCCCTCGAGCCGCCACCGACACCCGTCGTGCACTCCCGACCGACGAGAGCGCCCGCCCGATCCCGGCCACCAGCGCCGGCCGCCCACTACGCACCGCCGGTCAACCCGCCCCCGCCGGGCGCAGCGACCTCATCGAGGACTGGGGTATGGATCGGTGTCGGCCTGGCCGCTTTGGCGGTGGCCGTGCTGGTTGTCGTCATGGTGGCGCTGACCAACAACGACAACTACTCACCCGCCAGCACCCCGGCGACATCGTCGGCCACCGGGGCGTTGCCCTCGTATTCCTATGCCGCCGCACCACCGTCATGGACTCCGCCGGCCGTATCGGTGCCCCCGCCCATGGTGCAGACCCCCGACTCCTACGGTGAAAGCTGTCCCAACGGATTCCACCATCCGAGTCAGTCCGCTTGGGCGAGCAATTCGGCTCGCGGCACGGACAAGACGTCCTGCGTGTTTGCGTACAACGTGTTGATCGCGTACTGGAATGCCTACCCCTCTCCCAGCCGCGACTCGCGCGAGGTCATCGCCGGCAGCAAAACCACGTGCCCGAGTGTCCGGGCGAACGCGCCGACGTCGTTCCCCTGTTCCGGAGACGACTTCGTCATGACCTGCGCCGTGGAAGGCAACGATCCATGGATCACCTGCACCGGCGGCAACGGCGCCCGGGTCTACCTCTACTAGCGGATGTATCCCCGGCAATGGCAACGGTTTTCGATGTCCCAGCAGGCATGGCAAGGGAGGCCTGTCGGTGGATGAGGTGACCTTCGGGCGTTATCGGCTGCTCTCGCTCATCGGCGAAGGCGGCATGGGCAAGGTATACAAGGGCTACGACACCGTGATCGGTCGCGATGTCGCCATCAAGGTGCTGCCCACCGAGCTGGGCGCCGAACCCGGCTATCGGGAGCGGTTTCGGCGCGAGGCCAACGCGGCCGCGCGGTTGGCCGCACCGCACATCATCCACATCTATGACACCGGCGAGATCGACGGCCAGCTCTACCTCGTGATGCCGATTGTCGAGGGCATCGACCTGCAAGCTCTGCTGGAGCGCGAGGGACCCATGAGCCCGCAGCGGGCGGTGCGGATCATCGAGCAGCTGGCCGACGGGTTGCATGCGGCGCATGCCGCCGGGCTGGTGCATCGCGACGTGAAACCCTCCAACGCGCTGGTCACCGCGAACGACTTCGTTTATCTGATCGACTTCGGCCTGGCCCAAGATGCCACGGCCGTCAAGCTGACCCGCACCGGGATGATCGTGGGTAGCTGGCCCTACATGGCGCCGGAACGCTTCAGCACCGGCGCGACGGACGCCAGGGCCGACATCTACGCCTTGGCCTGCGTGCTGTACGAATGCCTGACCGGCGCCCATCCGTTCCCCGGCGACAGCCTGCAGCAGCAATCCAGCGGGCACTTCTTCCTCGACCCGCCGAAGCCCAGCGACGCCGACCCCACCATTCCGGCCGGGTTCGACGGTGTCATCGCCCGCGGCATGGCCAAGAACCCTCAGACGCGGTATGCGACCGCCCATGACCTGGCGACCGCCGCCCAGCGCGCGCTCACCACCGCGTCGGTCCAAGCGGCACGCAGCACACCGACCCTGCTCGACACGAACACGCCGGCGCCGGCGCCCGCCCCACCCGTGAACCCGCCGGCGACCCGGCCGCCGCCCGGGTTGTTCGATCCGACGCGGCCCGTGCCCAAAACCGCCCCGCCGGACAAACGGCTGCCCGTGTTGCCGCAGCAGCGATCCGAGCCGCCGCGGGGTCGCCCGCCGTCGCCGCGGGCGCACCCACGCACCCGCCTCAAGTGGCCGGTGACCGTCGGGGCGATCATCATCCTGGCCGTCGCCGCCGTCACCACCGCCTACCTGTTGCGACCACAAGCGTCGGCGCCGGGAAACCCAGCTGCCCAGCCCGCGCCGCAACCGGGCCAAACCGCGCAGCCCGCAACGGCTTCGGGACAGACCGTGCTGCCCTTCACCGGCCTCAAAAATCCCAGCGGCGTCGCGGTGGACAACGGCGGCAACGTCTACGTGGCCGACGCGGATAACCGCCAGGTGCTGGAACTCGTTGCAGGATCCGCCAGCCCGACCGCGCTGCCTTTCACCGGCCTGGGCGGGGCCAGCGCCGTGGCGGTGAATGCCGCCCGCGCCGTCTATGTCGTCTCTCCGGGCAGCAATCCGGTGCTGAAACTGGCGGCGGGCTCCAGCAGCCCGACGGAGCTGCCGGTCACCGGGCTCAACAACCCCCGCGGTGTGGCCGTGGACGGCGCCGACAACCTCTACCTCACCGACGGCTCCAATCGGGTGCTGAAACTGGCGGCGGGCTCCACCGATCCGACGGCGTTGCCCTTCACCGGGCTCAGCAATCCCACCGGCGTCGCGGTGGACGGCTCCGGGGCCGTCTACGTCACCGACAGCGGCAACAACCGAGTGCTGAAACTGGCGGCGGGCTCCAGCAGCCCGACGGACCTGCCGGCAACCGCCCTGAAAGATCCGGGCGCCCTCGCCGCGGACACCGCCGGCGACCTCTATGTCGTTGACCGCGGTAACAATCGGGTCGTGAAGCTGGGGGCGGGTTCGACCACGCAAACCGCGTTGCCGTCCGCCGGACTGAGCAACCTCACCGGGGTCGCGGTCGACGCCGCCGGCTACGTCTACGTCACCGATGCCGGCCACAACCGGGTGGTCAAGCTGGCCGGATAGGGGCCCGCAGAATCAGCTTGGCGGAGCCCACATTTCATCCGCCCGAGCGGTTACTCCCGGACGACGGGGTCAATCGCGCAGCGTGCGCCCCTGCGCGTCGGGAACCTTGCCCATGATGATCATGATCCCGTCGATCAACGGCCAGAAGGCGCCGATCCCGCAAGTGCACACCGTTACCACGATTTGGATGATGGCCAGGTTGGTGTAGCCGAGGTAGAAGCGGCCCACCGCGAACGTGGAGAGAAAAATCTGCAGCAGCCCGGCGACCACCTTGCTCTTGTCCGACAGCGGGCGACCGTAGGCGTCAACGCCATAGGGCGCGTCCCCTGCGTATGGGGCCACGCCCCCGGCCGCGGCGGGAGCATCGGCGCGCCACTGCTGGCCGTCCCAGTACATCTGGCCCGGCCCGCCGCTGGGGTCCGGGTACCACCCCGCAGCTGGTTGTTCGGTCATTTTGTTCCCCTCTCTTTTGAAGGTGATCGGTGCTGTTACCGCTCGGTGCGGCCGGTCATGTCAAGGCTGGTCCAGACGGCTTGGAGGATTCTTGGCGAGGAGCGTGGACGGCCACTCCGAATACCACTGCGGCTCAGCCGAATACACGTCGACCTCGGGTAGCCGTGAGAGCCGGCATGCGTCATTGTCGCCACATTTCGTCGGGTCATTGATCCCCTTTGACCAATGTCGACGCCAATCATTGCATCGGCGACCCAATTTGTCCTGCAATGGCGGAGGAGATTTTCCAGCGACGGCCGCGCTGGATACCAGTTGAGGGCCCGGATACCCCTCAGCTCTCGCGTAAACGTTCGACGATGACGGCCCGGGCGGCGCGCCCTTCCGGAGTCGGCGTGAGCGGGTAGACGTGCACGAGGCCGGGTCGTTCGTGGTATTCGATGTCGACACCGGCCGCGGCGGCCTTCTCGGCGAGTAGCCGCGCGTCGGGGTTGAGGATGTCGCGGGTGCCGCTGAAGACGGTCAAGGGCCCAAGCCCGCGCAGGTCACCGTACAACGGGCTCACCCTCGGGTCGGTCGTCGCCAGATCGCCGCGCCAGCGCCCCGCGAATTCCAGCAGGCCGGCCCGGGTCAGCCACGGATCATCGACGCCGCCGATCAGGGGGTTGCCCAGCGACACGTCTAGGACCGGCGAAATCAGCACGGTCCGCGGCAATGCCAGGCGGTGCTGGTCGCGCAGCATCACCGCGGCCGACAAAGCCATCTGTCCCCCGGCCGAGTCCCCGGCCAAACACACGTCGCGATCGGCCGCCGCCTTCTCGGCCACCAGCTCGACGACCATGGGCATGACCTCAGCGGCGGTGCTGAACGGCACCAGCGGGTAGATCGGCACGACCACCTGCAGCACGGCCTCCGCGGCGATCTGCGCCGCCAATCGCCAATGCTGGGCGGCGATTTCGTTGACCCAGCCACCGCCGTGGAGGTAGACGACGGTGCCGCGCGGCGCCGCGCCGTTCTTTGGTGTCAGGGTGAAAATCGGCCACTCCGAACGAATCTCCATGTGCACGTCAAGGTCGGATCGCAACCGCGGGGGCGGCCCGAACGCCTGCGGAACCGACGCCCGCTGCTCGATGTGCTCGCGGGCGCTTTCCGCGGTTCGGTAGGGCCGCCCGCGGGTGAGGCGGAGGACGGTGGGCAGCGCCCGGCTTCGCCAGCTCAGCGTCACCGGATCTGCAACCCGCGCTTGCGCACCCACAGCAGGGAGGCCACGGTTCCCGCGAGGTAGACGCCGGTGGCGATGGCCAGGTGCACGAAGCTTTTCGTGTCCCGTCCGAGCACCGGCCAGATCAGTTTGGGCACCTGCGTCCACAGCACCCGGTGCTCGACCCCGTTCATCGGGTCGGCGACGTAATACAGCGCATAAGGCAGCGTCAGGGCCAGCACCCAGCCGCCGGTGCGCAGGCGATCACCACGCTGGCGCCACCGCCGAATCAGCGGCTCGGCGCTTACCGGGTGCAACACCGAGATGAGGTTACCGACCCCCAGCCAGGACACGATGGGCACCGCGACGGTCGGAATGGTGACACCGAGGCGCCCCGGCGATTCCAACCACAGCGTGAGGACCATCGCCGCCGCCAGAGTCGGCAGGCCGACGATCGCCAGCAGGGCCACGTTCTTGATCAGCATGATCCGCCAGAACGGCACCCCGTCGGACAATGCCTGCCGGACGCGGTAATGGTCGGCGCCGAGCAGGTTGGTGGTGGTCACATCGGCGAGGACCCACGAGGAGAAGTAGGTGCCGATCAGGATCACCCAATCCGAGTGGTGGCGCCCTGTCGTCAAGGGCTGAACCAGCAACCACGTCGCGGCGAAGAAGACGTTGGCCAGCACTCCCATCAGCCAGGTGCGTGGCGGTGTGAACGCCCAACGGATCTCGGCGCCGACCGCCGCCCACAGGCCTTGACGCAAATCCTTGGCGGCCCGCCGGGCGGCGCCGGGACGGGGGGCCGACGCCCGGACGGCGGCGCGCAGCGCGGCGTCCACCCGTGGACGCATTGTCGTCTGAAGTTCCGCCATCCGCTCCCCCGCGAAATCGGTTATCGCTTGCCCCGCAACGCTTTCAGCTATCTCTGCGCGCCCGGTTTTCCGATGATGCGTTTGTGTAGTTCCTCGGTGAGGATGTGAATCTGTCGAGTCAGCTCGAGGTCGGTCTTGAGCTCCACCTCCTGGGTCTGGAAGTCGTGATCGGCCCGGGCCTGCTGGAAGGCGGCCTGGCGGTTCTGACCGATCATCACAAAGGTGGACAGGAAGATCGCCTCGAGCGATACCGCGAGCGTCAGGGTGGGCCACGGGTTTCGTTCCAAGAACGTCATCCACGCGGCGAACAGGGCCGCGTGCAGCCACACGAAGTTCATCGACCCGGCAAACGCCGTGATCCGGTCGGCCAAGCGCAGCTGGAAGCTCTCGCTCCGCCTCCTGGCCTCGCCGAGGACCGCCGGGTGGTGGACCTGCCCGCTCCGCAGCAGCAGGCGCGGGACGAGTTGCGGGATATGGCGATGGGCGTCAGCCGGGGTCGTCATTGAGCCGTTCCTTTCGGTGCCATTGCGGTATGCCGGTTCTCGTCGGCTGACACGTTTCGACGTGCGGGGTGCCGCTGGCTAATGCTACTGATGCGTTTTACGGCTGAGCCATGCCCAATGCCGCGCAGGTAGAACGTGTTACAGTTTGCCGACCGTGGCGAAGGGCCTGTGACATGAACCGCAAGCGCGTCGTCATCGCCGGACTGGGCGACGTCGGCGTCCTGACCGCGATCCGGCTGGCCCGGCACGCCGACGTCGTCGGGATTTCCAGCAAACCCGCGCTGGTGAGCGGTCAGGAACTGGGCGTCCGGCTGTCCCGCCCCGCGGACTGGGCCCGCGACTACTGGATTCCGTTCGACAGGTTCCGCCGCCTGGATGGGGTGCGGACCGAGCAGGCCTCGTTGACGGGCCTGGATCTGGCGGCCCGCACCGTCCTGGCCCGCCGCGCAGACGGCTCACCCCTGGCCGAGGAGTTCGACGCGCTGGTCATCTCGACCGGGGTCAGCAACGGATTCTGGCGCCGACCGACGCTGCAGTCGGCCGCCGAGATCGGCGCTGACCTGCGCGCCGCCCACGACCGGCTGGCCGCCGCGGATTCGGTGCTGGTCATCGGCGGCGGCGCGGCCGCGGTCAGCAGCGCCGTCAACCTGGCGACGACCTGGCCGGGCAAGCGGATCGACCTGTACTTCCCCGGAGAGCGCGCCTTGGGCGAGTATCACCCGGCCACCTGGCGGCGCGTCCGCAATCGATTGACCGACCTCGGGGTGGGCCTGCACGCCGGGCATCGCGCCCGGGTTCCCGACGGCTTCTCGGGCGACGCGATCACCGGCGAACCGGTCGACTGGAGCACCGGGCAACCGCCGAGTTCGGCCGACGCGGTGCTCTGGGCCATCGGACGGGCGCGACCGAACACCGATTGGCTGCCGCCCGAATTGCTCGACGAACGCGGCTTCGTGCGCGTGACCCCGGAGCTGCGGGTGCCCGGCCATCAAGGCGTCTTCGCCGTCGGTGACGTGGCGGCCACCGACCCGCTGCGCAGCTCCGCGCGCAATCGCGGAGATGCGTTGGTAGCCCGCAACATTCGCGCCGAATTCGCGGGTCGGGACCTGCGCCCTTTCCGAACCCCGGGACGCCGGTGGGGTTCATTGCTGGGTATCCAGCCCAACGGGCTCGAGGTCTTCTTCCCCACCGGTCACTCGTTCCGCTTCCCGTCCTGGTCGGTCGAGCGGGTGGTGATGCCATGGATCGTCCGCTGGGGCATGTACCGCGGAGTGCGCGAAAACCAACCACTTCGATAGTGGCCCCCGCCGAGCCCTCAGCTCTTGATCGACCCGGTTCGCTTGTTCGTGAACGTCGCGACGCACACCATCGCGCGGTCACCGTGCTGCCACGAATCCCGCGTGGGCTTCATGACCGCCAGGTCGATATCCGGATCCAACAGCGCCATAGCCGAATACGACGCCAGCGACTCCTTGCATTGCTTGCCGTAGGCGATGAACCCGGCGTCTCCGGGGAACGGTCCGTCGGGAATGGTCACGACGCCGGCCACCTCCGCCACATGGGGCCGGTCGCAGCTGACGGTGTTCACCGAGGAGATCCGGTTTCCGGAGGGCAGCTCGGCGAAGCAGTCCCCGACCTTGATGTCTTGAGCGCGCACCGGGCGAGTCGGCGACAGGGCCGCGAAGGCGATCGCGACGGCGATCACCGTGGCCCAGACGGCGGACAGCGCGAGGCCGCCGATGGCCATCCCGCGGCCGCGCTGCCCACCCGGCTTCGTTTTTCCCAGGGCGATGATGCCGAAGATGACGCTGAGCAGGATTCCCCCCAGGGCCCCGCACACCAGCGACGCGACGGCGAACCCGCTGGTCGTCTGGCGGTACGGCGGCGGGTAGGCGTATCCCGGCGGCGGCGGGTAGGGCTGCGGATAGCCACTCGGCGGGTACGGCACGGGATAAGGACCGGCGGGATACACGGGATAAGGACCGACGGGATAGGGGCCCGGATGCGGCGGCGGATATCCACCCGGGTACGGGGGCGGCGCGCCGGGGTCCGGTGGATGCGACATGTCTCACTGTAAGGCCCGACACGTCTTCCCGCTCGGGTGAGCGTCGTGGTCAGCCGAGCGCCTCGGTGCAACCGGGAAGGCTAGATGCGATCTGGAGCCCTAATCCCCTGTGCGAGTTAGTGTTTCGTCGTAATCCAGGCTCCATTGGCAGTTGGGTCCGCCGGACTCGTCGAGGTGGTTGTGCCCGGTGAGCAGCGTGATGGGATCCTGCGGCGGTTGGGGCAGCGGATACTGCCCGGTGGCTTTCGCGTAGACCAGGCCGCCGCAACCGGGGTCGTTGTCGTCGTGCTCGACGTGCAGGCTCCAGGTTCCACCGGCAAAGACCAGCGGTGTGTCGATCGTCTTGGAGTGGAGATAGCTCATGCACCGGTCCCCGCCCCTCAGGCAGTCGGTGACGACCGCCTGATCCCCCTGCTGTGGCGGGATGGCCTTCTTGAATTTCCGAGTGACGTGGTAGCGGCCGTGCAGCGCTTCGGCCGGCGACCCGACCCGGGGCGGCAGCGTGCTCGGGTCGGGCAAGGTGTTGATGTCGACGTCCCCGGTGCGGGTGAAGGTCACCGTCCGCTTTTCGTCGCAGGCGTTTTCGGAGGCGCCGCGGTATTCACCGGTGAAGCTGCCGTCGGGCTGCGGCTGCAGCGTCAAGACTTGCCAGACTTCGGCCGGCGCGTCCCGGCATTTGTCCGAGCCAAGGCTCACCGCCACCCAGCGCCCGTCCACCTCGTCGAACACCGTGCTCGAGGCGAGCCTCAGCTCCCCGTCGAGGCGCGACGCGGTGGCCCGGCAGCCGGCCGACCCGCACGCCGAGCGCACCGCGTAGGTGTCGGTCGTCGGCTTGGCAGCCGCCGCCACGACATCGTCGAGGGTGCCGCCCTGCCCGAAATGCGCCTGGTAGACACCGGTGAACGGGCCCGTGTTCGGCGGCGGGCCTTTCGTTGGCGGGGCGCCGGTCGGCGCGGCGGTGCGACCGGGTTCGTGGTGCAGGAGCTTCACACCGGCGAAGACACCAACCGCCACGACGAGCAGCCCGACGCCGGCCAGCGCGCCGATCAGCGCGCGGGGACGCCGCCCGGGCCGCTGGCCGGCGGGGGGCCGCATGGCGGGGACGGTGGCGTCGATCGCGGGCTGGGTGTCGGGGAACGGAACGGCATCCGGCCCCGCGGGGCCCGCACCCACGGCGCGGGCCAGCTGGTCGGCGAATTCGCGGCAGCTGGCGAACCGTTCGGCCGGGGTCTTGGCCATCGCGATGGCGAAGACCGGATCCAGCGCGGCCAGCTCCGGACGCTGGGCCGCGATCGAAGGCGGCGGGGCGCCGATGTGCTGGCTGATCACCACGGCGGGATTGGAATCGACGTAGGGCGCCGCGCCGGTTAGCAGGTGAAAGGCCGTGCACGCCAACGCATATTGGTCGGCGCGGCCGTCGATCGGCTCGCCCTTGAGCTGCTCGGGCGCCGCGTAGGCCGCCGTGCCCACCGTCATGTTGGTCGCCGTCAGGCCGGTGGCGTCGTCGACGCGCCGCGCGACACCGAAATCGGCCAGAAAGACCCGCCGCTGCTGCCCGTCGGGATCGGTCAGCAAGATGTTGGCGGGCTTGACGTCTCGGTGCAGCAGCCCACGTTGGTGCGCGTAGTCCAAGGCCGAGCCGACCGCGGTCGCGATGGCGACCACCAATTCGGGCGGCATTCCGCCGGGGTGGTTCTCGCGCAGCAGCCGGCCCGCGTCCGTGCCGGCGACGTAATCCATTGAGATCCAAAGCCTGCCGTCGTCCTCGCCACGGTCATGGATCGCCACGATGTGCGGATGCGACAGGCCGGCCGCCAGGTCGGCCTCGCGCAGGAACCGCGCCCGGAACTCCGGATCATCGGTGGAGTCCGCCGCGAGGACCTTGAGCGCGTCCTCGCGTGGCAGGCGCGGGTGCGCCGCAAGAAACACCTGACCCATGCCGCCCGAGCCCAGCATCCGCAGGATCGTGTATCCGGCAAACACCTGGCCGACTTCGAGCGACATGGGCAGATCGTAAATGCTGAAGCCGCGGCGGCACGGGCGAATCGCGCAGACGCGGCTGCTCGCCGGGCGAGCTACCCCGCGCGGGCGGCGCTAATCGCCGGTGCGCGTGAACGTTTCGTCGAAGTCCGCGTTGAGTGGGCACGGCGCGCTTTGCTCCTGGTGGCCGCGCCCGGTGAGCTTGGCGATGGGGTCCGTCGGCGGCTGCGGCAGCGGATACTCGCCGCTGGATTTCATGTGCGTCGTGTCCCCCGACCGCGGACATGTGCTGGTGGCGTCAACGTTCCAGGTCCACCTACCGGCCGCGAATACCAACGGTAGGTCGTTGGATGGTTCGTGAAAGTAGCTCATGCATCGGTCACCCGTGCGCAGGCAATGGGTGGTGACGGCGGTGTCGAACTGCTGCAACGGGTCGCCGCTCGTCAGGGTCCACGTCACGTGGTAGCGGCCGCGCAGCGCCTCGGCCGGCGATACGACCCGTGGGGGGTTGCCGGCCGGGTCGGGTATGCCATTGATGTCGGCGTCCCCGGTGCGGGTGAAGGTCACGGTGCGCTTGGTCGCGCAGGCATTGGCGGCGGTCGCGGTGTAGTCACCGGTGAGACTTCCGTTGGGCCCCGGTCGCAGCGTGAGCACCTGCCAGAACTCCGCGGGGGCATCCCGGCACGTGTCCGATCCGAGCGACACCGCCACCCAGCTTGCGCCGATCTGATCGAACACCAGCGTCGGGATCCCCACGGACGCGCCGCCGAGGCGTTGCGCCGTCATTACGCAGCCTTGCGCGCGGCACACCGAACGGATCCCGTACGTGCTCGTGAGTGCCGGGGGCGCAGCCGAGTCCGGAATGTCGTCGAGGGCGGTGGTCGCCCCGAAGTCGGTCCGGTAGGTGCCCGTGAAGGGGCCCGACGCCGGCGTGGGGTGGCGCTGGCCTGTGAGCTTCAGGCCCGCCACCACGCCACCGGCGACAAGCAACAGAACGCCCGCCACGATGCCCATCACCACGGCCGGGCGCCGGCCCATCTTCCGCTTCGCCGGTGGTGCGGGCGGCAACGCCAGCGCGGTCGGGTCAAACGCCGGTTGGGAGTAGGAACCGGGCGCGCCGAGGTGCTGACGCAATCGCTCGGCGAACTCTCCGCAGCTGCCGAACCGCCCGGACGGCTCCTTGGCCATCGCGGTGGCAAGGACGGGGTCCAGCCCCGTCAGCTCCGGGTGGTGGGCACCGATCGAGGGCGGTGGGGCGCTGACCTGCTGGCCGATCACGACCGCGAGGTTGGGGCCGCCGTACGGCGGGACGCCCGCCAGCAAGTGAAACGCGGTGCACGCCAAGGCATATTGATCCGCGCGGCCGTCGACCGGCCCGGCCATCAGCTGCTCCGGCGCCGCGTAGGCCGCCGTGCCCACCGCCATCTTGGTCGACGTGAGCCCCGCCGCGTCATCGATGCGGCGCGCGATGCCGAAGTCCGCCAGGTAAATCCGCCGCCCCTGCTCGTCGGAATCCGTGACCAGAATGTTGGCGGGCTTGACGTCGCGGTGCAGCAGGCCCCGATGATGTGCGTAATCCAGCGCCGACGCGACCGCGGCGATGATCGTCAGCGCCTCGTCGACGGGCATGCCGCCCGGGAACCGCTCGCGCAGCAGCCGGGCCACATCGGTGCCGGCCACGTATTCCATCGAGATCCAGAACTGGCCCTCGAATTCACCGCGGTCGTGGATGCCCACGATGTGCGGATGCGACAGTGCTGCGGCCAGCTCCGCCTCGCGCTCGAACCGCTCCCGGTACTGCGGATCGGCGGTGACCTCGGGGGGCAACACCTTCAGCGCGTCCTCGCGGGGCAACCGCGGGTGCGCGGCCAGATAGACCCGGCCCATGCCGCCCGACCCCAGCACCCGCAGGATCGTGTATCCGGCAAACGCCTGCCCGGCGTCAAGCGACATGGGCAAATCGTAGAGTCTCGTGGGTCAGCCGCAGTTGAGCAGCAGCATGAGCCCGTAATCCATATGGATCTGCTGGTGGCAATGCAGCAGGGACAGGCCGGGTTGATCGGCGACGAAATCGATGTCCATGCTCTGGTAGCCGCCGAGCATCGCGACGTCCTTGCGCACGCCGGCGGTCGGTGTGCCCGCGACGCGGGTGATTTCAAAGGTGTGCCGGTGCAGGTGCATCGGGTGCAGGTCGTCGGTGGCGTTGCGGAACCGCAGCCGGTAGCGCTTGTCGCGCTGCACGTCGAGCACGGGCCGGTTGGCGTCCATCGAGAAGGGTGTCCCGTTGAACGTCCAGAGGTTGAAGCCGCCCTCGGCGGCGTTGCGCTTCTCGATCAGCAACTCGATGGTGTGGTCGGGCGCCGGCGGCGGCACGGGGCTGGGCGGCGCGAACAACCGGTAATCCCAGGTGAAGGGCGGCGGCGGCGTCCACTGCGGATTTCCGCCGCGGCCCGCGTATTCCACCACCACGCCCATCCCGTGGCCGCGGTCGTCGTCGGACAGGTCGCCCAGCACCCACACGCCCGGGTTGTTCATGGTGACCACCGCCGAAATGCGTTCGGCCGCACCGAGCCACAGGACCGGCACGGCCGCCGGATTCGGCACCGGGTTTCCGTCCAGCGCGATCACGTTGAAGGTGTGCCCGGGCAGCGCCAGGCTGCGCGTCTCGGTGGCGCTGCCGTTGAGGACGTGCAGCAACACCCGCTGCCCGGTCTGGACGCGGATGGGGTCGCCATGGCCGAGCATGCGGCCGTTGATCGCGAAGGCCCCGTAGCTGACCTCGTAGCCACGCGGATCCCCGCGGCCGAGCGAGGCCTTCATCGCCGCCTCGCCCTTGTCCCTGAGGTCGGGGTCCTGCTCGCCGGCGAGGAAGTCGCTGGCCATGTCGCCGCCCCGGCTGAAGGTGGGATCGAATTCCTTGAGCGTCAAGAAGATCTCTTGGTCGTAGGAACCGGCGTTCTGCCGGGGCTCGATGTAGACCGGGCCGACCAGGCCGCTGTATTGGCCGCGGGACAGGTCGGAGCGCGGGACGACGTGGGTGTGATAGAAGCGGAATCCCGCCGGGCCGGGGACGAAGGAAATGCGCCGCATGCCGTGCGCGGGGATGGCGGGTGTGCCCTCCTCGGCAGAGCCGTCGACGTCGACGCCCACGTGCTGGCCGTGCCAGTGCAGCTGCTCGGGAGCGTCCGTGTCGTTGAAGATGTCCACCCACGTCCGCTGCCCTTCCTTGAACCGCAGCAGCGGGCCGGGGAATTGGCCGTTGTAGGTCAGGGTCGACGCGAGGTGACCCGGTGCCAGCTCCACCGTCGACGTGCCGATCCGCAGGGTGTAATCCGGCTTGCCGTTGGGCGGGCCTCCCGGTGTGTTGCGCGCACACGCGGCCGTTGCGAGGCCGGTGGCGCCGGTCGCGGCGATGAGCGCCAGCCCACCGCCCTTCAGAAACCGACGCCGATCGACCCCCATGCTCACCGCTCCGAGGAATGCCTGGCCAACACGGGCAGCAGGGACTCGATACGGCTATCCAGTTCGCTTGCCACGCGCCGGAATTCGGGATAGCTCTCCCGCTCGCCCCCGGCGGTCGACGGGTCGGGCAGGCTCCAGTGCATCGCCGTGGCCACGCCGTGCTCGCGGGCGTACTCGCGGACCTTGTCGCACAACGTGATCACGTAGTCGAAGCGCCGCCGGGCGACCGCAGCCAGGGGCCGCGGGCGGCTGTCGGCGAGGTCGATGCCGTACACGTCGCGCATGACCCGTACCGCGTTGGGATGCAGCGCGGGCTTGGGATGGCTGCCCGCGCTCGCGGCACGGATGCGGGTTCCGCCCTTCTTCCGCAGCAGCGCCTCGGCCATCGGCGAGCGCGCGCTGTTGCCGGAGCACAAAAACAGCACCGACCCGGCCGGCCGCGTCGCCGGGGCCGCCGCGAGCGACGGATGAAGCGCGCCGGCCGCGTCGGCGAATGCCCCCGCGCACCGGGTCAGGTTCAGCCGGTAATAGGTGTCGCGTCCGTCGAAGTTGCTGCGCCGCGCGTCGATCAGGCCGGCCGAACGCAACAGCCGCAGGTGATACGAGACGAGGTTTTGCGGTTCGTCGACGGCGGCGGCCAGTTCGCGCACCCGGTGGTCACCGGCCGCGAGTTCGGTCAACAGCGCCCAGCGCACCGGATGCGAGGCCATCTGCATCAGCTGGGGAACCACCGCCCGATCGGTTGCCGCCACCCTTCGGACAATACATCAAACTGATTTGATAGGTTGCCGGATGTGGACACGAGCCCCGAGCTGCGACGCAGCCTCGGCGTGTTCGACGCGGTGGTGATCGGGCTGGGCTCGATGATCGGCGCCGGGATTTTCGCCGCGCTCGGCCCCGCCGCGCGTGCCGCCGGCTCCGGGCTGCTGGTCGGCCTGGCGCTGGCGGCGGTGGTGGCCTACTGCAACGCCACCTCGTCGGCCCGGCTGGCCGCCCTGTATCCGGCCTCCGGCGGCACTTATGTGTATGGCCGCCGGCGGCTCGGGGAGTTCTGGGGATATCTGGCCGGTTGGGGCTTTGTGGTCGGAAAGACCGCCTCGTGCGCGGCGATGGCCTTGACCGTCGGCTCCTACGCGTGGCCCGCACACGCGCACGCGGTGGCCGTCGCCGCGGTGGTGGCGCTGACGGCGGTGAACTACGCCGGGGTGCAGAAGTCGGCCTGGCTGACCCGCATCATCGTCGCGCTGGTGCTGGCCGTGCTCGCCGCGGTGGTCGTGGCCGCGTTCACCTCCCGCGGCGCGGTCGCCGATCACCTACGCCTGACGGGCGTCACGGTGGGCGGGGTGATCCAGGCCGCGGGCCTGTTGTTTTTCGCGTTCGCCGGCTACGCGCGGATCGCCACGTTGGGCGAGGAGGTCCGCGACCCCGCGCGCACCATCCCGCGGGCGATCCCGCTCGCGCTCGGCATCGCCCTGGCGGTCTACGCGTTGGTGGCCGTTGCCGCACTCGCCGTGTTGGGACCGCGGCGGCTGGCCGATTCCTCGGCACCGCTGTCGGATGCGGTGCGGGTGGCGGAAATCGGCTGGCTGGCGCCCGTGGTCAAGGTGGGCGCGACGGTGGCGGCGGTGGGCTCGCTGCTCGCGTTGATCCTCGGAGTCTCCCGCACCACCTTGGCCATGGCGCGCGACCACCACCTGCCCCATGCGCTGACCGCCGTGCACCCGAGGTTCCGGGTGCCCCACCGCGCCGAGCTGTTGATCGGGGCCATCGTGGCGGTGTCGGCCGCCATCGTCGACCTGCGGGGCGCGATCGGGTTTTCCTCCTTCGCCGTGCTGATCTACTACGCCGTCACCAACGCCTCCGCGTTCACCCTGCGGCCCGACGAGGGCCGCCCGCACCGCGCGATCCCGGTGATCGGGATCGTCGGGTGCGTGGTCCTGGCAGTGGCGATGCCGCTGTCGTCGGTGCTGGCGGGCGCGACCGTGCTGGGCATCGGCGTCGCCGCCTACGCGATCCGGCGCGCGGCACGACCCGCCGATCGAGCCTGACCCGACACCGGGCTTGCCGCTTGATTCGATAAATGCTTATATAGAAGGATGTCGAATCAGACGCGGGTGTGTTGCCCGGCACTCGGAGCCGCGGCCATCGACGAGGCTCAGGCCGTGGACTTGGCGGCGATGTTCAAGGCGTTGGCCGACCCGGTGCGCCTGCGGCTGCTGAGCCTGATTGCCAGCCACCCGGGCGGTGAGGCCTGTGTCTGCGAAATATCGGCGACGTTCGACGTCTCGCAACCGACGATTTCTCATCACCTCAAGCTGCTGCGCGCGGCCGGTCTGCTGGACTGCGAACGGCGGGGCACCTGGGTGTACTACTGGGTGATTCCCGCTGCGTTGCAGCAGCTTTCGGCGGTCCTGCGGGTGGACGACGCCTCGTGACCGAAAGCCCGACGGCGGCGCCCGCATCGGAAGTTGTTGCCACCCGGCTGTCCACGCTGGATCGGTTCCTGCCGGTGTGGATCGTGGCGGCGATGGCCACCGGCCTGCTGCTGGGCCGCCTCATCCCGGGATTGGGATCGGTGTTGAGTGCGTTTGCCGTGCAGGGCATTTCACTGCCCATCGCGATCGGCCTGCTCGTCATGATGTATCCCGTGTTGGCCAAAGTGCGCTACGACCGACTCGACGAGGTCACCGGCGACCGCCGCCTGCTGGTGACCTCGCTGGCGCTCAATTGGCTTGTGGGGCCCGCGGCGATGTTCGCCCTGGCGTGGCTGCTGCTGGCGGACCTACCCGAGTACCGCACGGGGCTGATCATCGTCGGGCTGGCGCGCTGCATCGCGATGGTCATCATCTGGAACGACCTGGCGTGTGGGGACCGCGAAGCCGCGGCCGTTCTGGTCGCGCTGAACTCGTTGTTTCAGGTGGCCATGTTCGCCGCGCTCGGCTGGTTCTACCTGTCGGTGCTGCCCGGCTGGCTGGGTTTGCCTCAGACCGGTATCGCCGTTTCTGCTTGGCAGATCGCGCAATCCGTGCTCGTGTTCCTCGGCGTTCCACTCCTGGCCGGATACCTGTCGCGCCGACTCGGCGAACGGTCGAGGGGGCGTGACTGGTACGAAAGTCGCTTCCTGCCCCGCATCGGGCCGTGGGCCCTGTATGGATTGCTGTTCACCATCGTCATCTTGTTCGCCTTGCAGGGCCACCAAATCACCTCGCGGCCATGGGATGTCGCGCGCATCGCGATTCCGCTGCTGGCCTACTTCGCGATCATGTGGGCCGGCGGTTATGCCCTGGGATTGCTGCTGCGGCTCGGCTATGCCCGCACCGCCACCCTGGCGTTCACTGCCGCCGGTAACAATTTCGAGCTGGCCATCGCGGTGGCGATCGCGACCTACGGCGCCACGTCGGGGCAGGCCCTGGCCGGGGTCGTCGGGCCGTTGATCGAGGTGCCCGTCCTCGTCGGGCTCGTCTACGTATCCCTCGCGCTGCGATCCCGGCTGTTCCGAGGAGCCATATCCGATGACCGATAAACCCAGCGTCCTGTTCGTCTGCGTCCACAACGCCGGACGCTCGCAGATGGCGGCCGGCTTGCTGCGCCACCTCGCGGGCGACCGCATCGAGATCCGTTCCGCGGGAACCGAACCCGCCGACGCGGTCAACCCCGTTGCGATCGCGGCCATGGCCGAAATCGGCATCGACATCGCGGCCGCCACCCCGACGATCCTCACGGCCGACGCGACGCGCAGCAGCGACGTCGTGATCACCATGGGCTGCGGTGACGCCTGCCCCTATTTCCCCGGGGTGTCCTACCGCGACTGGAAACTGGCCGACCCCGCAGGCCAGCCGCTGGCCACCGTGCGCGCCATCCGCGACGACATCGCGACGCGGGTCCGCGCCTTGGTCGCCGAGCTTCTGCCCACGTCCACCCCCTCATGATCACCCGGAGAAAGGAATCAACATGTCCCGCGTGCAGCTAGCCCTCAACGTCGACGACCTCGACGCGGCGATCGCGTTCTACTCCAAGTTGTTCGACACCGGACCCGCCAAGGTCAAACCCGGCTACGCCAACTTCGCCGTCGCCGAACCCCCGCTCAAGCTGGTGCTGTTCGAGAACCCGGGCCATGGCGGCACCCTCAACCACCTCGGCGTCGAGGTGTCCTCCACCGACGCGGTGCACGCCGAAATCGGCCGTCTGAGCGAAGAGGGCCTCTTCACCGAGGAAGAGACGAACACCACCTGCTGCTTCGCCGCCCAGGACAAGGTGTGGGTCACCGGCCCCGGCGGTGAACGCTGGGAGGTCTACACCGTCCTGGCCGACTCCGACACCTTCGGGCCCGCGCCCGACGCCGAAGAGGCCTGCTGCCAGGCGTAGGTGCCCCGCGGTGATTCCCGGGCGACCCGAACGGGAAGACTGAGCGGATGGCCGAGCCCGGAACGGAAGCATTCGAAAAGCTGGTGGCGCTGTTGAACTATCCGATGTTCGTGGTGACCACGCAGGCCGACGGCGTCGACGCCGGCTGCCTGGTCGGTTTCGCCAGCCAAACCAGCATCAATCCGCCGCGCTTCCTGGTCGGCATTTCCAAGAAGAACCACACGTTCCGGGTGGCCGCCGGGGCCAGCCACCTGGCCGTGCACGTGTTCGACCACGAGCACATCGGCGTCGCGGAATTCTTCGGCAGCCAGACCGGCGACGAGATCAACAAGTTCGAGCGGTGCTCGTGGCATCGCGGGCCGGCGCAGCTGCCCATCCTCGACGACGCGGCAGCCTGGTTCGCCGGCAAGATCCTGGATCGGTTCTCCCTGGGCGACCACGTCGGGCACCTGCTGGAACCGGTGGACGGTCGCCCGCCGCAGGAACTGGAGGAATGGGTGTCATTCGGCGACGTGCGCCACCTGGAACCCGGCCACGAGGCCTGACGTGACCGACTCTCCTCGGGTGGGCGCCGTCGGCGACATCACCGAATTGGCTTCGCACTACACCGATCCCCCGGACGGGGTGCGCGCCAACATGATCTTTTCCGCCGACGGCGCCGCCGCCTTCGGTGGCCGCGCCGGACCGCTGTCGTGTCCCACCGATCAGCTCCTGCTGCGGATCCTGCGCGGCTTCGCCGACGTGGTCCTGGTCGGCGCCGGCACCGCGCGCGCCGAAAACTATGGCCCGGTGCGGCTCACCGATGCGCAACGGGACGAACGGGAGGCCGAAGGGCGGGTCGCGCCGCCCCCGATCGCCGTCGTCAGCCGCAGCGGTGAACTGCCGGCCAGGCTGTTCGGCGACCCCGACCAGCCGCCGATCCTGGTGACGTGCGCACGCTCGCCGGCCCGGCACGATATCGGCGACGACCCGCGGCCACCGGCCATGGTGGCCGGCGACGAGTGCGTCGACGTCGGGCGCGCCGTCGAGCTGCTGCGCGAACACGGCATGCGCCGCATCCTGTGCGAGGGCGGACCCACCCTGCTCGACGAGTTGGTGGACGCCGACGCCATCGCCGAAATCTGCGTGACCGTGGCGCCGAAGCTGGCCGGCGGCCAGCCCGTGGGTCTGCGACGGCCCGCACGGCTGGCGGTGCCGGCGGCGATGCGGCTCGAGCACGCGCTGGCCCACGACGACTACCTGTTTCTGAAATACCGCCGCTGAGGGGTCAGCCGCGCGGATAGCCCCGGCGGACCGTCCGGTCCAGGATGCCCAGCGTCGCCCGCAACGCGCCCTCGGACATGACCGGAAAGATTCCGGCGTCCCGCCACTTCGCGTCGATGTTCGACCAGTCGTAGAACGAGGTGACCACGGTGGACGCGCCGTCATCGGCCGGTTCGAGCAGGTAACCGTAGACGTGGCCGATCTGCGGGCGAATCTGGCCGAGAACCGTCCACGAGATCAGCCGATCGGGCTCGAAGTCTTCGATGCTGACGGTGACGTCGTATTTGCCGAGCTGCGGGAAATCGTTGAGCGCCTCGCGGTCCATGTGAACCACGAAAGTGTCCCCGGCGGCCGTCACGGGGTCGCCGTCGGCGGCCTGGAGCATCCCCGAGGAATCGATCGCGACGTGGCCCTGCGGATCACACAGCACCGCGAAGATGTCGGCCGCGGGGGCCGGGATCGTGCGACTGGTCTCGATGCGTTCGGTCATGAGTCCTCGCAGCCGGCGGAGAGATAGCCATGAATTGCGTCGCGGGTTACTCTACGTCGCCCGGCGCGGTTGAGGGCAGTGCCGGCGCGATTGCTGGGGCACCGCTCGGCATGCAGCGAGTCACGCGGCTTCCTATGATGAAAGCTTGGGATATTTTCCATCGATTTGCCTGCGCGACAGTGCCTTCAGTCCATCGTCGTCCAACCACTCGCGGGCACCGGAGAGGAGGATCACCGGCCACGTGAGCGATGCAAACGGCGAGGACGAATACCGCAATCTGGCGGTGAACCGATTGCGGCCCGGCGAGCTGCACTGGGCGCTCAACCACGATTCGGTGCACGGGATCGCCTACGCGTTCCGCAACCCCGTCGCCGTCGCCGAATCCCTTGACGACCCGCACGACGATCGGAAGACGTACCTGATCCGGGTCAGGCGCGACGACTTGGCCAGCGCGTTGGGAAAGATCAACGACTGGATCGTCAAGAATCCCGGTCCGGCGGGGATGCAGGCCTACGGCTTCGTGCGGGCGCTGTCCCGCGAGGGTCTCAGCGAACGCAAAGCCGGCGACGAGGAATGCCGCTGAGCCGCTGCCCACGCCGTCCGGCCCGCGGGCGCCACGGCCAGCAAAGTCGCAATGAGCTGGCTTTCTCCCTATTCACCGTGCCCGGACGCTGCCGAAACCATTAGCCTTATGCCTGGCAGGCATGCGTGTAGGTGATTGCGGCCCCGGGTGAGGAGTCGGCGATGAGTGACACGACCGCGGATTCGCGGGAGGGTACGCAGTTCGGGCCGTATCGGCTGCGGCGGCTGGTGGGCCGCGGCGGCATGGGTGACGTCTACGAGGCCGAGGACACGGTGCGCGAACGCATCGTGGCGCTCAAGCTCATGTCGCAGACGCTCTCCAGCGATCCCGTCTTTCGCTCGCGCATGCAGCGCGAGGCCCGCACCGCGGGGCGGCTGCAGGAACCCCACGTCGTGCCGATTCATGACTTCGGCGAGATCGATGGCCAGCTGTACGTGGACATGCGCCTGATCGACGGCAAGAACCTGGCCACCACGCTGAGCCGGTTCGGGCCGTTGGCGCCGCCGCGCGCGGTGGCGATCGTGCGCCAGATCGGCTCGGCGCTCGACGCCGCGCACGCGGCCGGGGTGATGCATCGGGACGTGAAACCGGAGAACATCCTCGTCAGCTCCGACGATTTCGCCTATCTCGTCGACTTCGGGATCGCGAGCGCCACGTCGGACGAAAAGCTGACGCAGTTCGGCACCACGGTGGGCACGGTCAAATACATGGCGCCGGAGCGGTTCAGCGACAGCGAAGTGACCTATCGCGCCGACATCTACGCCCTGGCCTGCGTGCTCTATGAGTGCCTGACGGGCACCCCGCCGTACACCGGCGACACCATCGGCGTGATGGGGGCGCACCTCAACCAGGCGATCCCGCGGCCCAGTGTCGCGCGGCCGAGCATCCCGGTGGCCTTCGATGCCGTGATCGCCCGCGGCATGGCCAAGGACCCCGCGGCGCGTTATGCGACCTGCGGTGACCTGTCGGCGGCCGCCTACGCCGCGCTGGCCACACCCGATCAGGACCGGGCCACCGACATCCTGGAGCGCAGCCAGGTGGCCAAGCTGCCCGCCGCGTTCGCCGGCCAGCAGCCCAGCGGCTACGCGTCGGTGCCGCCCGGCATGGCCAACCACGTGCCGCCGCACGGCCCGATGTGGCCCGGGACCCCGGCTACCGGATCACCGGTCATCGGTGGTGGACCCGTGCCACAGCCGACGGGATGGCCGGGCACTCCGGCGTGGGGCACGGGCGATCTCGGGGGCGCCGGCGCACCGCCGTGGGGGCAGCCGCCCCGGGGCGCCCGTAAGCCGTGGCTGTGGGTGGGGGCCGCCGTGGCCGTGGTGGTGGCCGTCGTCGGTGTACTGGCGGTGGTTGCCGCCCATCCGTGGCAGTCGTCTTCCTCCCGTCCGACGTCCACCGCGACGTCGGCGCCGCCCCCGCCCGACGCGGTCGAGTTGAAAGTGCTCGACGACGGTGTGTCGATCGGCAGCGCGGCGGCACCGACGACGATTGACATCTTCAACGAGCCCATCTGCCCGCCGTGCGGCAGCTTCATCCGGTCGAATGCGAGCGACATCGAAAGCGCCGTGAACAACAAGAAGCTCGCGGTGCGCTACCACCTGCTCAACTTCCTCGACGACAGGTCGCACAGCAAGAATTACTCGACTCGCGCCGTCGCGGCCACGTATTGCGTTGCGGCGCAAAACGATCCGAAGCTCTATAGCGATTTCTACTCCGGGCTGTTCGCCAGCACCTTCCAGCCCGCCGAGAATGCCCCCGAAGATCGCACCGACGGCGAACTGGCCCAGTTGGCCAAGACCGTCGGCGTCGATGCCAGCGTGATCGACTGCATCAAAGCCGGTGACGACGTCGCCACCGCAAAGGCCAAGGCCGCGGCCGGGGACGCGACGTTGAGTGGGCTCAACGCCACCGGCACGCCGTTCGTGTGGGACGGCACCAAATCGGTGAACTATCAGGATCCGACCTGGCTCACCAAGCTGATCGGATAGGCCGCCGACCGCATTGCCGCAGTGGGTGATTCGGCCCCGCGCGCGGTGTTAGGGGCGCGGTGTGGGAGGCGTTGGCGCCGAGGGCGTTTGCGGCGGCGGCATCATGCCGCCCGGTCCCATCATGGGACCCATACCACCCGGTCCCATCATGCCGCCCATACCGCCGGGTCCCATCATCGGGCAGCTGCCGGAGTGTCCGCCGTAATAGCCGCGGTACCAGCCATAGTGGCTGCCCGAGGACCAGCCCAACAACAGCCCCCAGAACAGGATCACCGAGACGACGAAGAGCGTCCCGGCAACGATCACCACCCACGCCGCGGCTTGGCCCAACCGGCTGGGTGCGCCATACGGGTTGTCGTACCTGGGCGGCCCGGTCACGGCGGTCGGTTGGATCGTGGGTTCGGGTGTCTCCGTCATGGCTAGAAGGATCGCACAAAATACCCCGTGGGGGTAGGGACCATTGGCCCTAGCTTGGTGGGCCCCTCCGGATGCGGTCAGTCGCCGGTGCGCGTGAATTTGATGTCGACGTCGGTGCTCTTGCAGGGTGACGGCGGCCCCGTCACGTCCTCGTGGCCGTGTCCGCTGAGTATCGGAATCGGGTCCAGCGGCGGCTGGGGCATCGGGAAGTGCGCGACGATCCTGGTGTGCTCCATGGCGCCGCCCCGCGTGCAGGGCATGTCGAACTCGCGGTCGTAAGTCCAAGCGCCGCCGTCGAATACCAGCGCCATGGCTGACAACGGTGGTTTGTGGAAGAAGCTCATGCACCGGTCGCCGGTGCGCAGGCAGTCGGTGCGGACCACGAAGTCGTTCTGTTCCCGGTAACCGTTGGGCTGTGCGCCGGTCTCCTGGTAGTGGCCGTGCACCCCCTCGGCCGGCGACACGGTCCGCGGCGGCAGGGCATTCGGATCGGCCACACTCTTGAGGTCGACGTCCCCGGTGCGGGTGAAGGTCACGCTCCGTTTGTTGGCGCAGCCCTTGCCCATGATCTCGGTGGCCTCGCCGGCCAGCGTGCCATCGGGACGCGGTTGCAGCGTGAACGTCTCCCAGATTTCACCGTCGGCCTTGCCGCAGGTGCTCGAGCCCACGCTCACGGCCAGCCAGCTTCCGTTCACCTGGTCCAGCACCATCGTCGGCACCTGCATGGTCTCGCCGGTCAGGCGTGTCGCGGTGGCCACGCAGCCGGTGGGGCGGCACGCGGAACTCACGCCCCACGTCTCGGTTGTCGGCGCGGCGCCCGGCGGGGGCATGCCCTCGATGCTGGTGATCCGCGCGAAGTCGGCCCGGTAGACGCCCGTGAAGGGACCCGAATTGGGCGGTGGGGCCGTGGGTGTCGGGGCGGCGGTGGGCGCGGCGGCGGGCGACGGCTGGTGGGAGTGGGTGAGCCGGTCCCCCGCCCAGACGCCACCCGCGATCAGCAACGCGACGCCGGCCAGGGCGGGGATCAGGACGGCGGGGCGCCGGCTCCACCGTTTCGTCGGCCGCAGCGGCGTGGTCGGGGCGGCGACGCCGAACGAGGGCTGGGTGATTTCGTTGTCGGGGCGGGGCGGAATCTGGCCGGCATACGCGTAGCCCGGGCCGACCTGCTGGCCGAGGTGGGCGGCGAACTCCCCGCAGCTGCCGAATCGCTGCGACGGCTCCTTGGCCATGGCCGCGGCGAACACCGGGTCCAGCGCGGCCAGTTCCGGCCGGCGCGCGGCGATGGAGGGCGGCGCGGCGTTGACATGCTGGCTGATCACCACGGCGGGATTCGAATCGACGTACGGCGCCGCACCGGTCAGCAGGTGAAAAGCCGTGCAGGCCAAGGCGTATTGATCGGCGCGCCCGTCGATCGGCTCGCCCTTGAGCTGCTCGGGCGCCGCGTACGCCGCCGTGCCCACCGTCATGTTGGTCGCCGTCAGACCGGTGGCGTCCTCGATGCGCCGGGCAATGCCGAAGTCGGCCAGGAAGACCCGCCGCTCCTGGCCGTCGGGGTCGGTCAACAGGATATTGGCGGGCTTGACGTCGCGGTGCAGCAGCCCGCGATGGTGCGCGTAGTCCAGCGCCGAGGCGACCGCGGTGATGATGGACGCCACCTCATCGAGCGGCATTCCGCCCGGGTTGCTGTCGCGCAACAGCCGGCCCGCGTCGGTGCCGGGCACGTAGGCCATCGAGATCCAGAAGTGGCCGTCCTCTTCGCCGCGGTCGTGGACTCGCACGATGTGCGGGTGTGACAACCCGGCCGCCAGGTCGGCCTCGCGCACGAACCGGGCCCGGAATTCCGCGTCGGCGGTCAGTTCCGGCGGCAGCACCTTCAGCGCGTCCTCGCGCGGCAGCCGTGGGTGCGCCGCCAGGTACACCTGGCCCATGCCGCCCGAGCCCAGCAACCGACGGATCGTGTATCCGGCAAACACCTGGCCGACCTCAAGCGACATGGCCAGATCGTAAGTCTTGTCTTCGGGGGTTTTGGGCACTTCCGATCCTTTCCGGCCACGGGGCGATAGCCCGTCAGCAGAAAGGTTGCGGCAGCGAACTTGCCAGATCTTGGTGAAGTCCTTGCGGATTTCTTGCGCTGCGTGCGCGGATCGCCGGGCGTGGGGGCCGCGGATCACCGCCGCTTGCGCGGCCGGCCCCCACGCCCGACGAAGTCGGTCACAGGATGTACAGCATCTCCTGGTACGTGGGAAGCGGCCATAGATCATCGGCGACAACGCTTTCCAGCGTGTCAACGGCCGCGCGCACGGCGTCCATCGCCGGCAGCAGCTCGTGCTGGGCGTGCGTGGCCTCTTCGAGGGCCGACGAGGCGGAGTGATCCGATAGCGCGGACTTCAGCGTCGCCAACGCCGCGGACAAATCGGCAAGCGGGGACGAAACCCCTTCCAGTGCGACCATACTCGGCTCCACGCCGGCCTTTTTCAAGGCCGCGACGTTCTGCGCGAGCTCGGTCTGGTAGCGGATCGCGGCCGGCAGGATGACGGTCGTCCCGATCTCGAGCGCCAGCTTCGCTTCGACGGCGATGGTCAGCGCGTACTGCTCCAGGCGGACCTCGTAGCGGCTGTGCAGTTCGCGGTCGTTGAACACGCCGTACTTCTCGAAGAGTTCGATCGATTCCGGCTTGATCAGCTCGGGGATCGCGTCCAGCGTGGTCTTCAGGTTCGGCAGCCCCCGCTCGGCCGCCTCGATCTGCCAGTTCTCGGAATACCCGTCCCCGTTGAACACCACCGCGCCGTGTTCGGTGATGACGTCGGTGAGCAGCTTCTGTACCGCGGCATCGAAATCCTCGCCGTCTGCGACGGCCTTCTCCAAGATCGAGGCCATGTAGTCGAACGAGTCGGCCATGATCGTGTTCAGCACGATCATCGGCACGGCAACGGTCTGCCCGGAGCCCGGCGCCCGGAATTCAAACCTGTTGCCGGTGAACGCGAATGGACTGGTGCGGTTGCGGTCGCCGGCATCGGTCGGCAGCGGGGGCAGCGTGTCGACACCGATGATCATGGTGCCCTTGCCCTTCGACGAGGTCGCCGCGCCCTTGGCGATCTGCTCGAACACGTCGGCGAGCTGCTCTCCGAGGAAGATCGAGATGATCGCCGGCGGTGCCTCGTTGGCGCCCAACCGGTGGTCGTTGGTGGCCGAGGCCACCGACACGCGGAGCAGCCCGGCGAATTTGTGCACGGCGCGGATCACCGCCGCGCAGAACACCAGGAACTGGGCGTTCTCGTGCGGGGTGTCGCCCGGCACGAGCAGCGAACCCAGTTCGGCGTTGCCCACCGAGAAGTTGACGTGCTTCCCCGAGCCGTTGACGCCGGCGAACGGCTTCTCGTGGAACAGGCATTCCATGCCGTGCTTCTTGGCGATCGTCTTGAAGGTCGTCATCAGCAGCTGCTGGTGGTCGGAGGCGATGTTGGCGCGCTCGAACATCGGCGCCACCTCGAACTGGCCCGGGGCCACCTCGTTGTGCCGGGTCTTGGCGGGAATGCCGAGTTTGAACAGCTCCCGCTCGGTGTCCATCATGAAACCGAGGACGCGCTCGGGCACCGCGCCGAAGTAATGGTCGTCGAACTCCTGCCCCTTGGGCGGCTTCGCGCCGAACACCGTGCGACCGGCGTTGACCAGGTCGGGCCGGGCCAGGAAGAAGTGGCGGTCGACCAGGAAGTACTCCTGCTCCGGGCCGCAGAACGACACCACCTTGTTGAGCTCCTTGTGGCCGAACAGCTTCAGGATGCGCTCGGCGTGGATGCCCATGGCCTGCTGGCTGCGCAGCAGCGGCGTTTTGTAGTCCAGCGCCTCGCCGGTCATCGAGACGAAAACCGTTGGGATGCAGAGCGTGTTGCCGTTCGGGTTCTCCAGAATGTAGGCCGGGCTGGTGACGTCCCAGCCGGTGTAGCCGCGCGCTTCGAAGGTGCTGCGCAGCCCACCCGAGGGGAAGCTGGAGGCGTCGGGCTCGCCCTGGATGAGGGTCTTGCCGGCGAACTCCGCGAGCGTCTGCCCGTCCGAGATGGGCTCGAGGAAGCTGTCGTGCTTTTCGGCGGTCAGGCCGGTCATCGGGTAGAACACGTGGGCGTAGTGGGTGGCACCCTTCTCCAGCGCCCAGTCCTTCATGGCCACCGCCACCGTGTCGGCGACCGCGGGGTCGAGCTTGGCGCCTTTCTCGATGGTGGCCACGACGGACTTGAACACCGACTTGGGCAGCCGCGCCTGCATTTCGGCCTTGGTGAAGACGTTCGAGCCGAAGATCTCACCCGGGGTCTCCCCGGGCACGAAGCTGATGGCCGGGGGAACATACGCCTCGACGTTGTTGATCGCCTGCAGGCGGACAGCGTTTCCGCTCAATTGAATTCCTATCGCTGAGGGGCCCCACGGTTCACGTGGCGGACGACGGACCGCCCCACCATAGGAACGTTCGATGGCAAACCTGTTACGGCGGTGTCAACGCTGGGTCCGCGATGGTTGCGATCGTGAGACGTGTGCCGCCGCGCGCCTATTGCTGACGCGGCGCTTCTTCCTCGCGCTCGGCGTCGGCCACCGTCAAGGGCAATGCCAGCTCCTCCAGCGGGCGTCGCTCGGCGGCGACGCCGAGCCACAGCTCGATCAGGCCCGCGATGGCCATCACCGCCGCCCCGATGAGGAACGACCACACCACCTGACCGCGCTGCCCGGAATTGATCAGCTGGCCGAACAGCAGCGGGCCGGTGATCCCGCCGATCGCCGTCCCCATCGCGTAGAAAAACGCGATCGCCAGCGCCCGGGTCTCCATCGGGAAGATCTCGCTGACGGTCAGGTAGGCCGCGCTCGCGCCCGCCGAGGCCAAGAAGAAGGCCACCGCGAGGACGGCGATGAACGTCCAGGCGCCGCCGGTCCCCGTCACGAACAACACCGCCAAGACGACGGCCACGACGGCCGAACCGATGTACGTCGCGGTGATCATCGGTTTGCGCCCGACCGTGTCGAACAGGTGCCCGAGGGCCAGCGGGCCGACGAAATTGCTCAGCGCCCAAAGGATGAAGAACAGCGGCACCTTCGCGGACGGGACCCCGTAGAAGCCACTCAGCAGCGTGCCGAGGTTGAACGTGACCCCGTTGTAGAGGAACGCCTGCCCGATGAACAGCGCCAGCCCGAGCACCGCGCGCCGCGGGTACAGCGTGAACGCCACCCTGGCGATCTCCCGAAACGAAATCGTCTCCCGTTGGCGGACTTTGAGCGGGCGGCCGCCCGGCGCCGGCAGCGCCTTGCCGGTGGCGCGCTCCACTTCGCCCTCGATCTCACCGACGACCCGTTCGGCCTCCTCAGCGCGGCCGTGGATGAACAGCCAGCGGGGACTTTCCGGAACGTTGCGCCGGACGAGCAGCACGAAGATGCCGAAGATCGCACCGACGCCGAAGGCGAGGCGCCACCCGATGTTCGGCGCGAAATTCGAGGTGTCCAGCAGGACCAGCGCGCCGGCCGCGCCCGCCGCCGACCCGAGCCAGTAGGTGCCGTTGATCACCAGGTCCACGCGACCGCGCACGCGCGCGGGGATCAGCTCGTCGATCGCCGAATTGATCGCCGCGTACTCCCCGCCGATGCCGGAGCCGGTGAAGAAGCGGGCGATGAAGAAATACCAAGGGGCGAACGCGAATGCGGTCGCGACGGTGGCGACCAGGTACACCGCGAGGGTCAGCATGAACAGGTTGCGCCGGCCGAAGCGGTCGGTCAGGTGACCGAAGAACAGCGCGCCCAGGCAGGCCCCGGCGATGTAGAACGCCGCCGCCATCCCGATCTGCGCGGCGTCGAGCGCGATGCCGCTGCCCTTTTCGGTGAGGCGGGACGACACGTTGCCCACCATGGTGACCTCGAGGCCGTCGAGGATCCACACGCCTCCGAGGCCAATGACGACGCGCCAGTGGAATCGCGACCACGGCAGCCGGTCCAGCCGGGCCGGCACCTGCGTGGTGATGGTTCCGGTTTGCACGCCTGCGCTCATCTGACTCCTATCTGGGTGAGCAGAGAATTACCCAAACAAGCGGAGGGGCAAGCGTCAATCCCGGTCCGGGCGTGACTCCTCGGGGGTCCAGGCCAGCGGCTGGCCGGGCTGACCCGGGAAAAGGTAGTCGATGAACGCCGCGGCGGTGGGCTGGGGTTCGTGGTTGGCCAGCCCGGGCCGCTCGTTGGCTTCGATGAAGGCGTATTCGGCGCCGGTGACGTCCGGGACGAGCAGGTCGATGCCCGTCACGGGGATGCCGATCGCCGCGGCCGCGGCCACCGCGACGCGACACAGTTCCGGGTTCACCACCGCGGTGACATCGTGGATGGTGCCGCCCTGATGCAGGTTGGCGGTGCGCCGGACGCGGAGCCGGGTCCCCTGGGGCAGCACGTCGTCCAGCGTCCAACCGGCTTCGGAGACCGTCGCCTCGGTGAGGTCGTCGATCGGGATCCTGGACTCGCCACCGGTGGCGGCCGAGCGTCGCCGGCTCTCGGCCGCGATCAGGTCCCGGATGCTGTGCTCGCCCGTGCCGATGATCTCCGGCGGCATCCGCAGCGCCGCGGCCACCACCCGGCCGTCGATCACCACGAGCCGCAGGTCGTCGCCCTGCACCCGCTCCTCGATCAACACCTCCGGATAGTGCTGCCGCGCCCGCGCCACGGCCGCGGCCAGCTCGTCGGGGCCCTTCTCGGCGGGCACGCCCACGGTGATGCCCTTGCCCTGCTCTCCGCGGGTCGGTTTGACGACCACCTCCCCGACCTCCTGCAGGAAGGAGTAGTCGCCGTCGTCGAAGGTGGCCAGGCGCGCACGCGGCACGGTGATGCCCGCCTCGGAGACCAGGCGCCGCGTCAAACGCTTGTCGTCGCAACGGCACATCGCGACCGCCGAGGTGAACTCCGACAGCGATTCGCGGGTGATGACGCTGCGGCCGCCGTGGGTGAGCCGGATCTCGCCGGCCTCGGCGTCGAGGACCTCGACCCAGATCCCGCGGCGCATCGCCTCGTCGGCGATGATCCGCGCGTAGGGATTGAGATCCTCGACCGTTTCCGGAGGCGCGGTGAACAGCGGCTCGTTGATCGCGTTCTTCCGCTTGATCGCCAGCACCGGAACCCGGACGAAGCCGAGCTTTTCGTAGAGGCCGATGGCCGCGGCGTTGTCGTGTGCCACCGACAGATCCATGTAGGCGCGGCCGACCCGCCGGAAACGATCGGCCAGGGCCCGGGTCAGGGCCTCCCCCACCCCGGGCAGCGCCGCGGCGGGATCGACGGCCAAGGTCCACAGGCTCGAGCCCTGCTCCGGGTCGGAGAAGAGCAACTCGTGGTCCACGCCCGTTACCGTGCCCACCACGGCGCCGTCGTCGTCCCGCACGGCGACCAGGTAGGTCACCGCGTCCGCGTGCAAGTGGTTGTCCCAGATCGTCTCGACCGGCGCCGGCACCATCCCGCACCGCACGAACACGCGGTTCATGGCATCGGCGTCGGCGGGGTCGGTCAGGGTGCGCACCGTCATGCCCACCGGCGACGGGGCCGTGTCTTCGTCGTCCGGGTGAAAGCGCAGCCGATAGGTGTGGCTGGGGTCGATGAACAGCTCGGTCGGCGCCCCGGCGACCACCACATGGGACTCGCGCGCGTAGATACAGATGTCGCGCCGGCCCGGCACCTCCCGGCGCAGCGTTTCGGCCAGGGTGTCCGCATCCGCGAAGGTCTGGCCGAAAATCAGACGGCCCCAACCCATTTCGAGTTCGACGTCCTTGGCCATCGCATCGACGAGCTCGGGGGGCGAGGCGTCGTGCAGGCCCATCGTGATGGCTTCGGTGTGGTCCTCGGAGGGGTCGACGGCCGTCATGCGGCCTGCCCGGTCACGCCATGGCGCTGCAACCACAGCTCCAGCAGGGCGATCTGCCACAGTTCATTGCCGCGCAGCGGGGTGAGCTTGCCGTTCGGGTCGGCCAGCAGAGCATCGACCGCTTCGGCGTTGAACAGCCCGCGCTCCTTGGCCACCGGCGCGTACAGGGCGTCGCGAACCATGTCCAGGTAGGGCCCCTCGAGGTGGGTCAACGCGGGAACCGGGAAGTAGCCCTTGGGCCGGTCGATGACCTCCGACGGAATCACCCGTCGCGCAGCCTGTTTGAGGACGCCCTTGCCATCGTGGGCGATCTTCAGCCCAGGGGGGCAGGTCGCCGCCAGCTCGACCAACTCGTGATCGAGGAAGGGAACCCGGCCCTCCAGTCCCCAGGCCATCGTCATGTTGTCGACCCGTTTGACCGGATCGTCGACCAGCATCACCGTCGTGTCCAGCCGCAGCGCACGGTCGATGCCGGTCTCGGCGCCGGCACGGGCGAAGTGCTCGCTGACGAAGCGCTCGCTGGGATCGCCCTGCGCGAAATAGGCGGGCCCCAACAGGTCTCGGACGCCCAGCGCATCGCGATCGAAGAAGGCGCCGCGGTATTCGGCAACCGCCCCGGGCAGCGTCGCGGCCGCCGGTGAACCCATCGGCGGGTACCAGTGGTAGCCCGCGAACACCTCGTCGGCACCCTGGCCGGATTGCACCACCTTCACATGGCGCGCGACTTCCTGGCTGAGCAGGTAGAACGCCACGCAGTCGTGGCTGACCATCGGCTCACTCATCGCGCCGATCGCGCCGTCGAGCGCGGGCAGCATCCGGTCGGTGCCGATGCGGATCTGATGGTGGTCGGTGTCGAAGCGTTGGGCGATGATGTCCGACCACCGGAACTCGTCTCCCTCGACGCCGCCCGCCGACTCGAAGCCGATGGAGAAGGTCGACAGCCCGTGCTGGCCGGCCTCCGCGAGCAGCCCGACGATCAGGCTGGAGTCGACGCCGCCGGAGAGCAGGCAGCCGACCGGGACGTCGGCGACGAGCCGGCGCTCGACCGCGACCCGCAGCGCGGACAGCACCGCGTCCTCCCAGTCGCGTTCGGACCAGTCGGCGCGGTCGTCCCGCCGGCTGAAGTCGGGCGTCCAGTAGGTGGTGGTGGTGCGCCGGCCGTCGGGCTCGATGGCGACGAGCGAGCCGGGCGGGACCTTGCGCACGCCGCGCAGGATCGTCAGCGGCGCCGGCACCACGGAGTGGAACGTCATGTAGTGGTGCAGGGCGACCGGGTCGATGCGGGTGTCCACGCCGCCACCGGCCAACAGCGCCGGCAGGGTCGAGGCGAACCGGATTCGGTGGGCGTCCTCGGTCAGGTACAGCGGTTTGATGCCGAGCCGGTCGCGGCCGAGCAGGACGCGGCCGCTGTCCCGTTCGACGATGGCGAAGGCGAACATCCCGTGCAGGTGGCTGACGAAGTCGTCGCCCCAGCGGTGGTAGGCCTTGAGCAGGACCTCGGTGTCGCTGTGGGAGAAGAACCGGTAGCCGTGCCCGGCGAGCTCGCGCCGCAGTTCCTGGTAGTTGTAGATGCAGCCGTTCCAGGCGATCGTGAGGCCCAGTTCGGCGTCGACCATCGGCTGGGCGCCGGCTTCGGTCAGGTCGATGATTCTGAGGCGACGATGACCAAGGGCGGCCCGGCCCTGTGACCAGGCCCCCGCCGCGTCCGGCCCCCTTGGCGCCATCACGGCGGCCATCGCTGACACCGCCGCTAGATCGGGAACCCGGCCGTCGAGTCGAACCTCACCGGTGAGTCCACACACTCCTTTGACCCTACCGCGAGCAATCCCCAGGCGCGCAGCGCGGTTGAGGACCCTCGGCGTCGACGGAGGTCGGGGGACGCATGTTTTGATCTGCGTGTGGGGGATTGGCGGGTTTTAGGATGCGGCCATGCCGTTGAGTGAGGGGGCTCGGTTCGCGGGCTATACGGTGGTGCGGCTGTTGGGGGCCGGG
>LQPB01000044.1 GCA_002102225.1 Mycobacterium interjectum
CTGGTGGGTTCGGGGCGTCCGGACCCACCAGCCCCGCCGACCCCACCGCTGCCCAACAGCCCGGCGGCGCCGCCGGCCCCGCCCGGCACGCCGTTGGCGCCGGAGCCGCCGGCCCCGCCGTCGCCGAGCAGCCACCCGCCCGGCGTCCCGCTGGCCCCACTGCCCGCGGCGCCGCTGATGCCGTTGCCGATCAGCGCGCGCCCGGTCAGGGCCACGCTGGGCGCGTTGATCACGTTCAAAGCCGCCGCCGGCAGCAACAGCCCGTTGCTGCCCGCGGCGCCGTTGCCGCCGGCCGGCCCACCGAGTCCGCCGGTCCCGCCGGAGCCGCCGATGCCGAGCAACACGGCCCTGCCGCCGGCCCCACCGGCCCCGCCGGCGGAGCCCGCGGCGCCCTGTGCGCCCGCCCCACCGGCACCGCCGTCGCCGGCCAGCAGGGCGCCGGCGCCGCCGGCGCCGCCAGCCCCGCCGGCCCCGGACAACGCGAACCCGCCGGCGCCACCGGTTCCACCGAAACCGATCACGCCGGCGTCGCCGCCGGCCCCGCCGTGGCCGCCGGTGCCGCTGCCGAAGTTGTTGCCGCCGGCGCCGCCCGAGCCGGCGGAGCCGAGCAGCCAGCCGGAGTGGCCGCCGCTACCGCCGGCCCCGCCGTCGCCGCTGAAGCTGGTGCCGCCGACACCGCCAGGGCCGCCGTTACCCACCAGCAGGGCGCCGGCGCCGCCGGGCCCGCCGGCCCCGCCTGCCCCGGTGTCGCCCAGCCCGCCGGTGCCGCCGGCGCCGCCGGCACCGACCAGCATGCCGCCGGCTCCGCCGGCACCGCCCGCACCGCCGGTGGCCCCGGCTCCGCCGACGCCGCCGGTGCCACCGCCGGCGCCAACCAGCCCGCCGAACGGCCCGCCGGCCCCGCCGGCTCCGCCGACCCCGCCGGTCCCGGACGACGAGAACCCGCCGATCCCGCCGGGCCCGCCGGCGCCGAACAACCCACCGGCCCCGCCGATCCCACCGGCTCCGCCGGTCCCGGCCGTCGAAGCGCCTCCGGTTCCGCCGGCCCCACCGGTGCCCAACAGCCATCCGCCGTGGCCGCCCGGACCGCCGGCCGCGCCGGTGCCGCCGGCCCCGCCCGCCCCGCCGGTGCCGATCAGCCCCGCGGCGCCGCCGGCCCCGCCGCCGCTACCGGGCGCGCCGGACCCGCCGGCCCCGCCGGAACCGAGCAACCAGCCGCCGGCCCCGCCGTTGGCCCCGGTCCCGGGCGCCGCGTTGGCGCCGTTGCCGATCAGGGGCCGCCCGGTGAACGTCAGCGTGTAGGCATTCGCCGCGTCCAGCAGGTTCCGCTCGATCGCTTGCAGATCCGGGAACTGCAGAAACGCCGCGCTCGTGGCCTCAGCGGAGGCGTAGGTGCCCGCGCCGCCGCTCAGCGCCTGCACGAACTGCTGCTGAAACGAGACGGCCTGAGCGCCCAACGTCTGATACGTCTGCCCGTAGTTGCCGAACAACCGCGCGATTGCGGCCGACACCTCGTCGGCGGCCGCCGGCACAATCCCGGTGGTCGACGGTGACCACGTCGCCGCGGCCACCTTGATCGCCTCCCCGATTTCACTCAAGTCCGCCGAGGCCGCGGATAAGGCCTCAGGTGCTGCGATCAGGAAAGCCGACATCTTCGACTCCCATCAAGTTCAACGGGGCGACTCGGACCGCTAACTCTATTGAGTAGACCCGCGAATGTGAAGCCTTTCCGGGCTTGGCCTGAGCACTACTTGCGCAGGGTGAATTGGTTGAGGTCGGTGTAGCCCTTGCGGAAGAGATTCGCGCAGCCGGTGAGGTACTTCATGTACATCTCGTAGACCTCTTCGGACTGAATCGCGATGGCCTCGTCCTTGTGTGCCTCGAGGCCCGCGGCCCATACGTCCAGGGTTTTTGCGTAATGCCGCTGCAGCGATTGGCGACGCTTCAGCTTGAAGCCGGCCTTCGCCGAGAACTCCTTGACCATGTCGATGGTCGGCAGGAAGCCGCCGGGAAAGATTTCGGTTTTCATGAAGTCGCTGAATTCGACTATCGCCGGAGTGAGCGGCAAGCCGGACTCGATGATTTCCTTCTCCGACAGCACGGTGATGGTGTGCAACAGCATCGTGCCGCCGCTCGGCAACAACTCATAAGTTCTTTCGAAGAAGGCGTCGTAGCGGTCGTAGCCGACATGTTCGAACGGGCCGATCGCCACGATCCGGTCCACCGGCTCGTGAAACCGCTCCCAGCCCTCGAGCAACACCCGCTTGGAACGCGGGCTGTCCGAGGCGGCGAAGAGCTGCTCGACGTGGGCGACCTGGTTCTTGGACAGCGTGATGCCGACGACGTTGACGTCGTACTTCTCGATGGCGCGCATCATGGCCGCGCCCCAGCCGCAGCCGAGGTCCAGCAGTGTCATGCCCGGCCGCAAGTCCAGCTTGCTCAGCGAAAGGTCGATTTTGGCGATCTGCGCCTGTTCCAGCGTCATGTCGTCGCCGCCGAGCCAATAGGCGCAGGTGTACATCTGGGTGCGGTCGAGGAACAGGCGGAAGAAGTCGTCGGACAGGTCGTAGTGCGCCTGCACGTCCTCGAAATGCGGCGTCAGCTCCTCAGCCATCGTTCTGTTGCCTCCAATCCCTGTGCGGCTAGGGGTTTGTGGCCCACCCGAGGTGACCGTCGCTTGAGGTTACGACGACGCCCGTCTTCCTTGCCACAGATGAGGCCTCGCCGGCGCGTCTAGCCCGTCGCGTGCGCCAGATCGATGGCGTACTGATTCACGAAGGTGCCCGCCGGCGGATCGCCCTTGTCGCACGTCCCGTCGGATTCACCGGGACGCTTGATCCACAAGTAGGCATCGGCGTGCGCGCCCGCGGTCGCGGTGGTCGGCGGAGTGCCCAGCCCCCGGCCGCTGGGGTTGCACCAGTTGAGCCCGGAGTCGGGCGCCGGCCCGGCGCCGTTGCGCGACGTGTCGATGACGTAGTGCGAACCATTCGTGAGTCCGGAAATCGCCTCCCCGTACCCGATTTCGTCCGCGGTGGTGTAGAAGTTCGCGGTGTTCAGGCTGAAACCCCGCGCTCGGGCGACATCGACCTTGTTGAGCCTGGCGGCCATGTCGTCGGCGCTGTGCCAGCGCAGGTGACCGCCGTCGACGTAAACGGCGGTGCCCGGGTTGCGCGTCAGCGTGTCCACGGCGTAGCGAATCAGGTCGTAGCGTTCTTGGCGCTGGTCGGCCGACAGGCAGTCGGCCATGGCCAGCGCATCGGGTTCGAGGACGATCGTCGTCCGGGTGCCGCCCACGCTGGACGCGATGCCGTCGATCCACCCGCGGTAGTCGTCGGCCGTCGCCATGCCACCCGCGGCGAAGCTGCCGCAGTCGCGGTGCGGGATCCCGTAGATCGCGAGCACCGGGATGGCGCCGGCGGCCGCCGCGTCGCCGGTGTACTTCGCGACCGTCGACGCGGAAGAGCCCGGGACGATCCAGTAGGCCTGCGGCGTGTTGGCGATGGCGGTCAACTCGGGACTCGGCGGATCGGCATGCTGCGCGGCGCGCATGGCCGCCGAGTTGGGATTGACGTAGAAGGGCATGCCGGCCAACGGGTTGGCGTCGTCGGCCAGGCGCACCGCCGGATCGACGAGACAGCTCGTCCCCACAACGGCCGCGACCGTGAGGAGGGGGGCGATCCAACGCGCGACTGCACTGGTAGCGGAGAACGTCACCCCAGGAAAATTAGTGCATTGAGCGCCGGTCGGCGACGGCAGGTGATGGTGCGCCCTGCCGGGTCGGCGGCGGGCTAGATTACCCGTATGCGGGTTGTTCGCCTGTTGGGTGCGGTCCTGGCGATTCTCACGGTGGGGTTACTACCGGCAGCACCCGCCGGCGCGCAACCGCCCGCCAAGCTCGCCGATCACATCACCGACAACACCGGGGCGTTGACGGACTCCGGCCGTGGCGCGGTCAGCTCGGCCATCGACCGGCTGTACCGCGACCGGCACATCCAACTGTGGGTGGTCTACGTCGACAACTTCTCCCGGTTCAAGCCCGACAACTGGGCGAACCAAACCCGCAGCGCCAGCGGCATGGGCGACCACGACGCGCTGTTGGCCGTGGCCACCAACACCAAGCTGTACGTGTTCGACGTGCCGGGCCTCCCAGTAGCCGAGTTAAACGCTTTGCGCAGCAATCAAATTGATCCCGCGATCAACGCCAAAGAGTGGAGCATCGCCGCGGTCGCTGCGGCCGACGGGCTTGATAAGTCGGCTAGCCCGGCACCGTCGTCGAAGCGCAACTGGGTGCCGATCGCGATCGGCGCCATCGTCGTTGTGGTCGTCGTCGCGGTGGCGGTTTTCGTGCTGTATCGCGCGCGCCGCCGCCGTCGCGCCGCGCGTGGCGATGGGCAGGTGAGCATTGAGGGGAGCGATCGGTCGGAGGGCACGGCGTTGTCCACCGCGGAGGCCCGAGTGCGGCAGATCTCCGACTACGCCGCCAGGCATCGCGACAGCATCGGCGCCGAGGCCCGGGCGCGGCTCGAGGACGCCAAGCGGTATCTGGAGGCGGCGCGCGGCACGCGGGCGACGAACGAGGCGGACGCGATCGCCTACGCCAACAGGGCATCGACGCTGGCCGCCCAGGCGCAATCGCTGGCAAATTCCGACGTGTTGGCGGCGCATCGCCCCCGAGGTCGTCGAGGCAGCGCATCGAAGCGATGATGGGCCGGTTCCCGGCCGAAAACCCTTGCGGGGACAGCGATGTCAGGTGCAAAGGGTCGGGGCGTCGCACACGTTGCCGGGGCAGTAGGTGTTGTGTGCGGCGTTGACCAAGGTGCCGACGTCCAATAACGTCACGCCCCGCGCGTTCAAATGGGCGTGGATGTCGTCGGCGATTTGTTGCGGTGTCCAACCCCAGGTGAGGTCATAGCAGACCAGATGCGCCTCTCCGATGAGCGCCTCTTCCGTCTGGGGCGGCCACGTCAGGCCGACGGAGCGCAGCTGAGCGAGGTACGCGTCATCCTGCGGATTGGCACTCGCAACCGCGGCGCTAGCGACCAGGGCAGCTCCGGCCACGACGGGCACGGTAAGCGTTGCGAGCCAGCGGGGTGAGGACATCGATGCGGCTCCCTTTTCTCTTGGCGTCGACGACGCGGCATGACGAATGGTAGCCGCGCCCAACGGCCACCAAAAGGTCATAGGTGATGAGAAAGCGGCACGGATGCGGACGGCTAGCCGTTGCCCGAATACAGCGCACGCTCCCAGATCGTGGCAAGTGTGTCCACGAGCGCGTGCATGTCCGCGTCGGGGGTGTCAGGGGTCAACGTCAGCAGGCGGTGAATGTTCATGGTCACCAATGCCGTTGCCGTTCCGCGGGAATCAGCGATCCCACTGTTCGTGGCGTCAACGATCGACTCGGCGACCTCGATCACCGGGTCGATGAGGGCCGAGCGGGCCGCGGCCACCTCGGGATCATTGCCCGACGACCAGAACACCGCGCGCAGAATCGCCCCGTGCCGGCGATAGGTGTGTGCGGCACTCAGGAGCGCCTCGCGCCCGGCAGCAATGGGGTCCTCGGCTTGGCGCCATCGGGCCAGCGCCTCGTCGGCCTCAACACGCAGGGGCCGCACCAACGCGCCGATCAGGTCGGCGCGGTCGCGGAAATATACGTAAAAAGATTTGCGCGACAGGGTGGTTCGATCCATGATCGCCGCCACGGTTACCGCATCGGCGGGTTGCTCGGCCAGCAATCCGGACGCCGCCTCGAGGATTTCGCGCCGGGCCTCCGCTGGAGCGCGACGCCGCCGGCGTGGGGGACCGGAATCTCGGCCACGAGCCACTCCCGTTACTGCCACGGTGGCAGTATAGTCATTGCCGTTAATGCCGCCCTGGCAGTAACGGCTGGGAGGAGCCTCCGATGAGATCTGGCTGGACGGGCGCCGCCAGCGCCCCGCGCTGGTATTGCGTGGTCGTTGCGTTGTTTCTTGCGGTGCGTGCGACCTCGACGCTGGTGGCGGGAGCAACTTTTGCCCTGCCAGGGGATGGGTGGCGATCGGTCTGGCAGTTGGCGATGGTCGGTGTGCTCGCCGTCGGCCTCGCCTACCCCCGGGCCGCGCCCGGGGCCGCGGGGATGGTCGGACTGGTTTATGCCGCGGCTACCGGACTCGAGGCATATCACGGCACCGACCTGCTGGGAGCGGTGCCGGTCGACCTGCGCGACCGCGTCGTTCATCCGGTGCTGGCGGGGCTCGCCTTGCTCTGCGTGCTGCTGGGGCGGCGGCGAAGCGCCGACCCGCTGTCCACGACGTGAATCCGGTTGGCGCCCAAGGCAACTCGTTATGCGACTTGTTCGACCTCGTCCCCGTACCGTCCGGGATTGACCAGCGACGCCAGCGCGCCGGTCAGCATCATGACCGCCGCCGCGACGAATACCACCACCAGTCCGGCGTGGAACGGTCCCGCGATCAAATCGGGGAAAAACGATTTGCCGGTCAGCACGTCGGCGTTGACGCCGGGTTGCTGCAGCGCATGCGATCGGGTGAGCAACTCGGCGACCGGGTTGTAACCCAGAAACGCGGCGAACAGGCTGCCCACCGGTGGCAGGTTGGCCACATCCTGCGCCACCGCCGCCGATACGCCCTGCCGTTGCAGCCCGCTGCTCAGCGCCTGCGGCAATGTATGCGCCAGGCCAACGACCATCAGCGAGAAGAAGACTCCGATCGACAGCGCCGAGCCGGCGTTGAAGAACGTCGCCCGAACGCCGGACGCGGCTCCCCGCTGCGCGGCCGGAACGCTCGACATGATCGCGGCGGTGTTGGGTGCGGTGAAGACGCCGCCACCGAGGGCGTTGAGGAAGGTCAGCAGCGCGAATACCCGGTAGTCGAAATTCACCGGGATCATCAGCAGCCCGATGAACGTGCCCGCCATCAGCAGCATCCCGGCGACCGCGAACGGCCGCGCGCCGAACCGGTCCGCCAGCCATCCCGCCATCGGCGCCGCGAACAGGAACCCGATGGTCGCCGGCAGCAGGTAGATGCCCGACCACAGCGGCGTCGACTCGAAGCTGTATCCATGAAGCGGCAACCAGATGCCCTGCAGCCAGATGATCAGCATGAACTGCAAGCCGCCGCGGCCCATGGACGACATCAGGTTGGCCAGGTTGCCCATCCCGAACGCCGTCGATCGAAACAGCCGGATGTCGACCATCGGCTGCTGCGACCGCAACTCGATGACGCAGAACGCGATCAGCAGCAACACACCGAACGCGATCGAGCCGAGCACCCACGGGTTCGTCCAGCCCGTCGCATGACTCCCGTACGGCTGAATGCCGTAGGTGATGCCCACCAGAATGACGGTCAAGCCGACGCCGAATGTCACAGTGCCGGGCCAGTCCAACGGCCCAGGCGTAGGCACACCGATATCGTGCAGCGAGCGCACACCCCAAATGGTGCCCACCAAGCCGATCGGCACGCCGACCCAGAAGATCGCGCGCCAGTCCCACCCCGCCAGCAGCCCCCCGATCATCAGGCCAAGAAACGAGCCGGCCACCGCGGCGACCATGTTGAACCCGAGCGCCATGCCGCGCTGATTGCTCGGGAACGCGTCGGTGAGGATCGCCGCCGACAACGCCATCAGGATCGCGCCGCCGATGCCCTGGATGACGCGCCAGCCGATCAGCCACAGCGCGCCGCGGCCGAGGTGGAAAGGATCGAACGACAGCGCAATCGCCGCGACGGTGAACACGGCGAAGCCGAAGTTGTAGATGCGCACCCGGCCGAACATGTCGCCGAGTCGTCCGACAAACACGACCAGGACCGCGGTGACGACGAGATAGCCCATGAGCATCCACAGCAAAAAGCCGATATTCGCCGGGGCGAGTGGGTCCAGGCCGATCCCGCGAAAGATCGCGGGCAAGGAGATCAGCACGATCGACGCGTTGATCATCGCTAGCAGCATGCCCAGCGTCGTGTTCGACAGGGCGACCCACTTGTAGTGCGGGTGGTCGCGGTCCCAGCGGAGCCGCAGGCCGTTCTTCTGGGCGGGCTCCAGCGTCGGGTCGGTCGCGGCGAGGCTGTCCGCCATCTATATCTCAGCCGTCATCAGTCATCGCCTGCCCGTTGAGCCAAAGTTACTTATGTTAGCCATACAAACAAACGGGAAATCACAGGCGAGACCTGACCACGACAACGGGCGCCGGAGATCAACCGAACAAACGCGCCCAATAATCAACCGACCCTGAATTAGGACTTCCTGCCCTCGGCGATAACCAGTGCGGCCCAGGCGAATCCGATTGAGCCGCCGATGCCGAGCCCTACGGTGCCCCGTTCATCCCGCTGTGGCCCAGCGGCCCGGCAAGACCGGCGCTGCCGCCGGGCCCGCCGTCGCTGCCGTTGCCGCCGTTCCCGCCGTTGCCGATGAACACGGCGCGGCCGCCGTTCCCGCCGCTCGCCGGCGCCGCGCCGGTGCCGGCGTTGCCGCCGCCGCCGCCATTGCCGAAGATTCCGCTGGAGCCGCCGTCGCCGCCGGCCCCACCCGCGCCGGTGCCGGACCCGGCGCCGCCCGCCCCGCCGGCACCGCCGTTGGCGAAGATCCCGGTGCCGCCGCCCTTCCCGCCGGCACCACCGAACCCGGCCGCGCCGCTGCCGGCGCTGCCCGTGCCGCCCGCACCGCCGCCGCCCAACAACTTGACGTTGCCGCCATCGCCGCCGCGGCCACCGATCAAGCCGGCCCCGCCGTTGCCGCCGGTGCCGCCGTCGCCGATGATCCCGCTGTTGCCGGAGCTGCCGCCGTCCCCGCCGGTGCCCAGGAAGGCGGTGCCGCCCTGGCCGCCGAGACCGCCGTTGCCGAATATTCCGGCGGTGCCCGCATCGCCGCCGTGGCCACCGTGCCCACCGGCGCCGGTGGCGTCGCCGCCCAGCCCGCCGGTGCCGCCACTGCCGTGCAGCCGCCCGCCGGCGCCCCCGTGACCGCCTGTGCCGCCGATGCCATTGGCGCCGGTGGCGATCCCGCCGGCTCCGCCGTCGCCGCCATGACCGAGCGAGAAGGCCCTGCCGCCGGAACCTCCTAGCCCGCCTGCGTTTTCGCCGGTCCCACCGGCCCCGCCGATGCCGCCCGAGCCCTCCAGCCGTCCGCCGCGGCCGCCGGTGCCGCCGTCACCGCCGAAACCGTTGACGTCGCTGCCGCCGGCTCCGCCCGCGCCGCCGTGGCCCAGCAACGAGGCGCTGCCGCCGGCACCGCCGGCGCCGCCGGTTCCCCCGACGGCGATGGCGTTCCCGCCCGGCCCTCCGGCACCGCCGGCGCCGTAGAGCCAGCCGCCACGGCCGCCGTTACCGCCGGGCCCGCCGGCACCGCCTTGTCCGCCGATGCCGCCGTTACCGATCAGGCCGGCGCGCCCGCCGGCGCCGCCGGGTGCTCCGGGGTTGGTGCCGTTGCCGCCGCTGCCGCCGTTGCCGAACAAGAGCCCGCCGGGCTTGCCGGGCTGCCCCACGCCATTGATGGTCTGTCCATCGGCGCCGTTCCCAATCAGTGGGCGCCCCACCAGCATTTCGGTGGGCGCGTTGATCACACCCAGCACATCCTGTTGCAGCGTTTGCAGTGGTGAGGCGTTGGCGGCCTCCGTGGCGGCGTACGCGCCCGCTCCAGCGGTGAGAGCCCGGGCGAATTGGTGGTGAAACGCTGCCGCCTGGGCGCTGAGCGCCTGGAATTCCTGCCCGTGCGTGCCGAACACGCCCGCGATGGCCGCCGACACGTCATCGGCGCCCGCGGCCACTATGGCGGTGGTGCGGGCCGCCGCGGCGGCGTTGGCCGCGCTGAGCGTGGACCCGATGCCTGCCAGGCTTGTCGCCGTGGTCTCCACCATCTCCGGCATTGCGATGACAAACGACATTCCCGCACCTCCCGACAGTTCGGCTATCGTCAATTTGGCCAAAGGCAAAAGCAAAACCACAGGAGCGTATCGCGGCTATGCCAACAAAAGCCACATTTCTATAAAAAGTATCGGTGCCGCTCTTGTTTGCATTCATTTCAACTCTAGCGAACGGGCTATAAAACGCTCGTCATTCACCCATCGTCGCATGGGCAATGACGTTGCGCGTGTGCGAATTTTTGTCTGATTGCATTTGCGGCCGCGCCACTCTACTCATCGGACGCGTGAATGCCAAGTGCCAAACTGCCGCGAATGCTCGGTGTCTTGTCCCGTGCTCTCGGCGCCTGCAGCTGCAACATGAGCATGCTTTACCTGCAGTCACCGGGGCGGTAGTTTCCTTGCCAACAGCCAGCTTTCAATACCCCAGGCACGGTTTAGTGGTGAGTTTGCGATCGGCCGACCCGCACTCTCAGGTGGGGAGGACGAGGACGGTGATGAATAAAGAGCGGCGCAGACGCGTCTGCCTGCGGCAAATTCAGGCAGTCGAATGCGAGACGGTAATGAACGAATCCCGGCAAACATAGAGGACACGATGCCATCGTTCGGTGCGCGCCGCGGGTCGTGATGGCGCGGGGGCCTTTGTCGACCGTTGTCGGTTGGGGGAATCGCGTCGGTCGAAGGTGACCGGCTTCTTCCCAACACATGCAAGAATTGGCAATAGCGATATTTCCATACCAATGTTATGCGTTTTCCGCTCCATCAAAAACCTGAAGTCGTGTCTAGACACGATCAAAGTCCGCGCGCGGCGTCTATTGGGGCCGGCTCATAGTTGGAACTCATCACTCGCCTAGGCCCGCCTCATCGCGCGCGTGTTAGCTCTGTCCATTACTGCCCGGCCGCCTCAAACTTGGGATCGGTAGGGCGAGCGAGACGACACGATTTCGCTATTCGGCGACCGTCGGGCGGTCGCCACGTCGTTCGGAGGTCGGGATGTCATTTGTGGTTGCGGTCCCGGAGTACGTGACGGCGGCGGCCTCGGATCTGGCGAACGTCGGTTCCACGATCAGCGCGGCCAACGCGGCGGCGGCGGTTCCTACCTCGGCGGTGGCGGCCGCGGCCAGCGATGAGGTGTCGGCGGCCATCGCGGTCATATTCGGCGAGCACGCGCAGGCCTATCAAGCGATCAGCGCTCAGGCGGCGGCGTTTCACCAACAGTTTGTGGAGCTGCTGACCGCCGGGGCGGGTTCCTACGCCGGCGCGGAGGCCGCCAACGCGAATCCTCTGCAGGGGCTCCTCAATGACATCAATGCGCCCTTCAACACGTTCCTCGGGCGCCCGCTCATCGGCAACGGCGCCGATGGGACTCCCGGTACCGGCGCCAACGGTCAGAACGGCGGCTTGTTGTGGGGCAATGGCGGCGCCGGCGGTTCCGGCGGGCCCGGCCAGAACGGCGGCAGCGGCGGCAGCGGCGGGTTCTTGTTTGGCAACGGCGGCCGCGGCGGCACGGGTGGGAACGCCATTGGCGCTGGAGTGGCCGGGTTTGGCGGCAACGGCGGCAATGCGGTCGGACTTTTCGGCAACGGCGGCGTCGGCGGGACCGGCGGTGTCAGCGTCAACGGCGTCGGCGGCGACGGCGGCTTCGGCGGAAACGGCGGGTTCCTGCTCGGCAACGGCGGCATCGGCGGGGCCGGGGGCAACGGCTTCGTTGCCGGCTGGGGCGCCGCCGGCGGCAACGGCAGCGGTTTGCTCTACGGCCTGGGCGGGGCCGGCGGCGCCGGGGGGTCCAGCCTCAACTTCGCCAACGGGCTTGCGGGTGTCGGCGGCGACGGCGGCAGCGGCGGCGCTCTCTTCAACCTCATCGGCACCGGGGCCGACGGCGGCGCCGGCGGGGCGGCCGTCGGCGCCGGCAACATCGGCGGCCAGGGCGGCCAGGGCGGTGGGGGCAGGGGCATCCTCTTCGGCCTTGGCGGCCACGGCGGGGCCGGCGGAACAGCCCTGACCGCCGGCGGCACCGGCGGGCCCGGCGGCTACGGCGGTGACAACGGCTACGTGTTCAGCGATGGTGCAGGCAGCATCTATGCCGGGGGTTCTTTCTTCGGCATCGGCGGAGCCGGCGGCGACGGCGGGGTGGCCCAGGCCGGCGGCCACGGTGGCACCGGCGGGCTTGGGGGTCTTGGCGGCCTGATCTTCGGCCTCGGCGGCCACGGCGGCAACGGCTTCGGTGCGCCCGGCTTGGCGTTCGGCGGCAACGGCAGCCAGGGCGGCTATGGCGGACTTCTCTTCGGCATCGGGGGCGGCGGCGGCAACGGCGGGTTTGGGGTCGTCCCGGGTGTTGGCGGACAGGGCGGCTTCGGCGGGTACTACCTCTTCGGCCCGAACGGGGCGAACGGACTGCCCGGCTGACGTAAAGCCGTTGAAAGACAGGGCATTCAGGTTGCGACGCCGTCAGGGTGCGTGTCCTCTCCTGAACTCACCCAGCGAGCGGCGAGTTCCGCGAACGCAGCGTCGATGTCGTCGGGATCGAAGCTTACGCATGCGTGCAGGAGGCCGTCCTCGCCGACTTCCGTGATCTGCAGCATCTCGACGGTCGGTGCTTCCGCGTCTTCGGGGTCGCCATAATGCGCGCTGGTCAGCGAGAGGCGCTCGCCCCTGATTGCGATGGGTTCAACCGTCAATCGGGAGCCGCTGGGCGCGGCCTCGAACATCGCCTGCATGTTCTTTCGCCTTGCGGGGCCTTCGAATTCGTCCCGCAGGCCTTTCCGACGGTCCTCGTAGCGCAGGTCGGCGGCAGTGAGGGCAAAGAACCCGTCCAAGTCACGGCGGTTGAACGCGTCGGCCAGCCCCGACCAGATACGCGTCGCGGCGTTCTCAGGCATCACGGCCGACCGATCCAGCTCATCGAAACGAGCGAGCGCGGTATCGAGGTCTGCTTCGTCGAATAATTCGGCGCCACTCACGAGGTCGCCGTCGACAGTGAAGATATCGACGATCCGCCACTCGGCGTCCATCCCGTCTTGCGAGGTCCCATGCGCAACGTGGGTGACGACCGCCCCGAAGTCGCCCAGCCGATGCACAACCTCGACGTAGCTGATTAGGTTCGGCGTTACGTCCCAGGTCGCATGAAGGAATGTGGCCCAATCACCCGCCTCGAACGGTGCGAGTGACCGATGATCGACCCTGACCCAATCTGGCGTTATCGCGGGAACCTCATGCCGATTGAGCGCAGCGAATGCCCGCATTAGGACGGACCACGTGCGCGCGTGGGCAGCGGCTTCGCCCGCGAGATACCGGGCATCGAGCTCCGCGAACGCGGTGTCAATGTCGTTGGGATCGAAAGTTATCAGCGTCGCGATCTGGTTTTCAGCGTCGGCCTCGACGATGCTGAGCAGCTCAACGTCGAACTCGCCGTGGCGCAGATCGCGATTCAAGGAATCGACACGGGCGAGTGCGAGGCGCTCACCGCGGGTTGCGATGACGGTCAACGTCACGTTCGCCTCAATCTCGTGGAGGACTCGCATGTTTGCGATCGCGAGGTCGCGACCGTGCCATACCCCGAGATTCACCACGCGCCGGCGATCGGCGAAGAAACTCTTCTCCGCCACGATCTCGGCCATCGCGTCCCAATCGTGGGACTCCACATGCGCAAAGAAGCGCTCGCTCAGTCGGCTTGCGGCATTCCCCAGTCGCCGGTCCCGTGGCTGCAATTCGTTAAAGCGGGTGAGCGCGGCGTCGAGGTCTGCCTCGTCGAAGACCTCGACGCGGCTGATGAGGCCGCCGTCGACAATGAACAACATGAGCATTCGCACTTCGGCGTCGAAGCCGTCTCGCGAGGTCATCTTCAACATCTCCGTGAAGAGGGCTCCGCGTTCGCTCAGCCGATGCACGGCTTCGATGTGGACGCTGGCATCCGAGGTGATGTCCCAAACGGCACGAACAGAGGAGGCCAGATCGGCCCCCTCGATCGATACGAGCCGTCGATGATCGATGTAAGCCGGATCCGGCGTCGTGGTGAAAAGTTCGTGGCGATTGAACTGGGCGGGAACCTTTGCGACCACCGACCAGATATCCGCGTGGGCGGCCGCATCGCCGGCGACGTAGCGAGCGTCAAGCTCCTCGAAGGCGGCGTCAATGTCGTTGAGGTCAAACGCGATACGCGACACGATCAGGTCGTCAGCATTGGTCTCGAGGACGCTGAGAAACTCGATGCGGAATGCCCCGGGCTGATCTTGGTACGAGATACACGTCCGGCAAAGCTCGAGGTGATCGCCGCGGGTCGCGATGACCGCCAATGAAATGTCCGTGAGCCCTAGGTCAATCGCGCTCCGCATGTCCGCGACAGCGGCATCCCGACCGCGTTGGATCCCGGAGTTTACGGCCCGGCGGCGATCCTCGATCGCAATGTCGTCGGCCAGGAGCTCGCCTACCCCGCTCCAGTCACCTGCCCCGATGCGTGCCTTGAGGCGGCCGTGCACTCGGCTTGCCGTATTCTCCAACCGACGTGTCGGTGGCTGTAGTTCCGCGAAGTGGGCGATGGCGGCGTCAAGGTCTGTTGCATCGAAGATTTCGCAACGGTTGATCAGATCGCGGTCGACGGTTATGACTTCGATTCCCCGCCACTCTGCGTCGAAGCCGTCCCGCGAAACCCCACGCGCCACATGGCTGCAGACGGCTCCGAGGTCAGTCAACCGATGCACGGCCTCGATGCGGAAGGTGAGGTCGGGTATCAGCTCCCACAGCGAACGGAGGGACGCATTGAGGCCGCCATCCTCGATTATCCCGGGCCGTCGGTGATCGCGGTTCACCCAATCCGACGGAGTCGGGAAGAGCTCGTGCCGGTTCATCGCGGCATACGCATCCGAGACCACTGACCAGGTGTGCGCGTGGGCGGCGGCTTCGCCGGCGAGATAGCGCGCGTCGAGTTCCGCGAAGGCCGCGTCGATATCGTCAAGGTCGAACACTACCGCGCCGACGACCCGCTCGTCGGCGTCGGTCTCGATGATGTTGAAGGCGTCATTTCGAATCGATTCGGGGTCGCGGCCCGATGCGCGCACCCGGAGGAGTGCGATGCGTTCGCCGCGGGTCGCTATGACGCCCACCACCTCGAACGAAAAGCCGACGCCGGCGGCCGCCCGCCAATCGTGGATCGCGTTGGCTCGACCGTGTCGGATCCCGGCATTTACTACGCGCCGGCGATCGTCAATGGCGAAGTTGTCGGCTGGCGTCGCGGCCATGGCGTCCCAGTCTTGGGCGGCGAAGTGCGACAGGAAGCGTTCGAAAGTTCGGCTGGCTGCGTTTTCCAGCCGTGGCGACTGTGGGCGCAGGTCTTCAAAGCGGGCGAGCGCGGCGTCGAGGTCTGTTTCGTCGAATAGCTCGCAGCGGTTCACCAGGTCGCCTTCAGCGGTCAACAAGTTGATCTCTCGCCACTCGGCATCGAAGCCCTCGCGGGAAGTCGCATGCGCCGTGTGGGTGACGACCGCTCCGAGATCGCTAAGCCGGTGCACGCTTTCGATGTAGATGCGAGCTTGTGGCGTTAGTTGTTCCCATAGAGCACGAAGGGAAGCACCAAAGCCACCATCCTCAATCCTGACGAGCCGTCGATGATCGATGTAGACGCAGTTTGGCGTCGTCGCTGGAACCTTGCGCCGATTGAACGCGGCGTAGGCGCTTGTGACAAAGGACCACGTCCGCGCGTGAGCCGCCGCCTCGCCCGTTAGGTATCGACGATCGAGCTCCTCGAAAGCGGCGCCGGTATCGTCGGCGTCGAAGAAGACTACTGCGACGATGCGCCTGTCGGCGTTGATCTCGAGGACGCCGTCCGCTTCGAGGAGAAATGCCTCCGGCCCGTGATCGTCCGCGGAAAAGCGAAGACGCATGAGGGCAAGGTGCGCCCCTCGGGTCGCGATGGTGGTCGGCGTCACCTGCGTGCTAAAGAGGTCGGCGATCGCCTGCATGTCCGCGATCTGGGCGCTTCGCCCGTGTCGGACTCCTACGCCTACCATCCGACGTCGATCCTCGTTGGAGAAGTTGTCGGCCAGCAGCTCCGTCATGGCCACCCAGTCAGCGGCTGCGAAGTGCGCCAGATAGCGCTCTCCGACTTGGCTTGCCGTGTTTTCCAACCGCCTAGTTTGCGAACCTAATTCGCCGAACCGCGCGATTGCGGTTTCGAGGTCGGACTCGTCGAAGACCTCAAGACGGTCGACCAGGTCCACATCGATTGTCAAGACGGCGATCCCGCGCCACTCGGCGTCGAAGCCCTCGTGCGTGGTCTCATGCGCCGCGTAAGTGATGACTGCCCCGAGACCGCTCAGCCGATGCACTTCCTCGACGTAGATAGTGATGGGTTCGTCGGAATCCCGCCCGGCACGGATGTATTCGGTCACGTCGCCCGGCCCGAACGCCGTCTCCCGGCGGTGGTCGATGTTCACACAGTTCGGCGCTGTCCGAGGCAGCTCGTGCCGGTTGAGTGCGGCGTAGCTATCCGCGACGATCTTCCACGTGTGTGAATGGGCCGCGGCCTCACCGGCTAGGTACCGGGCGTCGAGCTCGGCGATGGCGGCGCCGATGTCATCGCGATCGAACGCAGCGAGCGCCGTAATCCTTTCGTCGGCGTCGACCTCGACTACCTGTAGGAATTCGACGCGGAAAGTCGCGGGTTCCTCGTGGCTGCGCGAGTATCGGGCGTGAGTGAGGGCCAGGCGCCCGCCTCGCGTGGCAATGGTGTCTGACGTCGCACGCGTGACCCCGACGTCGACGACTGCCCGCAAGTCTTCGATCAAAGCATCGCGGCCATGCTGAATTCCACCGCCTACCACTGCACGGCGATCGTCGCTGATGTAGTTGTCGGACAGCATCTCGGTTATCGCCGCCCACTCGCAGGCGGCGTGGTGCGTCTGCAGGCGGTCATACGCTCGGGTTGCCGCGTTTTTCAGCCGCGGAGCCGGTTGGCTGAGCTGTTCAAACCTGGTGAGTGCGGCCTCGAGATCTGTCTCGTCGAAAACCTCTAGGCGATCGATCAAGTCGCCTTCGACCGTGAGAACGCAGATGGCCCGCCACTCGGCATCGAAGCCCTCCGGGGAACTTTCGCGCGACGCGGAGGTGACGACGGCTCCGAGGTCGGTCAGCCGATGCACCGCCTCGACAAAATTGCTTAGGTCAGCAGTGGTGTTCCAGTTGGCGAGCAACGCCGAGACGGCGCCAGGTGGAAAGGATAGCCCGCGCCGGTGGTCGACGCTTACCCAATCCGCGGTCGTCGGTGGATGCTCACGCCGATTGAGTGCGGCATAGGCCCCACTGAGCACCGACCAGGTGTGGGCGTGGGCGGTTGCTTCGCCGGCGAGGTACCGTCCGTCCAGTTCGGCTGTGGCGGTGTCAAAGTCATCGAGGTCGAACGCGACGTGGCCCGCCAACCGCTCGTCGGCATCGCTCTCAACGATGCTGAGAAACTCGATGCGGAATCCGCCCGATTGCTGACCCTGTCCGAGGATGGACGAACGACAGAGCGCCAGGCGCGCGCCGCGGGTCGCGACGACCGTCGACGTAATCATCTCTCCGCCGATCTCCACGACGGCTTGGCTATTGGTGATGTGGATATCACGACCGCGTCGGATGCCGGCGTTCACAATGTGTCGACGATCGTCATCGACCATGTTTTGCGCCATCGCGTTTGCCATGGCGTCCCAGTCGCGGGCCGCGAAGCAGGCCTGCACGCGCTCATAGGCTTGGCTTGCCGCGTTTTCCAGCCGCGGTGCCTTTGCGCCGAGTTGATCGAACCGCGCGAGCGCGGCATCAACGTCTTCTTCTTCGAACACCTCTGCACGGCTGAGCAGTTCGCCATCGACCATCAACACGTTTACACCCCGCCACTCGGCGGCGAAGCCCTCATGCGACGTTCCATTTCCGGCCCAAGTGAAAACCGCGCCGAGTTCGCTCAGCCGATGCACCTTCTCGATGTAGCCATCGATTTTTTGGTGAAGATTCCACCCGGCGCGGATGTATTCGAGGCCTTCGCCGGGCGCAAACGCCGCCACGCGGCGGTGGTCGATGCTCGCCACATCGGCTGTTGTCGACACGATTTCGCGCCGATTGTGCGTAGCGAAGGTATTCGAAATTACCGACCATGCGCGCGAGTACGTGGCCGCCTCGCCGGCGATGTAGCGCGCCTCGAGCTCCGCGACGGCGGCGTCGAAATCGTCGCAGTCGAACACGATGATCGCGGCGAGCCGCTCGTCGGCGCCGATCTCGGCCAGCTGAATGACATCGGCGCCGAATGCCTCGGCGTTCTCGTCGCCTTGCGCGTATCCCGCGCGAGCGAGGGCGAGGCGCTCTCCGCGGGTCGCGATGACATTTGACGTCGCGTGCGTGATCCCGAGGTCGGCGGCCCACCTCATCGTGTCGACCGCAGCGGCTCGCCCGCGTACGACGCCTCCATTCACCACTCGACGGCGATCTTCGTTGTGAAAGTCGTCAACCAGCGTGTCCGCCAAAGCGTCCCAGTCGCGGGCCGTAAAGCATGCTTGCATGCGCTCGAACATGTGAGAGGCCGCGTTTTCCAGCCGCCGCGCCGGCCGGCACAGTTGATCGAACCTCGCGATTGCCGCGTCGACGTCTTCCTCGTCGAATACCTCCCCTCGGCTGAGCATTTCGCCGTCGACCATCATCAGGTCGACGCTCCGCCACTCCGCGGCGAAGCCGTCGTGCGAGACTCCAATTCCTGCCCAAGTGAACACGGCGCCGAGCTCGCTCACCCGATGCACCGCCTCGATGTAGATGTCGAGCTTTTGGTCGAGATCCCACCCGGCGCGGATGTAGTCGAGACCTTCACCGGGCGCGAATGCCGCCACGCGGCGGTGGTCGATGGTCACCACATCGTTTGTCGCCGGTGCAATTTCGCGTCGATTGTGGGCGACCAAAGCGCCCGAGATAACCGCCCATGTGCGCGCGTATTCGGCCGCCTCGCCTGCGGCATAACGGGCATCGAGCTCGGCGATCGCGGCATCGAAGTCGTCGAGATCGAAGGTGACGACGTTCGCGATCCGTTCGTCGTCGTCGATCTCGACAACGTTCAGAGCATCGTTTTGGATCGCTTCGGGGTCTCGGCCGGAGGCGCGTACCCGTGCGAGCACGAGACGCTCTCCGCGAATCGCCAAGGCGCTCACCATCGATATCGCGAAGCCGACCTGTGCGGCCGCCTGCAAGTCTCGGACCACCGGATCTCGACCGTGTTGAGTCTCGGCACTGACGACTCGCCGGCGATCAATGCCGACATAGTTGTCGGCGACTGTGTGCGCCAAGGCGTCCCAGTCGCGAGTCGCGTAGTGCGACCAGACGTGCTCGAATACGCGCGCCGCCGCATTCTCAAGCCGGCGCGTATCCCGATGCTCGGCCTCTAACCGGGCGTGCGCCGCATCCAGTTCGGCCATCGCGTCGTCGATGTCTTCGACGTCGAACCACACCTGCCACGCGACTTGGCCCTCTTCGTTGATGGCATACAGCTGAAGAAGCTCGTCGCGTGGCGCTCCGGGACTAACGTCGGGACTGCTCGTCATCATCCGGGACAGAGCTAGCCGCTCGCCTCGCGCGGCGACCATGACGTGGTCGATCCGCACGATGCCCATCTCGAGTTCGCGCCTCATCGCGCGTAGTACCGCTTCCGTGGAGAGGGTCAGTCCGACTATCTTCCGGCGACTCTCGATCGAGGCATCGGGCGCGAACAGCTGCTCGACCTCGTCCCAGGCTCCCCGATGAATAGCGGCCATCACACGTTCGCCCACTCGCGCGGCCGCGTTGTCCAGCTCGACGCTCGGAGCTTCGGGTGGAGCTTCGGCCACCGGCTGGACGCGCTCGCCGAGAATTCCACGCGCCCTCTCGGCAAGCGCCGCGGCACCCTTGCGTTCGTACAAATCGACCGCCCGCTCCGCGGCGGCCCGCGCCCCCGTGACGTCGCCGGCGGCGCCCAAAACCGTCGCCAGCGCCAGACACGCATCGGCGTGATCCACCAACGCGTCGGTGCGCTCGGCCAGGCTGACGGCGGCCTGGGCGACGCGGCGCGCCTCGACGTGCTCACCACGGCGGGACAACAACCGCGCCCGCAGCGTGCGCCAGGCAATCGAAGGCTTCAGCGCGTGCCCGGCCAGACGCTCACTCTCGGTGCACAATTCGTCGGCCTCGGCGTCCCGGTCGAGCGCCAGGCACGCCCGGCCCAGCAGCGCGGCGGTCTCGGCGGTGTCGGCGTCGAGGCCCATGCGACGAAAGCCGTTGTAGGCCTTGAGCAGATGGGGCTCGGCCGCGGCGGGCTCATCCACGACCAGCTCCACGATCCCGGCGAACTGCTCGACCTCGAGAAGGGCGTGGCGCAGGCCGAGCTCGGTGACCGTGCGCCGGGCCGAGTCGATCATCCGGCGGGCCGCCGGGGCGCGGCCGCGGAACGCCTCCAGCACGGCCTGACACCGCGTCGACGTCGCCTCCACCGCGGGCGAATCGGTCGTGATCCGCAGCAGCCGCACCACGTCCAGACACCGCCCGCCCGCGCGCGGAACCGGGTTGGGTCCCCACAGCGCCGCAAGGGGAGCGTTCGCCAACACACTGTTCACCCGCCGATGTTCCCGCGCGCGTCGCGCGGCGGTCAGGGCGTCGTCCAGCGCGATCTCGCAGTCGCCGATTCGCCCGAGGCGGGCGAGGCACCCCGCCCGAACCGTGTGGGCCTTGGCTTCGCCTGCCGCATCGTCCAATTCGGCCAGCTTGGCGGCGGCCCCGGCCAGCGCCGCCTCGGCCTCGTCCAGCCGCTCGGGGTGGATCAGCATCGACAGCTGCCCGTCGAAGCACGTGGCCCACGCGGCCAGCCGGGCCGAATCGACTGTCGCGCCTTCCAATTGCGAGACCGCACCCGCGGCCGAGGCCACATCGCCGGCGGCGAGAAGCGCCTCGCACCGTGCCACCAGCAGCTCGGCGGCCTGGTCGTCGCGGTCGGGCAGCTCGTCGTCGATCTCCTCCAGCGCGTGCAGGGCGTGATCGTAGAGGTCTGCCGCGCCTTCATAGGCGAGTCGTGCCATCGCCTGGTCGGCCGCGCGGCGGCAGTACTCGACGGCCTTGGCTGCGTTTCCCGCCCACGCGCATTCGAAGTAGTGGTGCGCCAGCTCGGCCAGCAGCTCGTCGTCGGCACCGGGCTGGCTCTCCAGCGTCGCGGCGATGCGTTGGTGCAACCGCATGCGCCGCACCGACGGCAGCTCGGCGAGCAGCGACTGTCGGACCAGCGCGTGGTTGAACCGGTACCGACCGCCGGGCTCCTCGATGACAATTCCGGCCTTGCACGCCTCGTCGAACGCGTCCACCAGGTCGTCGCCGACCACGCTCTCGACCAGCTCCAGAGCGAACCGGCTGCCGACCACCGCGGCCGCGGCCAGGGCCTTGTTCGTCTCGGGCAAAAGCCTTGTCAGGCGGCGGCTTACGGCCTCGCGGACCCCCTGCGGCAACGTGCTCTGGTCCCAGCGGCCGCCGCTCTCATCGACGTGCCGGAGCGCCTCGATGAGGAAGAACGGATTCCCACCGGTGACCGACGCCAACGCGCGGGCCAGCTCTTCGTCGTGGTAGCCCGCCTCGGCGACATAGGCGGTCACGTCGTCCTCGTCTAAACCGCTGAGCTGTATGCGATTACCGCTGCCGTCACGGTGCAGGTCGGCGAGCATCGCCGCGAGCGGATGGGACCGGTCAAGATCGGTGCTGCGGTAGGTGCCGATGATCTGCACGCGCGCCTGCTCGCCGAAGCGCAGCAGGTGCCGCAGCAACAACAGCGTCGGTTTGGCCGCCCAGTGCAGGTCGTCGAGGATCAAGACGACGGGGGCGCTCGCGGAGGCGACGCCCAGCACCGCAACGACGGCGTCGAACAGTGCGTAGCGTTCGGTATCGGGATCGGCACGGGTCGGCGCGGCCAGATCGGGCAAGATTTCGGTCAGCCCGGGCACCAGCGCGAGCAGTGCCTCCACGCCGCGCAGCCCCCGAAGGCCGCGGGCACCGAGGCAGGGCAGCAGCGCCCGCAACGATTCCGCGAACGGCTGGTACGGCGCGCCCAGGTCCTCATCGCAGCGGCCATAAATCACCAGGGCGCCTTGGTCGTAGGCCTGTCGGGACCATTCGCCGGCCAGGCGGGTCTTGCCGACACCGGGTTCGCCGGCGATCAACACGGCGTTGGTGCCGGCGGCGAGGGCCGTCTGCCACGCGGAGAAGAGCCGTTGCAGTTCGTTCCCGCGCCCGACGAACGGCCCGGGCCCGGCCAGCACCGCGGGCAGGCTCGGGCGCTCCACGGGCGCCTCGACGCAGACCGCCTGATGGGTCTCGTCGGCGGTTTCCAGTCGGAGCTCGAAGACGTGCTCCGGGCGGGCGAGGTTCTTCAACTCGCGCCGTCCCCGGTCAACGAGCGCAACGTCGTCGGGTAGCGAGTCGATGACGAGTTCGGCGGTCGCTCCCGAGCACAAGATCTGCCCGCCGGCGGCCAGCGATCGCAGGCGGGCGGCGCGATTGACCGCCCGGCCGAAGTAATCGCCGTCGCGCAGCTCGGCCTCCCCGGTGTGCAACGCCACGCGGACGCGCATCGGCTCCGAAAGGACCCAGGGCTCATGGACAATCGCGTCTTGCAGCTCGATCGCCGCGGCGGCCGCCGCCGACGGCCGCTCGAAGACCGAGAACGTTGCGTCACCCTCGCCGCGGGTCTTGATCAGACGCCCTCCACGCGACGTGACGACCTGTTCGACGAGCTCGTCGTGGCGCGCGAGCGCCGTCGCCATGGCCTCGGCGTCCGCCTCCCAGGCGGCCGTCGACCCTTCGATGTCGGTGAGCAGGAAGGTCACGGCGCGCGTTACCGAGGAGACCCGTTGTGTCGCAGGGACTTCTAATGCGCCGTCCTGGGCGACGATCAGGGCCTCGAGCCGGCGAAGATTCGGGCCGGGGTCGACCCCCAGTTCGTCGGCGAGCAGCGCGCGCGCCCGCTGATAGGCGCCGAGGGCCTCGCCCTGCCTGCCCGCCCGATAGAGGGCGAGCATCAACTGACCCCAACGCCTTTCGCGCAGGGGCGCATCGGCCACCGCGGCTTCGAGCTCGCCGACGATCTCGGCGGCGCGGCCCGTCGCGAGCAGCGCGTCGGCCCGATCCTCCACCAGCGCGGCATGTGCCTCGATCCACCGCGTCTTCTCCGTCGTTCCCCGCCGGCCGTCGGGCAGTTCGGGGATCCCGCGCCACAGCGCGAGCGCCTCGTCGAAGCAGACCACCGCCCGGCTGTCGTCGCCGCCGGCGGTGGCGTCGCGGCCCGACCGCGCGGCCGCCTTGTAGCGGGAGGCGTCAACCTCGGTCTCGGCCAGGGCCCAGCCGGCGCCCTGCGTCAAAACGAAGCCGTCGCCCAGGGTGCGGCGCAGCGAGGAGATGTGGGTTTGCAGGGCCTTCACCGCCGTGCGCGGGGGATCGTCGCCCCAGAGCAACTCGACGAGCGCGTCGGCCGACACCACGGAACCGTCGTGCAGCCCGAGCATCGTGAGGATCGCGCGAGGCTTGGCGCCCGGTACCGCGACCGGCAGGCCATCCTGCCGGACCTGCAGAGGTCCCAAAACCTCGAGCTCCACCTGATGAAGCGTAGTCACGTCCGCAATCGTGGGGGAGGGGATTCAACAAGCGGTCAAGGTCGGGTAAAGGCGGGGCTTACCTGCAATTCTGCGGGCCTGCCGGCGGCAGTCGAACCGCGGTGACCGCTCGGCCAGCAACAACCCGGTCTCACAGGAACGGCGCCAGCACGTCGGCCCGGGCCGGATAGAGCAGCACCGGGTCCGTCCAGGCCGGCCACAGCAGCGCGGGGTTCGCGCCCGGCGGCGGCCAGTTGTTGTCGTTGGCGTACGCCCACACTTCCCACGGGTTGTCGTAGTACGCGGCCGTCTCGACCAGGCTGAACCAGTTCTGGTTCGGATGGAACAACCAATAGCCCGTCCCGACGACGTAACCACCCACCAGCCAGCCGGCGTAGCTGGTGGGGAACAGCGGGCCGAAGAGCCGGTTCTGCCAGACATGCACCTCTTCGTGATTGAGCATGACGTCGGTGGCGCCCGGGCCGGTGCCGAGGTGGGTGGTGACGTTGCCCATCGTGGTGGCAAAGCCCGGCAGGCCGATGCCGCCGCGGTAGACGTGGGAACCGGCGAGCGCGCTGAGCGCTGCGTCATAGTTGGAATCGGGATAGAACGCGTTGAGGATCTGCACGCCGTAGCCCAGCGCCGTGCCGGGGGATCCCCAGGTGTAGTCGAGCACAAAGGCCGCCCAGCCGCGCCAGTCGCCGAAGTTGTAGATGCCGAGCTCGCGCTGGATGAGCAGGTTCGCGTCGTAGATCGCCGCGTCCGCCACGCCCGTCCCGACGGCGCTCCCGGTGCCGATCAACGGCCGTCCCACCGCCGCCTCGGTGGCGGCGTTAACCGCGCCCAGCAAAGTCTGCTGGACGGGCTGCAACGACAGGGCGCTCGTCGCCTCCGCGACCGCATACGAACTGGCGGCGGAGGTCAGGGCCTGCATGAACTGTTGGCCGAACGCGCCGGCCCGGGCGGTGAGCGCCTGATACTGCCGGCCGTAGGAGGCGAAGAGCGCCGCCACGGCCTGCGATACCTCATCGGCGGCGGCTGCCGCGATACCACCGGTCGGGAGGGCGGCGGCCAGCTGCGCCGCGGCCAGCGACGAGCCGATGCTCTCCACGTCCGCGGCGGCCGAGGTCAACCACTCGGGAGCCACCACCAGAAGCGACACGCGTGAAGCGTATGCGCCGCTGGTGACGGCGCGAGCCTTTCCGGAGAGTGTGTCGGACGGACTAATAAATTGACAGTGTCACTATGACAGTGTCAATATCGGTGACGTGGGCGATGGGGCGTCGTGGACGCTGGACGAGCTGGTGCGGCGGGTGGCCGTCGGGCTGGCCGACCCCGCGTATCCGGGAGCGCCCAACGGGCGGGTCCGGGAGCTGCCCGATCGGCGGGTGGTGCGGTGGTACACGACGACCGGGCTCGTCGACCGGCCGGCCATGCAGGGACGCACCGCGCTTTACGGCCCGCGCCAGCTGCTGCAGATCGTCGCGGTCAAACGCCGCCAGGCCGAGGGCCGTTCGCTCGCCGACATCCAGGCCGAACTGGCCGGGGCCACCGACGAAACGCTGCGCAAAGTCGCCGCCGTTCCCGACGAGCTGCTTGCCGCGGAGGCGCCTGCTGAGGAGCCGCCGCCGCGACCCGATCGCCGGCGGCGCTTCTGGGCGGATCCGCCCGCTGCCGCCGAACCGACGGCCAACGGCGGCGACGACGGTGTCACGCAGCTGGCCGCGGTGAGCCTGCCGGGCGGCGCAGTGCTGGTGCTGCCCGCCCGGCACGATCACGGCGGCCGACCCGACGAAGACGACATCCAGGCGATCCGCGCGGCGGCAAACCCGCTGCTCGAACTGCTCGCCGAACGCGGCTTGCTGACAGGTCCGCTATCCCTCGATGATCGGAGCCCATCGTGACCGTCCCCATCACGTCGATGACCGACGCAGAGGCGACCAGTGCGGCCCCGGATGACGAGGCGGGACTGGGCGCTCTGCGCACCGAGCGGGGCAACCTGCCGCTCGCGTGCATCGACGTGCGGGCACAGATCACCGGGCTCACGGGCCGGGTGGAGTTGAGGCAGGACTTCGTCAACGCCTTCGACGCGCCCCTGGAAGCCACGTACGTGTTCCCGCTGCCGGATCGAAGTGCGGTCACCGGAATGCGGATGACGGCCGACGGGCGGGTCGTCGAAGCAGAGCTGCGCGAGCGGGAGGCCGCCCGCGGGGCCTACGACGAGGCGGTCGCGTCGGGCCGTCGCGCATCCATCGCCGAGGAGGAGCGGCCGGACGTTTTCACCATCCGGGTCGGCAACATCCTGCCCGGCGAGCGGGTCAGCATCGCGCTCACGCTGGTCGGCCCCCTGACCTATGAGGACGGTGAGGCGACGTTCCGCTTTCCGCTTGTGGTTGCGCCCCGGTACATTCCGGGCGACGCAATCGCCGATGCCCCGGTGGGCGACGGCTATGCCGACGACACCGGCGCGGTCCCCGACGCGTCGCGTATCACCCCGCCCGTGCTGCTGCCCGGCTTCCCTCACCCGGTCCCGCTGGCCATCGAGGTCGGGATCGACCCGGCCGGCCTGGCCCTGTCGGAGGTGCGGTCCAGCCTGGACATTCTCGCCACCGATGACGGCCGCATTCGGGTCCAGCCCGGGGAACGGGCCGATAAGGATTTCGTGCTGCGGCTGCGCTACGCCGCCGAGGATCTCACCGATTCGCTTGTGCTGGTGCCGGATTCGGACGGCGACGAGGGGACCTATCGGCTCACCGTGCTGCCGCCGGCATCGAGTACGCCGCCGCGCCCGCGCGACGTGGTGCTGCTGCTCGACCGCTCCGGCAGCATGCGCGGGTGGAAGATGGTGGCCGCGCGCCGCGCCGCGGCCCGCATCGTCGACACGCTCACCACGGCGGACCGGTTCGCGGTGCTGGCATTCGACGACGCGATCGACCGCCCCGCCGGCCTGCCCGACGGATTGGTCCGCGCCACCGACCGAAACCGGTACCGGGCGGTGGAACACCTCGCCCGCGTTGATGCGGGCGGGGGCACCGAGCTGGCCGCGCCCCTACGGCAGGCGCTCGCCTGGTTGGGCGCGTCGCGCAACGGCGACGGCCGCGACGCCATCCTCATCCTGGTCACCGACGGCCAGGTCGGCAACGAGGACCAGCTACTGCGCGAGTTGACCGACGGCCTACGGCGGGTGCGGGTGCACGCGGTGGGCATCGACCAGGCCGTCAACGCCGGATTCCTGGGCCGCCTCGCCACTGTCGGCGGAGGCCGTTGTGAGCTGGTGGAAAGCGAGGACCGCCTCGACGAGGCGTTGGACGCCATTCACCGCCGTGTCGGTGCGCCGCTCGCCCACTCGCTGCGACTGCACGCCGAGGGCCTGACGATCGTCGAGGACACCGCCAGCCCCGCTCGGATACCCGACCTGTTTCCGGGGGTGCCGCTGGTGCTGACGGGCAGATTCCGTGGGAGCGCGGCCGGCTCGCTCGCCCTGCACGGCACCAGTCCCGACGGTGCAGACTGGTCGCGGACGGTCCGCGGACGGCGCCGCGAGGCGCCCGCGGTGACCGCCCAGTGGGCGCGGTCCCACCTTCGCGACCTCGAGGACCGTTACGCCGCGGCGGACTCGGAGGACTTGGAGACGCGAATCATCGAGACCTCGTTGCGCTTTGGCGTGTTGTGCAGGTTCACCGCCTACGTCGCGATCGACGACCGAATCGTCGCTGAGGGCGCGGCGCGGCACAGGATGATGCAGCCGGTGGAGGCGCCCGCCGGATGGGAACGGAGCCGGACGCCGGACCACCTCGCCATGCCGTTTGCGGGCGCGTCGCCGTGCCCCCCGGCGCTGCCCGCCACGCCGCCACCCGCCCCGGCGGCGTCCGCGGCGCCTCAGGCGCGAACGATCAAGCTGCGCAATGCGATTGGTGTGGCCATGGCGATCACGCTGCTCATCGGCGGCGGCTGGGTTTGGTCGCTCGCCCGGCCCGGGGTCCCCGCCGCGACGCGCGACGGCATCGTGAGCGGCAAGACCACCGAATCGAGCGATGCGGCGTCCGGGATCCGGGCCGGCGTCCCCGAGAACACCGTCGTGGCGCCGAAGGCACCCCCATCACCACCGGCCCCCCAGGACGCCACCGTCAAACGCGACATCGTCACCACGGGGTCGTTGCAGTTGGTCGTCGCCGGGCCCACCCAGGCCGCAGACCGGCTCGTCGCCGCGGCGACCGACGCCGGCGGGCGAGTGGACTCGCGATCGGAGCGATCCGGATCGTCCTCGCCCACGGTGGATCTCGTGTTGCGCATTCCCGCGGACAAACTCGACGGCGTGGTGTCCGACGCCAAGAAACTTGGGGCCGTCGAGTCGATGTCCATCGGCCACACGGACGTCACTTCGCAGCGCGTCGACCTCGACGCCCGCATCGAGGCGCTGCAGACCTCCGTCAATCGGCTGCTCCAACTGATGGGCCGGGCGGGCAACGTCGCCGACCTGCTTGCCGCGGAATCGTCGCTGACCGAACGACAAGCCGAGTTGGACTCGCTGCGGGCGCAGCGCGCCACCCTCGGGGACCAGGTTGCCTACGCGACGATCAACGTCCACATCGCGGCCGAGCCCACGGTGACCCACCGCGGCTTCCTCGGGGCGCTGGAACACGGGTGGCACTCGCTGCTCTCCGCCGTGCACGGCGTGGTCCTGGTGGCCGGGTTCCTCATCCCGTGGATGCCGGTGCTGGCGGTGGTGGCGTTGGTGACCTTCTTGGTGATGCGCCGCAAGCCTTTTCGGCGATCAGCGACGAGGAAGGCGTGACATCACACCTCGACCGCCGACGCGATCTTGCTGACGACCTCGCCCGCCTGGTTGGCGGTGTCGAACCCGCACCACAGCGTGTCGATGATGATGTTGTTGCGCACTCCCAGCGCGCGCTGGCAGGCGAAGCCGTGCCCGCCGTCGAGGGTCTGCACCAGGCTCAGCGAGGTGCCGGTCGCCGCCAGCTCGCCGAAAGTCCACTTGACGGACGGGTCGCCGGGCTGGCTGAAGGTCAGCGGCCGGTTGGCGCAGGCGGACCACCGCGGTTTGGCCTGCGTGAAGAATTGCTGGGCCACGTCGGCGTCGCGGAACCTGACCACGGCCTGCAGCAGGGCGTGCTTACGCTGGGCCGCGGCGCGGGCGTTATCGAGGAACTGTCCTTCCAGAGCATCCCAGCTGCTGTCCCGGTAGACGGCGGCCTCGACCGGCGAATAGGCGTCCAGGCAATTGCGATCCGAGACCTGGTCCTCGCTGTGCGACATCTCCGAAATCGGCCGGCGCAACACCATATTCGTGGTTTGCCCCACGGCATCGACGTCACCGGCGGTCAACAGCAAGTGGTCCAGGCGGGCATTGAGAATCCGCGGGGGCTGCCAGTGCCCCAGGTTCGGGGCCGCCACGGGGCGCCCGGCGGCGGACACGGTGCATCCGCTCAGCAGCAAGCACATGGCCGTCGTGGCGAGCATGACGTAGCGCGCGACGGCCAGGCGCCCGCGCCCGGCGTCGCCGCCGAGCGACCCGGGTTCGTTCGCTGACGGTGCGCTCATCTCGGGGTCTCCTGTCCGGGTCACAAGCGACACAACACCGCTACCGCGGCCGGTATTCGCCGTGTCGGCTGCGAGCCCAGCTACTGCCTTGAAGTTAACGCCCCGCGGCGGGTTCGGTGCGCAAGCACATTGTCGGCATGTCGTGCCGCGGGGCGTCGGTGGGCGGCTGTTCTCATAGGGGTTTCTAAGCCCGGTGATGACGTGAGGACGGGCAAAACCGCTTGTGACATGCCGTTTGCGAAACACCCAGGTGTCCAAGGCATGAATCCAGGGGCGACTTTGTCTGAAATTGGCCTGTCTACTTACGGACCGGGAACACGATCGCCTGAGTCACGCTGCCGCCGTTGACGGCCGGCCCGAGCAACGCCGTGAACGTGTTGGCCGCGGGGTCGTAGGCCAGCAGCGAAGTGCCCGGTCCGCAGCCGGCCTTGCCCACGAGGACCAGCTTGTCGCCGCTCACGCCGTTGACCATCACGCTGTCGGACACGCCGGGCACCTTCACCCGCGTGGTATGCCCGTCGGCAGTCAGGCGGGACAGGAACATGGTGCCGCACCCGCCAATTGACTGCAGGAACGTGCCGCTCGGCAGCTGCCATGCGTCGGTGTCGCCGAGGTCGCCGTCGAATCCGGGATCACGCCCGGTGCCCGAGTTGACCGCGGTGAGCGCGGTCGGCGCGGTGCCGTCGACGGGCACTTGCCACAGTTGGCCGGTGTGGGAGAAACGGGCGGTATCGGTGCAGTTGGCGAGGACCACGGTCGTCGGGGTCCACCACCGAACCGGTGAGCACGCGGTGAGGTTCCCAGGTACCGGCAACTCTTTTCCGGGCGTCCCGTCGTTGCCCATGAGGGCAAGGCCTCTGGTGGAGCCGAGGACCAGCTGCGTGCCGTCGGGGGTCGGCAGGGCTCCGCCGTTGTAGTCGGGTCCCACCGGATATGCCAGCTCCTGCTTGCCGGAGAGGTCGACCCGATGGAGCGCGGGCCGATCCGGGTAGTGCCCCGTGCCGATCAGCACGGCCGTGCCGTCGGGGCGCGCGTAGCGGACGGGCCCGCCGTCGACGACGGCGAACGTGGTCTGTTCGCCATTGCGAAGGTCGACGGATAGTGCCGTTTCGTCGTGCGGCGACCCGGGTTTGGCCGCGTAGAAAAGGGCGTGGCTCCCGTCTCCGGACCAGTCGAGCAACCTGGCTCCAGAACCGGCTGGGAACGTGGTGATCGGGTAGCGTCCGCCGGCCGGGTCGACGAGGTACAGCGTGGTGGCGACCTTCTCCGCGTGGGGCTCGTTGGGGTCCCGCTTCTCGCCGGGTCGATGGCTGATGGCGGGACTCCACAGGGCGAGCATCCAGCCCGGGCCGACCTGCGACCAAGGGATGGTCTGAATCGCCGCCTCGACTCCATGGGCCGCCGGCTGCGCCTCGACGGCCGGGTGGTCGGACGGGCCGCGCGCCGCAGTCGTTCCGGTCGACGGCGAGCAACCGGCGGCCAGCACCGCGGCCACCGCGATGACGGCTGCCCGGCCGCGCCATGCCTTGGCCGACGCGGGTCGCCTCCGGCGGTTTCGAATGGCGTTGCGGTTCATGTTGATTGGTTCCTTTCCTGGATCAGGCCAGCATGGATGCGAGTTCGATGCGGGGTACCGCGACTTGGTGTGGCCCGGCGTTGTCCCGCACCACTTGGTCTTGGCCGAAGAAGAAGATCACGACGTCGTCGGTGATCCCGAAGTTTTGGTACGTCGTCTCGTCGAGATCGGCGGCCGGCGCGTGCAATTCGGCCCGCACGATCGGGTCGAGCACCTCGAGCGGTTTGGCCCCGGGCTTGAACAACGTGTCGAACGTGATCGGGACGTGCCGGGCGAGGTCGAAGGTGAACGCCCGAAACGTGGTGTCCGGGTGGCCTTCGTGGGCGAAGCCGGTGTCATTGTCGATCTCGAGCACCAGGCTCTGGGTGCGGGCGTCCGGTTTTCCCGAGCGGTAGGTCGTGGCGGTGACCGCGTACAGATACGGCCGATCGCGCCCGTCGCGCGGTCCGAACTTGGCGACCCAGTCGACGAAGTCGTCGCGATCCCGCTTCAGGAACGCCGCGACCGCAGCCATGTCCGGGTAATCGACGGGGAAGCTCATGTCGATCTTGTAGGCGGGGGTGGTGCTGCGGACGTGGCAGCTGCCGTCGCCGCCGATGTTTCCGTCGAGCTCGGTGCACGCCGATTGCCGCGGTGCCGCAACCGATGTGGTCGCCGACGTCGCCGGCGCCGCCCGGTGCCCGCCGCATCCCACCGCGCTCGCGATCACCGCCGCGGCCGCGATCCCTACGAGCGCGGCCCTCATCGCTGCACCGCCAGTTTGAGAATGCGGAAGTGGAGGCCGTCGTTGAGGTATACGTTGCCCTCGCTGTCGACCGCGACATAGGAGGGGTTCTTGAGGTCGTTGAATGGCAGCACGGTCGGGGCGCCGGCGCCCGCATCCAACTTCAACACGCGGTCGGTGCCCAGGTCGACGACATAGAGATTGCCGCGGGTGTCGACCGCGAGGTCGGTCGGCAGCTTGAGGTCGTTGAACGGCAGCGTCGTTGGGCTATCGGCTCCGGGTGCGAGCTTCAGCACCCGCTTGGCGGCAGAGTCGACGACGTAGACGTTGCCGCCGGTGTCGGCGGCCACCCCGTCGGGATGAACCGCGTTGAACGGCAGCACCGTCGGGGTCGTGGACCCCGGGTCCAGCTTCCAGACCCGCTTGGCGCCCGAGTCGCTGACGTAGACACCGCCCGCGGGGTCGACCGCCACACCGGCGATCATGTCGAGATTGGTGAAGGGCAGCGCGATGGGCGTCGCGGTCCCCGGCGCCAGCTTCAGGACCCGCTTGCCCTTGCCGTCGGTGACATAGAGGTTGCCGGCCGTGTCCGCCGCCGCAGCGAGGCCTTGGCCGAGGCCGGTAAACGGCAACCGTACGGGGCGACCCGTGCCGCCCGCCGCCTCCCACACCTGGCCGTAGTACCAGTCGAGCACGTACACGTTGTCCGCGTTGTCCACCGCCACGCCGGCGGGACGGTTGATCACTTCGCCGAACGGCAGCTCGACCTGGGGCGCATAGGTCGCCTGGTGCGGCTGGGTAGCGCTCGGTGCGCTCCGTGGCGCGCCCGTTGTGGTCGTGGAACAACCCGCTGTGGACAGTGCCGCCGTGGCGACCCCGATCGTCAGGGCCAGGGCAATTGCTTTCCTCATGGTTATCAACCTTCGGCGGGAGGCCTTGCGCGATCCTTGCGCGAGCCTTGCGTCAGTAAGGCGCTTGGACGCCGTCGCCGAGCATGGTCAGGTCGCCGCAGCTGATGGCGCCCGCGCTGGTCCATGCCGGGTCGTGATCCGAGCTCACCGGGACCGTATCGGAGCGGCCGACCGTGGCCGTCGCACCGTTGAGGTCGATCTCCGTGCGGCGCACGGTCATCAGCGGGTTGTCTTGTTCGTCGCGCTGCTGTAGCAATCCCACCAGGTGACGTCCGTCGCCGAGGTCGCTGCAACCGATGCCGTCGCCATTGCCCCTGCGGTGACCGAGGTCAAACCGGAAGGACGCGCCCCGCGGATCGGCAACCGGGGTGATGGTGCACCCGGCCACCGCGTAGAGGATTGCCTCCCGGCCGGTGTCGACGATGATCTGGTGGTTGCCGTCCTGCTGGGCGTCGATCAGCAGCGCGGAGCGGTGCAGGGGGCTGGGACTGTCGATTACTGCCTCGCCGTAGCCCTGGGCGGTGGCGATGCCGACGACCGTGTTGGTGATCCACAACGTGGCCGGCTGGCCATAGGCGGCGCTGACATCCTTGCTCGCCGCGCCGGGCGGTGGGCCGCCCGGTCCGCACCCCGCGTCGGCGATGGCGGGTGGCGCGGCCACTGCGCCGAACGTCGCGATCGCGGTGGCGACCAGGGCCGTCAGTGTAAAGTGCTGGGAGCGTGCGATTTTCGTCATGTCGGGTCACCGCCGCTGCGTCGGGTAGGGCACCGCGCTGATGACGCCGCCGCCGTTGACCGGCGGCCCGAGCAGCACGGTTGACGTGCCGGCCGCGGGGTTGTAGTCGACGAGTGACTCGCCGCTCCCGCAGCCGGCCCTCGTCTTGAGTTCGAGGTCGCCCCCGTGGGCGCCGACCACGACGACGCTGTCGCGCGTCACGTCGGGCACCGAGACGCGGCTGGTGGTGCCGTCGCCGTTGAGCTTGGCGAGGAAGACGACGCCGCATGCGCCGGCGGCCTGCAGGAAGGTCCCCGTCGGCAGCTGCCACGCGTTCAGGTCGCCGTAGTCGGGGCCGTGCTGCCCGTTGTTCGGCGCCGTGAGGGCGGTCGGTGTGCCGCCGTCGATCGGCACCAGCCACAGTTGAGATCCGGCGGGGCTCTCGCAGCGGGCCAATGCGGTCATCGACCCCGTGTCCCACCAGCGCAACGGTGCGCAGTCCTTCTGCCCGGCGATCGGCACCGCCCGGCCGGCGGCCCCGTCATTGCCCATCAGGGCCAGCCCGGTGGCCGTGCCCAGGACCAGCCGCGTGCCGTCCGGTGTGGACAGGTACCCGTGGAAGTCCTGCCCGACCGGGTACGTCAGCTGATGGTTGCCGGCCAGGTCGACTCGTTCGAGCGAAGCGGGTTGCGAACCCTTCCACTTGTAGATCAACACCGCTTTGCCGTCGGGTCGGGTGTAGTGGGGGGTGACGTCGGTGTGGTCGACGGTGAACTGTGTCTTCGTCCCACTGCGCAAGTCGACCTCCGTCAGCACCGTCCGGCTCTTCTCTTCCGTGGTGAAAAGGGCGCGGGTTCCGTCGCCCGACCAGTCGACCAGTCCCGGGCGGGAACCGTCGCCCGGCGGCGGGAAGGTGGTGATCGCGTAACGCCCGCCCGCCGGGTTGACTAGGTACAGCGTCATGGCGGCCGTCTGCCACGTCGGTGAGCCGGGGGGCGGCGACTCGCCGGTGTGTAATCCCGGAGCCGGGCTCCACATGGCGAGCATCCAGCCGGGGCCAACCTGCGACCAGGGGACGCTCCCCAGCGGGGCCTCGACCCCGTGGGCGGCTACCGGTTGAGGACCGTCGGGCTCGGCGTGCGCCGTGGGCGCAAGGGCGATCGTCGCCATTGCCATCAGCGCGAGCATCGCGCGGGACGTCGTGTTCATATCGGGCTCCTGAGAACGTGTCCGGGTCTGCCGCCCGGTCACGCAAAGCTTCTGGCGGATGCCTTGCGCGTTTCTTGCGCGAATCTTGCGCGGCATCGCCGGGCCTCCGCGGCGGCTTTGCGGCAAACAGGTGCGTTGCCGGCCACCAGGGGAGATACTGCGTCGGTAACCGAGGAACAGAGGCGGTGGCGGTGGACTCGCGCGTCGGCACGACGTTCGGCAAATACGACATCACGCGCCAGCTCGGCAAGGGCGGCGGCGGGGTCGTGTACGAGGCCTACGACACCGGCAAGGGGCGGACCGTCGCGCTCAAGGTGCTGGCCGATGAGCTCTCCACCAACACCACGTTCCGCACCAGGTTCCAGCGGGAGTCCCAGGCGGCGGCGATGCTGCAGGAACCGCACGTCATCCCCATCCACGACTGGGGCGAGATCGACGGCAGTCTCTACATCGACATGCGCCTGGTGCAGGGGCGGACGCTGCTCGACCTCATCGAGGAGGGACCGCTGGCGCCCGCACGGGCGGTGGCCATCGTCAGCCAGGTCGCGGCCGCACTCGATGCGGCACACGCGGAAGGGTTGATCCATCGCGACGTCAAGCCGCAGAACATCCTCGTGACCCCCGCCGATTTCGTGTATCTCGTCGATTTCGGCATCGCCCAAACCAAGGCCGACCCGCGGCTGACGACCGTGGGCACTCAGATCGGCACATTGAATTACATGGCGCCGGAACGCTTTAACGCCAAGGTGCCGACGCCGGCCGTCGACGTCTACTCGTTGGCGTGCGTGCTGTATGAGTCGCTGACCGGAGACGCGCCCTTCGCCGGTGACAGCCTCGAGCATCTGGTGGCGGCGCACCTCGCGCTGCCGCCCCCGCGGCCGAGCGCGGCGAATGGCCGGATTCCGGCCGCGCTCGACGAAGTCGTGGCCCGCGGCATGGCCAAAGACCCCGGGGACCGGTACGCATCGGCGGGTGGCCTGGCCCGTGCCGCGCAGCGGGCACTGGGCGGCGTCGCGGACGATCTGACCGACGCCATGAGCTCGACGGCCGACCCGGACGGCACCCGCCCGTTGACGGCGGGCCCGCTCGCCGCGGCGCGGCCTCCCGACAGCGGCCCGGGGCCACGGCGGCGGAGGTGGGTGCTGCCGACGGTGATCGCGGGTGCGGCGACGCTGGTGCTGGCGGGCACCGCTGGAGTCATCGCCATCCTCGGGCACCAGCCGCCCGGGCGGGAGCAGCCGCCGGCCCGCGCCGTGCTGCCCCCGCTGATCACCGGACCCGACTTGAGCAGCCTGCACCAGTCTTGCGATCAGGGCTTCTCGCTGCCGACCGCCACGGGCTTCGGCGCCCACGCCGGACGCGGGACCCCGGAAACCTCATGCCTTTTCGCCGACAGCGTGCTGACGTCGTACTGGGCCGCATACGGCAACGCCAGCCCGCTGCCGCGCGCGGTGTCGGCGCCGGGCGCCGTGGACTGCAAGGCGGTCCCCGGCGCGCTGTGCAACGGCTCCAACTTCCTGGTCCACTGCCAGCAGCATCCCGGGGACAGCTGGATCACCTGCGTCGGGGGCAACAACGCGCGCGTATACCTCTGGTGAGTCCGAGCTGAAGGGATTGTTGTCCGATGGCCCACGGCGCTATCCGGTTTGGGGTGTTGGGACCGTTGCAGATGACCGCCGACGGCGCGGATGTGCCGCTGGGGCCGGCAAAGCAGCGCGCCGTGCTGGCCACCCTGCTGATCAATCGGAATCGCGCCGTCCCGATTGACTCGCTGATCGATGCCGCGTGGCAGCAGTGCCCGCCGCCCGAGGCCCGGGCGAGCCTGCACGCGCACGTATCCCGGCTCCGCCGCCTGGTGGGCAGCGCCGGCGCGGATGCCGCGGCCGTTCTGGTCAGCGCTCAGCCGGGCTATCGGCTGAACGTGCCCGACGAGGCTTGCGATTTCGGACGTTTCGCCATCGAACGAAGGGCCGGAATCCAGGCCGCCACCGCCGGGCGGTTCGACGAGGCCAGCGGCCACCTGGCGGCGGCGTTGGCCGAGTGGCGCGGCCCGGTGCTCGAGGACTTGCGTGACTTCGGGTTCGTGGATGTCTTCGCGGCCGCGCTGAACGAGGACAAGCTGGTGACATTGACAGCCCGGGCCGAGGCCGAGATAGCTTGCGGACGAACCCATTCCGTGATCGCCGAGCTCGAAGCCCTGGTCGCGGAGCACCCCTACCGAGAACCGTTGTGGGCGCAGTTGATAACGGCTTACTACCTGGCGGAGCGGCAATACGACGCGCTGGACGCCTACGGTCGGCTGAAGACGACGCTCGCCGACGATTTGGGCATCGACCCCGGGCCCACCTTGCGGGGCCTTCATCAGCGCATCCTGCGCCAGGAGCCGCTGGATGTCGAAAGCGCAGCCCGCGCAACGGCCAAGCGCGCCGCCGCGACCCTGCGCCGGCCGGCCGGCGGCTCGCGCGAATCGGCCGTCGCGCACCTGTGCGATGCCGCCGGCGGCCGCCATCCGCTGCGCGGGGAAGCCACCAGGATCGGCCGCCTGTCGGACAACGACATCGTCATCGACGATGACACCGTCAGCCGCTACCACGCCGTGATCGTCGATACCGGGAACAGCTTTGTCATCACCGACCTCCAGTCGGCCAACGGAGTCGACGTGGCGGGGCAGCGGATTCGCATCAGCGCGACGCTGGCCGACGGCGACCGCATCTGCATCTGCGGGCACGAGTTCACTTTCGAGATCGACGAAAGGTGACGAGGCCACGGAATTGTCGGGCGGTAGCATCTGCACCAGGCGGTCCCGGGCCAACGAGGGAAGGCGCGCCTAGATGACACAGCCCAGCGCCGAACGCTACCTGAGCGCGGTACTTCTGAATAAGACCCCGCGCGAACGTCTTTGCGACGTCGACGCGATGGTGGATGCAATCACCGACTACGCGATCGTTCAGCTCGATGTCGAGGGCAACGTGCTGCGCTGGTGTCCGGGTGCCGAGTCGCTGCTGGGGTACTCCGCCGCCGAGGTCCTCGACCGGCCGATGTCGATGTTCCACCTCGAGGAGGACCGCGCCGGTGGGTTGGCCGAACGCGAGCTGGCCGCCGCCCGCGAGTCGGGGCGCTGCGAGTTCGAGGGCTGGCGGGTGCGCAAGGGCGGGCGGGTGTTCTGGGCCCGCGTGGTGTTGACCCCGATCCACGACGCGGGGGGCGCGGTTACGGGTTTCACCAAGGTCATTCGGGACGTGACCGCCGAGCATCGGCGAACCGAAGCGATGTTCCACGATCTGCTGGAGTCGGCGCCCGACGCGATGGTCATTGCGGCGTCGGATGGCCGCATCATGCTCGCCAACGCCCAGACCGACGAGATGTTCGGCTATCCGCGCGAGGACCTGATCGGCAGGGAAATCGAGATGCTCATCCCGACCCGGCTGCGCGGAGCCCACGAACGCCACCGCGCCGCGTTCTTCGCGAGCCCCAAGGTGCGGCGGATGGGGGTCGGGTTGGAGCTCTGGGGGCTGCGCCGTGACGGCAGCGAGTTCCCCATCGAGGTCAGTCTCAGCCCACTGCGCACGGAGACGGGTGTGTTGGTGTCGGCGGCGATGCGTGACATCACCGAGCAATTGGCCATCCAGGCCGACTTGGCTGACGCCTATGCCGAGGCCGAGGTGTTCGCGGAACGCGATCGCATCGGGGGCGAGTTGCAAGACCACGCAATCCAGCGAGTCTTCGCGGTGGGCCTCGCGCTGCAGGCCACCATCCCGCGGGTCCGGTCGGCCGAGGTGCAGCAGCGCCTGATGACGGCGGTGGATGACCTGCACGGGGTGGTCCAGGATTTTCGCGCCGCGATCTTCGGACTGCGCACCAAGTCCGCCGACGTCACACGGGTGCGCCGGCGCCTCGACGAGGTGATCGGCGAAATGTCGGGGGGATTGGCGACCACCGTCCAGTACAAGGGACCGCTGTCGGTGCTCGGGGCGGAGCTGGCCGAGCACGCCGAAGCCGTCGTCGCCGAAGCCATCAGCAATGCGGTACGCCACGCCGAGGCCACGAAGCTCACCGTTGCCATCGACGTCGCGGACATGCTGTCCATCGAGGTGGCGGACGACGGAAAAGGCATGTGCGGCAACGTCACCGGCACCGGTCTGGCCGGCTTGCGCCAACGCGCCGAAGCGGTCGGCGGCACCCTCACCGTCGGTGATTGCCCCGGCGGTGGCACCCGGCTGCGATGGGCAGCTCCGCTGCCGTAGACGCCGGCCAGCGCATCGGCCTCAAGCCTTTGACGCCGCCTTGGGCGGTTCGGCGACCTTCAGGTCGCGCCCGGCGCCCGCGGCCATGGTGGCGGCCTCGCCGCGGGCCAGGCCCACCGTCGCGGCGATCACCGCCGCGGCCGCCACCGCCAGCAGCAACCACTGGGTGCCGTCCGCATTCAACGTCTCGCCGAGCACCGCGACCCCGAGTACCCCCGCCACGACCGGCTTCGCGACGATGATCGTCGGCAGCGAGGCGGTCAGCGCACCGGCCCGGTAGGCCGACTGGTGGAAGATCATTCCGCCCACGCCGGCGGCCACCCAGGCGTACAGCTCGGGTGTGTGCCACAGCTGGCCCGGCGTGTGCTCGATGACGTCGACAACGCCCTTCATCAGCACCGAGAACACCGCCAGCAACGAGCCTGCCACCGCGGCCAGCAACAGCGCCGCCGCCGGACGCTCTGCCCAGATCCGCGCGCCGACCAAACCCAGCAACAGCGGTGGGCCCATCACCACGGCCACCACCAGCCACGCCTCCAGCGTCCCGCGCTCATGACCGCCCGCCGGCTGCCCGACCGCGATGACGACCGCCAGTGCCACGGCCAGCAGCAGCGCCCACAGCCACTCGGCGCGGGTCACCGGATGGCGCGTCACCCGGGCGTAGATCGGCAAAGCGAACAGCAGCGCGGTCACCTGCAGCGACATCACCAACAGCACCGAGCCCCGGTCGAGGGCCGCGGCCAGCAGGCAGTAGCTGGAGATGTCCCCCAGACCGCCCAGCCACCAGCGGGTGTCGCGCAGCAACATGCCGAACAGGGTCAGGTGGCCGACCGGTCTGTCGGTGACCTCCTGTGCGGACCGCTGCCGGATCACGTTGCCGACCGCGGACGCCAGTGCGGCCAACAAAGCGAGCAGGACCGCCACATCCGTCCTCGACATGGGATGACCTCCTCGCTCACACGCCTGTTTGCGGCGTTGCGTTGCGCTGTTAGCTGTGTGGCCTCAGCGACCGGCTATTCATCCAATCTAACCGCGCCTCGCGGACGCGGCCCGTCGAGCCGATCGGCGGCGGTCTCAGAGGGGGAATTTCGTCCCGGTGAGCTGTTCGGACAGCTCCCACAGCGCGGCGGCGGTGGCCGCGCGCTTGGCCGGCCAATTCCGCCAGGTCGGCTGGGTGCGGCCATACAGGCCGAATCGGGGACCGATGAACGTGTCGCCGGGCAGCTCCTGCGATGCCGCGTACAACGTCTGGCGGGCACCGAAGTCCGCATCGGTGGACACCAGCCGGTCGACCGCCAACACCGCGGCGTCGCCCAGTTTGCGTCCCGAGTTGCCTTGCAGGTTGGTATGCGACCAGCCGGGATGGGCGGCCAGCGCGCGCAGCGGAGAACCGGCGGCATGCAGGCGCCGCTGCAGCTCGCTGGTGAACAACAGGTTGGCCAGCTTCGACTGGCCGTAGGCCAGCCAGGCCGAATACCGGCGGGATTGCCAGTTGAGGTCCTTGAGGCTGATGAATCCGATGTGATGCAGCAGCGAGGACACCGTGACGACGCGGTCGGTCAGCTTGGGCAACAACAGGTTGGTCAGCGCGAAGTGCCCGAGGTGATTGGTGCCGATCTGACCCTCGAAGCCGTCGGCGGTGACCGCGTAGTTGGTGGCCATGATGCCGGCGTTGTTGACCAGGACGTCGACCCGCTCGGTGTCGTCGGCGAAGCGGCGCACCGAGGTCAGGTCCTGCAGGTCGAGCCGGCGCACCTCGATGTCGCCGGTCATGCGCGCCGCCGCCGCCTCGCCCTTCACGGTGTTGCGCACCGCGAGGACGACGTGGGCACCGACACGGGCCAACTCGCGGGCGGTCACCTCGCCCAGCCCGCCGCTGGCACCGGTGACGATCGCGGTGCGTCCGGCGAACGAGGGCAGGTCTGCGGCGGTCCAACCAGGCATGGCAGCCACCCTAGCGTCGCGAGCGGGACGGCCTCCGACGGGCGCAAAACCGCTGCACAACAGCCCAATACGGCGCGGCGGCCCTGCGGCGCGATCTCACCCACCCAGGCGCCGCGGGTATCGTGCGGGGGATGACCAGCGGAATCCCGCTCACCCGTCGCTCGCCGAGGCCGATGGGAGGCCCGGCATGTATCTAGGGATCATCGTCAACCCGCAGGCGCGCAAGAACCGCGCCGCGCCGCACCGCGCCGCCGACTTGCGCCGGATCGTCGGCCCGTGGGGCGAGGTGCACGAGACCGCGTCCGTCGAGGATCTGCGCAGGACCATCAAAGAGCTCAATCCGCGGACCACCCACCTCGTCGGCGACGGCGGCGACGGCGCGCTGCATTGGCTGGTCAACGAAATCGAGCAGTGCATCGCCGATCCCGACCGCTGGCCGACCTTCGTGCCCAGCAACGGGGGAAGCGTCAACGCCGTCGCGCGCAAGGCGCGGGTGCGCGGTCGCGCCGACGGGATCATCCGCGCCTTGGCGACCGCCGCGGAGGCCGACCGGCCCCCGCCCGAGATCCGCCTGGACACGCTCGAACTCGACGGCGAAACCGAGGACGGCGCGGCGTTTCATCGCCTGTGCTTCGGGTTGGCCGCCGGCGGCGTCGGAAACCGGTTCTACGAAAGGTATTACGACTCGCCCGATCACGACCGCCTGGCCGTCGCGCGGGTGATCGCTCGCTCGTTCGGCGACTACCTGACCTCCAAGGTCGCCCCCAGCCGGGTGAAGACGCCGAACTACGCGTCCGTCCTGTTCACCCCGACGCGCGCCCGCGTCGTGATCGACGGCGAGGAGGTGCCGACGCGGACACACCGGTTGCTGCACGCCGGCGCCATCGACCTGCGCATCGGGGGCCCGTTCCGGCTCTTCCCGAAGGCCGCCCAACCGGGTGCGCTGCATTTCCAGGCCGGGGAGGTCAGGCCGTCGAAGATCGTCGCGCAGCTGCCCGCGGCGCTGACCAACGGAACGATGCGCGGCGAGGGGATACGCGACGTCAACGGCCGCGAGATGATCATCGAGGCCGACGGGGAGCCGCTGTCGCCGATCATCGACGGCGAGCGTTTCGTCGGCATCACCCGGCTGGTGGCCCGCGCCGGGCCGCGCATCCGCGTCGCCCAGGTGGCCGGGCGGTAATTCACAGCGGTCAGCGCCGCGCCTGGATGGCGCGCGTGATCTGCGCGGACAGCCTGGGGTCGTTCAGCAACTGGTCGACCAGCGTGGCGAGAACCTCTTGGCCGGTGACACGCGCGACGCCGAGGCGATCGGCGGCCTCTCGCTGCCAGATGTCCAGGGCGCGATGCTGGGCCGGCGCGAGGTCGACCGTGCGACGGGTTTTGGGGTTGCGCGTTCGTCCGAGGGCGAACGGCTCGGTCGGTGCCGCGGCGACCGCGGGAGTCAGTGCGGCGCCGGGGCGGTAGGCGGGGTCGGAAGTGCTCATCGGGGGCGGCCTTCCCTGGGCGGCAGTAGTTCCGGCGATCAGTACGTCATCTCAGTATATGCGGAGAGCATGAGTCTCTGCGGGCTCGCCGCCGGGACCCGCGGCGCGGTTCGTTGCCGTTTCGCCGCCAACAATTGTTGTGAAATGCCTGGCTTTCGCGCGGCGTCGGCGCGTCATCGGACTAACCGCTTTTACCGAGGATCTATTTGCGGCAAGTGGCATCTCACCGACCGCTCCGAATTTGGCTGCTGGAAAGGTGGTCATTGAATACTTATCATCGCAAGTCCGTACCTCAGTATCTACTTCCTAGACGAGTGAACTGGTCATATGTCGAAGTATCGGGTGCTGAGATACTGATCGCAGTATTTGCACGCGTCCTTTCCTAGCGGCCGTGGAAATTGCGCGACTATGAGCTGCATCACGCGTGCGCTGGTTGAGCCTGTGAAATCAATGTGCAGCGCCGAAATGGTCTTTTCTCGAGTGAGTTTGGCGCTTACCGTGGAATTACAAATTGCGATGTAGCACTTGTTGTTCTGATTTCGACCCCACCCCGACTTGGAAGGGATTCCTCGATGCAGACGCTGATCGACTACCTGCGGATGTGGCAAGCGCGCCGACCACACCAAACCCTGTTCCGGTTCGTCGACGCCGAGGGTCGCGAGCTCGACCGCTACACCTACGGCAGTTTCGACGAGCGGACGCGCGAGCTGGCGGCCTACCTGTCCACCGAGGCCGGGTTGAAGCCCGGTGATCGGGCGCTGCTCGTGTATCCACCGGGCCTGGAGATGGTGGCCGCATTCTTCGCCTGCGCACGCATCGGCGTGATCGCCGTGCCCGTCAGCCCGCCGCTGCCCATGTCGTTCGAAGCCGGGCTGGCCAAGCTCAGCTTCATCGCGCGCGACTCCCAGGCCAAGGCCGTGCTGTCGACCAAGGAACTCGAGCACACCTTCCGCGAGCTGCTGGGCCACCGGCAGGGCGCGCTGCCCTGGCCGGACGTCGAGCGGCTCCCGGAGCTGCCCTGGGTGGCGACGGATGCCACCCGAGAATTCGGCGGCGAACCCGTGGCGGATACGCCCGGCCGGGTGCTCTTCCTGCAGTACACGTCCGGGTCCACCAGCGATCCCAAGGGCGTGGTGGTGACCCACGCCAACGTCATCGCCAACGCCTCGGCCTTCACGGACAGCGAGGTGGCGGTCAGCTGGCTGCCGCAGCACCACGACATGGGCCTGATCTCCGCCTATCTGTACATCGTGGTGCTCGGCGGGACCACGCACGGGATGTCCCCCGAGGACTTCCTCAAGCGGCCCTCGTCGTGGCTGCGGCTCATCAGCGAGGCGCGCGCCACCCAGTCGCCGGCACCGAACTTCGCCCTCGAGTACTGCCTGCGCGACGACAAGCTGCCCGCCTCGGAGCTCGCCGGCGTCGACTTGAGCAGCCTCAAGTCCATGGTCATCGGCGCGGAACCGCTGCGGGCCAAGACCTTCGCCCGCTTCCGGGAACGCTTCGCGCCCTACGGCCTGCGCCCCGACGCGGTGACCGGCGCCTACGGCCTGGCCGAGAACACGCTGGCCGTGACCTTGCAGGGCCGGCAGACCGTGGTCGTGAACAAGCGTGCCCTGCAGCAGAACGTCGTGCGGGTGGAAAAGGCGGTGGCCCAGAACCACAACCAGACCCCGCTGGTGAGCAGCGGCAAGCCCACCGCTGGGACCGTCGTCCGCATCGTCGACCCCGAATCCCGGCGCGCGCTGGTCGAGGGCCGGGTCGGAGAGATCTGGCTGGCCGGACCGTCCAAGGGCGGCGGCTACTGGCACCGCCCGGACGTCACCGCGGAGATGTTCGAGGCCCGCATCCACGGCGACGACGAGCACACCTATCTGCGGACCGGCGACCTCGGCTTCCTCTATGAGGGGGAACTGTTCGTCTGCGGCCGAACCAAGGACCTGATCATCGTCCGCGGCGTCAATTGCTACCCCTCGGACATCGAGGCCGTCGTGGAGCGGTCGGCCGCCCAGGTCCGGCACGGCTGCGTCGCCGCCTTCTCGGTTGAGCGCGAGGACGAGGAGGCGTTGGTCGTGGTCGCCGAGGTGCGCGACGAACACGACCTGCCCGACGCCAAGGCCCTGGCGCGCGCGATCCGCCGGCACGGGCACATCGATCCGCACACCATCCTGTTCGTGCCGCCACGCAGCATCCCCAAGACCACCTCGGGGAAGATCAGGCGCTCGCAGACCCGCCAGCTGTGGCTGGACGACAAGCTGCCCGTGCTGGCGACCTGGGTCCAGAAAACCCACATCGGGCCGGACGCCGGCACGGGCCCCCTCGGCCGTTTCCGCCACCTCATCGAGAGTTACGACCTCACCGGGTATGAGGATTGCTCCTTCGCCGATCTCGGGATCGACTCGCTGGCCCTGGCCGAGCTTCGCGCGGACCTGCAGGCCCTGCTGGAGGAGCACGGGGCCGGGGAGCTGGCCGAGGAGGTCAACACGCGGCTGCTCCAGCGCCTGACGGTCGCCGAATTCTTCCGGCTCATGCGGCAGTTCGGCGATCGGTCCGGCCAGCCGGTGGACGCCCTACGGCGGGCACTGGATCAGCTCTCGGCCGAGTACGAGGCGCAGGAGACCGAACAGATGCGCGCCGACGCGCGGCTGCCCCTGCCGGCCCTGCCGCCGGCGCGCCCGGGCCCGGTACGCGACATCCTGCTGACCGGCGCGACCGGCTTCCTGGGGCCGTTCCTGGTCAACAGCCTGCTCGGGCAGACCTCGCACACCATTCACGCGCTGATCCGCGCCACCGACCCAGGGCACGGCCTGGACCGCATCGTCGCGTCGCTGCGCCGGGCTCAGCTCTGGTCCCCGGCTTTGGAGGCCGAGGTCCGCGCGCGGGTGCGCGTGGTCTGCGGTGATCTCGCCGAGCCCCACCTGGGCATCGGCGAGGCGGAATTCGGGCGGCTGGCCGACACCGTCGACGCCATCGTGCACAACGGTGCGCTGGTCAACTACGTCCGGACCTACGACGCCCTGCGCCCCGCCAACGTGCTGGGCACGCTGGAGCTGTTGCGCCTGGCCATGACCGACCACCGCAAGACCTTCCATCTGGTCTCCAGCACCTTCATTTATGGCTGGAGCACCGAGCCGGTGGTCGGCGAGTGGGACGCCAACGCGAAGATGAGCGGCCTGGACTTCGGCTACTCGCAGACCAAGTGGGTCGCCGAGCAGTTGGTGCTGGCGGCCCGACGGCAGGGCCTCGACGTGCGCATCTACCGGCCTTCGCTGATCTCGCCCACCAGGGCGGGCTTCGGCAGCCAGGACGACATCCTGGTGCGGCTCACGGCGTTCATGATCGAGCACGGGCTGGCCGTCGACGCGCTCAACCAGATCAGCCTGCTGCCGGCGGACCTGATCGCCGACCACGTCGTCGCGCTGATGGGCCTGCCGACGGATGCCACTAGTGGCGGGCACGTCTATAACATGACCGCGGACGACTACTACAACCTGACCGACATCACCCGGGTCCTGTCCGAACGCCACGGCTACCGGTTCGACTACCACAACATCCCGTCGTTCGTGGAGCAGCTGAACCGCCGGTGCACGCCGCGCGATCAGCTCTATCCGCTGGTCGACTTCCTCGTCCGTTCGGCGGACAAGATCGCCGCGATGCGAGACAAGCGCTACGACAACACCCAGTACCGCGGCGCGCGCGCGATGGCCAAGGTCCACCTGCGGGAGCCCGCCCTGACCGACACGGTCGATAACCTGGTGCGGTTCTTGCGGCGCGAACAGTTGATCACCGAGGCTGAGGCGGAGGCGCAACGCAGTGCCTGACAACCTGAGTGGGAAGGGGGTGCACGATGTTCACGGTCGACGAGCAGGCCACGGGCCCGCACGACGCGTCGCTCGATCACGAGCGCATCGTCCTGCAGGCGCGTGACGTCGAATTCGACTGGGCGAAGCTGCCGTTCTACTACGTGCCGAATGAGCCCTTCACCACCCACTTCTGCAACGTGCTGCACTTGCTGCTGCCGGCGGGTGAGGAATTCATCGTCGACGCGTTCAAGAACACGCTGCCGCTGATCAAGGACGATCAGCTGCGGCTCGACGTGCAGGGCTTCATCAGCCAGGAGGCCATGCATTCCCAGGCGCACGCCGGCGTGCTCGCCCACTTCGAGGCCAAGGGCATCGACGTGACGCCGTTCACTGATCAGATGGCCTGGCTGTTCAACAAGCTGATCGGCGACCGGCCGGGGTGGAGTCCGCGGCGACGGGCGAGTTGGTTGCTGGAGCGCGTGTCGATGGTTGCTGCGCTCGAGCACTACACCGCCATTCTGGGTGAATGGGTCCTCGACACGCCGCAACACGACGCGCTGGGCACCGACCCGGTGATGCTGGACCTGCTGCGCTGGCACGGGGCCGAAGAAGTCGAACACAAGGCGGTCGCGTTCGACACCATGAAGCACCTGCGCGCCGGGTACTGGCGACAGGTGCGCACCCAGCTGCTGGTGACGCCGTCGTTGCTGTGGTTGTTCATCCGGGGTGTGCGCTTCATGTACTCGGTCGACCCGCACATGCCGCCGGGCAGCAAACCGCGCTGGCGGGACTACTTCCGCGCGGCGCGCCGGGGTTTGGTGCCCGGGCCGTTCGAATTCCTGGGGGTCATCGGCGCGTACTACACGCCGAACTTCCATCCGTCCAAGCTGGGCGGCGTGGGACGCGCGGTCGACTACTTGGCCCGCTCGCCCGCCGCGCGCGCGTCGTACTGAGGTTGCCGGATGACGCAGTTCGTGACCGCGCCAGACGGCGTCTTGCTGGCCGTCCATACCTACTCCGGCATCGACCCGCGCCGCCCGACCATCTTGGCCATCCACGGCTACCCCGATAACCACCACGTGTGGGACGGCGTCGCGCAGGAGCTGGGTGACCGCTACAATTTCGTCGCCTACGACGTGCGCGGCGTCGGCGAATCCTCAAGGCCGGCAAGCCGATCCGGGTATCGCTTTGCCCATCTGGTCGACGACGTCGCCGCCGTGATCGACAGCCTGGGCGTCGGCGAGGTGCATCTGCTGGGTCACGACTGGGGCTCCATCCAAGGCTGGGCGGCGGTCACCGACGAGTCGGTGGTGGGCAAGATCGCCTCGTTCACGTCGATCTCGGGGCCGCACTTGAACTATGCGGGCAAGTTTCTGCGGTCACCGCGCACGCCGCGCGCGATAGCCGACGTGGTCAGGCAGTTCCTGGCCTCCGGATACATCTGGTTCTTCCTGTGCCCGGGGGTTCCGGAGCTCGCGATCCGGTCCGGGGCCACGATGAAAGTCTTTGCGGCCGTTGAGCGCATCGGTCGCCCCCGTGGCGGCGGGCCGCGACCCGCGGCAACGACCCGGTCGATCGATGACTACCTCAACGGCCTCAACCTGTACCGTGCCAACATGCCCGGACCGATCCTGGCGCCGCCCGCGCAGTTGCCGCAGACACCGGTCCCGGTGCAGGTGCTGGTGGCCCGCCAGGACTACTTCGTGTCGCCGGCCCTGCAGCGGTTCACCGGTTCCATACCGGCCGACAACAGGATCGTCCCGATCGAGGGCGGACACTGGGTGGTGGCCTCGCATCCCGAGGTCGTCGCCGAGCTCACCGGCGACTGGGTCAACTCGGTCGTCGCATTCGACAGCCCTAGGAATTCCCTGTGACACATGCCATCTGGAGCTCCAGGCCCGCCGACCTCTACGGCCGCCGCAAACGCGACCGGCTTTACACGGCGCTGTGGGGCGTCGGCACGGTGTTCGGCGCCTTCGCGTCGGCGTCGCGGTGGACGCCGTCGCGGGTGTTGCCGGTACAGCGGACCAGCACCGCCGTGGTCACCAAGCGCGAACTACTCACGCCGGACGTGGTGGCGTTGACGCTGGCAGATCCCGACGGCGGGTTGCTGCCGTCGTGGACACCCGGCGCGCACATCGACGTTCGGCTGGCCTCGGGCCGTCGCCGGCAGTATTCGCTGTGCGGACCACCCGGGCGGCGCACCGACTACCGCATCGCGGTGCGCCGGATCGCCGATGGCGGCGGCGGTTCGAAGGAAATGCACGACGCCTTCGAGGTGGGCGACACCCTGGTGTTCGAAGGGCCCCGCAACGCCTTCTACCTCGTCACGGACGAGCAGGACGTGTTGTTTGTCATCGGCGGCATCGGGGTGACACCCATCCTGCCGATGATCCAGGTGGCCCAACAGCACGGAATCAATTGGCGCGCAATCTATGCCGGCCGGTCCCGCGACTACATGCCGCTGCTGGGCGAGGTGCTGGCGGTGGATGCCGAGCGGGTCACGGTGTGGGCCGACGACGAGCGGGGCCGGTTCCCCACCATCGAGGAACTGCTGGTCGGCGCGGGCCCGAAGACGGCCGTCTACGTGTGCGCGCCGACGGCGATGCTCGAGGCGGTACGCACGGCTCGCGACGAACACGTCGATGCGCCACTGCATTACGAACGGTTCAGCCCGCCACCGGTCGTCGACGGCATCCCGTTCGAGCTGGAGCTCGCGCGTTCGCGGCGGGTGCTCAGCGTGCCGGCCAACCGGTCGGCGTTGGCCGTCATGCTCGACCGCGAGCCGGCGACCGCGTATTCCTGCCAGCAAGGGTTCTGCGGGACGTGCAAGGTCAAGGTGCTGGCCGGCGACGTCGACCGCCGCGGGCGCACCGTGGAGGGCGACGACGAAATGCTCGTCTGCGTCTCGCGGGCGAAAAGCGGTCGTGTGGTGATCGACGCCTGATATCGCGGGGCTACGACCCAGTCGTCCCCGGGGTGCCGAACAGCAGCCCGCGCTGGCCGCCGGGCCCGCCGTGACCCGCGCCGCTGGGCTGGCCGTTGCCGCCGTCGCCGCCATTGCCGAGCAGCACCGCGTCCCCGCCGGCGCCCCCGAATCCGATTCCGGTGCCGCTCGGGTGGCCCGAGTCACCGCCCTGGCCGCCGGCCCCGGATATCAGGCCGGCCCGGCCGCCGGTGCCGCCCCGGCCGCCGTTTTGGTTGCCCCCGATCGCGTCGCCACCGTGGCCGCCGGGACCGCCGTTTCCGAACAGCCCAATCGCGTTGCCTCCGTTGCCGCCGTCGGCACCGGGCTCGAAGGTCACCAGGGGTTTGCCCCCGTTACCGCCGGCGCCGCCGTTGCCCCACAGCAACCCGCCGTTGCCCCCGTCGGCGCCGGCTATCAGTGTCGAACTGCCGCCCGCGCCACCGTTGCCGATCAGCCCGACGCCTCCGCCATGACCGGCAAAGCCGGTGATGTGTCCGCCGCCGAAGGCGAGAAAGTCCATGCCGGGCCCGCCGTTGCCCCCGTTGCCGTAGAAGAACCCGCCTGTCCCGCCGCCCTGCGAGGTCCCCCCGTTGCCGCCGTTGCCGACAAAATAGGCATGGCCGGGCACGCCACCGGCGTTCACCCCCAGCCCGGCGCTCCCGGCGTTGCCGAACAGCCCGGCGTCGCCGCCGCTGCCACCGGAACCGGTGGGGACCGTGTTGGTCACGCCCAGGGTGCCGCTGGCGCCGCCGTTGCCGCCGTTGCCGATCAACGAGTAGGCGGTGCCACCGGTGCCGCCGTCGCCGTTGACATGGATGCCGTCGCCGCCCGCGCCGGCGTTGCCGCCGTTGGTGAACAGCCCGAAGGCGCTGCCGCCGTTGCCGCCGCGACCACCGCCGCCATTCACGTTGACGTCCGCGCCACCGGCGCCGCCGTTGCCCCCGCCGCCGAACAGCCCGCCCATTCCGCCGTTGCCGCCGTTGCCGCCGAACAAGCCGATACCGGAATTGCTTCCACCCGCCCCGCCGTCGCCGCCGCGGCCCCACAGCAGACCGGCCGCGCCGCCGTTGCCGCCGGCCTGGCCGGTGCCGTTCGCGCCCGACCCGCCGTTGCCGCCGTTGCCGATCAGGATGCCGGCGTCACCGCCGTTCAACCCGCTGCCGGCGGGCGCGTTGGCGCCGTCACCGATCAGCGGGCGGCCCAACAGCGCCTGGGTCGGCGCGTTGATCGCCGCGACGACGTCTTGCTCGAGGGTCTGCAGCGGCGTGGCGTTGGCCGCGTCGGCGGCCGCATAGGCTCCCGCACCGGCCGCCACCGCGTGCACGAACTGGTCATGAAACGCCACCGCGCGCGCGGCCAGCGCCTGGAACGCCTGGCCGTGCCCCGCAAACAACGCCGCGACTCCCGCCGACACCTCGTCGGCGCCGGCGGCCAGCATGTGTGTCGTCGTGGCCGCCGCCGCGGTGTTGGCCGAGCTGATCGCGGAACCGAGGCGGGAGAGATCGGTGGCCGCCGCGGTGATCACTTCCGGCGCCGCTACCAGATATGACATCAGTCCTCCGTGGCAAAGAGTTCGTAAACAGCGGGCAGGCGCCCGCCGGGCGAAAGACCGGCAGAGCGTATCACGATTGACCCGCGGTTTCCTGGTTTCTAGCAGCGCTTTTGGCGCTCAGCGGCGCTAGGCCGCAGCATCTGTCACAGCGATGCGTGACGCGGTTGTGCAGAGCGACGGCGAACTTTTGGTGAAGGATGTTTCGAACACCCGTGCGATGGTTATTTCTAGGACATGACCGACAACATCGAGCAGGCGCCGCGCGAAAATCCCGAGAAGGACAGGTCCGACTGGGTGACCGGGGATGAGCCGATGACGGGACCCCAACGCAGCTACCTACACACGCTGGCCCAGGAGGCCGGTCGCGACGTCCCCGACGACATGACGAAAGCCCAGGCCTCCGAGCTGATCGACGAATTGCAACGGCAAACGGGACGTGGCGCCCACTAGCCCGCGTTCCGGCTGCGGACGGTCGGCTGCTGCGGATCGGTGGCGTTGCGGGTGAGGTCGCGAAACCTGACGCTGACGCGCTGAAACCCCTTGACGCGCTCGGCTTTTGCCCGCTTGGCGTACGTCTTGCGGTCGGCCGCGGTCAGGTCCGCATCCTCGACGAACGGGGTGAGCAACGCGCGCGGGTATAGCCGCTCCACGAGAACGACGTTGATCTCGGCGCAGAGCACCAGCGTCGACGACACCAGGAAAAGGAACGCCAGCAGCCCAAGCACCAGCGCGAAGACGCTGTTGGTGGCGCTGGCCGTCTTCACCGTGTGGCCGACGTAACCGGCGCCGAACCGCTGCAGGATTTGCCAAATGAGCGCCGCCGCAAGCGCTCCCGGCCAGACCTGGCGGTATGTGAGCTGCCGGGCGGTGGTCACGCGGAACGCGACCAAGCAGATCAGGCCGTTGATGGCAATGGCCGCGAGCGTGAGGCCGAACTTCCCGGCGGCGCCCAGCGAGCCGGTGGCCTGGCCGACCGCGGACAGGACGGTCGAAGCGACGGCGGCCGACCCGAGGACCAACAACAGCAGCGCGCTGCGCACGCGCGACCAGATCGGGTTGGGGCGCTTGTTCCTTGGCACGGCCCACACCGAGTCCATCGCGTTCTGCACCGCCTGACCGACGCCCAGACCGCCATAGAGTGCCCCCACGATGCCGACGACCACGGCGACGGTGCCGCCGCTGAGCCCCTCGGGCTGGTGCAATTGGCTTCCGATGACCGGGAATTGGCTCAGGGTGCTGTGCAGCACCTGGTCCTGCAGATCGGGCCGTCCGGCCAGGATCACCCCGAGGCCCGTGGTCAGCAGGAGCAGCAGCGGGAACAGCGACACGAACCCGTAGTAGGTGATCAGGGCGGACAGATAGCCGCCTTGATCATCGAGGTACTTGTAGATGACGGCGATCACCACGCCGACGGCGCGGTTCCGTCGCTGCAGCCTGTCCAGCCAGCCGACCATCCGTGCTCACTTCATCTCGCAAGGCCGACGCGAACCGATCGGCTCACCAGGTCATACCCCGATTTATGAATGGCCAACCGCGCTGGTTTGATTCGCTCAGCGCGCGTTGCCGCCGCCCGCGCGATCGCATAGCCTCAATCGATGGCCAAAATCCTGTTCGTCATGACCGCAACAAGTTATTGGGCGCTGACGGACGGGACCCGCCACCCGACCGGATACTGGGCCGAAGAGTTCGCCGCCCCGTACAGCGCGCTGAGCGGGGCCGGCCACGAGGTCGTCGTGGCAACCCCCGGCGGCGTGGTGCCCTACGTGGACGTGATGAGCCTGCGTCCCTCGATGGCCGGCAGCGAAGAGATCGCCCGGCAACTCGAGGAGACCCTGCGATCGGCCGAAGAGTTGCGCAGGCCAATCGAACTGGCCGCCGCGCGCCTGGACGATTACGACGCCGTCTATTACCCCGGCGGCCACGGCCCCATGGAGGACTTGTGGCGGGACGCCGACTCGGGTCGACTCCTGATCGCCGCTCTCGCGTCGGGCAAGCCATTGGCCATCGTGTGCCATGCGCCGGTCGCCATGCTCGCCACCCGTCGCAACGGCGTCTCACCCTTTGCCGGCTACCGGGTCACCGCCTTCACCAACGACGAGGAGGACGGCGTCGGCCTGCGGGAGAAGGCCCCATGGACCGCCGAGGACGAACTGGTCAAGCTGGGCGTCGACTTCGTCCGCGGCGAGATGTGGAAGCCGTTCACTGTCGCGGACCGAAACCTCTACACCGGCCAGAACCCCGCCTCGGCCGCCCCGGTCGCCCAGGAGCTGCTCAAAGTACTCAAGTGACGGGCCGCCGCCGGTGCGCTGCACCTGGTTGCTGAAAATCGGAAAAACGCCGGTCCACGAGCCCGCGCAGCGATTAAATCGTTACTAAGCGGGCATCGCGGCATACGGCAGGAGGACCGACATGACCGAGGCAATCGCGGCGGACGCGGGTACAACGAGACCGGGCGGCTCCAGGCGCAATCGAATACGTTGCGCGGTAGGGGCTTTCGCGCTCGCGTTGGCGGGACTGCCGGCGATCGCCCTCGCCGAACCGGCCGTCAGTAGGGCGGACGATCCGCCCCCGTGCGCCCCCGGTTGGGCATGGAGCGTCGAGATGAATCAATGCGTGTTCGTGCTTCCCGCCGCCAACGGCCCCGGCGGACCCGGCGGACCGGGTGGCCCCGGCGGCCCGGGCGGGCCCGGCGGACCGGGCGGGCCGGGCGGTCCCGGCGGGCCGGGCCGCCACTAGTCAATCGGCGAGTGTGCGTCCTCGGCTTTGCGTGTGAATCCTGGGTCGAAAAATCGCCCAGATCCCGCCCCTCGCGCACACTCGAAGCCCTCAGCGCACACTGATGCGCCGGCGGGCGCCGCGGCACCGGCGCTCCAGTAGTCGTTATACTGGCTAAGTAAAGCTTGATTTCGACACTGAGAGCAGGGCGCATGCCACGCACAGACAACGACACCTGGGACTTGGCCACGAGCGTGGGAGTGACGGCCACGATGGTCGCGGCGGCCCGGGCGATCGCCACCAACGCCGACAACCCGCCGATCGAGGACCGGTTCGCCGAACCGCTGGTCCGCGCGGTCGGCGTGGAGTTCTTCACGCGCTGGGTCGGCGGCGACCTGAGCGCCGCCGACGTCGATCACGAGGATTCCACCTGGAAGCTCGAGCACATGCCCGACGCGATGGCCGCGCGCACCCGCTTCTTCGACTCGTTCTTCCGAGACGCGATCGACGCCGGAATCCGCCAGGCGGTGATCCTGGCGTCGGGCCTCGACGCGCGCGCCTACCGGCTGGCGTGGCCGGCGGACCTGACCCTCTTCGAAATCGACCAACCGGAGGTCATCGAGTTCAAGGCCGCGACCCTGGCCGGGCTGGGCGTCACCCCGAGGGCCGACTTGCGCACCGTCGCAATCGATTTGCGAAATGATTGGCCGAAGGCATTGCGGGAAGCCGGTTTTGACCCGAGCAGGCCCACGGCGTGGATCGCCGAGGGCCTCTTCGGCTACCTGCCGCCGGAAGCTCAAGACCGGCTGCTGGACAACGTCACCGCGCTCAGCGCCGACGGCAGCCGACTGGCCTGCGAGGCCGTCCCGGAAACGCCGGATCGGGACCGCGAACGCGCGCGGGAGATGATGCGCGTCGCCGCCGCCAAATGGCGTGAGCACGGTCTGGACCTGGAGTTCGCCGATCTGGGCTTCGAGGGCGAGCGCAACGACGTCGAGGCCTACCTGCACGGCCTGGGGTGGCGCGTCACCGGAACCCCGATGAGTCAGCTGCTGGCCGAGATCGGTCTACCGGCGATCCCGCAGGTCGACGACTCGGTGTCGGTGGCGGACACGATTTATTACACGTCCATACTGAGCGGATGACGGCAGCGCAGCGCCGCGGTCTCAACGACGCGGTCACCCGGATGTGGAGCTTCCTCGCACCGGCCTATGACCTCCCGTTTCTGCAGCAGTGGGTCTACCGTCCACCGCACGACGAGGTGATCGCGCAGCTGCGCGCCCACGGCGCGCGCAAGATCGCTGACATCGCCTGCGGGACCGGCATTCTCAGCGATCGGATCGAGCGCGAACTCCATCCCGACGAGATCTATGGTGTCGACATGTCCGACGGCATGCTCGCCCAGGCTCGCGCCAGGTCCGACCGGGTGCAGTGGTTGCGCGGCCCCGCCGAGCAACTGCCGTTCGACGACGGGGCGCTCGACGCCGTCGTGACGACCTCGGCGTTCCATTTCTTCGACCAGCCGGCGGCCTTGCGGGAATTCCACCGCGTGCTGGCGCCCGGCGGGCTGGCCGCGGTCGCGGCCCTGAGCACCCGGCAACCGCTGCTGCAGGCGCCCGCGACCAATCGGTGGAAGCCGCAGCACAACGCGTCGCCGGCCGAGATGCGGAGCTTGTTCGAAGGCGCCGGGTTCACCGTCACCGATCAGCACCGCATCCCGCGACCGATCTGGACCCGGATCGTGTCCGACCTGATCACCGTCGGCACCAAGAGCTAGCAGCGCGGGCGCCACGTGAAATTCGCCTTCCCGCTGCCGCACATGCTGAGGCTCAAGGCGATCACCCAGCGGTGGGAAGCCGGCGTCACCGGCGCTGACCAAACCCGAATGGTCAAGCGCGCCGAGGCGATGGGCTACGACATGATCGCGATCCCCGAGCATTTCGTCATCCCCGCCGACCACGTCGAACTGTCCGGCCCGCACTACCTCCAGTCGACCGTCGCGCAGGCCTACATCGCGGGCGCCACCGAGAAGATCCGGCTGAACTCGTGTGTCACGATCCTGCCGTTGCAGCATCCGATCGTGCTCGCCAAGGCGCTGGCGACGGCCGACTGGATGAGTGGCGGACGCATGATGGTCACCTTCGGAGTCGGTTGGCTGCAGCGCGAATTCGACGTCCTCGGCGTGCCGTTCGGAGAACGCGGCCGCATCGCCGACGAGTACCTCGAGGCGATCATCGAACTGTGGACCAGCGAATCACCGACTTTTGCGGGCAAGTACGTCTCGTTCCAGGACATGGTGTTCGAGCCCAAACCCGTTCAGCGCCCGCACCTTCCAGTCTGGATCGGGGGCGACGCCGACGCCGCACTGAAGCGCGCGGCGCGATTCGCCTCCGGCTGGTGGCCGTTTCTGACCCCGCCGGACAAGATCGCCGAGCGCGTCGAGTTCATCAAGAGCCAACCCGCCTACGACGGGCGCCCGCTCGACGTCATGCACGGGCTGGGCACCAACCGCGTCGGCGAGGGGCATCGCGTCGTCGACGATCCACACGCACGCCCCGGCATGAGCGCCCAGGAGATCATCGATCGTCTCAATCGGCTCGGCGAAGCGGGCGTGACCTTCAGCGCGGTGCCGGTCCCCGCCGTGCACGGGATCGACGAATACCTCGACTACGCCCAGTGGGTGATCGAGGAAATCAAGCCCAAAGTCGCCTAGGCGCAACCGGTCCCGCCAACGCCCGCCCCACCGGCCGGTGTGGCGGGCGTCGGCGGTCCCGCCAACGCCCGCCCCACCGGCCGGTGTGGCGGGCGTCGTGCGGGTCGGCTTCCTACAGCGGGATCCACACCCCGAAGAACCAGAAGCCCCACTGGTTGAATCCGGGATCCCATACGGGCGTCTCGTTGTAGCCGTAGTAGTTGATGGGGCCATACCCCCACGGCGCGCCCGGTGGCGGAAGCGGCCTGTCCCAGGCCGGTCGCGGCGGTGCGCCGTAGCCCCAGGGTCCGGGCCCGTCCCCCCACGGGGCGCCGTGGAAGTAGCCCCGCTGGGGATCGCCATGCCAAGGGCCGCCCGGCCCGCCGGGGCCACCGGGACCGCCGGGATGGTCGGGCGGGGGTCCGCCCGGTCCGCCGGGACCGCCCGGTCCGCCGGGATGGTCGGGCGGGGGTCCGCCCGGTCCGCCGGGACCGCCCGGTCCGCCGGGGTGGCCGGGCCCGCCCGGGCCACCCGGAGGCCCACCGGGATTGCCAGGCCCGCCCGGACCACCCGGTCCGCCTGGGCCGCCCGGTCCGCCCGGGTCATTCGGCCCGGCGGGGCGGTGATCCCCGGGCGCCGGGGCGCCGTGGTTACCGGGCGCCGGCGGCGGTCCCGGAGCGGCGAACGCCGAACCGGCGCCCATGCCCAACGCGGCGGCGCCGAGAGCTCCGGCGATAGTTCCCCCCGCGATCAATTTCTTTATTTTCATAGTCCTTCACCTGTCTACAAGCGAGTTCCTAGAACCCCCCAACAACCCACACGCTAGATAGCCCATCTATGGATCAGCTGTGCCGGGACCATGCGCAACTTTTGGGCGGCGGACAGTCACCGAACGCGGCGAATAAGGCAAGCCTGCGCTCGCTTTGGCAAGCCTATATTTGCTGGTCGGGAGCCTTTTTTCGGTATATGGTGGCGGTCGTGTCGGAAACGTCCCATCCGGCTGAACCCCATGTGGGATCGGTCTCCTCGAAGCTCAACTGGCTGCGCGCTGGAGTGCTCGGCGCCAACGACGGCATCGTCTCCACGGCGGGCATCGTCGTGGGCGTCGCGGCCGCGACGGTGGACAGGGCCCCGATCCTGACCGCCGGAATCGCCGGGCTGGTCGCCGGGGCCGTGTCGATGGCCCTGGGTGAATACGTCTCGGTCAGCACCCAGCGCGACACCGAGCAGGCTCTGTTGACCAAGGAACTGCAGGAGTTGCGCGACGACCCGGCCGCGGAATTGGACGAGCTCGCCACGCTCTACGAAGGCAAGGGCCTGTCGCCGGCGACGGCACGCACGGTGGCCGAGGAGCTCACCGACCACAATCCCTTCCTCGCTCACGCCGAGGTCGAGCTGGGCATCGATCCCGACGAGCTGACCAACCCGTGGCAGGCGGCGTTGTCCTCCGCGCTGTCGTTCACCGTGGGTGCCTTGCTGCCGTTGATCGTGATCCTCGCGCCCCCGGCGGCGTGGCGGATCCCGGCCACCGTCGTGGCCGTTCTCCTGGCTCTGGTACTGACCGGCGCGGTGTCAGCGGGACTGGGCGGTGCACCGCAGGGCCGGGCGGTGCTCCGCAATGTCATCGGCGGCGGGCTTGCGTTGGCGGTCACCTACGCGATCGGCCATCTGGTCGGCGCCGCACTCGCCTGATCGCCTCGGCGAACGCCGCCGGCAATCGGGACTGGAACGGAAACTGTAATATCTACCGTTGCCGTCCCCACCCGAAAGAGTCGTGCATTGACCGAGACGAAGACCGTGCCGGATGCCGTGGATTCGGCCGCGCAGATGCCCTACTTTCTGCGCGATGAAAGCCGTTTCGTGCCAAACGAAATCGCCCGCGGTGGCTGGGGTCCGTCGATCAGCGGGCACGTGGTGGGCGGCCTGCTGGGCTGGGCGGTGGAAGGCGCCGTCGACGACCCGGAACTGCAACCCGCGCGGCTGACCGTCGACCTTCCCGCACCCACCGCCCTGGAACCGATCGAGGTGCACACGCACGTGCACCACGACCGCCGGCGACTGCGGCTCGTCGAGGCCGTTCTCACCCAGCGCGGTGCCCCGGTCGCCCGGGCCAGCGCGCTGTTCCTGCGGCGCGGACCGCAACCCGAGGGAGAGGTGTGGTCGCCGGCGGTCCAGATGCCGCCGCTTCCCATCGACGACGAGGCCCAACCGTCGCTTTTCATGCGGACCTACGGCTGGGGCACCGAAATTCAGAATCCCGATCCCGACTGGGCGGACACCTTCGGGCCGAAACACACCTGGTTGTACGAGACGCGCTCGCTGATCGACGGCGAACCGCTCAGTGCGTTCACCCGCGCGGCGATGGGTGCCGACATCACGGCCTCGCTCGCCAATTGGGGCACAAACGGTTTGCAGTTCATCAACGTCGATTACACCCTCACGCTGACCCGATTGCCGCACGGGCCATACATCGGTCTGTCCTCGCTCACCCATTACAGCCACGACGGAGTGGCCACCGGTTCGGCCGTCCTGGTCGACCGGACGGGCCCCATCGGCAGCTCCGTGTCCGTCGCGATCGCGCACTCCGGATTCCGTCCCATCTCCAAGCCGCCGGCCGGATGACGCTGGGGCCCGGCGCCACCTATTGGGGTCTGATCGCCGAAGCGGCGCGACGCGGGTCGCCACTGCCGCTCCTCGCCGACGAGCATGGGCGCAGCCTGACGGCGCGGCAATTCCACGACGAAGCATGCGCGACGGCCGCCGCGTTCGCCCAGCGGGGGATAGGCGCGGGGACCGTCGTGTCGTGGCAGCTGCCAACCACGATCGAAGCCGCGGTCGTCATGGCGGCGCTGGCGCGACTCGGCGCCGTCCAAAACCCGATCATCCCGATACTGCGTGAGCACGAGGTGGGCTTCATCACCGCGCAGCTGTCGTCGGAATTCCTTGTGGTGCCTGAGTTTTGGCACGGATTCGATTACGGTGGGCTGGCCCGGGCGCTGGCTGCGCAGCGGGGGTTCGAGGTCATCACCGTCGAGCTGGCCACGCCGCCGGCGGCCGGTGAGATTCGGCTGCCCCGCGGCGACGCCGATGCCCTGGGGCCGCCGCCGGCGCCCGCCAGGGACACGCGCTGGATCTACTACTCGTCGGGGACCACCGCGTCTCCCAAGGGGATTCGTCATGCCGACGCGTCGGTGATGGCGCCCGCCGCCGGCCTGGTGGACAAGATGGGAATCGCCGGTAGCGACGTCGATCCCGTCGCGTTTCCCATCGCCCACATCGGTGGCGCCGTGATGCTGGCCGCGGCCCTGTTGACCGGCATGCGGTTGGCGCTGTTCGAGGTGTTCGACCCGGCCACCACGCCGCTGTCCATCGCGGCGCACAACCCGACCTTTCTGGGCATGGCGACGCCCTTCTTCCTGGCGTTCCTGGAGGCCCAACGGCGCCACGGCGACCGGCCGCTGTATCCGCTCGTGCGGGGCGGTCTGGCCGGCGGGGCACCCATCACCGCCGAATTGGGAAATCAGGTCCGCGAAACCTTCGGCGTGCCCGGAATCGCCAACGCGTGGGGACTCACCGAATTTCCGGTGGCCACCTCGCCGTCGCTGACCGCAGCGCCGGAGGTGCTCGACCACACCGTCGGCACGCCGGGACCCGGTGTCAGCATCCGGGTGGTCGGCAACGGGGAAAGGGAACTGCCGGCGGGGCAGGAGGGCGAGTTGCGGCTCAAGGGACCGCAATGCTTCCTCGGCTACGCCGACCCCGCCCTCGACGCCGACGCGTTCGACGCGGACGGCTGGCTGCGCACCGGCGACGTCGGGTTGATCGACGCCCATGGCAACGTCCGCGTCACGGGCCGGATCAAGGACGCCATCATCCGCAACGCGGAGAACGTCTCGGCCCTCGAAGTGGAGAACGCGCTGGCCACCCACCCCGCCGTCGCCGACGTGGCGGTCATCGGAGTGCCCGACCCGCGCACCGGCGAGCGGGTCTGCGCCGTGGTGGTGCCCGCGCCGGGTGAGGAGGTGTCGCTGGAATCCCTTGTGCAGCACTGTCGTTCGCAAGGCTTGAGCCGCTACAAGCACCCCGAACGCCTGGTGATCGTCGACGCGCTGCCGCGCAACCAGTTCGGCAAGGTGATCAAGAAGGACCTGCGCGCGACCTTCGGCTGAACCCCGGCACGCCGCCTCACGAAAAGAGCTGCGGGTTCTCGGCGATATATTGCTCGACGGTCAAAGCTGGCGTCCCCGTTATCCTCTCCACGTCGTCGGTGGCTCGGTCATAGCGGCCCGCGCGATGTAGCTGCGCCATCGTGGCAAGGTGCTGCTGCAGGTGCGCGGGCAGGCCGAGCGGCTTGAGGACGTCCTCGACCCACACGTCATGCGCGACATCGGTTCCGGTGATGGGCCGGCGCAGTCCGCGGGAATACTCCGCGGCGAGTCCCTCGATGTCGAGGCTTTCCGGCCCGGTCAATTCGTACACGTGGCCGATGCGCTCCGCCGGATCCGTCAATACGGTTGCGACGACGCGCGCAACGTCGGTGGCGGCGATTGGCGACGTCCGGCCGCGTCCGAAAGGCAGCGCCAAGACGCTTCGCTCGCGCAACGACGGAGCCGCGAACAGCGTGAAGATCGGGTTGTCAAGGAACGCAGTCGGTCTGACGTGAACGACCGGAACCCCCGACCAGTTCAGGACGTGTTCGGCAAGGTAGTGCAACCGGTGCTGACGCGATTCGCCGGTGCTGGTCAGTGTCATCTGCGAAACCGTCATCTGCGACATATTCACCAGGACCTCGAGGCGCCCCGAATCCAATGCCGCATCGCACACCACCACGGTGGCCTGCAGGTAGTCCGGAGAGACGCTCATCGAGAAGAACATCCGGTCGACTCCGCTCATGGCGTCGACGACGTTCTGCGGATCGGTCAGATCGCCGACCACCACCTCGGCGCCGAGGTCGCGCAGCGGGTCGGCCCGCGCATCGTCGCGGTGAACCAGTGCGCGCACCCGTTCGCCTTGCCCGCACAGCTGCTCGATCACCAGCCGGCTCACGCCACCGGTGCCGCCACCGGCACCGGTGATCAGATACAGCGCCCCGCTCATGACTGACATCCGCGGCTCCCGCCTGCACCCCGTGCGCAAACCGTAGGCCGACGCCTACAAACCCTTGGGCGCGTCGCGCACCGCCTGCACCGCCGCCGCGTCGCCGTCGAACTCGACCCGCGCCTGCCGGCCGACGGAGAACAGCAGCAGCTCCTCGGGCGCACCGGTCACCACCACCGTCGTGCCGTGGAACTTGCCGGAGCCGGCGGTCAGCACCGTCTTTCCCTCCGGGATGCGCAGGGCCACCCGCCCGGGGACCTTCGCCAGCGTCATCCGGGCCATCAGCGACAGCGTGCGGCGCAGCGACCGGCACAGCCCTTGTTCGAGCACGCGCGGCTCCCAGTCCGGCTGCGCGCGGCGTACGTCCTCGTGGTGGATGAACATCTCGGCGACGTTGGCCACCGGGTCGAGCAGCTTGAACGGTGAGTAGACCGGCGGACCGGACTCGACCTTGCCCAGCAGCTCGTCCCATTCGTTCTTCCCGGCCACCTCGTCCTGCACCTTGGCGGTATGGGAGGCGAAGAACGGGATCAGGATGCCCGGCGCGGCGTCGGGGCGGTACTCCCGAATCACCAGATGCGCGGCCAGGTCTCGGGTCGTCCAGCCTTCGCACAGGGTGGGCGCGTCCGGCCCGACGGCGCGCATGGTGTCCACGAGGGCGGCACGTTCGCGTTGAGCAACGGTCATGGATTCAGGGTAGGGCCAGCCCGTGCGCGTATAACATGCGCATCTCGGTAAATTTGAAACGTCATGTCCGGACGCCGAATGTAGGGAATGTCATGAGCGCACGTGTCGAGCAGTTGGAGTTTCAGGCCGAGGCTCGCCAGCTGCTGGATCTGATGGTTCACTCGGTCTACTCCAACAAGGATTCGTTTCTGCGGGAGTTGATCTCGAACGCCTCCGACGCGCTGGACAAGCTGCGGCTGGAAGCGTTCCGCAACAAGGACCTCGACGTCGACACCTCCGACCTGCACATCGAGATCGACGTCGACAAGAGCGCCCGGACCCTCACCGTCCGTGACAACGGCATCGGGATGACCCGCGACGAGGTGGTGGACCTGATCGGCACGCTGGCCAAGTCGGGCACCGCCGAGCTGCGCCAGCAGCTCCGGGAGGCCAAAAATGCGGCGGCCTCCGAGGAACTGATCGGTCAGTTCGGCATCGGCTTCTACTCGAGCTTCATGGTCGCCGACAAGGTCGAGCTGCTGACCCGCAAGGCCGGCGAGAGCGCCGCCACCCGGTGGGAATCCAGCGGCGAGGGCACCTACACCATCGAATCCGTCGACGACGCGCCGCAGGGCACCGCGGTCACCCTGCACCTCAAGCCCGCAGACACCGAGGACGAGCTGCACGATTACACCGCGGAGTGGAAGATCAGGCACCTGGTCAAGCGGTATTCCGACTTCATCGCGTGGCCCATCCGCATGGAGGTCGAGCGCCGCGAACCCAGCGCCGAGGACGGTGGCGAAGAGACCGTCACCCTCGAGACCGAGACCCTCAACTCGATGAAGGCGTTGTGGGCCAGGCCCAAGGACGAGGTCTCCGCCGAGGAGTACAACGAGTTCTACAAGCACATCGCGCACGCCTGGGACGACCCGCTCGAGGTCATCGCGATGAAGGCCGAGGGCACCTTCGAGTACCAGGCCCTGCTGTTCATCCCGTCGCACGCCCCGTTCGACCTGTTCGACCGCGACTCCCACGTCGGGATCCAGTTGTACGTCAAGCGCGTGTTCATCATGGGCGATTGCGACGAGCTGCTGCCGAAATACCTGCGCTTCGTCAAGGGCGTCGTCGACGCACAGGACCTGTCGCTCAACGTGTCTCGCGAAATCCTGCAGCAGGACCGGCAGATCAAGGCGATCCGGCGCCGGCTGACCAAGAAGATCCTGTCCACGATCAAGGAGCTGCAGTCCGAGCGGCCGGACGACTACCGCACGCTGTGGACCCAGTTCGGCAGGGCCATCAAGGAGGGGCTGCTCTCGGACGCCGACAACAAGGACATGCTGCTGCAGGTCTGCTCGTTCGCCTCCACCCACAGCGAGGAGGAGGCCACCACCCTGGCCGAGTACGTGGAGCGGATGAAGGAAGGGCAGCAACAGATCTTCTATGCCACCGGAGAGACACGCCAGCTGCTGACGAAGTCGCCGCACCTGGAGGCGTTCATGGCCAAGGGCTACGAGGTGCTGCTGCTCACCGACCCAGTCGACGAAGTGTGGGTGGGGGTGGTCGACGAGTTCGACGGCAAACCGCTGCAGTCGGTGGCCAGGGGCGAGGTGGACCTCGACTCCGAGGAGGGCAAGAGCGAGGCCGAGCGCGAGGAGCAGGAGAAGGAGTTCGCCGACCTGCTGGCCTGGCTGAAGGAGACGTTGAGCGAGCACGTCAAGGACGTGCGGCTGTCGACGCGGCTGACCGAGTCACCGGCCTGCCTGATCACCGACGCATTCGGGATCACCCCGACGCTCGCGCGCCTCTACCGCGCCACCGGGCAGGACGTTCCGGTGGGCAAGCGGATCCTCGAGCTCAACCCGAATCATCCGCTGGTCACCGGCCTGCGGGATGCCCACCGGAAGGCCGACGACGACGCGGCGCGCACCACCGCCGCCGAGACCGCCGAGCTGCTGTACGGCACGGCGCTTCTCGCGGAGGGCGGCGCGTTGGAGGATCCGGCGCGCTTCGCCGAGCTGCTCGCCGACCGCCTGGCTCGCACGATCTGATTACCCCGCCGGTCATCGAGCGTTCATAAGGATCACAGCAAACACACACGTGATTGAAACCCCTGTGCGGGGGATAATCACATCTCATGGCCACGTTTCGTATTGTCGATCCACATGGCGAGGTCGTGGCGGCAAAGAACTTTGACCGCGCCGAGGACGCCCACGCGTGGTTCACCGGCTTGATCGGCAGTACGGAGCTGGGCTGGCGCATGGAGGTCGACGACGACGGGCAGTGGGCGTTCTTCGACGACACCGAGGGGTTCACCGCCGTGGCGAGCCGCCCGGCGGTGGTGCGGCCCCGTAATCCGCGGTAGGCGATTGACGCGCCGAAAGCCTTAGGAAATAGGAACATTCGCATCCTCGGAAAGGACGCGATGAAGCAATTCCCCGGTATCGAGTAGGTGCTTGCCGACCAGCGATTGCGCTCTCGCGACGTTGCGTCGACGCACCGCGTTGAGACGGCGGTCGCCTTCGTCGTCGGGCTCTTCGTCATCCCGCTGGCGCCCGAAACCAGGGGAGAGGTACTGCCCCAATAGGACTGCGGCACAGCCCTTTAAGCGGTGAAATGCGTTGTTACCAGCGCACCGGCCAGCGGGTACTCGCGCAGCGCGCCGCAGACCAAGCCGGCCAGTTCGTGCAGCATCATCTCGTCGCCATTTCGGCTGCGAAGCAGGTCCGCGATCCATGCCGCCGTCTCGGGGATCGGACGGTGGTCGCCGGTCAGCAAGGCCGCCGACACGGCATGCAAGATCTGGTGCAACGCGTCGTCGGCGATGTCCATGACGCTGTGCAGGACATCGGCTTCGGGCGTGGTCACCGCGGCGACGAGTGACCATCGCTCGCGCAGCAGCGCGACGAGGCGGCGGTGGTCCTCCTCGAGCGCGGCCTGTTCGGCGGCCGCTTCGTCGGGCAGCGCCGCGGCCGGCTCGACGACGGCGGGCAGGGCGTCCATGGCCGCGATGGCACCCTGCGCATCGGCCGCCCACGCGGTCGCACCCAGCGCGCGGGCGCGCACGTCATCGTCGCCAAAAGCGGGCCCGCCGACCAGGATCGGCACGCCGACAGCGGTGCTCGCCTCGATGAATCGGCGGCAGGTGGGCAGCGATCCGAGCACCGAACAGCTGACCGCGACAGCATCGGGCCCCACGTCTTGCAGGTGCTGATTGAGTCGAAGCGGGTTGGTCGACGCTCCCAGCAGTTTGGTGTCCCAGCCCTCCGCCCGCAAAGCGCAGTGGATGATCATCGCGGGCAAGGCGTGCCATTCCCGTTCCGCGCAGGCCACGAGGACGCTGCCGCGGGTAACTGGGTGCCGTTGCACGTGCTCCTCCACGACCTTGGTCGCCGAGAGGGCCATGGCGGTCGCGGCGTGCTCCTGTGCCACCGTCCATTCGCCACGTTGCCAACGCTTGCCTACCTCACGCTGGGCGGTGGCGATGACATCGGTCAGCACCGACAGCGGTTCCACGCCTGCGGACAGCATGTCCTCGATCAACCGGGTGATCGCCGCCGTGTCACCCCTGCCGAGCGCGTGGTCGTAGCTTCTTAGCGGGTTCGCCGGGACGCTCAACTGCCGCATGTCACCGCGAACAACGCCATGTCGTCGTGCGCGCGACCTTCGAGGTGCTCGATGACGTGCTGTTCGATCACCTCGCAAATCACTTCCGGCCCCGCGCCGGCGTAGGGGGGCAGCAGGGCGAGGAGCCGCTCGACGCCGTACTGCCCGTCGGCGCCGAAGGCCTCGTCGATGCCGTCGGTGAACATCAGCATCGTGTCGTTGCGGTCCAACAGGATCGTCACCGCGGTGTAGGCGACCTGTGCCACCATGCCCGCCGCGGTGCCGCCCACCTCGACCTCTTCCACCCGTCCGTCGGCGCGCAGCACGATCGGCTTCGGGTGACCGGCCGAGGCGAGGTCCATCCGAATGCCGCCGCCGGCAGGCCGCATCCGGGCGCACACCACCGTGACGAGTTGCGTGGTGCCTTCGTCAAGGAGCACGCTGTTCAGTGCGCCGAGCACCGCCTCGGGACGGCGATCGAAATGCGCTGCGGTGCGGATGCTTTGGCGGGCCCGGCCGTTCAACGCGGCCGCATCCACGCCCTTGCCGCACACGTCGCCCAGGCACAGCAGCCAGTCCCCGTCTTTCCCGTGCGCGTCGTAGAAGTCCCCGCCGATGTCGAGCTGTTCGGCCGCCGGGCGGTAGCGGGCCGCCATGCGAACCCCATCGATCCGCGGCAGGGAGGGCGGGCGCAGACTCTCCTGGATCACCGCGGCGATCCGGGCGCGCTCCTCGTAGAGGCGCGCGGAGTCCAGGGCCAGGGCGGCGCGTTCCGCCACCCGCTGGATCACTTCGACATCGTCGTCGAAGGGGCACCGCCCGCCGCCGCGCACCATGACCAGCGCGCCGAACGTCGTACCCCGCGCCGTGAGCCCGACGGCGAGCACGTCGGCGGGCCGCAACGTGGCGGCCTCTTGCACCAGTCGAGGGTGCGGAATCATGGCGGTGAGGCTGGCCTCGGCGTCGGTGCCGAGCGCGACGTGGGCGAGCTCGGTGCGCCCGGTCCGCAAAACGCGGCCCAGACCGTCAAAGTCGATGGAGCGCTGGGAGACGACGGCATGGAATCCGGCGTCGTCGCCGCCGACCAATAGCAGCCCACCGGTCTGGATTTCCGGCAATATCGCCACGGACCAGTCGGCCAATTGGGGCCGGATCGTCGTCAACAGCCGCAGGGCCGTGCGCCGCAGGTTGAGCGACCCGGCGAGCCCGTGGGCAACCTTTTCGACCAGCTGGTCGCAGTCGACTGCCGACAGCCCGGGCGGGGTCGTGATTTCCGTAATTGCCTTGCTGGCAGCTGCCTGATTCAAGCGCATCGCACCGCACTTCCCGCCCTGGAAAGGCGTCATTCGTTCCGGTCGTAGTGTCCGGTTGCTCGGCGGCGGGGGGATGTGAACGGATGCCAGGCTCGGAAAGGAGAAGGCGACGATTTCGCGTCAAGGCATCAGGGCTGGGATCTCAACCTGGCTACCAATCTACGGCATACCGGTGCTCGGCGCCGCCGCCGTGCTTGCTTAGTGGCACACCTCGCAGGCGATGCCGTCGCCGTCGCGGTCCAGACCGGGCCGGTAACCCGGCTGCCCTCGGTAGATCGGCGCCACACCGGCCTCGCACGCTGCCCGGCAATTCGGGTAGTAGGCGCCTGACCCTGTCGTCGGCGCGGGCGACGGCGTCGTCGTCGACGGGCTGGCAGCGGCCACGGGTGCGACCGCTACCCCGATAACCATTGCTCCCGCGATGAGCACTGCCCGTAGCACGCTGCGAACCCCCTACTCTCCGGCACTTATTCAGAGGTGGTTTGCGGATGGAGCATACGGCAGCCTGGGCTGACACACTGTGGTGTGCCCGAAATTGAATTCGACTCCGTGTCACCGATCGTGCCGGTCCGAGACCTCGATATCGCCCTCGACCGCTACCGCAAACTCGGATTCAACGCGCGCGCCTACCAAGGGCCTGAGCGCTACGGGTTCGCCGACCGTGGGGCCGTGTCGATTCACCTCACCGAGTGGGCCGAGCACGACCCGCTGCGCACGGCCGCCAGCGTGTACCTCTACGTCAGCGACGCCGACGCGCTCCACGCGGAATGGGCCGCGTTGGAAAACCTCGACGGCCGCCTGCTCGAACCGCATGAGACACCCTACGGATTAAGGGAATTCGCCTACGTCGACCCCGACGGCACGCTACACCGCGCCGGTTCGCGGAAGCTCTGACGGAGGCGCCCCGGCGGCCTGGCTGTGCGCCAGCGCGACCGTCGCGGCGGCCATGACGGCGACCGATAACCCGAGAGCGGTCACGGCGACGCCGCTGGTGCTGAGCGTCTCACCCAGCACGGTGACGCCGAGCACCGATCCCACGACGGGCTCGGCGACGGTGACCGCCGGCAGCGACGCGGTGAGCGGGCCGGCCCGAAACGCCGACTGCTCCCAGGCGGTGGCGGCGACGGCCAGAACCGCCCACACGTACAACTCGGGCAGGCGCAGCAACGCCGGGATGCCGCGGTCGAGCTGGTCGACCACGCTCTTGGTCAACACCGAGAACAGGCCCCACAGCGAGCCGGACATCAGGCCCAGCAAGAGCGCGCCGACCGAAGCGGAAAACACGCGAGAGCCGATCACGCAGAGTATCAGCGCCGGGCCCATAATCAGGCCCACGACGGTCCACGTCTCAACGGACCCCCGCGGGTTGCCGGCCTGCGGGTTGCCGACGGTCACCACGACCGCAACGGCGCCGACGAGCAGCGTGGCCCAAATCCCTTGCCAGCGCGTGATCCTGCGGTGGTTGGTTCTCGCGCTGATGAGCAACGCGAACAGTAACGAGGTCACCGACAGCGCCTGCACGAGCACCACAGAACCCAGGCCCAGCGCCGCGGCCTGCAGACCGAAGCCGGCGGCCGCCACCAGGCTGCCCGTCCACCATCGTCGATCACGCAGGAGGCGGCGGAACAGGGCGAAGGTGCCGACCGGCTTGTCGGTGACCTGTTGGGCGGAACGCTGTTCGAAGACGTCCCCGATGCCGATCATCAGGGCCGCTCCAATCGCGAGCAGTGCCGCGATGCCCGTCCTGCCCACGAGGACCTCCTGCGAATGAACCACCTTGGGACTTGCGACCCTAGACCGTCGGCCGGTATGCGGCGAAAGTCGGTGTTCCGAGGCGATGTCTTGACACACCGAAGGCTGTTGCGTGTGCTGGTGCTGCTGCCCGCCCTCGCGGCCGGCGCTGTCGTTGCGCTGTATCTGCTTTTGCTTGGCTGGGGGATGCTGATGCACGTGAGGCGGATCAGCGATGTGACGCGCCGAGCCACCAAGCGACTGAATCCCTACCCGCGCAGGGTTGCCGGAACCCGGCTGGGAATGCCGCTTAGCGCCTATCCGCTCGGCGATGTCTTCCTGCTCGCGGCGGCGTACCCCTACGTCGACGATGCTGGTGAGGCCGCTCCTGACAGGTGCCGCGGGGCAGCACGATTTCTTGTGGCTGCATCGCGCCGCAACGCCAACGACGCAGACCGCCGTAGGTTGATCGGCACTCACTCATGAACGACGCGGCCGCGGGGATCGGGATCATGGCAGCAGAGGCGTTGGACCTGCTCATCGACGCGGTTGACCAGATCCCACCCGACAGCTGGGGACAGCCGTCCAACCTCGAAGGTTGGAGCGTCCGCGACCTGGTCGGTCACGCTACCGGCAGCGCAGCGAAGATTGTGACGCTCGTCGAAGGCGGGGAGCTTTGGGATCGCCCGTCCCAGCCGGCCGACTGGGTCTGCGAAGACCCGGCGGCGCGGCTCCGCGAGCTGGCGGCGCGGCTCACAGGCGCGCTGCCGGGTGCCGACATGCATGCGATGCGACCGTCGCCTCAGGGCGAGGTGCCGCTGCACCGGGCGCTCACCTATCCGGCCTCCGACCTCGCCATGCACAGCTGGGACGTGCATGCATCTCAAGGTCGGTTTATCGAGCTGCCCGACGACCTGCTGGCGCTGTGCCGCGGGCTGGTGGAGTCGGTGCCCGAGAACTTGCTGCGGCGACCCGGCGGCTTCGGGCCGGCGCGCCCCGCGCCAGAGGGCGCGACGCCGACCGCCCGGCTGATGGCCTACCTCGGGCGCTCGGTCTCCGCTGGATGACTTCGCCTGTGCATGAGTCGGTTTGGGGTGCGCTCAGCTGTTTCGCCGGATTTTGAGCGCCGTGGTGATCATCGGAATCTGCAGCGGCAGCCGGGCCAGCGCGGCGATGCGCATCGGCCAGGGCTTGTCCCACCACAACCGGCACATGTTGACGTTGGCCGGGAACACCCCGACGAACAGCAGCACGGCGGCCAGCGCGGCCAGCCGCCGGGTGCGTCGCGGCACCAGCAGCGCGCCGACGGCTATCTCCGCGACGCCCGAGGCATACGTATAGAGCCGCGCATCGCCCGGCAGCTCGGCCGGAACGATCGTGTCGAACGGTTTGGGGGCCAGGAAGTGGACGGTGCCGATGCCCATCAGCATGGCCGCAACGCGGTACGCGGCCGTCCGGGTCGTGTCACCTTCAATGAGGGGGGTGGTGGTCATTGCGCGAGCCTAGCGGCACCGGGGGTTCCAGCTCAGGGTCGTGGCGTTACACTTAGGGCGATTCCCGTAAACTTGGCACCCAACAGTTCGAGGTAAAACATGGCTACACCCGTCATCGTCGGAGCCACCAGGACGGCGATCGGCCGCTCCTTCAAGGGCGCGCTGGTCAACACGCCGCCGGAGACGCTGATCACCACGGTGCTGCCCGAGGTGGTGCGCAGGTCCGGCATCGACCCGTCGGCCATCGACGACATCATCTTCGCCGAATCGCACTATGGCGGTGGGGATCTGGCGCGTTACGCGGCCGCCGCGACGGGCATGGAGGACATCCCGGGCCAGGCCGTGAACCGGCACTGCGCGGGCAGCCTCACCGCCATCGGCAACGCCGCGGCGCAGATCGGCTCCGGCATGGAGCGGGTGCTCATCGCCGGCGGCGTGCAGTCGCTGTCGATGACGCCGCTGATGAATCAGCGGATCCCCGGCCCCGAGCTCAAGTTCGAGGAGCGCTGGCTGCCTCCCACGCACGTCGAGACCCCGGACGCCCCGACCAAGGACATGTCGATCACGGTGGGGTGGAACACCGCGCAGACCGTCGGCATCACCCGCGAGGAGATGGACGCGTGGGCCGCCCGGTCGCACGAGCGCGCCATCGCGGCCATGGACGCCGGGAAGTTCCTCGACGAGATCGTTCCGCTGAAGATCACCCAGATCGACGGTTCGGTGACCGACTTCTCCGTCGACGAGCATCCCCGGCGTGACACCACCATCGAGAAGCTCGCCGCACTCAAGGTGCTGCACCCCGAGATCGAGGGTTTCTCGATTACGGCGGGCAACAGCAGCGGCACCAACGACGCCGCCGCCGCAATCGCGCTGGTCGACCGCGACTACGCCGTCGCCGAGAAGCTGAACGTGATGGGCACGGTTAAGGCGTGGGCCGCCGTGGGTGTGCCACCGCGGGACTGCGGTCTGGGCGCGGTCAGGGTGATCGCCAAGGTGCTGCAGCGGGCCGGGCTTTCGGTCGACGACGTCGCGCTGTGGGAGATCAACGAGGCGTTCGCCTCCGTGCCGATCGCGGCGTGCCGCGAGTACGGCATCGACGAGGAGAAGGTGAACTTCTCCGGCAGCGGATGCAGCCTCGGCCACCCCATCGCGGCCTCGGGCGCGCGCATGGTCACCACCCTGACCTACGAGCTGGCCCGCCGCGGCGGCGGGATCGGCGTCGCGGCGATGTGCGCGGGCGGCGGCCAGGGCGGCGCGGTCGTCATCGAGGTCTAGCGGCGATCGCGAGCGCGGCGCAGCCGGGCGAAGGGGGTCGCCGCTATCGGTCTCGCGGCGATCGCGAGCGCGGCGCAGCCGCTAGTTGCAGAACGTATAGCCGATGAATTGGGCGTCGCGGTTGTTGGTGCCCGAGTAATTGGCGTAATGCACCGCGGGCATCCCGTTGTACTGCGTGTTCAGTTTCTGGGCGGTGGGCGGCGGGGTTGCCTTGGGAAAGGCCAAGATGAGGTCGGAGAAGATCTTCAGGCCCGCCTGGCAGATCGCGTCGGGGCGTGGCGGCTGCGCGTTCCATGCGTATACGACGACGGGGTCGGTGAGCTGATACCCGGCCGCGCAGTTCGGCTCGCAGATCTTGAAGACGGCGTTGCCGGTCCCGTCGGCGCCCTGTGGCCCCCAGGAGGTCCACGACATGTCTTGCAGCGCAACGGCTACGCTTGCGCAGCCCAGAACATTGAGCTTCCTCGGACGCTCGACCGGCGGAACCGACGGGTTGTAGCAGCCCGGAATGGCGAAGTATGTCGGCGGGGGCGGTGGGGCGGTGGGCTGCGGCGACGCGCCTTGGTGGCCGTTGATCAGCTTCATCGCGCCGAAACCGAGCGCGCCGATCAGCACGACGGCCACGACGACGCCGGCCATTCCCAGGCGTCCCCCCGGAAACCGCACCCTGTTCGATGATGAGACGTTGCCCCCGCTCACCTCACCAGGTTATGGCAGAAATGCGGACCTGCGTGGCCACTGCGGCAAAGATTTCATGGCACGGTAAAGTTGGTCATCACTACCAACTTATTCAGGTTTGCGCCGATTTTTGGAGAGCGGATGGACGACGATCACGCGCTGGCCGCGCGGCTGGCCACCGAGGCGGGCCGGTTGTTGCTCGCGGTTCGGGAGGAGTTCGCCGACGCCGAGGCCGGCGAGCGGAAAGCGGCGGGGGACAAGCGATCCCACGACTTCCTCATGGAGGCGCTGGCCGGCGAGCGACCCGGCGACGCGGTGCTGTCCGAGGAGGGCGCCGACGACCCGGTGCGGTTGCGTTCCGAGCGTGTGTGGATCGTCGATCCACTCGACGGGACGCGGGAATTCTCCGAGCTCGGGCGCGACGACTGGGCGGTGCACGTCGCGCTCTGGCAGGCCGGCGAGCTCGTCGCCGGTGCGGTGGCGCTGCCCGCCCAGGGCATCACGCTGGCGACCCCCTACGTCAACCCGCCTCCGGTCGCGCCGGACCAGCCGCGCATCGTCGTCTCCCGCACCCGGCCGCCCGCCATTGCGCTATCCGTGCGCGACGCGCTGGGCGGCGTCCTGGTGGAAATGGGTTCCGCCGGAGCCAAAGTGGCGTCGATCGTGCAGGGCTTGTCCGACGTGTACGTGCACGCCGGCGGCCAGTTCGAATGGGACTCGGCCGCCCCCGTCGCGGTGGCCCGGGCCGCCGGCCTGCACACGTCGCGCATCGACGGGTCGGCGCTGGCCTACAACCAACCCGACCCCAAACTGCCCGACGTGGTGGTGTGCCGTCCCGAGCTCGCCGCGGCCGTACTCGCCGCGACTGCGGCGCCCAGCGTCGAGTAGTTGCGCCCAGCGGGCCCCAATCCCCACAACAAGTCGACGCTCGGCCCTAGATGCGATGGCGGCGCCGTCGCCCCTTCGCCTCCTCGGTCCACTCCTTCTCGATCCGTCCGATTTCGAGTGAGAGCAGCGTCAGAGTCGGGTTGTCGCAATGGACTTCGTGCGCGGTGCGAAATTCCGCCGCTTCGCCCGTGGTCGGCAGGTACGGTCGCAGGCCCTCGAACCACTCGTCGCCGACGACGTTGGGCGGATCGTCGTTACGGGGGCCGCACGCCCACTGCCGGTAGGCGTCCCGCGCTTCCGCCAAGCCGCTTCGCCAGCGCCGGACCGCGTCGCAGCGCTGCCCGTGCAGGTGCATCTTCATCTGATGTTTATTGTTGTGGTTCCCCACCATCCCGGGGAGCAAGTTATCGGCGGCGGACCTCGCGACGCCCGCGATGCCCATGGCCGACGCACCAACGACCGTGCCCATCAGCCCCATGGTTACCATGTCCATGCCGCTGGTCGTTGCACCCCGCCGCGGAGTCGACCAGGGGACGACGCATTCAGCGCGATCCGGTGAGGTCGAGGGCGATGTCGACGAGCATGTCCTCCTGGCCGCCGACCATGCCGCGCCGACCGGCCTCTTCCAGCAGCGTGCGCGCGTCGATGTCGAACCGGTCCGCGGCGGCCTCCGCGTGCCGCAAAAAGCTGGAGTAGACGCCGGCATAGCCCAGCGTCAGCGTTTCGCGGTCGACCCGCACCGGCCGGTCCTGCAGCGGTCGCACCAGGTCGTCGGCGGCGTCCTGCAGCCGGTGCAGGTCGCAGCCGTGGTCCCAGCCAAGCCGGGAGGCGGCGGCGACGAACACCTCGAGCGGCGCGTTTCCGGCGCCCGCGCCCATGCCCGCCAGGGAGGCGTCGACGCGGCATGCGCCGTGCTCCACGGCGGCGATGGAGTTGGCCACGCCCAGCGACAGGTTGTGGTGCGCGTGGATGCCGATTTCGGTTGTGGGTAAAAGCGTTTGGCGCAGCGCGTCCACCCGCTCGGCGACGTCGCGCATCGTCATGGCGCCGCCGGAGTCGACGACGTAGACGCAGCCGGCCCCGTAGCCCTGCATGAGCTCGGCTTGCTCGGCGAGGCGGGCCGGGGTGGTCAGGTGGCTCATCATGAGGAAGCCGACGGCGTCCATGCCGAGGTCCCGGGCGGCGGCGAGGTAGGGGGCCGAGATGTCCGCCTCGGTGCAATGGGTGCCGACGCGCACGACGGTCGCGCCCGCGCGATGCGCATCCCTGAGGTTGCGCAGGCTGCCGACACCGGGCAGCAGGAGCGTCGCGACGCGCGCGTTCTCGACGGCCGCGGCCACGGCCTCGATCCATTCCAGGTCGGTGTGCGCCCCGAACCCGTACACGCAGCTCGAACCCGACAGCCCGTCGCCGTGGGCGACCTCGATCGAGTCGACGCCCGCCGCGTCGAGGGCGCGCGCGATGGTGGTGGCCTGCTCGATGCTGTATCGGTGGCGCACCGCGTGCATGCCGTCGCGCAGGGTGACGTCGCTGACGTAGATCATGTTGTGGCTCCGGCGGTTTCGGCCGCGTGCCGGGCGATGCGCTCCGCGGTGGCCTTGGCGGCCGACGTCATGATGTCGAGGTTTCCCGCGTAGGCGGGCAGGTAGTGGGCGGAACCGGCGACTTCCAGCAGCACCGTGACGCGGGTCCCGGTGAACTTGCCGGTCTCGGGGATGTAGAGCGGGTTGTCGTGGTCGAACTGCTGGAACTGCACGTCCTGCTTGAGCCGGTAACCCGGCACATACGTGGCCACCCGGTCTACCATGTCCAGGATTTCTTCCTCGATCCTGCGGTGGTCGGGCTCCCCGTCGACGAGGCAGTACACCGTGTTGCGCATGAGCACCGGGGGATCGGCGGGGTTGAGGACGATCACGGCCTTACCGCGCCGCGCGCCGCCGACGACTTCAAGCGCGGTGGCGGTGGTCTCGATGAACTCGTCGATGTTGGCCCGGGTGCCCGGGCCCGCGGATTTAGCCGAGATCGAGGAGACGATCTCGGCGTAGGAAACGATCCCCGCTCTGGCGACGGCGGCGACGATCGGCACCGTCGCCTGGCCGCCGCAGGTAACCATGTTGAGGTTGGGCGCATCGAGGTGGTCGTCGAGGTTGACCACCGGCACGCAGAACGGGCCGATCGATGCCGGGGTGAGGTCGAGCATGCGTATACCGGTGTCCCGCAACGCCGCCCAGTTGCTGCGATGCGCGGTGGCCGAGGTGGCGTCGAAGGCCAGCCTGACTCCGGCGAACTCCGGCATACCCAGCAGGCCCTGGACGCCGCCGGCGGTGGCGGGCACACCCAATTGCCGCGCCCGGGCCAGGCCGTCCGAGCCGGCGTCGACGCCGACCATGGCGCCCACCGTGAGCGGGCCGTCGCTGCGCAGAATTTTGAGCATCAGGTCGGTGCCGATGTTGCCCGAACCGATGATGGCCACCGGCCACCGCTCGACGCGGGTCATTTCGCGTCCTCGCCGGCCATGCGCAGCGCGCTGTCGTAGAGGGTGTTCGCGTGCAACTCGAACAACGCCAGCAGGTCGACCGAGTCACCGCCGAGTTCCTTGGCGACGAACAGGCCGTCGCCACCGGCGAGGGCGTAAGTGGCCAACTGGTGGACCTGCGCGTCGGTCAGGCCCGGGACGAGGTCCCGAATGGCTCGTGTGAGCGTCTCGAACGCCTGGCCGCGCACGGCGAGGAACATGGCGCGCGCCCGCGGCTCGACCGGCCGGCGCTCCAGCGCGAGCATGAGCCCGAGGCGCAGGAAGTCGGGGGAGTCCAGCAGCGCCTTGGCGATCTGCGTGACCATCGAGACGAGGCGCTCCCGCCCGCTACCCTCGTCCGGCATCGTCCACGCCGAAAGCCAGTGGGCGAAGCTGCGCTCGATGACCGCGGCGATCAGGTCGTCCTTGTCCTTGAAGTGCCAGTAGATGGAACTGGCCGGCAGGCCGCACTTGGCGCTGACCAGCCCGATGCTGGTGCCCTCGTACCCGCGCTCGCTGGCGATCTCGGTCGCCGCATCGAGGATGCGGGCCCGGGACGCCTCGCCGTCGAGGCGGCGGCGCCGCTGCGGCTTGTCTTTGGTGGCCACTGGAACTCCTTGCCGACAGGCTCTTGACTCCGTAGTGATCACTACAGTACCGTATCGATCACTACAGAACAAGCCAGACACGAAGGCGAGAATGCAATGGACGAGCACCCGAGCTACGACGTCGCGGTCATCGGTTACGGTCCGACGGGCGCCACCGCCGCCAATCTGCTTGGCCGCCTTGGGCTTAGGGTCGTCGTCGTCGAACGCGACCCCGACGTCTACGGGCGTGCGCGGGCCATCTCGACCGACGAAGAGGTCATGCGGATCTGGCAGTCCGTCGGCCTGGCCGACCGCCTGCAGCGGGATATGCTGCCCGACCGGCCGTTGGCCTGGGTCGACGCCGACGGCGTTCCCTTCATCGAAACCACCATGACGCCCCGCGGCTGCGGGCATCCGCCGCAGCAGTTCCTGTACCAGCCCGCGGTCGACCACGTGCTCCGCGAGGGCGTCGCCCGGTTCCCGAACGTCGAGGTGTTGCTCGAACACGAATGCCTGCGCGTCGTCAACGGTCCCGCGGATGTCGAACTGATGCTGGCCGATTTAGGCACCGACACCTTCAAGCGCCTGCGCGCCTCCTACGTGATCGCCGCCGACGGCGGGTCGTCGCCGACTCGCGGTCAGCTCGGGGTCGGTTACGACGGGCGCACCTACTCCGAACGCTGGGTTGTCATCGACACCAAGGTGATTCGCCCGTGGGAGGGCCACGACCGGCTGCGCTTTCACTGCAACCCCGCGCGCCCGACGGTGGACTGCCCCACGCCGCTGGGACACCACCGCTGGGAGTACCCCGCGCGCGCGGGTGAGGACGAGACGCGCCTGGCCACCGACGAGGCCGTGTGGGAGGTGCTGCACGAGCAGGGCATCACCGAGCAACAGGTGAAGATCCTACGGGCCGTCATCTACAGCCACCACGTGCGCGTCGCCGACCGGTGGCGCGTCGGGCGGGTCTTTTTGGCCGGTGACGCGGCGCACGCGATGCCGCCGTGGATCGGTCAGGGCATGTCGGCCGGGGTGCGCGACGTGGCCAACCTGTGCTGGAAGCTCGCGGCCGTGCTGCACGGCCAGGCGCCCGATTCGCTGCTCGACAGTTACCAGGTCGAGCGCAAACCGCACGTCACCGAGGTCACTCGCCGGGCGGTACGCAATGGGCGGATCATCACGGAACGTCGAAAGTCGTTGGCGTGGTTGCGCAATCACCTGCTGCGGGCGGTGACGCGTTGGCCCGGCGTCCTCAAGGCCGGGCAGAACCTGATCTGGATTCCGCCCGCGCACTATCCCGACGGGTTTGTCGCGCCGGACGCGCACGCCGCGGTCGGTTGGCAGCTGCCGCAGCCCTGGGTCACCGTGGCCACCGGAAGCAGGGAGCGCCTCGACGACGCCCTGGGCGGCGGCTGGGCCGTCCTGCACCTTGGTGCCGCGCCACCCGGCGCCGATCGCTGGGAGCGGCTGGGCGCGATCTCGCTGGCCATCACCAGTGGCGCGCCGGCGGCCGGCGCGATCCGCGACGACGACGGCAGCCTGGCCGGCTGGCTGCGCGCCAAGAAGGCGGCGGCGGTCGTCGCGCGCCCCGACGGATTCGTCTTCGCCGCCGCGGCCGCCGGAGCGGCGCTGCCGGCCCCGCCGGCGGGCCTCACCGACCTGACGCCACCCCTGCCGGCCGCCCGGATCGGAGTCCCGGCATGATCACCACCCAGCTGACCGAGCGCACCGTCACCGTCGCGGGTAAACCTATCTTCGTCGCCGAAGCCGGGACCGGGCCGCCGGTCGTCATGCTGCACGGCGGTGGCCCCGGCGCGTCGGGGGTGTCGAACTACTCGCGCAATATCGACGCCCTCGCAACGCATTTCCGCGTCATCGTTCCGGACATGCCCGGGTACGGCAGGTCGGCCAAGGGCGTCGACCATGACGATCCGTTCGGCTTCCTCGCCGACACGATCCGCGGCCTCATCGACGAACTCGGCATCGACACCGCCCACCTCGTCGGCAACTCGTACGGCGGCTCGGCCGCCCTGCGCCTGGCGCTGGACACCCCGCGCCGCGTCGGCAAGCTGGTGTTGATGGGGCCCGGCGGGATCGGCACCACCAGGGGCCTACCCACGGCCGGATTGAAAACCCTGCTGTCCTACTACGGCGGCGACGGCCCGAGCCGCGACAAGCTCGCCACCTTCATCCGCAGCTACCTGGTGTACGACGACTCCTCGGTGCCCGACGACCTGATCGAGTTGCGCTACCGCGCCTCGATCGACCCGGAGGTGATCGCCGACCCGCCGCTGCGCCGCCCGTCCGGGCCGACGGCCCTGCGGACCCTGTGGCGGATGGATCTCACCCGCGACCGGCGGCTGACGGCCCTGACGACACCGACGCTGGTGCTGTGGGGACGCGACGACAAGGTCAACCGGCCCTCCGGCGGCCCGATGCTGCTCAACCTGCTGCCGAACGCGGATCTGGTGATGACCTCCCATACCGGCCATTGGATGCAATGGGAACGCGCAGAATTGTTCAACCGGTTGGCCATCGAGTTTCTGGAGGGCGAGCGATGAGCCCGTCGGTTTTCGGCAGGGTCCAACTCGGTTACGTGGTGATCGAGACCCAAAAGTTCAGCGACTGGCGACGATTCGGCCGCGACGCCATCGGCATGCATCTCGACGACGCGGCGAACGACGCGATGCGGTTTCGCCTTGACGACACCGAGTGCCGGTTCCTGCTGCGGCGCGGCCCCGCCGAGGACGTCACCGCGCTCGGCTGGCACCTCGACGACCACGACGCCTTCGAGACGGTGGTCGCCCGCGTCACGCGCCATGGGGTGCCGGTGACCGAGGGGACCGACGAGGAGGCCGCGCTGCGCGGGGTGGAACGGCTGGTCCGCTTCCCGGGACCCAACGGGCTGACCCAGGAGATCTTCACGCGCGCCCGAACCGCCGCGGCGCCCTTACGGCTTCTGGCGGGCGGCGGTTTCGTCACCGGCGCAGCGGGTTTGGGTCATGTGGCCGTCACCACCACCAAGCCCCATCAGCTGCACGGCTACTACGCCGCGGTGTTGGACGCGCGGCTGTCCGACTACATCGACGAGACCATCGGCGGCCTGAAGTTCAAGATCCGCTTCCTGCGGGTCAACGAGCGGCACCACACCGTGGCGATCGCGGCCGCCAACCGGCTCAGGCTCAACCCGATACGCACCCGGGTGCAGCACGTCAACGTCCAGCTCGCCCAGCCCGACGACATGACGGCGGCCTACCAGCGCGTCAAGCGGCTCGGGTTCCGGATGGCGCTCGGGGTTGGCCAGCACACCAACGACAAGGAGCTGTCCTTCTACGCCGTCACACCCTCGGGGTTCGAATGGGAAGTCGGCTGGAATCCGATCGTGGTCGACGAAACCGCCTGGGAGCCAACCACTTATCAGGGGATCAGCATCTGGGGCCACACCAGGGAGGGTAGGACGATCGTCGACAAATTCGCTCAACTCAAGACGGGTGTCGCGTCGCTGGTACACCGCGAGGACGTCGTGCCCGCGCTGGCGGGCGCCGGTATCGCGGATAATTGAGCGCCTCACTTCAGGAGCAACGATGCTGCGAATCGACACCCACCACCACGCCGTCCCCGCGTCCTACCGGCAGCTGCTGCGCAAAGCGGGAATCGACGAGGCCGGTGGGCGCGCGGTACCCGACTGGAGCCCGGAAGGTTCACTGCAGACCATGTCCGAACTCGGGGTGGCGACGGCGATCCTGTCGGTGTCGGCGCCCGGCACGACGTTCCTGCCGAATCCGGCCGACGCCGCCGCCCTGGCGAGCGACCTCAACGACTACCTGGCCGCCGTCGTCGCCGCCCAACCGGACCGATTCGGCTTCTTCGCGACCCTCCCAATGCCGCACGTCAGCGAATCCGTTGACGAGGTGGTGCGATGCCTGGACGAATTGCGCGCCGACGGTGTCATCCTGCTGGCGAACGCGGCGGGCGTCTACCTGGGCCAGGGTGGTCAGGACGATCTGTTCGCGGCCCTCGACGCTCGTTCGGCGGTCGTGTTCATCCATCCCGCCGAACTGCCGGGCCCCCCGGTGGACGGCGTCCTGCCCTTCGCGGCCGATTTCCTGCTCGACACCACCCGGGCGGCGTATCTCCTTGTCCGCAATGAGATTCGCCGCAAGTACCCGAACATCAAATTCATCCTCGGCCACGCGGGCGGATTCGTGCCCTACGCCTCGCACCGAATGGCGATCGCCATCATGAGCGACACCGGGCGCACCCTGACGGACAGCCTGGACGACTTCGCGGGCTTCTACTTCGACACGGCGTTGTCGTCGACCGCCGCGGCGCTGCCGAGCCTGCTCGCCTTCGCCGAGCCCGGGCACGTCACCTTCGGCTCGGACTATCCCTTCGCACCCGTCGCGGCGGCCAAGCTGTTCGCCGCCGGCCTGGAGACCTATCCCGGGCTCGACCCCGGCGCCCGGGCCGCGATCGAGCGCACCAACGCGCTGGCGCTGTTCCCGCGTCTCGGATCGGCGCCGCCGCCCGAGGCGGGCACCGCGCTCGAGCGAGTGCGCCGCGCCGCCAGCCGGACCGCGATGCGCGGCGTCTCGCGGCTGATCAGCACCCGGTAGGCGCGGTCAGCGCAGCGCCTGCTGCCAGGACACAATGCGGTCGGCCAGTTCGGGTCCCGCGTCTTCCTGGATGAAGTGGCTGGCGTTGATGCGAGCGTGCGGCTGGCCCGCCGCGCCAGGGATGTGTCTGATCAAGGGCCGGTCCGCGTGCCCGAGGATGGGATCGCGGGAGCCGAAGATGGCCAGGCAGGGCTTTTCCCAGCGGCTCAGGGCCTTCCAGGCCGCCCGGTTGGCCGGGATCGCGGGGTCATACGGCGACGTCGGCACCAGCTGGGGGAACGCGCGGGCCCCGGCCTGGTAGGTCTTGTCCGGGAAGGGGGCGTCGTAGCCGGCCCGGACCTTGGAGGGCACGTGGCGGACGGTCCCGACGGCGACGATGCGACCGGCGGGAAGCACAGGGGAGTAGCGCGCGAAGGCCCGCCACAGGTAGAAGGCCGGCGGCGTGGGTCGCTCCGCGGTGGGCAGGAAACCGTTCGCCACCACCAGCCGCGCGATCCGGTCGCCCTGCTCGGCGGCGATGCGCAGGCCGATTAGCGAACCCCAGTCCTGCACGAACAGCGTGACGTCCTTGAGGTTGAGGCGCTCGAACCATGCGGTCACCCACTCGACATGCCGCTGGTAGGTGTAATCCTCGGGTTGGCTGGGCTTGTCGGAGCGGCCGAAGCCGATCAGGTCGGGCGCCAGTACGCGATTCCCGGCGTCGGCCAGCGGCGGAATCATCGTGCGGTACAGGTAGCTCCACGTGGGCTCGCCGTGCAGCAGCACGATGGGCGGGCCGTCGGCCGGCCCCTCATCCAGGAAGTGCATGCGCAGCGGCTGCGTATCGCTCGCCGCCACGTCGAGGTAATTCGCTACGAACGGATAGCCCTCCAGGTTTTCGAATCGGGAGTCTGGGGTTCGCAGCACTCGCATACTCGGCTCCTCCGGGGTGGGACCCCTGCAAGCCTCTCGCGGCGCGGCGATTTCGTCCAGTGGGAGATTCATTGAGGCGGTGACCGGCAACCACTAAACTGCGCACATCATGGCCATCCGGAGCGCCGTCCTGCTCATCGCCGACATCGGCGGCTACACCCATTACATGAGTTGGAACCGGACCCACCTGGCGCACGCTCAGCTAACGGTCGCCGGATTGTTGGAAGCCGTGATCGACGCCGGAAAGGGCCTGAAGCTCGCCAAGCTGGAGGGCGACGCGGCCTTCTTCTGGGCGCCGGACGGCAACGCCAAAGTGCTCGTGTGCGAGCGGCTGTCACGGATGCGCGGGGCGTTCATCGCGCAGCGCGAACGGTTCAAGGCCGACATCGCCTGCGAGTGCGCGAGCTGCGGGCAGCTCGACAATCTCTCGCTGAAATTCGTCGTCCATCAGGGCGAGGTCGCGGAGCAAAAGGTGAAGCGCCACGTCGAACTCGCCGGGGTCGATGTCATCCTGGTGCACCGGATGCTGAAAAACTCGGTGCCCGTGGCCGAATACGTGCTGATGACCGATCCGATCGCCGCGTGCCTCGACGACCCGATGCGCGGGCTGTGCAAGCCGCTGGTTCACCACTTCGAAGGAATCGGGGACACGTCGACCCATTACATCGACCTCGCCACGTCGGAGGTGCCGGAGGCGCCGCCGCGGCGCAGCGGTCTCGGCCGGTTGTCGAAGACGGTGAAGTTCGAGTTGATCTCACTGCCGTTTTTGCTGGGCATCAAGAAACCCGCGGAAGGCTTCCGCAACCTGGACCGCGCCGAGGACATTCCCGCGTAGCCGAAAGCCGAAGCCTGGCCGCGTAGTTGAGCTATCGGGCCCGCTGCAGTGCTTGGCCCATTCGCGAGAGCGCCTCGCCGAGAATGGCTTTCGAGGTGGCGAAGTTCAGCCGCACGTGCCCGGCTCCACCGGTTCCGAAGACGTGGCCCGAGCTGAGCGCGACGCGCGCGTGGTCGAGGAACCAGCGCGCCGGCCCGGCCAGATCGGCGACCACCGCCGGCCCGTCGGCGGCGTCCTCGGCAAAACCGAGCTCTCGGCAATCGAGCCAGGCGAGGTAAGTGCCCTGCGGCCATTGATATCTCACGCCGGGAAGGTGTTCGGCGACCAGCTCGCCCAGCAACGCCCGGTTCGCGTCCAAACCGGCCAGCAGCGCGTCCAGCCAATCGCCGGCGCTGCGGAACGCCTCCGCGTGGGCGATGATCCCGAAGTGGCTCGGGCCGTGGCTGACCTCCTCCGGCATGCGGCGCAAATCCGCGGCGGCCTCCGGCCCGGCGATCGCCAACGCGGCCTTCAACCCGGAGAGGTTCCACGCCTTGGAGGCGGACGTCACGGCCAGGGCGTTCTCCGCGCCCGGCACGGTCAGATACGGAACGAAGCTCGCTCCCGGCAGGATCACCGGCGCGTGGATCTCGTCGGATACCACCCGGACATTAAAGCGTCGGGCAAGCTCGGCGACCCGGCGCAGCTCCTCGGCGGTGTGCACCGACCCGGTCGGATTGTGCGGGTTGCACAACAGGTAGGCAACCTTGCCGCCCGAAGCGCTGGCGCGCGCGAACGCGTCCTCCAAGGAGCCGAAGTCGATTCGGCCGTCGGCGTCCAGCGGCGCCTCGATCACCCGGCGGCCGTCATGCGCGACAAACGCGTAGAACGGCGCGTAGACCGGCGGGTTGACGACCACCGCGTCACCGCGCTCGGTGACCAGTCGCAGCGTTTCGACGATGCCGAGCATGACGTCGGGAACGATCGCGGTGCGGCCGACCTCCAGGTCATGCCATTGCCAACGGCGCGAGGCGAATTCGCTGACGGCCTCGGCAAGCGCGGTGCCGCACGGGTATCCGGTGTCGCCGATGTCGATGGCCCGGCGCAGCGCCTCGGCCACCGTCGGCGGCAGGTGGACGTCCATCTCCGCGACCCACAGCGGCAACACGTCGTCGGGGTGCGCGCGCCACTTCATGCTGGTGCGCAGCCGCAGTTGGGGCAGCGTGAGTTCCTCGAGTGGGTTAAAGCTCACCCCGGCAGACTAGGTGGCGAACGCGTGCTTTGGAATCGTCAGCGGTAGGTCGACCGAACTCAGCAGCCCCGGTTCCGCGGCAACGACATACGGCACGGCGTTGACGACGCGCATCGCGGTGGCGACCATCGCGCCCGCCCCGGAGGTCATCCCCGCGACCCCGGCCCTGCGGGGGTCCCTCAGCCTGGCCGCCAGGGTGCAGTCGATGTCGGGGTCGCCGGAGATCATGATGCGGTAGGACAGATCGCCGATCCCGGTCGGCCAGTCCGGGGCGACGTCGTGCGCGAGCCGGGTGACGTGCTCGATGACGATGGCCTCGCGGCCGTCGACCACGCCGATCGCCCGCATGCGCAGCGCGCCGCACGTCCCGGCCTCGACGGTGCCCATCGCGACCTCCAGCGTCCGGTCGGTGACCGCACGGTCGAAGAATTCGCGGACTTCCTGGACTTCGACGCCGAGCGCGTCGGCGACCAACCGAATCTGGCCCTGCCATTCGCCGGCGATCGCCCCCGGGAAGCCGATCCAGGGCTGGTAGTCGAGCGGCCGGCCGAAACCCAAGGCGTCGCTCATGATGTCGGGGACGCCGTAATCGTCGTACAGGCCGATCTCGAAGGCGTGGATCTTCTCGATCGACGACGACTGGGTGCACAGCACCAGCGGCAGGTAGTCGGCGGCGAAGCCCGGTTCGATCCCCGACGCGTACAGCGACACCTGACCCTGCTTGGCCGCGGCGGCCAACTGTTCGCGCCACTCCGCGGGCTCGTAGGCGCGCGGATTGACTAGCCGGGTGGTGCTGGTCGTGACGACGTTGATCCCGGCCTCGAGCAGCCTGACGTAATCGGGGACGGCCAGCGCGTCGCGCTCGGGACCGCTGGCCGCGTAGATCACGCAGTCGGGCTCGAGCGCGATCAGCGCGTCCGCGTCGGTGGTGGCGGCCAGTCCGATCGGCTCGCCATTGGCGAGTTCGCCGGCGTCCCGGCCATCCTTGTCCGGCGAGTGCACCCACACCCCGACCAGGTCCAGGTTGGGGCGCCGCTGAATGGCGCGAATGGCGATCGATCCGATGCCGCCGGTCGCCCACACCACCACCCGATGAGCCGGCATCTTGTTCTCCTCAGGTGCGTGCGCGTCGCGGACATGATGAAAGCCGTGGCGGCCGTTGCTGTTACGTCGCAAGCTAACAGCCGCGAGTCAGCGCGGTCAAGGGTTTAAGAAAGCAGACACTATCTTAACGAACAAATCTTAGGTTATGGTGCTGTGAGTGTTCACGCTCAGGTTCGACATGCGCGCCCCCGGCTGGGCGGCGTCGGCCGCCGACCTCTACGCCGGGGCGATCGACATGTGCGCGTGGTCGGAGACCCGCGGCGCGCTGTTGGCGGTTCTCTCCGAGCATCACGGGGCCGACGACGGCCATCTGCCCGCGCCGCTCACGTTGGCCGCCGCGATCGCGGCCCGGACGCGCACGTTGGCGATCCTGCTTGCCGCGGTGCCGATTCCGCTGTGGGACCCCGTCCGGCTTGCCGAGGAGATCAGCGTGCTCGACCTGATCAGCCGGGGCCGGGTGTCCTACGCGTTCGGGGTCGGACATCGAAGCGAGGAATACGAGCACTTCGGCATCGACATGGCCACCCGCGGCCGGGTGGCCGACGAGATCCTGGCGGTGCTGGGCCCGCTGGTGCGTGGCGAGCCCGTCGACTACAGGGGGCGCACGGTCCGGGTCACGCCGCCGTGCGCGTCGCCCACCGGGCCGATCATGCTGATCGCCGGCGGCAGCAAGGCCGCGGCCCGGCGCGCCGGCGCGCTCGGCCTCGGGTTCGTCTCCCAGACCGATCTGCCGGGCCTCAAGGAGTTCTACGAAGAGCAGTGCCGCGCCCACGGCCACCAGCCCGGAATGATCCAGTTTCCCGTCCGGGGCGCTCCCACTGCGGTTTTCGTCGGTGACGACGTCGACGAGGCGTGGGACACGCTGGGGCCGTACCTGTTGCACGACGCGGTGACGGCGGCGTCGTACCGGCCCCACGATGACATGGTCGCCAGCATCACCCAGTCCGACAGCGTGGCCGCGCTTCGCGCGGAGAACGGCCCCTACCGCATCTTCACCCCCGACGAGGCGACCGGGTACGTGCGCGGCGGGCGGCCCCTGCCGCTGCACCCGCTGTGCGGCGGCGTGCCACCCGAGGTGGCGTGGCCCTACCTCGAACGCGCCGCGGCCGCGGCCGCCCGGGCCCACGAGTAAGGAGCGCAGGTGACACGAGTCGTGGTGTGGTCCACCGGCGGGGTCGGGTCGATCGCGATCGACGCCATCCACCGCCGCCCGGACCTGGAACTCGTTGGCGTATGGGTGCATTCGCCCGACAAGGTCGGCAGGGACGCCGGCGAGCTGGCGGGCATCGGTCCGCTGGGGGTGCGGGCCACCCACGACGCCGACGCGCTGATCGCCCTGGCGCCCGACGCCGTGGTGTATGCGGCGAGCGGCCCCGATCGCGACGGCGCCGCCGTGCCGGACTACCTGCGGCTGCTGTCGGCGGGCATCAACGTCGTGTCGACATCGTCGACGAGTCTGGTGTATCCGCCGTCGTACTTCGCCCCGGAGTGGCGCGACCAACTCGACGCGGCGGCCACGTCGGGCGGCGTCTCGTTCTACGCCTCGGGCATCTTCCCCGGTTTCGCCTCCGACCAGCTGGCGTTGCTCATGACGACGCAGTCGAAGAACATCCGCACCATCACGGCCAGCGAGGTCGCGCTCAACGACCACTACCCGGTGGCCGACGTGATGATGGACGGGATGGGTTTCGGCCGTCCGCTGGATTTCGAGCCCATGCTCAAGACACCCGGGTTCATCGAAATGGCTTGGAAAGCACCGATACACCTGATTGCCGGTGGGCTGAGGGTCGAGGTCGAGCGCATCAACGGTTCCCTCGACCGCGAGTTGACGGGTCGCGACATCCAGGTGGCGTTCGGCACCATCGAGGCGGGCAGCTGCGGCGCGGTGCGCACCCGGGCCGCGGGGGTGGTCAACGGCCGGGAGGCGATCGTGATCGAGCACGTCATCCGGATGGCCCGCGACGTCGCCCCCGACTGGCCGACGTCGGACTGCGACGCGACCTATCGCGTCGACATCGAAGGGGATCCGGACATTCACTGCGCGATGACTCTCGGCGCGGCCGAGGGCCACGGTGCCGGGCGCGCCGCGATGGCGGCGACGGCCATGCGGGTGGTCAACGCGATCCCGTACGTGGTCGACGCGCCGCCCGGCTTGCTCAGCTCGCTGGATATCCCGACGACTTTGCCGCGGCACGTGTTTGCCTAGGCGTTGACGCGGCTCTCGGCGGCGCCGTAGCGTACGTGGACAAATATTAGGTTGGCTAGGAGTTGGGTGTGTTCACGCTGCGCTTCGACATGCGCGCCCCGTCGTGGGGAGCGCCGAAAGTGGCGCTCTACGCCGCCGTGCCCGAAATGTGTGCGTGGGCCGAGGATCATGGCGGCCTGGCCGCGGTGTTCTGCGAGCACCACGGATCCGAGGACGGCTATCTGCCGTCGCCCCTCTTGCTGGCGTCGTCGGTGGCCGCGCGAACCGAGCGGCTGGCGCTGAGCCTGATCCTGATCCTGCCGTTCTACGACCCCGTGCGCCTCGCCGAGGACATGGCGGTGCTCGACATCATCAGCAATGGCCGGGCGTCGTACATCCTGGCCCTGGGGTATCGACCCGAGGAGTTCGAGCACTTCGGTGTGGCGCTGAAGGGACGCGGGCGGCTCGCCGACGAGAAGCTCGAGCTGCTGCGCTCGCTGCTCTCCGACGAAACGGTCAGCCGGGACGGGCGACGGATCACGGTGACGCCCCGCCCGGAGACCGCCGGCGGCCCCGGGCTGATGTGGGGCGGTGGCAGCGTGGCGGCGGCGCGCCGGGCCGGCAGGTATGGCCTGGGCATGCTGGGCAACGCGAACGTAGCCGGGATGCGGGAGGCCTACGAGGAGGCCTGCCGCGAGCACGGTCATACGCCCGGCCCGACGATGTTTCCCAGCCGCGACACCCCGTCCGTCGTGTTCGTCGCCGACGACGTCGACCAAGCGTGGGACGAGCTTGGCGAGCATCTGTTGCATGACGTGCGAACCTATGCCGCGTGGAATCCCGGGGACGAGACGACCGCGGGCTTCTCGCACGTGAGCACCGTCGAGGAGCTGCGCGCCGCGCCGGCGTCGCACGTGATCATCTCGGTGCCGGAAGCGATTTCACGGGTGCGCGCCGGCCAGATACTCAACCTGTCGCCGCTGTGCGGCGGGCTGCCGCCGGAGATCGCGTGGCCGTATCTCAAGCGCGTGGGCGACGTCGTGCTGCCGGAGGCCCTGTCGGAGAGAAAGACGGCACTATGACCGGAGCCAGCACCGCCGAGGTCTACTACGACCCGTTCGATTTCGACATCGACGACGATCCGTACCCGATCTGGAAGAGGCTGCGCGACGAGGCCCCGCTGTACCGCAACGACAGGTACAACTTCTACGCGCTGAGCCGTTACGACGACGTCTCCCGCGAGCTGATGAACTTCGAGGTCTTCCGGTCGGGTCGCGGCACCACCATGGACATCATCATGAGCGGCATCGAGCTGCCGCCCGGCGTCATCCTCTTCGAGGACCCGCCGATCCACGATGTCCATCGCCACGTGCTCTCCAAGGTGTTCACGCCGCGCCGGATGGAGGCGATCGAGCCGCTCACCCGGGCGTTCTGCGTGCGGGCGCTCGACCCGCTGGTGGGCTCGGGCAGGTTCGACTTCGTCGAAAACCTGGGCGCGATGGTCCCGATGCGCACGATCGGCTATCTGCTGGGCATCCCCGAAACCGATCAGGAAGCGATCCGCGACAAGGGCGGCAGCCAGCTCACCCTGAAAAAGGGCACGTTTCGGGCGGTTCCACAGGACTTCCTGGAACACAGCCACGAGATGTTCGCGAACTACATCGATTGGCGCGTGGACCACCCCTCCGATGACCTGATGACGCAGCTGATCAACGCCGAGGTCGAGGACGCCGGCGGAACCCGGCGGCTCACCCGGTCCGAGGTGCTGCTGTACACCAGCATGATCGCCGGCGCGGGTAACGAAACCACCACGCGCCTCATCGGTTTCATCGGCCAGCTGCTGGCCGAGCACCCCGAACAGCGCCGGCAGATCGTGGCCGACCCGTCGCTGATTCCCATGGCGATCGAGGAGGTCTTGCGCTACGAAGCGCCCTCGCCGGTGCAGGCGCGCTACGTCGCCCGCGACGTCGAATTGCACGGCACGACGGTCCCCGAGGGCTCGATCATGTTGCTGATCAACGGATCCGCCAACCGGGACGAACGCCGGTTTCCCGACGCCGAGGAATTCGACATCCGTCGCGGCGCCACCCACCTGAGTTTCGGTCACGGGCTGCACTTCTGTATGGGCTCGGCGTTGGCGCGTATGCAGGCGCGAGTGGCGTTGGAGGAAGTCATCAAACGCTGGCCGGAGTGGGAAGTCGACTACGCCAACGCGACCAAGGCGCACACCTCCAGCGTGCGGGGCTGGTCGAGGCTACCCGTCTTCATTTGATCCGCCCAACGTGGAGTTGTGGCGTGGCAAGCGCCCAATTTCACGCAACAAGTCGACGCTCGGCGCGGATCACTTGGGTTGATTCGGTACGCCCGGGAACAACTGGCCCGTCGGGCCCGCGGTCACCCAGCCGCCCAGCTTCGTCACCAGGTGGGGCGCGAAAACCGCTCCGTAGAGGAGGTTTCCGATGACGACGACGGCGACGATGGACAAAACCGACGATTGCAGACGGCCCGACGACCTTTTATCGGCCCACACCTCGATGACGTTGCGGCCCTGCGAATCGGTGCGTCCCAGCAGGTAGGTGAAGACCATCATCTGTATGCCCATCGCGAGCGAGTCGTAGAGCGGATATTGGTGAATGGTTCCCTCGCGGATCGCCAGCCCGGGGATCACGAGGCCGTAATAGAACACGCCGAGCTTGGCCCCCAGGAATCCGTTGAAGAGGATCGCCCAGCAGAAGCCGACGACGAGGCCGACGATCAGCAGCGTTATCGGTCTGCGCCACTGGAACTTCGCGCTGACCCATTTGCCCAGCGCCGCACCGGTCACGGCCGGAAACACGAAGTAGGAGATGTAGCCGATGGGAACGAACGAGGGCAGTCCACCCCACGTCACGTTCAGCGGCCACCATGACGGCATCCGCGGAATGGCGGGCGGGAACTGGGCGTACATCGCCCAGTCGTAGGGCGCCTCGATCCACGAGAACGAGATCGCCGAGACGCAGAGCAGCAGCAGGGGGTGTATCCGGCGCCGGCGGACGCTCAGGTAAACGCCGATCGCGGTGAAGGTGATGCCACCGGCGAGGGCGAAGCCGCTGGCCGCCTGCATCAACGGCGTCATCCCAGCGCTCATCGATCGCCCTCGTGGCCAGGAGAGCGGCGCGCTTCGGGGTCGAAGCGCAGCACCAGGCCGAAGATCAGGGCGATCAGCCCGAACAGCGTGCCGAGCATGATGACTGCGCCCACGTCGGTGCCCCTTCCGGTAACGGTTCGATCCCCAAGATAGTGCATGCTATCTTAAAAGTTGTGCCCCAGCGACCACCGGCTACCGCGGCCACGCGCCGGCCCCGCGGCGCGCCGCGCAAACTGCTGCTCGAGGCCGCGCGGGATCTCTTCTCGCGCCAGGACTACCGCAGCACCACCACGCGCGAAATCGCCCAGGCCGCAGGCGTTACCGAGCACCTGCTGTTCCGCCACTTCGGCTCGAAGGCGGCACTGTTCCGCGAGGCCCTCGTCCTGCCGTTCACCAGCTTCGTCGACGAGTTCGGCCAGACGTGGCAGTCGGTCATCCCCGAGGAGACCAAGGAGGAGGATCTCGCCGGTCACTTCGTCGGGCAGCTCTATGACGTCTTCGTCGAACACCAGGGGCTGCTCTTGACGCTGATGGCCTCCGAGGCGCTGACCGAGGAGGAGATGACCGATGCCGGCATCGCCGACGTCAGGCGCGCGCTGACGGTGCTCGGCCGGATCAGCGCCGAGGGGATGCACCTGCGGGGCCTGCGGTCGGATCATCCGGACCTGCCGGCGCACTCCACGGTGGCGATGATCGCCGGCATGGCCGCGTTGCGTTCCACGTACTTCGGGACCAAACAGCCGTCGCGCGAGGTGATCGTGGAGGAACTCGTCCAGGCGATCCTGCACGGCTTCTTGCACCGAAACGATTGAGGGGCACAATGTTACGTTCGGCCGAGCTGTACTACGACCCATACGACGTCGCCATCGACGACGACCCGTATCCGGTGTGGAAGCGGATGCGTGACGAGGCGCCGCTGTACTACAACGAGAAGTACAACTTCTACGCGCTCAGTCGGTACGAGGACGTGGCCCGCGAATTGCCGAACTGGGAGACCTACCGATCCGGCCGGGGGACCACCGCCGACATTCTGTTCAACAACATCGAGGTGCCGCCGGGCATCCTGTTGTTCGAGGACCCGCCGCTGCACGACCTGCACCGGCGCCTGCTGTCGCGCGTCTTCACGCCCCGGCGCATGCTGGCCGTCGAGTCCATGGTGCGCGGATTTTGCGTCCGCGAACTCGACCCGTTGATCGGTGCCGGCGGCTTCGACTTCATCGCGGACCTCGGGGCGATGATGCCGATGCGGACTATCGGCTACCTGTTAGGCATCCCCGAGGAGGACCAGGCGAACATCCGGGATCGCAACGGGGCCTTCATCGAAATGGCGGAGGGTCGCAAGCCCGGTGAGGTCAACCCCAACCTGTTCGCGGACACCATCGCGATGTTCGCCGAGTACATCGAATGGCGCGCCGGACACCCGTCCGATGACCTGATGACCGATCTGCTGCGCGCGGAGATCGACGAGCCCGACGGCACGCGGCGCCCGCTGTCACGCACCGAGGTGCTGGCCTACACCGCCATGATCGCCGGCGCCGGCAACGAAACCACCGCCCGGCTCATCGGTTTCATGGGACAACTGCTGTCGGACCATCCGGATCAGCGCCGCGAACTCGTCGCCGATCCGTCGCTGATCCCCGGCGCGGTCGAGGAGACGCTGCGCTACGAGCCGCCGTCTCCGGTGCAGGCCCGCTACGTCGCCCGCGACGCGGAGCACCACGGCCGCGTCGTGCCGGAGGGATCGTTCATGTTGCTGCTCAACGGTTCCGCCAACCGAGACGATCGCCGCTTCGCCGACCCCGACCGCTTCGACATCCACCGCGAGGGCGGCCACCTCAGCTTCGGGCAGGGCCTGCACTTCTGCCTCGGCTCGGCGCTGGCCCGGATGGAGGCCCGGGTGGCGCTGGAGGAGGTCCTCAAGCGCTGGCCCGAATGGGACGTCGACTACGCCAACGCCGAACGGGCGCACACCGCCAGCGTGCGCGGGTGGGCGCGCTTGCCCGTCGTCACCGGGTGACTCGCGGTGCCATGGCGAGCAGGTCGTCGACCGACCACTGGTCGTACGCGTGCTTGCCGTATTTCACCGCGACGACGCGCCCGTCCGCGTCGATCAGCACGTCGGCGGGCAGGCCGAGGTTGCCGTTGGTCGGGTTGGCCGGCATCGGGGCTCGGCCCCCGCCGATCGCGGTGCGCAGGGCATGCCACCACCCCCTGGGCAGCGCCCGCCACGCGCCGGGGTTGAGTATCGCCATGGCCGACGCCTCGACGCCGAAGCGGCGGTAAAGCTTCCGGCCGGGATCGCCGATGACCGGGAACGGCAGGTCCTTTTCGTACTTGCGCAGTTCAGCCGCGGTGGAATGGAACACGACGACCTCCCGGATGCCGGCCGCGGTGATCTCGTCGAGCCGCGCGGTGATCGAGCGCAGGTGCAGGTTACAGATCGGGCAGCCGGCGAACCGCCGAAATTGCAGATGGGTCAACGCACCCGCGGGATCGGGGATCGCGATCGGCCCGTCGAGGGTGCCGGTCAGTTCCAGGTGCGGAAAACGGTCTCCGACGCTGAGGCGGGCGGCGGTGGCATCGGGCATGGTGGCTTCCTTCTGATATTCGTCGTACTTACAGTACGCTCAATGTTCTGTTGGTCGGATTAATTCCCCGAACCCGGGGTGGGGCATACTGGGAGTCCGATGAATTCCTCCCGCAGCCCGTATCAGTCCCGGTTGCGCGCCGAACAGGCCGCCGCCACGCGCCGGCTGGTGCTGGACGCCGCCACCCGGCTGTTCGTGGAACGCGGTTACGGCGGCACGTCGATCGACGCGATCGCCGAGGCGGCGGGAGTCGGGCGTTCCACCGTGTTCGCCGCCGCCGGCGGCAAGCCCTGGCTGCTGAAAACCGCGTGCGACCGGGCCATCGTCGGCGACGACGAGCAGGTCCCGTTCCATGAACGTCCGGAGGCGCGCAAGCTTTTCGCCCTGGCCGACCCCGCCGAGATTCTTACGGGATACGCGGGCCTGCTCAGTGACGCCCAACGGCGGGTGGCCGCCATCTACGAAGTGGTGCGCTCGGCCGCCGGAGTCGAACCCGAAGTCGGAGAACTGTGGACCGAACTCAGTCGGCAGCGCCTGACCGGGGCGAAGGAGATGGCGACCCTGCTGAGCCGCAAACAGGGACTGCGCTCAGGGCTGTCCGTCGCGCAAGCCCGCGACATCATCTGGGTCTACAACGACCCCGGCCTGCACCACGCGCTGGTCGGTACCCGCGGATGGAGCCAGACGAAATACCGGGCCTGGCTGGCCGACACGTTGAAATGCCAACTGCTCGGCCGCCTATGAGCCGCTTTCGTCCACCAGGACGGCGCCGTCGGGCTGGTTCCCGAGCGTCTGAAGCGGGATGTCCCCGCCCTGGGCCGTGAGGCGAACGATCTGGGCCAGCTGCCCGGGGGCGTCGCACTGCAGGTAATGATCCGCGCCGGGCACCAGCCAGTAGCGGTTCCGGCCGGGCTTGGTCTTCAGATAGGTCTGCCAGATGTAGTTGGGCACGCGCACGGGTGAGACGTTGTCGTGCAGGCCCCACACCACCGTGGTGTTGACGTGGCTCTTGGAAAGCGCTTCCAGCCAACTGGTTTCGTCCGCGGCGCGCTCATTGAGGTACTGGATCGTGTCCGGCAGCACGCGGATTCCGTCGTTGTGCGCGAAGCACTTTGCCAGCGCCGCGATCTCCGGGTCGTCCGGCGTCCGCCGTGGCATGAAGGTGCTCAGGCCCAACCCCGCCGCCAGCATCTCCGGTGTGGTCGCCGCCGCGGTGTCCCGCCCCGTCGCGGGGTCGAGCAGCGCGGTCTGGAACACGGTGAGATTCGACAGCGGGAGATAGATGTTGGCGTTCGTCAGGATGAGGTCGACGGGCAGGATGGGTGGGTCCAGGGCCGCCAGCATCTCCAGCGCGATCATGCCGACGCTGCTGCCGCGATCGTGGGTGAGCAGGCGGAATTCGGTCAGCTTCCACACCTGCGTGATCGCGTAGACCAGCAGACGCGCGTCGTCGTACAGCGAGTAGGCGTGCGGCGCGGGGGGTTTGTCGGACATTCCATAGCCGGGAAAGTCCAGCACGAACATGTCGAAGTCGTTGCCCAGTTCGCGGGTGAGGGCGAAATAGTCGATGCTCGATGTCGGAAAGCCGTGCACCAGCACCAGCGCGGGGGCGCCGGGTGTGCCGCAGCGGCGGCTGAACACGGTGAGTTCCTGCCCGTCGTTGGCGGCGGTGGTCGATCGCCACCGAAGTGCGGTCCCGCCGCTTTGCCACTCCGCGAAGATGTCCAAGCCGCCAGCATGTCAGAGGGGATCGCGGTTAGACAACCGCTTGTCGCTCGGAGGCGGGCACTGACTTAGGTTCCCACCCCGGGTGACGCCTGTGGCACAACGTGTTCGGGCCTATGGGCAGCTGATGTGAATCCCGAACGTCACCTGGTGGACGTCACCCTGATTCGGCGACGCCCCCTGGCCGGTCCCGGTGATCGTGTAACTCTTTCCGTCCTTCGTCGCCTGCACCTGGGTCGCGGACTGGGGCGCCTGCCAGGGCAGCTGGTACTGCCCGGATCCCGTCTTGAGCGAAATCGAGAACCCGTCGACGCTGGGCGGCTTCTCGTCCGACAAGGACAGCGTGACCGACGCCGCATCGTCACGAACGCTGATGTGGGTGGTCAGGTCCCCCGACTCGGCCGGCGGCACCGCCGCGGAGTTGGTGCACTCGACGGCGGCGGTCATGGTGTGCTTGTTGCCGTCCATCATGACGGTCGTGGTTGGCGGGACCGCACTCGAACTCGCGGCCGAAGGCTGACCACCCTTGCTCGAGCAGGCCGGCAGGCCAGCCGCCACCACGAGGAGCGTGGCGGCGGCGCGAACGAGCCGTCGATTGGTCATCTCACTTCTTTCGCTAGGTCGTCACGAAGGACTATAGGGCTCACTTGCTCGGCCACGCCTCCCAAGTGACCATGGTGCGCAACGGTCCGGCGAATACGGGTTTAACGGCTCCGGACCGCCACCGTGCCTCGATGAGGGGAGCGAGCGCATCGGCGGTGGTGAGCGGGTCGCCGTCGAGATAAACGACGGTGATGTATTGGTGGTCGGTCCGCCATCCGCTAGGCAGGTGGCTCCAACCGGTGCTCGAACCGAAAGTCCAGGCGCCGGCCGCGCCGGGCGTGGCGAGCAGCGCCGGGTAGTGCTCGGCGTGCAGCCATTGCAACCACTCGTCCGGGCGGCCCGCTTCGGGTTCCTCGACGAGCAGCACGATCCCGCGGTGCGGCCGAAACGGCACCACCTCGGCGGAGACCAGCGCGTGGGGCGCGGCATGCCACTGCAGCAGGCGTAATCCGGCGACCTGCAGCGACGGGCGCGTGACCGGGAAGCGGCCGTTTTCCCGCAGCGCGCGGCCGAGCGCGACGAAGTCGTCGAAGGTCTTCTCGACGGGGTCACCGACCAGGTAGTGCACCGCGTTACCGACCTGTCCTAGCGGCCCGTCGGCCGCCAGGCGGCGCTCGAGGTAGTCGCCGTCGGCGACCCAGCGCAACCCGTGGACGATGCCGGGCAGCTGGTATTGCTCGGGCATGTGATCCAGCAGGTGCCAGCGCAGGTAACTGCCGTCATCGTCGGGCGGCGCGGGCGCCGTGAGGCTGAAAAAGCCTGCCTTGACCCGCATCACGCGTCCGGCCCGGCCACGTAGCAGCGGCCGCCGCTCGTGGTGAGCAACACCTCTTGAACGGCGGACTTGTCGACGCCCGGAAATTCGAAGCGGTGCACCTGTTGGCCCGCGTCGATGTTGGCGTCCTGGGACTCGTTGCTGCCATCCTTCTTGCGCACCAGGGCCGTGACCTTGTCGGCCTTCGAAATGCTCTGCGGCTCATGGAAGTACCACACCTCAATCCCGCCACCCGACGCGTCGCGCCAGCCGTCGGCGTAATAGCATCCTGGGTTGCCCTCCGCGTCCGGCGGAGGCGGCGGGCACACGGATAGCCCGACGCAGGCCGGCGCCCCGGTGGCCGCGACCGGCGCAACGGTCGCGCCAACCGCGACGCCCCCCCAACACAGCGCGATGATGGCCAGCGCGCGAATCGCTTTCGGCATGACAGCCCTCTCTAGGCGGACGGATGCAACTCGGCCAGCGCATGCAGATTCTCCAGGTAATGCTGCACCGAGGTATGGGTGAAAATCGCGCTGACGATGGTAGCGCCGTGCGCGGCGATGTCGGCGAGGGTGTCACGGGTTCGGTCCGGCTCGTTGATCGGGTCCAGGGGCCGCGGCGGCGGCAGGACGACCTCGAAGCCGGGCTCAAGCTCGAAGCGGCCCAGCCACTCTCGGACCTGCCGCAGGCTCACGTTGAAGGGGGCCCAGCCGTCCGCCAGGGTCGCGGCGCGGCGCAGCGACCGCAGCGTGCGCCCGCCGACCCAGATCGGAACGCGTTGCTGGACGGCGCACGGATCGACGACCATGCCGTCGAACGAATAGAACTCTCCGTGGTAGGAGGGTTGGGGCACCGACAGCGACGCGCGAAGCGCCCGCAGGGCGTCGTCGCCGCGGGCCCCGCGGTCGTCGAAGGGCACGCCGAGGACGTCGAACTCCTCCTTGAGGCTGCCGACGCCGACGCCGAGGATGAGCCTGCCGTCGCTAACCTTGTCGAGGGTGCCGTAGCGCTTGGCGATCTCGAGCGGATGGTGATACCCGAGCACCAGCACGTTGGTGGCCAACCGAATCCGTCGCGTGCGCGCCGCGAGATAACCGAAGGTGGCCAGCGGATCCCAGTAGCGGGCGCCGCGGCGGTGCTGTTCGGCGGCGGGCAACGCGATGTGCTCGCTGCAGGTCAGGTGGTGGTACCCGAGTCGGTCTGCGGCTTCGGCGATCTGGGCCAGGTCGTCGATGGATGCCTGCTTCTCCCACTCGCCGCTGATCTGCGGCAACATCGTCACCACCGGGGTGGATATCGACAGACGAGTGCTCATCCCTGCATGTACCCGCCGGCGTCCACGGGTATCGATTGCCCGGTGATGGTTCGGCTCTCGTCGCCGGCCAGGAACAGCGCCAGGTTGGCGACGTCCTCGGGTGAGGAGATGTCCTGCAATGCCACGCCTTTGAGCGACCTGGCGCGCTGGGTCGCGAAGTCGACGCCCTGCTCGTCGGCGGTGCGTTGCACCCAGTTGCGAAACAGCTCGGTGTCGATCGCGCCGGGCACGATGCAGTTGCACCGGACGCCGTACGGGCCGACCTCGAGCGCGACGGCCTTGGTGAACGCCCGCAGCGACGCCTTGGCGGCGACGTAATGGGTCTTGCGGACCATGCCGGCGTAGCTGGCCGTGGAGGAGAAGTTGAGGATGACCCCGCGGCGGCGTTGCAGCATGGACTGATTGAGCACTTCGCGCGTGCACAGCATGGCCGCGGTGACGTCGATGGCGAAGGTGGCGTTCCAGTTGTCCAGCGTCTGCTCCCAGATCCAGCGGTCCTGCCCGGGCGCGGCGGCGTTGTTGCACAGGATGTCGACGTGGCCGAACTCCTCGACCGCCCTGGCCACCATGGCCGCGACGTCGTCCTCGTTGGTCACGTCCGCGCGCATCGCGATGGCACCCGGGCCGGCCGCCTGGGCGGCGTCGCGGACCAGCTCCTCGCGCCGCGCGGCGAGCAGCACGCGGGCGCCCTGCGCGACGAACAGCGAGCCCATCACCGGCCCCAGCCCGCTGCTGGCGCCGGTGATGATCGCGGCCTTGCCGTCGAGGCGGCCGGTCATCGCGGCAGCGTTGTGGGACAGCGGGTTTGGAGCCACGCGTGGATCCGCTCGGCCACCGCCTCCCAGCCGGGCTCGAGCATCATGTCGTGGGCCATCGTCGGGAAGATCTCCGCCTCGGTGTGGTAGGCGGCCGCGGTCGCGCGGACTTCGCGCTGCGTGAAGACGATGTCGTCTGCGGCGCCCAGGACCAACAGCGGGGTACCGACCTTGCGGGGCCTGGGCAGGTTGAGCGCCAGCATCTCGAGGACGAATCTGGACACGTACTCCTCGTTGAGCTGCGCGGTATAGCGCGCCACGTCGGCGTGGGGAATCGCCTCGCACAGGAAGGTCTCGCGGGTCAATTCCGGCGTGCCGCCCACGCTCGGCAAGGACTTGCCCATGGCCAGGCTTCGCGCGGTCAGCCACGGGTGCCGTTGGAACCGGTGCAGGAAGAACCGGGCGATCCCGCTGGGAGGCACCGAGGCGAGCAGCGCGGCGGCCGGAGCGTCGTGCGTCTCCAGGTACTTCTGCACCACGAAGCCGCCCATGGAATGCCCGATCACCACGGGCCGCCGCGGCAGGCCGTCCGCGACGGAGGCGACGTCGTCGACGAAGTCGGCCATCGAACACCACCGCATGCTGCCCGGTGCGGGACTCTTTCCGTGGCCGCGCAGGCTCACCGCCACTGATCGATAACCCCTCTTCGCGAAAAAGTCGAGGAAATGCTCGTCCCAACACCAGGCGCCGTGCCAGGCGCCGTGGACGAAGAGCAGCGGCGGTTTCTGTGAATCGCCGGCGGGCCCCTTATCGATCACTTCCAGCACGCCGCTGAGACTAGCGCGGATAACGACGCGAAATCGCTAAACAAAAAGAACGGTATTGGACATTCGGCCGCGCCCGATGCGCCAAAATCAAGCATTTATGACCGACGGAGAACCGCAGGAACGGCGCACGCTGGTGCTGTCGGCCTTCCCGGAGGAGGCCGATGCGGTTCTCTCGCATACCGTGCTGGACCGCGACCCGGTGGTACGGGCCGACCGTCGGCACTTTTACCTCGGCTCGATCGGGGGCAAGAAGGTGATCGTGGCGATGACCGGCATCGGCATGGTGAACGCGACCGAGGCCGCCCGCACCGCCTTCGCCCACTTCGCGGGCGAGTCATCGGACGCCATTGATGGGGTGCTGTTCGCGGGTGTTGCCGGCGGCGGGGCGCGCGTCAACGTCGGGGACGTGACCGTACCGGCCCGCTGGACCCTGGACGGCGGCGCAACATTTCACCCGGTCGACGCAAACCTGCTCGCCGCGGCGCAAGCGCTCAGCGTCGAGCTGCAAAGCGTTAATCACTTGCGCCGCAGCGCCCCCCGGGTCATGCTGGTCGACCTGAAGCGCCGGCCGCGGCTGGTGGTCGGCGGCGACGGGTCCAGCTTCGACAACAACAACGGCCAGGCGTTCCCGTGTATCCCCAACGGCGGCGGCGTTTTCGGCTGTCAGCCGCGCAGCGCGCCGGATCGCTCATTTCGCTACACCGGCAACTTCTTTCGGGCGGCCGGGCCCTGGCTGCGTAAAGCTCTGGTGACCAACCTGAACATCGCCTGGGTCGCTGACCCGGCCTACGACGCGACGGACAACGAGACGGCGGCGGTGCAGGCGGTCGCCGACGAGCAGGGGGTCCCATTCCTCGGAATCCGTGGTATTTCGGACGGGGCCGGCGACCCGCTGCGCCTGCCGGGCTTCCCGTTCCAGTTCTTCTTCTACAAGCAGATCGCGGCGGAGAACGCCGGCCGGGTGGCCGCGGCCTTTCTGGCTAGCCGGGCCGGAGCCTGAATCGAGAAGGCCCGCAGCCTATTCGGGCCCGCGACCGACGGGCCGGGCCGGATCCGAACACCACTCCGACCACGACCCGGGATACAGCGCGGCTTGTCGGCCCGTCGCGGCGAGCGCGGCGATCGTAATGGCCGCGGTGACGCCCGACCCGCAGTAGACACCGACGGGGCCATCGATGCCACGGTCGGCCAACAACTGACCGAGCGCGCCTGCCCCGAGGAACGTTCCGTCGTCCGACAGGACGGCGCCACTGGGCAGGTTCTTGGCGCCCGGGATGTGGCCGGCGACGGGGTCCAGGGGTTCGACGTCGCCGCGGAACCGCTCGGGTGCGCGGGCGTCGAGCAGTGTCACCTCGCCAATCTGCTCCGCCGTCAGCGTGGGACGATCGCCGGTGTACAGATCAGCCTGCGACACAGTCACATTCCCGGCGGCCGGCTCAACGGGCCCGGATTCGAGGCGGTGTCCGGCCGAGCGCCACGCGGACAGGCCGCCGTCGAGAATGCGCACGTTCCGCAGGCCGGCCGCGGTCAGCACCCACCACGCTCGGGCCGAACCGGCGCGATTCCAGTCGTCGTACACCACGATCGCGTCGTCGTGCCGGATTCCCCACCGGCGCGCGGCCGCCTCCAGGCTGCGCCCGGAGGGCAGGGGATGACGGCCGCGACCGGCGACGCTGTGGTCGCTGAGTTCGTCTTCGAGCGACACGTACACCGCGCCCGGAAGGTGACCGTCCAGGTGGGCGGCCCGGCCGTCGGGATCGTCGAGCCGCCAACGCACGTCGAGGATCGCCGGCGGATCGCCGGCCTCGATCAGGCGGGCCAGCTCCGCGACCGTGATCAGCACCTCGTCCCGCGCCTGCACCGGCGCACCTCCTTGCCGCTTACGGCGAGCCTAGCCGCGGCCCGCGAGGTGAACGCTATCGGAACTCGACGTGAACTCTTCTTTCGGCGCCAGGGCCGCCCGTGCGCTCGCAATTAAACTCAATCAGAACTAAAAACTAAACGGCGGATTGAACTTTGGCTTGCGAGGGCTGATAGCGCCGGCGGGCTAATGACCACCAACCCGCCCGCAGCGACCATTCGTTACATTGGGCGTCGAAGCTCTGAAAGTGATGGGGAAATGAAGAAGAAAATCTCCGCCTGCGCGTTCGGCGCTCTGCTGGCCGTCGCGTGGATGCCGGTGGCCGTCGCGCACGCCGACCAGAACGACCAGGAATTCGCCGAGTACCTGTCGTCGCACGGCATCAACCTCGGTTCGCCGGCCCAGGCCGTGAACATGGCGCGCGTGATGTGCCAGGACCTCGATGCGGGCTACACGCAAAAGGACGAGATCGACCAGTTGACGGGATCCCACAAGCTGAGCCAGGCGCAGGCCGAGACGTTCATCGGCGCGGCCACCGCGGACTACTGCCCGGGCAAGCACAGCCCCACCAAGCCCAGCGGCGGGTAAACGCCCGAGGCTCTTACCGACCGCCGGTCTGGTATACCGACCACCGGTCTGCCTATACTTCCTGGGCAACCAGGGAGGTAGTGCAATGAGCGGCTCGGAGCTGTCGCAGGTCCGCACCCGGATGTTCGCGCGGGTGATGGGCCCGTTCCTCACCATCGTGCCGAGCACTGTGGCGGTGCGCGGGCATGACATGCAAGTGCTGTTCAACGAATTCAAGGCCAACCCGATGTGGGCCTGGATCTACGGCGCCATTCTTTTGGCGGGCGGCCTTTTCATCATCGCGTTTCACCAGTATTGGCGCAGCCCCGCGGCGATCATCGTCTCGGTCGTCGGCTGGTTCTTCCTGATCCGGGGCGTGCTCCTGCTGACTGTTCCGGGGGCCTACGACGCGGCCGGCAACGCCGTCTACAGTTCGCGTGCGTCGGCGGTGATCTGGGTGTTGTTCGCCTGCCTGGCCTCGGCCGGTCTCTATCTGACCTACGTCGGCTGGAAGCCGGAACGCCCGACCGACGATCGCCCGCATGCCGCGGGTAGTTAAGCATCCCGACATCCGGCGAGCGGAACTGCTCGACCGGGCGGCCTTGTTATTCGTGCGCGACGGTTACGACAACGTCAGCCTCAACGACCTCATCGCCGACGCCGGGGTCTCGAAAGGGGCTTTCTACCACTGGTTTCCGTCCAAGGACGCGCTGATCACCGCGTTGGCCGAGCGCAGCGCGAGCGACGCGTTCGCCGCCGTTGAGGACGCCGTCGCCGCCTGTGGGGGCGACGCGTTGGCCCGGCTCAACGCGAGCTTGCGCGCGGGTTTCGACGTGAACATGAAAACGGGCGGACCGGAACAGTTGGCCGCGATGGTGTCGCTGCTGCGCCCTGACAATGCGCACCTGTACGCGCGAATCCTGGCGGTCGAGGAAGCGTTGGTCCTTCCGTTGCTGACGCGGCTGATATCCGACGGAGTCGCCGACGGCGTCTTCGACACGTTTGACCCCGAGGGTGTCGCCGACATGATCTACGGCCTTGCGGCGCGCACGAACTCGAACGTCATCGAGGTGTTACAGGCCGCCGACGAATCCGCGCGAGAGGTCGCAATCGACCGCCTGACAACGCGATTCAGGCTGCACGGGCTCGCCATCGACCGTGTCCTCGGGTTGGCGGACGGGAGCGTCACGACACTCACCCGCGCGCAGGTCGAGGCGTTGGTCGCGGCGCTGCCGCGAAGCTGGGCGGGAGACGCGCCGTGAGCATGGTGCTTCCGTCCTTCACCCCCGCGCAGGAGAGCTTGTTTCTCACGCTGGGCGGCAGGGCGCTGGACAGCCGCTTACCGCGACCGTTCCTCGGTGACACCATGGCCGACGAGATCCTGACCAAGGTCGGCTACGACCTTGCCCGGTTTCCGGCGCTGACAACCAAATTCCTCGACGCTCGATCTCGGGTCTTCGACATCGCTGTGCGGGCCAAGACACTTGACGATCTCGTGCGTCGTTTCATTTCCGAGCACCCGGACGCGGTGGTGCTGGATCTGGGCGCCGGTCTGGACACCCGGATCTTTCGGATTGACCCGCCGTCCACCGTGGCGTGGTACGACATCGATTTCCCCGAGGTCATTGCGCTGCGCTCGCGCGTTGTTTCCCCACGCGCGAACGCCCACAGCATCGGTGCGGATCTCACCGATCCGGACTGGCTCAACGAAGTCCCCGGTTCACGGCCCGCCATGATCGTCGGCGACGGCCTGATCGCTTTCCTCACGCAGGCCGGCTTCGTTGCGCTGCTGAATCGACTCGTCCATCACTTCCCGAGCGGGGAGTTGGCATTCAATCTCTATACCCGCTACGCCATTTGGGCGGTGAGACACGCTCCGGGCATGTCCGTGATTGCGGGCGGCGTCGTCAATCCAGGATTCAACGATCCCCGTCAGCCCGAGCGCTGGGTCGACGGCGTCAAACTCGTCGACGAAATCTTCCTCACCCGGGCGCCCGAGGTCGCCGGGCTTTCGCCCGCGATGCGCGCCACAGCCCGCCTGGCGGCCCCCAGTGCGCGCATGTCCCGGCTGCTGGGCACGGTCGTGGTCCGCTACCGCTTTAAATCCGGCTGAACGCTAGGCGGTTTCCTTCGTATTCAACGACGCCAGCATTCCGGCCGCGGCGCGTTCCCAGGTGAAAGTCTCCGCGCGGCGGCGGGCGGAGCTGCGGCGGTGGTGTTCGGGCCGGCCGACCACCGCGCCGACCGCCCAGGCGATGGCGAACGGGTCGTTGTCGGCCAGGGCTCCGCTGTCCGGGGTGACGATCTCGGTCAGCGCCGACGTGCGCGACACCACCGCGGGCGTCCCGCAGGCCAGCGATTCGAGGGCGGCCAGCCCGAAGGTTTCGTGCGGTCCGGGCGCCAGCGTCACGTCGGCGGTGGCCAGCAGACCCGCGACGGTGTGCCGGTCGTTGATGAAGCCGGTGAAGTCGATCGGCAGCCGGGAGGCCTGCCGCTCCAGCCGGGCCCGAAGCGGGCCCTCGCCCACGACCACCAGCCGGGCGTCGACGCCGGCATGGCACAGCGCGCCGAGCGCGTCGATGCTGCGGTCGACGCGCTTTTCCACCGAGAGCCGGCCGCAATGCACCAGCAGGATCTGCTGCGGGGCGGCCCAGCGCCGCCGCACCAGGTGCGAATGCCGGCGAGGGTGAAACGTCTGTAGGTCCACGCCCAACGGGACGGTGACGGTGTTCGTCGCGCCGATCCGGTCGAATTCCTCGCGGGCGAACGCCGTGGTGCACACCACCGTGTCATAGTTGGCGGCCGTGCGACGATTGGCGCAGTCCGCGAACCGTTCGGCGCTGCGCCGCGGAAGCACCTGCCCCACAAGGCGATCCAGCCGCTCATGGGAGATCATCACCGTCCTGGCCCCGTGCTCGCGCCCCCACGGGCCCAGCGACCGCAGCGTGAGCCGGTCGGAGACCTCGAGCGCGTCGGGCTTCAGCGCTTTCAACAGCGCCTTGACGGGCCCCGGCAACACCGCGCGGTAGCCGCCGGTGAAGGGAATCAGCCGGGCCGGCATCGTGATTCGCACGACGCCCGTGGGCAGCTGCGTGCGTTCGGAACTGCCACCGGGGACGACCAAGAACACCTCGTGCCCGGTGGCGCAGTATTCGGCGCCGAGCCGGTCTACCGCGGTGCGCAGGCCGCCGGAGCGGGGGCCGTAGAAGTTGGCCACCTGAACAACGCGCATACCGCGAGGACACGCGGCGCGCGTGTGCAGTCATCGATGTGGAGCCGACGTGTGCCTGAACACTGCATGAATTCGCTGCCGCCGCAGCCGTCACGGTGGCCTCGTCCGGGAAGGAACATCCCTTGTGCCCGCCTCATAGCGGCAAGGCGGGCACGACAATCATTGCTGCCCTGAGGAATCCCCGCGATCGCCCGACTGCGGGCCGAACCAGCGCCCCAGTGCGGCGCGCAGGCCCGCTTCCTCGTCCGCCCCGAGCGCGTCCGCCGCCCAGGCCACGTAGCCGTCGGGGCGGAGCAATAGCGCCGCGGCGGGCCGCTCGGCGGTGGTCGCCTCGATGATGTCGACGCGATCGGCCCACCCGCGCGCCGTTTCGCGGGCGCCGCCGTCGAAGTCGAGCAGCAGCGGGCGGGCGTCGTGCAGCAGTTCTTCGACTCGCCGGCCGTCGGCGAGGGTGAGCGGCGGCACGGGCAGGCCCGACAGCGGGTGGTCGTCGCCCACGTCGTACCGGACGTCGTTGCCGGCCAACAGCCTCGCCATGTGCCGGGCGACGTCGGGCAGCGTGAACAGTTCGCCCATCAGCGTGCGCAGGGCGGCGACTTCGGGCCCCGGCGCCATGAGGGCGGTCTGCGACAGCGAGTGCATCATCACGCGCTCGCCCACGGGGTGGCGCTCGGACTCATAGGTGTCGAGCAATCCCGCGGGCGCCCAGCCGTTGAGGTGGGCCGCGAGCTTCCAGCCCAGGTTCATCGCGTCCTGCAGGCCCAGGTTCAGCCCCGGCCCGCCCATGGCGCTGTGCACATGGGCGGCGTCGCCGAGGAGCAGGACCCGTCCGTCGCGGTAGTGCTCGGCGTGGCGGGTGTTCTGCCCGTTGATCCGGCGCAAGGCGTGCGGCCCCGGGCCTTTCGGCTCCTCGAAGGGCAGGTCGACGCCGAGGACGCGACGCGCGCTGTCGCGCAGCTCGTCGAGGCTCATCGGCTTGTCCTCGACCGGCGGCCCGAACTCGATGGTGCCGAAGAGCGAGCGACCGGGTTCGAACTCGGCATAGATCAGCCCGCCGCGATCCAACCGCGTGTGGCCGAACGCAATACGGCCGAACCCGGGCACGTCGAGGCCGCCGTCGGCGCGGCGGAGTCCCTCGGGGATGTGCACGTGGGCCAGCCGGCCGACGGTCTGCGACGTATAGCCGGGGAAGTCGATGCCCACGGTCTTGCGGACCAGGCTGCGTCCGCCGTCGGCGCCCACCAGATACGCCGTGTCGACGTTATACTCGCGCTCCGGCGAGGACACCGTCAGCCCAACGGAATTCGCGTGCTGCCGCAGGCCGGTGAGTTCGTGTCCCCAGCGCAGGTCGACGCCGAGGTCGCGCGCCCGCTTCTCCAGCAGCCGCACCACCCGCGGCTGCTGGATGGCCAGCGCGTACATCGGATTGTCGGGCACGCCGAGGAAGTTCAGCGTCATCGCCGCGAAGATCCACCCGTAGACCGGCTGCGGGGGAGTGGTGTCACCACTGAACTCTTGGTAAAGGCCGCGCATGTCGAGCATCCGAACCACCTGCCCGACAAGGCCGTTGGCCTTGGGCTCCGGGCTGGGCCCGGGCAAACCGTCCAGCACGATGGGCCTGATACCGGCCAGCGCCAGCTCGCAGGCCAGCATCAACCCGTTGGGCCCGGCGCCGGAAATCACAATGTCGGCGGGTTGGTCAGCCATTGCGTGCCTCCTTGACGGGCTCGGGCAGTCCCGCGCTGACGGCGGCGAAGCCGTCGCGAATCAACTCGGTGATGGCCACCGGCGGGTCGGCCCGCACGTAGGCCTCGGCCGCCGCGTCGCCGACGGCGCGCACGACGGCGACTACCAGCCGCGGGTACAGGTCGCGCTCCGGGTCGGTGCCGGTGCGCTCGGCGACCACCTGGAGAAGATCGTCAAAAAGCCGCTGCGGCAAGGCGTTACGTACCTGTGGAGTCGTCAGCAGCCGTCGCGCCTCGACGAGCTCTCGGCGGCTCGGCACCTGGCTTTCGGCGCCGTAGAAATCGCCGAAATCCTCCTGCAGGGGTTCGAGCACGGCGTGCTCGAGCGCCGTCCACAGCGGTTCGTCGGCGGGGCGCCGTCGAAGTGTCGCGATGCCGCGGCGCATCCGCTCGGTCTGCCGGTAGGCCAGCGCCTCGTACTTGCCGCTGAAGTAGTTGTTGAAGGTGCGCAGCGACACCCCGGCCAGGCTGGCGATCTCGTCGCGCGTGACGTTTTCCAGCCCGCGCTCGAACGCCAGGCTCAGCGCGGCATCACTGAGCGCCTGGCGGGTGTCGGCCTTCTTGCGCTCGCGCAGTCCGGTCGGTTGGTTGGGCATGCGCTCCAACCTACGGCAAAATTGCACGGTGGGCAAGATTGCCCGATGGGCAATTTCTGGGACCTTTCCGTGCGAGGCTAGGGCGACGACACGCCGACAAACGTCGCCGTGAGCTCACAGTGAAAAACCATGGGCGCACACTCAGCGGCGACGGTCCGGGCCCGCGCGGATTAGCGTTTCCCCCAGTCCCAGCGCGGTGTCGTCAACAGGTCCTGCCCGGCGATGCGGGTCTCACCCCACTCCTTGTAGAGCTCGATCTCGACCGTGTCGTCGCCGGCGGCCTCCAGCAGCACCCGGGAATGCGTGACGACGACGACCTGAGTGTGGGCAGCGGCGGTGCGGATCAGCGACGCGAGCGGGCGCACCAGGTCGGGGTGCAGGGAGGTTTCGGGCTCGTTGAGCACCATCAGTGACGGCGCTTGCGGGCTGAGCAGCGCGGCGGCCCAGAGCAGGAATCGCAGTGTGCCGTCGGACAATTCGGCCGCCCGCAGCGGGCGCAGCATGCCGCGCTGCTTCAGCTGCAGGTCGAACACCCCGTCATGCTCGGCGACCGAGACCGTGGCACCGTCGAAGGCGTCGGCGACGGTGCGGGCCAGGTCGTCGAAGCCAGCCTCGATGATGGTCTGGATCGCGGCGGCCAGGTCGTGGCCGTCGTCGGAGAGCACCGGGGTGCGGGTGCCGACCTGCGGCTGCCGCGCGGGCGCGCCCGGGTCGACGCGAAAGGCGTCGTAGAAACGCCAGCCGCGCAATCGCTCACGCACGGCGGCCAATTCGGGTAGCGCGTGCGGATGGGCGTACTCGGCCAGCACGCTGCGATACGACGGCAGGGACCGGCTCAACTCCTCGAAGCCCCGGCCCGATTCCGCGCCCACCTCGGCGAAATCCCGGGTGCGGCGCACCAGTGTCGTGCCGGCACGCAGCACCGGGCCGGCGAACACCGCCTCCCGCTTGATCTCGGGATCGCGCGCGAAGGCGGATTTGATTCCCGCCATCTGCGGTATTCCGAGGTCGACGAGATAGCCGAAATCGTCTGCGGCGAAACCCATTTCGAGCGAAACGGGCCGGGTGCGCACCGTACCCTGGGCCTTGCCGGTGCGACGGGCGCCGCCGAGCTGCTCGGGGCCCGCCCACAGCACCGACTGCAGCCCGCCCTCCCGGGCCAGCGAGCCGATCACCTCTCCGCGGCCGCAGTCGGCCAGCAGCCGCAGCGCGCGGTAGAGCGACGACTTGCCCGCGCCGTTGGCCCCGGTGACGATCGACAGCCGGCCCAGCGGCACGATCACCTCGCGCAGCGAGCGATACCCGCGGATGGCGACCGTCTGCAACACCGGGCGCCCTATTCGTCGTCGGCGGCGTCGAGGAGTTGCACTTCCTCGAGGTCCATCTCGTTTTGCAACTCGCGCAGCACGATGTCGTCGATGAGGTTCTGGTTGCGCATGGCGGTGATTTCGCGGCGCTTGTGCTCGAGCACGCCCAGGCGCACCTGTCGCACCTTCTCCTTCTTATTGATGAGATGGCTGTCTGCCGAACCGCCCTCGGTCGCCAGCGTGAGCGCGGCCTTTTCTTCGTATTCCTTTTCCAGCCGTCGCCGCAGTTCATCGCTGATGCCGACCTCGTCGGCGACGGTCGGCAGCGCGGCGAGGGCGGCTTGGCTGCCCCGGCATCGAGCCAGCTCCAACTCCTGGACGTAGGTGACGTCGTCGGGGATCTTGGCCCAGCGGACCACGGCCGGCAGCGTGGTGCCCTGAACCAGGACGGTCACCAGGATGACCACGACCACGATGAAGATGAGCAGGCTGCGATCCGGGAACGGCGCGCCGCTCAGCGTGGTCGCCGGGACGGCCACCGCCGCGGCCAGCGACACGGCCCCCCGAAATCCCGCCCACGCGGTGACGAAACGCTGGCGCCAGCTGACGCGACGGTTGCGTTGCACCTCGCGGCGGTCGACGAGCCGAAGCAGCGCGGTGGTGGCTTCGCCCCACACGATCCGGGACGCGATCACGACGCCGGTAACCGCCAGGGCGAGGTAGGTGGCGTGGCGAAGCCCGCCGTCGACGCCTGCGATGCCGCGCACCGCGCCCGGGATCTGCACCCCGACGAACACCCACAGCGAGCCGTTGAGCAGGAACGTCGCGATGTCCCAAAATGCGTAGGCCTCGAGGCGGGATCGGGCCCGGATCACCAGCGGGCCGGCGTAGGCGAGCACCAGGGCCGACACCATGACCGCGACCACGCCGCTGCAGTCGAATGCCTGGGCGAGCAAGAACGCCGCGAACGGCGTCAGCAGGCTCAGCGCCCCTTCCTCCTGCGGGGCGTCGAGTCGCTTGCGAATCAGGGTCGCCGCCCCGCCCACCAGCAGCCCGGCGGCGATGCCGCCGAGGTAGGAAAGCACGAACCGCGCCGACACTTCGAGCGGGCTGATCGAGGCCCCGCCGACGGCGACGTGCACGCTGACCGCGAACAGCACCAGCGCGGTGCCATCGTTGATGAGGCTTTCGGCCTTCAGCACGGTCAGCTGCCGGCGCGGTAGCTTTTTCGCCAGGCCCGCCACGGCGGCGGCGTCGGTGGGGGACAGCACCGCGCCCAGGACGCCCGCGGCGTGGGGGTCCATGCCCAGCGATCGGGCCGTCCACGACACGGCGGCGGCGGTCGCGATCACCAGGGCGACGCTGAGGAAAACGATGATGCGGGCGTTCGCGCGGATCTCGCGGAAGCTGATATTCAGCCCTTCCCAGTACAGGATCGCGGGCAGGAACAGCAGCAGCACGACCTCGCCGTCGACGTGCACGTGGCCGAAGTTGGGGATCAGACCCAGCAGGGCGCCGAGCAGGATGAGCAGCACCGGCGGACCCACGCGGTAGCGCCGGCCGATGACCGTCCCCACGACGACGGTGGAGACGACAGCGACGATCAGGACGAGGCCAAACACCAGCCCATCCTGCCGGACGCGCTTGGCTTGCGCTGCGCGGGGTTTGGAGTCGCAGCCGTCCCATGAGCACCCTCAGGGGGTGCTAGGTGACTCGCAAAAGCGGTAGCGCATGCGCCACCGCTACGAGCAGTCGCAGCAGCAGTCGTCGCAATCGCAGCAGCCGTCGCAGCCCTCGAAGCAGCAGAAGCAGCCGGTGCCGTCCGTGCCGCCCTTCTTGCGCGCCGGATTGGGTGTTTCCCCTTCGCCCAGGCCCTCGACGGGTTGGCCGCCGAAGTTGATGGGCTCCTGCTGGCCGCGCGGCGTTCCGCTTTGCGCGGCGAAACCGGCCTGCGCGAACGTGCGTTTCACCGCGCGGCGCACCTCGCCGGTCAGCAGCCGGTGGGCCAGGCGGCCGTCGGTGAACTCGACGTCGGCCAAGGCCAGCTCGATGCCCAGGACGGCGTCGTCGCACAGGGTGCGCACCGCTTCGACGGGAGTTGCGGTGGCGGCCAAGGGGTTCCACTTCCCGCGCGCCACGTCGTCGCGGTAGTCCTCGACCGCGTCGAGCAGGTGCGCCACCCGGCCGAACAGCTGCCCGACCTCGCGCAGCGGCGCGGCGTTGTCGGGGCGGCCGGCCAGCACGGCGGTGTGGGCGAAGGCCTCGGCGACCGCGGTCTCGGTGGGCTCGGTCACCAGCAGCAGGGGGCTGCCCGGGCCTGCGGACGCTTCGAGCGCGGCCTGGCGGTCCATCGCGGCGACCAGCACGCCGGTGTCGAAGCCCAGCGTGTGGCCGGTGTCGATGCCCTGACGCACCCAGCGCTCGGCGAGGCGTCGCGCCGCCGGCCGGACCCCGGTCGCGCCGACCATGCCGTCGCGGTCGTCGACGTGGTCGCGTACCCGCGCCGCGGCCAGCGCCAGCGACACCACCGCGGCCAGTCGCACGCAGTCACCGGTAGCCACGTCGGCGCGCCGCATCCCGCGCAGCGGGCAGCGCCCGGCGTTGCGGCGGGTCGGCTGCTGGACCGACTGCGCCTCGACCAGCAGGGAGACCACCAACCCGTCGTAATTGGTGGCGATCCGCGCGAGCTGGCCGTAGTCGTCGCGCAACGCCAGGCACAACCCGCACAATTGGGCCCGCCAGGCCGCCGCCAGCTCGCCGCCGAGCCGATGACGGCAGGGCCGGATGATGCCAAACATGCACAGAAGCTACCCGACGCTCAGCAAACGTGCGCCGCAAAACGCCGAGCTAGGGATGCGACGCGGGGCAGGTCCTCGGAAAGTTAACTGGCTGACCGATCTGACTCATGCCCTTGCGGTATTGAGCCGTCGCGGGCAGGTCCGGGGTGGCGGCCGACCAGATGGTCGACGTGCACGTGGCGGTCTCGCAGCCGCCGGCGAAGGTCCGCGACTCGCCGGTCGTGACCGTCAGGCACTGGCACTTGGCCACGGCGGGATTGGTGGGATCGATCTCGCATTCGACGTCGAGGCAGTTGGCCCACGGCACCCCCGACGGGCAGGTCAGCACACCGAAATTCGCGTTGACGTTCACAGTGGAGAACGCCGAGCGGACCTTGTTGCCCGACTGGGCCCGGTCGCTGCAATTGCGGAATCCGACCGAGTAGCCGTTGACGACGACGCAGTCGCACACCGAGATGCCCGGGTCGGTTTTCGACGGCACGCACGGCGCGGTGGTGCACAGCGCGAAGGTTTGGTTGCACAACCAGGCGCCGTCGACCTCGAAGGCGTCGATGTTGCTCGGCAGGCTGGTCTTGCCGCCCTTGTCGCAGGCGGCCGCGGTGGCCGCGACGGCGGGAAGCAAGCCCACCGACGCTCCCCGCAGCAGGCCGCGCCGGGTCAGCCCGGTCCGCGCCGCGCGGTCGACGAGCTCGACGATGGCGCCCGCGCCGCGCGCCGCCTCCACCCGGCGGTCCCCGTCGATGAGCACCGCGCTCGGGGTGGCGGTGATGCCGTAGGCCGCAAACGAGGCCCGCGACTCGTCGACGAGCTCCAGCGGCACGCGGTGGCCGGCGGGGCCGCCGTTGATCAGCGCGACGGTGACGCGCCCGCCCAGCTCGGCCTGCCAGCGGGCCACCTTGGGCAGCAGCGCGTCACACGCGCCGCAGCCGGGTTGGCTGAAGACCAGGACGAGCGGCCGGCGGCCTTCCTGTAGCTCGTCGAGGGTCCAGACGCGGCCGGCCCGGTCCGGCAGCGCCAGGCCCGCCGCGGCGGCGTCGCGTGACCTCCAGCGCCGGCGCGCGCCGGGCCCGAGCCACAGCACCAGCATGGCCGCCGCGAAAGCCGTTGGCGCCCAACCGAAACGACCGTTCAGGGCGACCGATGCGGCCAGCGACGCGAAGCATCCGTTCCTGGCCAGCGCTGGCCAGCCCAGCGGGGCGGAGGACAGCCGGCCAAAGCAGTGGCACTCGATCGCGCGGCCGCGGGCGAGGCTGACCAGCGCGGCGGCGCTGAATCCCGCGAGGGCGAGCAACGCGGCCCCCGCGCCGGTGCGCGGCTCGGCCACCAGGAGCGCCGCGATCCCGAATTCGCTCACGATCAGCGCCGGTCCCGCGAATGCCGCAGCCGCCCTTGGCACTCCGAATGCCGTCACCGCCCGACGCGCGCCGCCACGATCCGCCAGCTTCGTCAGCGCGGCGACCGCGAACATTCCCGCCAGGAGCAGTCGCGCCGCCAAGATCGTCATCTGCGGATCGTAGACACCACCCGGTCTCACGATCTGATCGCCTTCCTTTTACGCATGCTCGCGAAACCGCCGATCATGGCGCTTCCGGCGGGGCTGAGGTTCCAACCGGTCGACGTGCGCGACGTGGGTGAGCGGCTGGCCCAGTTGGCGCTCGGCGAGCCGGTCGGGCGGGCGCCGGACTTCGGTGGCCCGCAGGCCCGTCCGCTCGACGACCTGGCCCGCAGCTACCTGGCGATCGCCGGCAAGCGCCGACCCATCGTTTCGATCCGACTGCCCGGCAAGGTGTTTGGTGGCGTCCGTGCCGGCGGCCTGCTCGCCTCCGGGGACGACGCGGGCACGATCACCTTCGAGCAGTACCTCCGCGAACAGGTCGGCGCGGGCCGGCTGCCGTACCGCGACGCCATCCGGGCCTACTTGCCTCGCCCGCCAGGGCGTGGTTGCTGACATTCGGGCTCGTCGCGACCCCCTTCCAGGCCGCAAGCCATAATGGGGGCGATGACTGTCGTGAAGATCAGGCTTTTGGTGACCGTCGCGATGCTCCTTTCGGCGACCTTGGCGGGCTGCCATTTCGGGTCCAGGAACCCCCCGACCAGCGAGACCCTCGAGGTCCCCATGGACGACGTGCTGAGGCAGGGCGCCATCACGCAGAACGTCACGCTGGCGGTCGGCAACACCCTGACGGTGAAGCTGGGCTCCAACTACTCCACGCCGTACCGGTGGGCGATCGACACGAAGATCGGCGATTCGACGGTCGTCAAACAAACCAGCCACGAGTTCGTGCATCCCACCTCCGACGCGCTGGGGGCGCCCGGCACGCAGGTGTGGACGTTCACGGCGCTGAAACCGGGGAAGACGACGATCACCACCGCGTACGCGAGCATCGTGGGCAAGAACCCGCAACCGGCGTGCATCTACACCGCGAACGTGACGGTGCAGTAAAGGCTGCGCGCGGGCGGCGCGTCAGGCTACGGTCTGGGTGTGTTTGGCTTTCTTCGCAATTGGTCCGAGATCGGGAAGCTGCCCCCAGAGTTGCGCGAAGAACTCGAGGCCGAGGGGGTGATCTTCACCGCCGGCAAGGTCGGCGTGGTCCGGCACTTCAGCGGCCACGTGCCCGGCGTCCATTCGGCGTCGGGCGTTTCGCGCTACAGCGGCGGTTTCGGCTTCAGCACGGCGCGGGTCGTCGCCACCTTTCCCGCGCGCGGTGACGCCAAGCTGCGCTCCATCGATTGCCCGTGGGACACCGACCACGGTCCGGCGCGGGCGACCATCACCGATAAGGGCCTGCAGATCGAAATCGACTTGCACGGAGTCGATTCCGCCTTTTCCGGCTCGATGAAGCTGAACTACAAAAAGAAGGTCCCCGACGACGTCTTGGCAAAGCTGCCGACGACGACGCTGCGGTTTCGGGTGGAGCCGGTGTTCGTGTATCGCGCGGCCGGCGTTCGTCCCAAGTCGTGATTGACCAAATGCCCTATTGACCGCTGTATCGGCGGCCGAAAATCGGGGAATGAGCGACATCGACAAATGGGATCGCGGCCTGACCGAGCACGTCGTCGCGCTGAGTCGGCCCATCGTCAAGCGCTATTTCCGTTCCGAAGTCCGCGGGCTGGACAACCTCCCGCCCGGCGCGTCGCTGGTGGTGTCGAACCATTCCGGCGGTTTCACGTCGTTCGACCTGTCGGTGTTCGCGGTCGACTATTACGACACCTACGGCTATGAGCGCCCGCTGTTTGCGCTGGGGTTCGACACGATCTTCGCCGGGCCTGCCGGCGAATTCCTCAACCGCACCGGGGTGATCCGCGCGACGCGCGACAACGCCGCGAAGGCCTTGGCGTCCGGCGCCGTCGTGTTGGTCTTCCCGGGCGGGGACTTCGACGTGTACCGGCCGAGCATGCGGGAGAACGTCATCGACTTCGGCGGGCGCACCGGATACGTGACCACGGCCGTCGAGGCGGGGGTGCCCATCGTCCCGGCTGTCTCCATCGGCGGGCAGGAAGGCCAGCTGTACCTGAGTCGGGGCGCGTGGCTGTCGCGCCTGCTTCGGCTCACCAAGTTCGAGCGCAAGTTCTTCCGAACAGACATCCTGCCAATCACTTTCGGGTGGCCCTTCGGCCTGAGCGTGCTGGCGCCGGTCAACGTGCCGCTGCCCACCAAGATCGTCACCGAGGTGCTGAGGCCGATCCACATCGCCGACGAATTCGGCGCGGTCCCCGACGTCGAACACGTCGACGCGCTGGTGCGCGGCCTGATGCAGAAGGCCCTCGACGGGCTGGCGCGCAGGCGCCGTTTCCCGATCCTTGGCTAGGCGTTGGCGGGCCGCAGCATTCGCCCCGCGACACGCGCCGACAGCCAACCGGGCCCCAGGCGAGCGAACGTGGACATGAACCGATTCCGCCACCCGGATACGACGACGGCTTTGCCGCGGTCGAGGGCTTTGAGCCCGGCGGCGACGACGGGTTCGGGCGCGGCGAGGCGCCGATAGATCGCGGTGTGCGTGACGTCTTCTCCCAGGGCGTCGACGAACCCGGTGCGGGTGGGCCCGGGGCACAGCGCCGTCACGGTGACCCCGGTGCCCCGCGTTTCGGCCCACAACGCCTGGCTCAGCGACAGCACGAACGCCTTCGAGGCGCCATAGGTTGCCTGGTAGGGCCCGGGCTGAAAGGCGATGGTGGAGGCCACATTCAGGATGCCGCCGCGCCCGCGCGCCAGCATGCCCGGAAGCACGGCGTGGGTCAGCCGCACCAGCGCGTCGACGTTGACGGCGACGAGCTCATGCTCGCGCCGCGCGTCGACCTCCGCGAATGGGCCGTAGGTGCCGAACCCGGCGTTGTTGACCAGCACGTCGACGTCCCGGTCGGCGAGGTGGGCGATGAGGTCGTCGATGCCTTCGTCGGTGCCGAGGTCGCCGACGACGACTTCGGCGTTCTGGCTGATTCGGTGCGCCACCGCCTTGAGCCGGTTTTCGTCACGCCCGGCGAGCACCAGGCTGTGACCGCGTTCGGCGAGTTGGTCGGCGAAGATGGCGCCCAGCCCGGAGCTCGCTCCGGTGATCACTGCGAGAGACATTGCTAGAACCCCGTTTTCGTGAGCGGGCGGACGGCGAGGGCGTGGCTGACGAGGCCGACCGCCGTACCGAGGATGGGCCAGATCGGCCAGAAGTACGTTACGCCGGTGGCCGCCCAGGTGGTGAGAACGACGGCATTCACGGCGAGGAAGGCGGCGACGTGGATGCGCACGCCCATGCGGGCCGCGGCCTTGCGGGCTTCGCGGCGGCGCGGGTCGGCCCGGCGGATGCGTTCGAGCGGCAGGTCGGCGACGAGCTCCTTGAGCTCGCCGGTGGTCTGCGCTTGGAACGCCTCTTGCACGCGCTGGTCGTACTCGGGCAGCGCCAGGTAGCCCTGCGCCAGCGCCTGGCCGAGGCGCGCGGCCGTCTTCTGCCGATCGATGTCGCCGGAGCGGGGGGTAGTGGTGATGGTCATGAGTCCGGTCCCTTGGTGAGATGTGGTGGGATGTGAATAGCATTAACATAATACGGAATGTTAATGTCGTCAACATGGCACGGAAGGTTTCTGCGGCGAGCCGGGACAGCTACCATCACGGCGACCTGAAACGGGCGCTGACCAGCGCGGCGCTGTCGCTGGTGGCCGAGAAGGGGCCCAAGGGGTTCACGCTGACCGAGGCGGCGCGCCGGGCCGGCGTCAGCGCGGCGGCCCCGTACCGGCACTTCGCCGACAAGGCCGAGCTGCTGGCCACCGTCGCCGAACAGGGCTTCGCCGACCTGCACGCCGCACTGGTCGCGGCCGCGGACGGCGCGTCCGACCCGACGGCGCGGGTGGTCGAACTCGGCCGCGCGTACGTGCGCTGGGCGGTCGCGCATCCCGACCACTACCGGGTGATGTTCGGATCGGAAATCTCGAAGGCCGACCATCCGGCCCTGGCGGACGCCGCGGACCGGGCGTTCGGCGACCTGCTCGACGCGATCGCGGGGCTCGTCGACGATCAGGACCCGCGCGCGGTCGCCGCGCCGCTGTGGGCGCTTGTGCACGGCGTCGCCTCGCTGGCCATCGGCGGCGAGCTGACCGCGGTCGGCATTGAGCAGGACCCCGAGGCCATGATCGCCGGCGTGGTGGACCGGGTGCTCGGTTAGGCCACGTTGGCCTTCAGCTGCGCCGTGTACACCTCGGCCAGGAACTGCTCCACGGCGACGGCGGCGTGCGCCGCGCGGGCCGAGCCGAAGATATCGAAAGCGTGCTGGGTCAACGGTAATTCGGCGTACGCGACGGGCTGGTTGCTCACTTCGCGCAGCTTCGTGGTGAACGCGCGCGCCTGCTCGACGAAGGCCAGCGAGTCGTTTTGGCCGTGCAGCACGAAAAACGGGGGAGCGTCGGCGTTGACGTGATGGATCGGCGACGCGGCGACGTACGTCTGCAGGTGCGTCGAGGGCCGTTGCTTGATGATCGATTTGATCAACAGCCCGGGCATCATCGCGTGCAGCGAGTCGTCGAGCCGGGTGAAGTCGTAGATGCCGTAAAACGGCACGGCCGCCTGCACTCTCGTGTCGGCGTCCTCGAAACCCGGCTGAAACTGCGGGTCGTTGGGTGTCAGCGCCGCCAGCGCCGAGAGGTGGCCCCCGGCCGAACCGCCGGTGATCGCGACGAAGTTCGGGTCGCCGCCGTAGTCGGCGATGTGTTGTTTGACCCAGGCCAGGGCCCGCTTGACGTCGACGATGTGGGCGGGCCAGGTGTTGCGTGGGCTGTGCCGGTAGTTGATCGCGACGCAGATCCAGCCGAGCTCCGCGAGGTGGCTCATCAGCGGATGCGCTTGTCCGCGTTTGTTTCCCGTCGTCCAGGCGCCGCCGGGGATCTGGAAGAGCACCGGCGCCTTGCCATGTGGATCGAGGTCGGGGCGTCGCCAGATGTCCAGGTGGTTGGCGCCGCCGAATTCGCCGTAGCTGATGTCGGAGTCGTGGGCGTAGTCGCGGTAGATCCGCATCATGCGCAGCAGGCCGGGCGCCTTGGCGCTCCCGGCGCCGGTGGGCCGCCGCCACAGGCCCTCGGAGTCGGTGCGCCTGGAGGGCCCCAGGGCGTCGTCGAGCGCCTTGGTGAGCGGCACGTTGGCCTGGTGACCGGCGCGGCTGAAGTTCAGCAGGCCCAGCGCCGAGATGGCCGCCGTGATCCAGGCGAGGATCCGCACCGGCCGGTTCAGGCGCCGGGACGTCAGCGCCAGCCCGCCGAGCTGGCTGGCCATCGTCTGCAGCGGCAATTCGGTGACCACCAGGCCGAACATCCACGAGAACAGCGACGGGTAGCCGGTGCGGGCCAGCGGTCGGTAGGCGTTCAGGGTGGACGCGGCGGTGACCGCCGTGACCACCAGCGACGCGATCTGCCGCAGGTGGTGAATGAGCCGAGCCTTTTGCATACGGCCACCTTACGAGGTGGAAAAGGGAGTAAAACCGGTACATGGACCTCACGCACGCGATTGCCCCGGTCGCGGTCCTGGTCGCCATCGTGGCTGTCGGCCCAGTGGCGCCGCCCGCGTCAGGCGCCCCGGAGATGATGGGCCATTACGTCTTCACGGAGACCAAGGCCGGCCACAATTATGTGACCGATTGGAACGTCAATCCGTGCGGCGAGGGATGCATCGACATCAAGGCCGGGAATGGAATCAGCCGGGCGCAATTGGTCGACGGCCAATGGGTGCTCGACATGTTCGACAACGTGCGGTGCGCGGACGGCGTGCGGGTTCCCTACGCGGCGAACGCCCACATCATGTGGGATCCGAATAGCCTTGCGGGCACGGATCAGCAGGTCTACACGCAGGCGGCCTGCGGTCGACCGGCGGGATACACCGAAACCAACCCGATCCAACTCAGAGCGACGCCCCCGTGACCCGCGTTAGGCGAGGACGGTTTTGGGCATCACGATGGGTTTGAACCCGTAGCGCGGGCCGCCGAAGCCTTGGGATGTCCCGGCCATGGCCATCGGCATCCCGGCCGGCACCGCCGTCATCGGGGTGGCTTCCTCCGGGGTGACGGCCCAGCCCGAGCCGGCCGAGGCGGTGGGGCTCGCCGCCGGCGCGGCGGCGGACCAGCTGGCCGGCACCGACAGGCCCCCGACCGTGGACGCCTGACCCAAACCCGCCAGCACCGGCGTCCCACCGAAGCCGGTGGTGGCGGCCGGTGTTACCGCTATCGCGGGCGCGCTGGTGGTGGCGAGTGCGGTCGCGGGGGCCGCGTTGATGGTGCGGCCGAGCAACACCGAGTTCGGGATGGTGTTCATCACCCACCAAGAGATGCTGTTCACCAGCCCGTTGATGCTGTTGGCCACGATCGGGTAGCCGAGGATGGGCGTCGCCTGGGCCGGTACCGCTGCGGCCGGGGAGGCCAGTGCGGCAACGGCATTGGGCAAGCTGGAGATGGCCTGGATCAGCCCGGCCTCGGCGGCCGGGCTGGCCGTCGGCGCCGGGGGTGTCAACGGATTCAAGATGCCGGCGATCGCCGACGCCGCGGCGTAGCCGTACATCGCCGCGGCGTCCTGGGCCCACATCTCCGCGTAGTGGGCCTCGGTCGCCATGATCGCCGGCGTGTTGACGCCCAGGAAGTTGGTTGCGACGAGCGCCGCCAACTGGGCTCTGTTGGCGGCGATCACCGGCGGCGGCACCGTCGCGGCGAACGCCGTCTCGAAGGCTGCCGCGGATGCCGTGGCCTGCGACGCCGCGCGCTGGGCGTGCCCGGCGGTGACGTTCAGCCACGCGACGTACGGCTGGACCGCCGCGAGCATCGACGCCGACGCAGGCCCCTGCCACTCGCCGATGAGCTCGGTGATGACCGACTCGTATCCTGCTGCCGTGGAAGCCAATTCGGCCGCCAGGCTATTCCAGGCCGCCGCGGCGGCCATCATCGGCGCCGTGCCCGGGCCGGCGTACATGCGTGCGGAGTTGATCTCTGGGGGTAACGCTCCAAAATCCATTGCTCATCCCTTCCTAGACGCCCGTCGGGCGGGCCATCACGGTGGGTTTGACGCCGTAGCGCGGCACGCCCAATCCGGCGGCCTTCCCGGCCGTCGCCACCGCGGGGACGGCGGCCGGAACGGTTGTCGCGGGCGCGCTTTGGGGCGCGGGGGCGGTCCAGCCCGCGGTCGTCACCGCGCCGGGGGTCGCCGGCCCCGTGTCCACGGTCCAGCTGGGTGGCAGCGCTTGGCCCAGGCCGGGCGCTGCGGGAAGGGCGCCCAGGCCAACCGGGGCCGTCGGCGCCGGTGCGCCCGTCAGGACTGTTCCGTCGGCGCCGGCCGGTGCGACGGCGGCGATTTCGCCGGTCTCGTTGGCGGCGGGAAGGATGCCCCCGCCGGTCATGCCGAGCAGGTCCGATGTGGCGGAGCCCCAGTTGCCGAACCCGATGTCGACGATGTTGGCGAGGGCGCTGCCGGGTGGCGGCTCGGCTTGCGCCGCGTTAGCGGCGGCGCCGAAGAGGCCCGAGATCTGTTGTGAGAAGGGCGAAGCGGTGGCCACCGAGTTGAGGGACTCGGTGGTCGTGTACGCACCGGAGCTGGCCCCCAAGGTGTTCACGAACAGCTCGTGAATCGCCGTGGCCCGCTCGTTGACCGACTGGTACAGACTGCCGTAGGCCGCGAAAATCGTTGCCTGCAAAGCCGATACCTCGTCGGCGGCGGCGGGAACCACGCCGGTGGTCGGTGTTGCCGCGGCCGCGCTCTCGGCGGCGATCGCCGAGCCAAGCGTTTGCAACTTGCCCGCCGCATAGGTCAACGCCTCGGGCTGTGTGGTCACGAAAGACATCAATGCCTCCTTAGGTGGATTTGCGACGAATTGGGTCCTCCGTCCGCGCTTGGGACGGAGCCGATGTCCGGAGCCGGCGACGCATCATGTCAGGCACCCCGGTTTCATGTTCCAATGCCGGGCAACCGCGCTCAAGGTTTCTCGGCGATCCAGTTCGGTGAGCGGATAGCCTTCACCCATGGCCGAGGCTCGATTGGATGCACAGGAGCGCGTGGCGCTCTGCCATGTTTTCGACGAGCTCGGCCCGTCCGTCCCCACGCTGCTCGACGGCTGGACCGCGCACGATCTCGCGGCGCACCTCGTGCAGCGCGAACATGACCTCCTCGGTGGGCCGTGCCTGGTGCTGCCGGGGCCCTTCGAGCGGTTCGCCGAACGGCGCAGGGCCCAGTTGGCCGGGCGTTCGGACTTTGCGGCGCTGGTCGCGCGAATCCGGTCCGGCCCCCCCGTCGGGTTCTTCCGGATCGGATGGGTGCGTGACATGGCGAACCTCAACGAGTGCTTCGTCCATCAGGAGGACGTGCGCAGGGCCAACGGGCTCGGGCCGCGCAACCTGACGCCCGTCCTGGATGCCGGCTTGTGGCGAAACGTGCGCCGCGCCGGGCGCTTCCTGAGCCGGCGGCTGCAGGGTTGCGGGCTCGAGGTCGAGTGGGCCGAGACGCGCGAGCGGGCGACGGCCCGGGCGGGTTCACCGGCGGCGCTTTTGAGCGGCCCGCCTGGTGAGCTGCTGTTATACCTGTTCGGGCGCCAGGCCGCCGCGCGGGTCGAGGTGAGCGGGCTGCCCGAGGCCGTAGCGGCGGTGCGTCGCACCCACTTCGGCATGTGAGCCGGCGCATTTGCCCGCGGTTCGCTTGGTCACGCCGTTATCTGCACGCCCGATGCGGGAACCCTGGTGCAGGCGTCCGTCCCACGCAGCGAAAGGATTCTCCATTGTTTACGGCGTACCGCCGCGCGCGCCCGGGCACCCGGTTCGGGCCCTACGACCTGCGATCGCTGATCGGCGCGGGCGGAATGGGCGAGGTGTACCGGGCCTACGACACGCGCAAGGGCCGGATGGTCGCGCTCAAGCTGTTGCGCCCCGAGCTGGCCGCCGACGCGGGTTTCCAGCAGCGCTTCCGGCGGGAGTCCCAGCTGGCGGCGCGGCTGCAGGAACCGCACGTCATCCCGGTGCACGACTTCGGCGAGATCGATGGGGTGCTCTTCATCGACATGCGCCTGGTCGACGGTGGCAGCCTGAAGGACATGTTGCGCGAGCGGGGCGCGCTCGAACCCGACCAGGCGGCGGCGATCACCGCGCAGGTGGCGGCCGCGCTGGATGCGGCCCACGCCGACGGGCTGGTGCACCGCGACGTCAAGCCCGAGAATGTGCTGCTCACGCGCGACAACTTCGCCTACCTGGTCGACTTCGGGCTCGCCCGGGCCCACGGCGACCCCAGCGTGACGGCGGGCGGACCGTTGATCGGGTCGTGCGCGTACATGGCGCCCGAGCGATTCAACGGCGGCCCGGTGGGGCCGCAGACCGACGTCTACTCCCTGGCGTGCGTGCTGTACGAGTGCCTGATCGGGCAAGCCCCGTTCGAGGGCGCGGAGCTTTCGCAGCTGATCAGCGCGCACCTGCTCTCGCCGCCGCCGCGGCCGAGCATCATGCGCCGGGGGATCGACAAGGCGTTCGACGACGTGATCGCCCGGGGCATGGCCAAGGACCCCGCCGCGCGGTTCGCGTCCGCTGGGGAACTGGCCAGGGCGGCGTTCGGGCAGGCGCCCGCGGCCCCGCCTCCGTCGCCGTCGCCGTCGCACACCCGGCCGTTCACGGCGGTCTACCCCAACCCGGACGACACCGGTTACAGCCCGTACGCGCCGCCCGCGCCGGAACCCCGGCGGCCGGCCAACCCGGTTGTGCGCCGGGCCCCGGTCGTCGTGGCCGCGGGGGCGGCGATCCTGTTGGTGGTCGCGGCGGTCATCGCGGCGATGGTGATCCTGTTCGGCAACCGCGGCGGGTCACCACCGTCGACGGCATCGGGGGCGCCGCCGGCGCCGTCGACGGCGAAGACGCCGTCGCTGTCGCAGCCCGTCCAGGGCGCCGACGGCCTGGGCTTCGTCGGCCATACCGCGCGATGCGAGCCGGGCAACCCGCCCGCGGCGGTGGTGCGAACCGCGCAGTCGCTCGCGGTGGTGTGCCAAAGCGCGCCGGGCAGTTTCTATTACCGCGGCGAGCGGATCCGGGACGGCGCCCACATCGAGCTGACCGACGCGGTGCGCTCCTCGGGCGGATTCGATGTCACCAATCCCGACAACGGGGTTCGCTACGAGGTGCGCCCGAACCGGCTCCGGATCATCAGCAACGGTCACGTCGACTCGTCGGAGCCGGTGCTGGAATACGCGTCGGCTACTTAGGTTCGCCGAACAGCACGTCCGGATTGAGGATCCCCGCCGGGTCGAAGCTCTGCTTGATGCGGCGCATCAGGTCGACCTTGACCGGGTCTTCGAGCTGGAGGAAGTACGGGGTTTTCGCGCGGCCGAGGCCGTGTTCGCCGGAGATCGCACCACCCAATTCCATTGCGAGCGCGAAGATATCGGTCATCAACTTCTTCTTTTTCTGCGGGTCCTTGCAGATGATGGCCAGGTGCACGTTGCCGTCGCCGGCGTGCCCGCAGCCCGCCGCGGCGCCGCCGGCCTCGGCCGCCAGACCCCGGGCGCCGGCCAGGAACTTCGGCATCGCCGAGCGCGGCACCACGGTGTCGATGATGTCGTCGGCGCCGATCGCCTTGGCCGTCCAGAACGCCTTCTCGCGCGCCTCGATCAGCTTGCGCGCCGAAAGCCCTTCCAGCACATAGGCGTCGACGGCGCCCAGCTCGACCACCAGCTCACCGGCCCGCTCGACGTCCTCGTCCAGCCGGTCGGCGGTGCGGTTCTCCAGGGCGACAACGAGATACGCCTGGCAGCTGTCGCGGACGCTGTCGGGAACGCCGAGCTCCAGGTTCTGGGTGTGGACGAGGGCGGCCATCGTCATGTTGTCGATGTACTCGAGGATGTAGGGCGCGAGCCCGCTGGCCAGGACCCGGGGCACCGCCTCCATCACCTGGTCGAAGTCGGCGAACGGGGCGAGCACCGTCGCGGCGTGCTCGAGGCGCGGGTGCAGCTTGACAATCACCTCGGTGGCCAGGGCCAGCGTGCCCTCGGAGCCGACGATCAGCTGGGTCAGGTCGTAGCCCGTCGACACCTTGGCGATCTTGCCGCCGGTGCGGATGATCTCGCCGGTCGGCAGCACCGCCTGCAGCCCGAGCACGTTGTGGCGGGCGATGCCGTACTTGACGGCGCGCATCCCGCCGGCGTTGGTGCCGACGTTGCCGCCGACGCTCGACGACAGCTCGCCCGGCTGCACCATGTAGTTCAGCCCGGCGTCCACGGTCGCGGCGTCCAGCTCGGTCAGCGTCACCCCGGGCTGGACGACGGCGACCTGGTTGGTGGTGTCGACCTCCAGGACCGCGTTCATCCGCTCGAAGGAGATCACCAGCCCGTCCGCGCGCGGGATCGCCGCGCCCGACAGGCCGCTGCCCGAGCCGCGGGCGGTCACCGGGACCTTGTTTTCGCTGGCGGTTTTCAGCAGCTGCGAAGCCTCTTCCGCGGTGGCCGGTTTGGCGACGTACGCCGGGCGTTGCGGCGCCGTCGTCAACACCTCGTCGTGCCAATAGTCCTCGGGGATGGCGTCGCCGGTCAGTACGTTGTGCGCGCCGACGATCTCGGCGAACCGCGCCGTCAGGTCGCTCACGGCTGCTCTAGCAAGCGCAGCGGATGCAGGCCGTCGACGTTGCCGACGAACGGCGGGTGGATGCTGTAGCCGATCATCCGCTGAATGTCGTCGGAGACGGTGCGGGCGGCGTCGCGCGGCATCGAGAGCGTGTACGCCTCCATCGGTCGCAGCCACGGTTGGCAGTACTGGGCCGTGATGGCCAGCCGCGCGTCGGCGGTCGTGTTGGCGCCGCCGCCGTGCCACAGGGTGCCCACGAACAACACGCAGGAGCCGGCGGGCATCACGACGGGCAGCGCGGGATCGTCCGGCCCGGGCGGACGCCTGCCCCAGCGGTGACTGCCGGGCATTAGCACCGTGGCGCCGTTGTCGGCGGTGAAGTCGTCGATCGCCCAGATCGTGGCGGCGGCCAGGGGAGCCCGCGGCCGCGGGATCGGGTAGAACCCGTCGTCGTGGTGGGGCAGCTGTGGGGACTCTCCGGGCTGAATGTTGATGGCCTGCAACGCCGAAAGCAGGTAGTTGGGCATCAGCAGGCGATCGAGCACCGCCAGGACGCGGGGATGATCGACGAGCCGGTCGCACACCCGCGTCCTGCTCAACACGCTGTAGATGCGCTGGGTGCGCCGCCCCTCAAAGGCGTTGCGTCCGGTATGGGCGAGCATGGGGCCGACGGTGTCTCGGATCTGACGGCACTCGTCGGCGCCGAGCAGGTTCTCCCAGATGACGTAGCCGTCGCGGTCGAGGGCCGCCATGTCGGCGTCGACGATCGCGGGGTCGACGGCCGCGCCGCCGCTTGGTGTCCATTTGTGCCGGCCCGCCAAATCGCTTTTGAGGTCGTCCAGCGTCGTGACCGGCTCGTCATCGATGCTCATAGGTCAATCATGACTGATCATCCAAATGACAGGGGCCCGATGGCGGGAGTTCGCGTCGACGTTACGGCTGGTTACTCCTGCGTGCGGGATGCTGGGTTGGTACCGATCGGGGAGGACGGCTGTGAGCATCGCGACCGAGCAGCGCGAGGCCCAGGCGATTCACCTGTCGTTTTCGGGCCGCTTCGGCTTCGGCATCGACCAGTGGGCGTACCTGCCGTTCGAGGTGCCGCTGGGCGTGCAGCGAATCCGGGTCACCACGTCGCATGACCGGTTCGCGGTGGGCGGGCCGGTCCGAAACGTGTTGGATCTGGGCATGTTTGGCCCGGCGGGCCACGACCTGGGTAATGCGGCCGGGTTCCGGGGATGGTCGGGAGGGGCCCGCGACGGCTTTGTGATCTCCGCCGGCCACGCCACCCCGGGTTACCTGGCGGGGCGCATCGAGCCGGGCCTGTGGGCGGTGGCCCTCGGTCCGGTGGTGCTGAGCCCTTGGGGAATGGCCTGGGAGGCGCGCGTCACCCTGGAGCGCGGGCAGCCCGGCCCGGACAGCGGTTTGGCGGTCGCGTACCCGGCCCCTTCTATCCGCGGGGCGGGCTGGTACCGCGGGGACCTGCACCTGCACACCGTGCACTCCGACGGCCAGCGCCGCCCGGGCGAGCTGGTTTCGGCCGCCCGCGACAGCGGCCTGGACTTCATCGTCTCCACCGACCACAACACCAACTCCGCGAACCGGGTGTGGCCGGCCTGCCGCACCGGTGGGTTGCTGGTGATTCCCGGCGAGGAGGTCACCACCCGCCACGGGCACTGGCTGGCCGTCGGCCTGCCCCCGGATGGCTGGGTAGACTGGCGCTACGCGCCGCGCGACGGGGTGTTCCCGCGCTTCGCGTCTGAAGTCCGTTTGGGCGGCGGGCTCGTTATCGCCGCGCATCCGGCCGCGCCGGTGCCGGGGTCGTTGTGGGAGTTCGGTTTTGAGCACATCGACGGGCTCGAGGTGTGGAACGGCCGGTGGAACCTCGACGACGAAGTGTCGCTGCGCATGTGGCAGCGGCTGCTGTGCGAGGGTCGGCGCGTCGCGGCGGTCGGCGGCAGCGATTCCCATGCCCATCGGCAGCCGGTCGGTTCGCCGCAAACGGTGGTGTACGCGCGGGAGCTGTCGACGCCCGCGTTGGTCGACGGGCTGCGACGGGGCCGTTCGTACATCGCCCGATCACGCGGTGTCACAGTCGAACTCACCGCGTCCTGCGCGGGCCGGGGCGCCGGTCTTGGCGAGACGCTGCGGGTGTCGCCCGAGACGCCGGTGACCGTGACCGCGATGATCACCGGGGCCGCGGGGACGACGGTCACATTGGTGACCGCGGAGGGGTGCGTCGGCCGGGCGATCGTGCGCGGCCCGGCGCGCACGATGCTGCGCTGGGAGGTCGACGCGGCTGCCGCGCGTTTCGCGCGGTTGGAGATACGGGAGGTGCCGCGGCGCCCGCTCGGCGCGATGGTCGCGCTGACGAATCCGGTGTGGCTGGCTAAGCGTGGAAATTAAAGCATTGCGGCTCTACACGCGTGATGTCGGCTCTGCATGCATGCTTATGCATGAAGTCGCAAGCATAAGGAGCGGGATCTATGGCGGCCGGCTGCCGATTTCCAGGCCGGCCAGCTCGCTAGTGCCGTCGAACACCACCCGGCCCAACGTGCTCACGGTGCACCGCAGTCGACCGGCAAGGTGCTCGAAGTCGGTGTCGATGTTGCGCCGCTGCGCGGGCAGTGGCACCGGCAGGACGTGCGGATCCGCGCGGGTGCCGTCGCCGTCCAGCTGGATGTGGTAGCGCGTTGTGCGTGCCGACACGAGCCAGCGCCCGTCGCTGAGGTGCGATCGCACCAGCGCCGGAGGCGTCGCTCGGATCACCCCGTTACCGAGCCGCACGACGACTCCGGTGACGTCCCGGCGGATCGGGCCGAGTTGAAGAAGGCCGCCCGAGAACGCGACCGAGACGTCGGCGTCGCCGAAATCGTGTGCCTGACCCCACCACCAGCGCTCGGGGAAGCCCGCGCCCCAGTTGCGTTCCGTGTACACGGCGGCGCCGTCGAACGACATGGTGTCGTCGTTGAATTCGACCGTGCCGCTTGCCGTTCCGCCGAGCCGATAGGGATGCCAATACTGGTTGAGGAAGGGGACCGAGGAAAAGATGCCGCCGCCGCCGAAGGCCTTGGGCCAGTTGAACGGATCGGCGAAACGCAAATCGAGGTGGATGCCGTCAAGGTCGATCTGGAGCCGATCGATGCTCGCCGCCAGACGGCAGTCGGGAGCGGTCCCGGCGTGCACCGAGAAGGTCGACGATTCGGCGTGGGCGCCGTCCAGTGCCGCAGATCGCACCACGCCGCCGGGGTGCAGTGCGACCGCGACGGTGGCCCAGTCCCCATCTGAATTCCGGTTCACGCTGCACAGCGCGACGACGACGCGACCCGAGGTGGCATCGGTGAGGCGCCAGAACCAGCCCTCCATTTCGCACCCATGCGAAGGCACCGGGTCGCCGAAGGGTACGTCGGCGCCGGTGCGGCGGTAGGCATGGACCAATGGCTTGGCCGCGTTCGCCGCTATCCAGCGCAGGTAGGAGGCGGTCATCGGCGATCGACGAATCCGCACTGCACGAGCGCGTCGTCGATGAATCGCTGCACGGGCCGCGAGCGGAAGAATCCGGTGTGACCACCGGGGTACCACTGGATTTCGGGTTTGCCCCAGTGTTCCCAGAGCCGGGTGACCTGGTCGCGCGGGTGCACCAGCCGGTCGGCGAGGCCGGCGTAGATGAAACGTCCGTTTTTCGGCACGCGCGGGGTCAGCGCCAGCGGCGAGATCATGCGGCCGAGGGGCTTGGCTGTGTTCATCGTGCGGCGCAGGGCGGCGTGGCCGCTGAGGCCGGCGTGGCGGCCGACCAGGTTTACCAGGTCGACGGCCGGCACGCCCAGGATCGCGCACGTGAGGCCGTCGTCGAGGCTGGCGACCAGCGACGAGATCAGACCGCCGAGGGAGATGCCGTTGACCCCGATCGCCGCGTCGGGTTGCTGCGCGCGGATCCAGGTGAGCAGCCGCCTGACGTCCCAGACCGCCTGAGCAGCGCCGTGGACGTCGTCAAGCACGTCCTCGCTGGGGAACTTTGGCCCGCTTGCGCGGGGGCCGTGCAGGGGGAGCACCGGCAGCACGACGTTGAGGTCGAGGGTTCGGTAGAGATGCCAGGCATGAAAAAGCATCGGGTCGAGCGCGGCACGGCCCATCTCCGCCCCGTGGATGCAGACCAGCCAGGGCCGCGGCCGGCGATGCCGGAACATCAGGGCATATTCGCGGTTGTTGCCGGCATAGCTTTGCCACCGTTCTCGCCCGGGTTCGCCTTCATAGGGTGCGTAGTCGCTGTCGAAGTAGAGCCGCTCGTAGTTGCGTCCCATGCTGCTGACGCGCTTGATCGTCACGTCGGTCGGGGGTGGGGGTGGGGCGAAGAACCCCTCGGGGTTGTCGAGCCAGCCCTTGTCGCCGTAAAACTCTTGTGCGGCAAGCACTTCGCTGTTGATGCGGTCGAGTGTTTCCGCGCCGGGGGCCTGGCGCAGCAGGCTAAAGCCGGCCAGTAGGATTTCGTCGCGGAACGCCTGCGCCGCAAGCGCGATGGTGGGCCGGGCCACCGGTAGCTCGTCGGGCTGACGATCCAGGTAGTTGCCCCACGAGCGGGCGTAGAAGCCGCCGGTGCGGGTGAACGGCCCGAGCATCTGCGTGATCGGGTTGGCGGGTCTGCGAGCGCCGTCTGGCATCTAGCCTCGCTTGGCTCCGGGGGTGAAGGTGACCGGCAGCTTGCCCAGCCCGGTCATGCTCGGGTTGCCGAGGTATTGGTGGACGTTGTCGACGTCAACCCGGTAATCGGGGATGCGGTCGAGCACCGCCTTGACCATCACCTCGGACATCAGGCGCGCCAGGTGCGAGCCGATGCAGCGGTGCGGCCCGAGCCCAAAGGCGAGGTGGCGGTTGGGTGTTCGGTCGAGGATGATCTCGTCGGGGTTTTGGAATTCTTTTTCGTCGTGGTTGGCGGAGAGCCAGCTGATGACGACTTTGTCGTTCTTGCGGAGGTGTTGGCCGTTGAGTTCGATGTCCTTCGTGACCGTGCGGCTGAGGGTTTGGTTGACGGAGAAGTAGCGCAGGAATTCGTCGGTGGCGGTGCGGTAGAGCTCGGGGCGGTCGATGAGTTGTTGGCGCAACTGCGGGTGGGTGCCCAGGTGCAGCAGGGTCAGCGCGGTCTGCGAGGTGGTGGTGTCGACGCCGCCACCGATGAGGTTCCAGAGGATGTTGAGCAGCTGCTCGTCGGTGAGGCGCTGGCCGTCGAATTCGAATTGGAGGAGGAAGCTGGTCAGGTCGTCTTTCGGGTTGGCTCGTCTGGTTGCCGCGTAGTCGAGGACGCCTTGCATCATTTCTGGGACTTTGTCGATCGCGTCGAGGTACTCCGGGCTGTCCTGCGGGACGGCCATGACGGAGTGGAAGAGGTTGGCGTAGAGGTGCCAGTTGTCGAGGGGCAGGCCCATCAGCTTCATGGTGAGGATGGCCGGGACCGGGCTGGCGTAGTCGAGGACGAGGTCCATGTGTCCGTCGGCGATGTGTTGGTCGAGGAACCCGTGGGCTTTTTGTTCCATGAACGGCTTGAGCTTCTGGACCGCGCCCGGCGACAGGAACGGGGCCAGCGCGTGCCGCAGCGCCAGGTGGTAGGGGCCGTCGACCTCGCCGACGCCCAGCGCCGGTTGGCCTTCGGGCCGCGGGACGCCCATCTCGCCCTGGTAGTCGACGCCGTCTTCGGCGTTGGGCTCGTATTTGTGGGCGAAGGTTTCGCCGTCTCTTGCCGCTTGGCTCACCGCGGCGTAGCTGCTGAGGAACCAGAAGCCGTCGTAGTGCTGGTTCCAGGCGACCGGGCATTTCTGTCTCAGGTCGGCGTTGATGGCCAGTTCGTTGAGGTTGAACTCGTCGGAGTGGTGGTCGAAGTCGACGATGGCGTCGTCGGTGACGTCGGGACGGGTTGTCATCAGGGAAGTCCTCCACCGCGACGTGAGTTCGGCTTTCTACACTATCTTTGCATTATTACGCTCGTGGGTTCTGCCGAGAAAGGCCGCGATGAGTAGTCACCGGACGACGTTCAACCACGTGGGATTGTGTGTCTCCGATCGCGAGCGGTCGCGGCGGTTCTACGAGAACGTGCTCGGGTTTCAGTTCTGGTGGGAGCTTGATCCGCCCGATGGGGCCACCGCCAAGCTGGTGCAGCTTCCCGAGCCGCTCGGGGTGCATGCGACCTACTTGGTGCGCGATGGCTTTGTGCTCGAACTCATGGACTACTCGCAGCGTCGAGTTCACACCGGCTCGGAACGCGTCATGGATCAGATTGGGCTGACGCACATCTCGTTTTCAGTGTCCGATCTCGCCGACGCGTTGGAAAAGGTCAAGGAGTTCGGCGGAGCGGTGGTCGCCGCGACGGTGACCGAGGCCATGGCGATGATCCGGGACCCGGATGGGCAGTTGTTGGAACTGCTTTCGGACGGGTGGCTTTCGGTGTTGCCGCCTCGGCCGTAGGGCGGTTCGAATGGGTCCCTCACAACGGCAGTTCCCCATTGCCCTTGCTGTCGGTCGCCGGCTGACGACTTCATAACTGTTGGTCCCGAGCTCGAGCCCCGCCGACCCCATAGGGTTGTCGCACGCACGTCGCGCACCTGGGACCAGGACTCGTTGGGGGCGAGCTGGCTAGATGGCGGTGGCTTCAGGAAGACTAATGACGTGGCTTGGGAGGAGGTAAGTGATGCCATCCGGCGCCAGCGGTGATAACGGATTGGGAATTGATGGGGACGGGGTTCCGCTAGTGCTCCCATTCGACGTTCAGCGAATCGAACTCTCCCCGCAGCCTAACCGGTATTCTCTAGCTCCCACAGACGACGAGTTTATTGAGGGTGGCGGCTTTCTATACGAGGATTGCCCTGCAGTATTTCTCGGCCGGACCGGATATGGTCCTTTGCGCATGGCGTGGGATAGCAACATCCTTATAGATTATGCGGAGTTCGGTGATCTGATGTGGGATGATGATGATTTCGACCCGCCTATTTCAGAACCCCGTTATCGCGCAGAGCTGGTGGCGCTGAACACCCTGGTTCAGCTTTGGATGGTGCGTGATATGCGAGTAAGGGCTCCAGAGCGCCAGATTGACGACTGCCAACGGGAACTGGATGAAGCTCAGTGGGAGTTGCGGTTTCGACAGCTCCACCACTTTCTGGCGGCGCTCACCTGCATCGAGCTGGATCGCGAGGTCCTGGAGAACGTGCAGCCATTCGATACTCTGCCGCGGGGAAGCAGGGGAGACGATTGGGATGCGTCCCTGGTTCTCGAGGCTGTCGAGACTGGCTGTCACGTATTCCTGACTAGGGATGCTGGTCTGCGTCGTCGTCTAAGCCGACCCGCGCGTGAAGCATTTATGGTTATCATGTCCCCGTCTGATCTGCGGCAAGCTCTTGCGGATGCAGGTGAACTCGGATTTGGTGGTGATGGATTCATATTTCCCGATAACCATAAATGGCTACATTTTATGAGGGCGACGAAGACCGGTGAGGACTGAAACCTCTTTCTTCTCACTAGTGCGTAACTTTTCCTATTCCTCAGAGCCGCTGGATCCTAGCGAAAGCCGCCAGCCGAACGGTGCGCGCGCTAGGTGACGCTGTGCCGCGTCTTCGGGTTGGCGGTGCTGCCGACACAGGCAGACGCCGCTTGTGAAGGCCAAGCGCGAGCGATTCACCAGTCAGGTCGTTCTGCCACTCCGGCGGGACACCCACTAACAGAAATGCGGCGCCTCGAGGAGGCGGTTGCCCGACGAGCGCGGTGCTTCCAGCCGGTTCCGAGCGGCCGGATTTAGGGCAATTTTTAGCGACACAATCCGGCCGTACGTCGGCGAGGTGCGTTGTCCATGATTCGTGGACCGTCCGAGGCCGTGTCGCTCGCGGCCGAACGTCGAAGTTGCTGGCATTGTTCAAGGGTGCCAGCCCCATTCACACTCGAACTTTGTGGATACCGCACCGATGGCGACGGTAGGGCCACGGACAAGCCGAACACCTCGGATGCGGGTGATCACCTATCCGTTGAGCTCGGAACTGCGCTATTCGACAGGCTGGGGATTCCCAAAAATAAAGCTGCACAGGTGCTTTCGGGTGATGTGCTGGAGCGGAAAATTGTCGAAACGTTGAGGGCGATGCGTCCTGATCTGCGTATTGAACGTTCGCGCGCCGCCAGCGAATTCATGTCGGCTGCCAGGTGAATGGGACCACTTCAGAGCTGGTTTTGCCATGAGCATGGGACCACCTGTTTGCCATTGATG
>LQPB01000045.1 GCA_002102225.1 Mycobacterium interjectum
GTTTGGTGGTCGTGATCTCGTCCTGCGGGGGCGGCGCCGAGGGGGTGGTCGTGGTGGCGGGGTTGGCCAGCTTGTTGGTGTCGGCGCGCGTGACGAGCAGCGACACCGAAACCACCAACGCGATCGCGGCCACGATGGCGGCGATGCCCACCACCCACGGCCAGCGCGGGGCGCGGTGCTCGTCGTCCGGGTCGGCGGACTCGTCGTAGCTGTCGTAGTCGTAGAGCCTCAGGTCGGCCGGCAGGTAGGGGCCGCTGAGGAAATGCTCGGACTCGGGGGCCGAATAGGCCCGCGAGTAGGCGTCCGTCTGGCCGGTCTGATCCGCCGCCGCGATCTCCGCGCTGTCGTCGACGGGTCCGTCGTGGGATTCGGCCGTCTCGTGTCCCACATCGTCGCCGGAGTCCGGTTCGCCGGGTTCGGTTCCCGGGGGATTCGGCCCGCTCATAATTGCCTGCCCTGTTCAACTGCTTCACCAGCGCGCGGGGCTCCGCGAATGCCTCGTTGCGCGCGCGCTTGGGAGTTTCTCATATGCCTGGGCAAACCCTACCGAACCGAATAGAGCGGGATGTCTTGGCAAACGGGCCACTGATCAACTGATGCCCTGATTGTGACCTTTGAGTCGCAAATCAGTGTTTCTCGGGTCCCATGTAGTACTCGAAGACCAATCCCGCCGACGACGCGAGGACGAACACCACCCCGGCAACGATCAGCCACGGCAGCCACAGCGCGATACCGGTCGCGGCGACGGCGCCCGCCAGCGCGATCAGGATCGGCCACCAGCTGTGCGGGGCGTAGAACCCCAATTCCCCTGCGCCGTCGCTGATCTCGGCGCCCTCGTAGTCCTCGGGCCGGGTGTCCAGCCGGCGCGCGACGAACCGGAAGAAGGTCGCCGTGATCGACGCCAGGCCACCGGTCAGCGCCAGGGCGGTGGTACCCGCCCACTCCTCACCGCCGGTGGCGTACAGCGCCGTCAGCACCCCGTAGAGCACCGCCGCCGCCAGGAAGAAGACGGCGATGAATTCGAACAGCCTCGCTTCGATGTGCATGTAGCGTCCTCACCTACTGGCTTGTGGTCGATTCGCCGCGGCGGGTATCGAACGGGTGGGTGGTCACCGCCAGCGGCGACTGCGCGATTGCTTGCAGCGCCTCGGCGTTGGACTTCCCCGCTATCCGCTGCTGCAGGTAGGCCTTGAAGTCGTTGGGCGCCACCACCCGAACCTCGAAGTTCATCATCGAGTGGTAGGTGCCGCAGAACTCGGCGCAGTGCCCGACGAACGCGCCGGTCTTGGTGATCTCGTCGACCTGGAACACGTTGACGGAGTTGTTGGCCTTGGGGTTGGGCATCACGTCGCGCTTGAACAGGAATTCCGGCACCCAGAAGGTGTGCACGACGTCGGCGGACGCCAACTGGAACTCGATGCGCTTGCCGGCCGGCAGCACCAGCACCGGAATCTCGGTGGCCGTTCCCAGGGTCTCGACCTTGTCGTAGTTCATGTAGGTCCGGTCCTGGGGGTTGAGCCCCCGCACCGCCCCGACGCGCTCCTCGCCGTGGGCGTCCTTGCCTTCCGGCTTGGAGACCATCGCGGCCTTGCGCGCGGGATCGGCGCCGTCGTAGGTCAGCGTGCCGTCCTTGAAGTTGACGCTCTGATAACCGAACTTCCAGTTCCACTGGAAGGAGGTGACGTCGATCACGACCTCGGGGTCCTTGGCCAGGTGCAGCATCTTCTCCTGGACCACCACGGTGAAGTAGAACAGCACCGAGATGATGAGGAACGGCGTCACGGTGAGCACCAGCTCAAGGGGCATGTTGTAGCCGAACTGCCGGGGCAGCTCGGTGTCGGTGGCCTTCTTGCGGTGAAACGCGGACGACCAGAAGATGAGCCCCCACACGATCACCCCGACGACCAGGGAGGCGATCACCGCTCCGACCCACAGCTCCCGGTTGAGATGGGCCTCCGGGGTGATGCCTTCCGGCCAGCCCATCCCGATCGCCTCCGACCAGCTGCATCCGCTCAGGGTGACCGCCAGCACGCCCAGCGTCACGGCCAGCGCCAGCGGCCGCAGACGACGGGACAGACCCCGGTGGGCTCCCCCGGAGCGGCGCTGGAACCTGGCCTGCGACAAGCGTTGCGAACGGACCTGCTCGCGAGGTGTCACGTTGGCGCCTCCATGCTCGGATATCGAATACTACGCAGCGTAGACCACGCCGGTTACCCCGGCGACGAAACCCCGACCGGTCAGGGGTGTGCGCCGCCACAGGCGGCCATCAAGTGCGGCATACTGGGGCGCCGTGTGTGGTCTGCTGGCGTTCGTCGCGGCCCCGGCCGATCCCGGCGGCCCGGGCGCCGCAGGTGCGGTAGACGCCGCGGCCAGAGCCGACGGCGCCATCTCCCGCGCGTCGCACCTGATGCGTCACCGCGGGCCGGACGAGTCGGGCACCTGGGCCGACCCCGGCGCCGACGGGTCGGTCGTGTTCGGCTTCAACCGGCTGTCCATCATCGACATCGCGCATTCGCATCAACCGCTGCGGTGGGGGCCGCCGGAGGCGCCCGACCGCTACGTGCTGGTGTTCAACGGCGAGATCTACAACTACCTCGAGCTGCGCGACGAGCTGGCCACCGAGCACGGCGCCGCGTTCGCCACCGACGGCGACGGCGAGGCCATCGTCGCCGGCTACCACCACTGGGGCACCGAGGTGTTGACCCGGCTGCGGGGCATGTTCGCGTTCGCGCTCTGGGACACCGCCACCCGCGAATTGTTCTGCGCCCGCGACCCGTTCGGCATCAAGCCGCTCTTCATGGCCACCGGCACCGGCGGCACCGCGCTGGCCAGCGAGAAGAAATGCCTGATGGACCTGGCCGACTTGGTCGGATTCGACACCGGCATCGATGAGCGCGCGGTGCAGCACTACACGGTCCTGCAGTACGTGCCGGAGCCCGAAACCCTGCACCGCGGCGTGCGCCGGCTGGAGTCGGGCTGCTATGCCCGCATCCGGCCCGGGACGGCGCCGCAGATCAGCCGCTACTTCGTGCCGCGCTTCGCCGCCGCGCCGATCACCGGCGACACCGAGCAGGCCCGCTATGACGAGATCACCGCGGTGCTGGAGGACTCGGTGGCCAAGCACATGCGCGCCGACGTGACCGTCGGGGCGTTCCTGTCCGGCGGCATCGACTCCACCGCGATCGCGGCGCTGGCCATCCGGCACAACCCCAGGCTGATCACGTTCACCACCGGCTTCGAGCGCGAGGGATTCTCCGAGATCGACGTCGCGGTGGCCTCGGCCGAGGCGATCGGAGCCCGCCACATCGCCAAGGTGGTCAGCCCGGACGAATTCGTCGCCGCCCTGCCCGAGATCGTCTGGTACCTCGACGAGCCGGTCGCCGATCCCGCGCTGGTGCCGCTGTTCTTCGTCGCCCGCGAGGCCCGCAAGCACGTCAAGGTGGTGCTGTCCGGCGAGGGCGCCGACGAACTGTTCGGCGGCTACACCATTTACCGGGAGCCGTTGTCGCTGAAGCCCTTTGATTACCTCCCGCGGCCGCTGCGCCGGTCGATGGGCAAGGTGTCCAAGCCGCTGCCGGAGGGCATGCGGGGCAAGAGCCTGCTGCACCGCGGATCGCTGACCCTCGAGGAGCGCTACTACGGCAACGCCCGCAGCTTCTCCGACGCGCAGTTGCGCGACGTGCTGCCCGGGTTCCGCGACGAATGGACCCACACCGACGTGACCGCCCCGGTGTACGCCGAGTCGGCCGGCTGGGACCCGGTGGCCCGCATGCAGCACGTGGACCTGTTCACCTGGCTGCGCGGCGACATCCTGGTCAAGGCCGACAAGATGACGATGGCCAACTCGCTGGAGCTGCGGGTCCCGTTCCTGGATCCCGAGGTGTTCGCCGTGGCCTCGCGGCTGCCGGTCGAGGCCAAGATCACGCGCACCACCACCAAGTACGCGCTGCGGCGCGCGCTGGAGCCGATCGTTCCCGCGCACGTGCTGCACCGGCCCAAGCTCGGCTTCCCGGTGCCGATCCGGCACTGGCTGCGCGCGGGCGAACTGCTGGACTGGGCCTACGCGTTGGTGGACTCGTCCCAGGCCGATCACCTGGTCGACCGGGGCGCGGTGCGCCGGATGCTCGACGAGCACCGAAGCGGCGCAAGCGATCACAGCCGCCGGCTGTGGACGGTGCTCATCTTCATGCTGTGGCACGCGATCTTCGTCGAGCACAGCGTGGTGCCGCAGATCAGCGAGCCGGTCTACCCGGTCGAGTTATAGCGGCAGGAGCCGGCGAACACAGCCAGAGGAATTAGGCGAGCACCGCGGCGATCTCGGCGGCCGCGTCCTCGCCGTAGGCGCCGGCCAGCCGGGACTTCGCCACCTCGTGGTCCCACACCCATTCCTGGGTCCCGGTGGACTCCAGCACCAGCACGGCCACCAGCGAGCCCAGCTGCGCCGAGCGCTCGAGGCTCAGCCCCGCGCTGCGCCCGGTCAGGAAACCGGCCCGGAACGCGTCGCCGACGCCGGTGGGGTCGGTCTGACTGGTCTCCGGCACCACGCCGACGTGCGTGGTCGTGCCGTCGCGCTCCACGATGTCCACGCCCTTGGCGCCGAGCGTCGTCACCCGCAGCCCGACCTTGCCCTGCACGTCGGCCTCCGACCAGCCGGTCTTGGACAGCAGCAATTCCCACTCGTAGTCGTTGGTGAACAGGTAGGCCGCGCCGTCGACCAGCTTGTCGATGTCGTCCCCGGACAGGCGGGGCAGCTGCTGGGAGGGGTCGGCGGCAAACGGCAGGCCGAGCTTGCGGCACTCCTCGGTGTGCACCACCATCGCGTCGGGGTCGTTGGCCCCGATGATGACCAGGTCCGGCTTACCCACCGACGCCACCACGTCGGCGAGCTTGATGTTGCGGGCCTCCGACATGGCGCCGGGGTAGAACGACGCGATCTGGGCCATGTCGACGTCGGTGGTGCAGGTGAAGCGCGCGGTGTGCGCGGTCTCGGAGATCAGGACGTTGTCGCAGTTGACGTTGTGCGCCACGAGCCATTCGCGGTAATCGGCGAAGTCGTCGCCGGCCGCCCCGACCAGCGCGACGTCGCCACCGAGCACGCCGATCGCGAAGGCGATGTTGCCCGCCACGCCGCCGCGGTGAATGACCAGGTCGTCGACGAGGAAGCTGAGCGACACCTTCTGCAGATGGTCGGCCAGCAGCTGCTCGGAAAAGCGGCCGGGGAACCGCATCAGATTGTCGGTCGCAATCGAACCTGTCACCGCGATCGTCACGAAATCTCCATCCCTCGTTAGTAAGGTTATCTAGCTTACTCAGGCGCATCGGGTGTCGTCGCCTCACCGTCCGGGCAAACTCGTGCGCTAGCCTGCCTAGGGAAATGAGACGTCGCCGGCACGCCGGCCTCGGGCCCGTCGGGTCCCGGCGCGTTCATGGTCCCGACCACCACCGTAGGAGAACCACATGGCAGGTCCGCACCCGCCGGACCCCACCGTCGGCGCCACCGGACCAACGCCCCACGCCGAGTCCCGGCCGCTCGAGTTCCCCGGCGAGCCTACGGCCGCCGGCCCGCCGCCCCACCACGCGGCCCATTACGGTGGCCAGCCGGCCCCGGTCCCCTACCCGACGCGCCGGCCCACGCGGCGGCTGCTCATCGGCGTGCTGATGGCCGTGGCGCTGGTCGCCGCGACGACGCTGGCGATCGCCTACGGGGTTCGCACCAACGGGGCCAATACCGGCACCTCGTTCTCCGAGGGGGCGGCCAAGACGGCGATTCAGGACTACCTGGACGCCCTCGAGCACCGGAATATCGACGTCATCGTTCGCAACGCGCTGTGCGGCATGTACGACGCGGTCCGCGACAAGCGGTCCGACGTGGCGCTGGCCAAGATGAGCAGCGACGCCCTGCGCAAGCAATTCTCCGACGTGCAGCTCATGTCGGTCGACAAGATCGTCTACCTGTCGCAATACCAGGCCCAGGCGCTATTCACCATGCGGGTGTCGCCCGCGGACGGCAGCCCGGCGCGCAGCGACGTCCAGGGCATGGCCCAGCTGCTGTTTCAGCGCGGCCAGATCATGGTGTGTGCGTATGTGCTCCGCACCGGCGGCTCCTACTAGCGGCGATCGCGAGCGCGGCGAAGCCGGGTGAAGCGGGTCGCCGCGATCGGGACTGAGCGGCGATCGCGAGGGCGGCGAAGCCGGGTGAAGCGGGTCGCCGCGATCGGACTGAGCGGCCCGCGGATCAGTTGAACGAATCGCCGCAGGCGCACGAACCGGTGGCGTTGGGGTTGTCGATGGTGAAGCCCTGCTTCTCGATGGTGTCGACGAAGTCGATGGACGCGCCTTCGACGTAGGGCGCGCTCATCCGGTCCACCGTCAGGGTCACGCCACCGAACTCCGCGGTCAGATCGCCGTCCAGCGTCCGGTCGTCGAAGAACAGGTTGTAGCGCAGGCCCGCGCATCCGCCCGGCTGGACCGCGATGCGCAGCGCCAGGTCGTCACGGCCCTCCTGGTCCAGCAGGGACTTCGCCTTGGCAGCGGCGGCTTCGGTCAGGATCACGCCATGCGTCTTGGCGGTCGTCGACTCGTTTTGCACCGTCATTGCTTCTCCTACTTAGCTCATGGTCGGGCGCGACCCGCACCGGGGACGACCCACTGCCTCAACGGTACATTGCGGGACCGCTATTCCCGAGTCGCGCCGCGACCTCGGAGGCCAAACCCATGAGCTGGTTGGCCGCGTCGGCCTGCGCCAACCGCACGGAACCGGCGTAATCGGCGATGGACAGGGCGGACATGATGCCCGACGAGCGCACCGCGGAATTTTCCAGCCCGACCTGGCCGGCCAGCACGATCACCGGAATTCCCAGCGGACCGGCCGATTCCGCGAGGCAGCCGACCACCTTCCCGTGCAGGGACTGCTCGTCGAAGCGGCCCTCACCGGTGACGATCATGTCCGCCGTCTCGAGATCGTCGGCCAGGTGGGTGTGCTCGGCGATGATTTCCGCGCCCAATTCGCACCGGCCGCCGAGCGCCAGCAGCCCGGCGCCCAGACCACCGGCGGCGCCCGCCCCCGGCTCCGAGCTCACGTCCCGCCCCGCCGCCGCTTCCAGTTCGATCGCCCACGCCTCGAGGCGGGCCTCGAGCTCGGCGACGGTGGTGGTGTCCGCGCCTTTCTGCGGCCCGAACACCCTGGCCGCCCCCCACGGGCCCAGCATCGGGTATTCGGTGTCGGTGGCCGCGATCAGGTCCACGTTGGTCATCGCGCGCTGAGCCTCTTTGAGCCCGCCCAGCTGGGCGATCATCCCCTTGCCGCCGTCGGTGCAGGCGCTGCCGCCCAGCCCGACCACGATCCGGCGGGCCCCGGCCCGCAGCGCCTCGGCGATGAGCTGCCCGACGCCGCTGCTGTCGGCCGCCAGCGCGGTTTCCGGGGTGGGAGGGCCATCGAGCAGGGCGAGGCCACACGCCTGCGCACACTCCAGATAGGCGGTCTTCGAGCGGCGGTCGAACACCCAGTCGGCCTCCACCGCGGTGTTCAGCGGCCCGCACACCGTCACCCGGCGACGCTGCCCGAGCCGGCCCGCCAGCACCTCGATGAAACCCGGGCCGCCGTCCGACTGCGGGGCGACGATGAACCGGTCACCGGGACGCGATCGCGTCCAGCCGGTCGCGATGGCGGCGGCGGCCTGCACCGCGGACAAGCTGTCCCCATAGCAATCCGGGGCGACCAAAACCTGCATGGCCGGCAGCCGCAGACGGCCGGGTGCGAGGCCATCATCCGAGGCCATCGTGCCGTCGTCCATCACAGGTAGCCATTCATCACAGTCAAGCGTAGGTGTAAGCGTTGCGCTGGCGCATGGCCAATAACCACGCGCTCCGGGGCCATCACCGGGTGATCCCCCCGGGAAGTAACCTTGGCACTGTGAAGCTGATGGGCCGCAAGAAGGGCCAGGACGACGACCTCGAAGGGTCCGCCGAGGTGACCGCGGACGTCGATGCTGCCGGCTCCGCGGACGCCGCACCGCGCCGGACCGGCCCCAAGGGTCGGCCCACGCCCAAACGCAGCGAGGCCCGGCGCAACCCGAGAAAGGGCCACGTCGCACCGGCACCCATGACCGCGGCCGAGGCGCGGGCCCGCCGGAAATCGATGGCCGGCCCCAAACTCAGCCGCGAGGAGCGCCGGGCCGAGCGGACCGCCAGCCGCGCGCGCATGACGGATCGCCGCGAGCGCATGCTGGCCGGCGACGAGGCATACCTGTTGCCGCGCGATCAGGGGCCCATCAAGCGCTACGTGCGCGACGTGGTGGACTCCCGCCGCAATTTGCTCGGCCTGTTCATGCCGGCGACGATGCTGCTGCTGTTCGCCTCGTTCGGCGTCGCGCAGCTGCAGTTCTACGCCTCCCCGGCGATGCTGGTGCTGATGGTCGTCATGGGCGTCGACGGGGTGCTGCTGGGTCGCAAGGTCAGCAAGCTGGTGGACGCGAAGTTCCCCGACAACACCGAAAGCCGTTGGAAGCTAGGCATTTACGCCGCGGGCCGGGCCTCGCAGCTGCGCCGGATGCGGGCGCCGCGGCCCCAGGTCGAGCGCGGCAGCAGTGTCGATTAAGCGGCGCCCGAAAGCCGCCTGATCCTCGTGCGCACCCTGGTGCTCGGCGGGATCAGGTCCGGCAAGTCCCGCTGGGCCGAGGAGGCCATCGCCACGTCGCTGCCGCCCGGCGAGCAGGTCCGTTACCTGGCCCCCGTGCCGGCAGCGGGGGCCGACGCGGACTGGGCGGACCGAGTCGCGCGGCACCGCGACCGCCGGCCCGAGCACTGGTCGACGGTCGAAACCGACGATGTCGCAGGCCAATTGCGGCAGTCGCCGGGCATCCCGACGCTGGTCGACGATCTCGGCGGCTGGCTGACGGGCGCGCTGGACCGCAACGACGCGTGGGCCGGCGAGTCCGTGGCGGCCCCCGTCGAAGCGATGCTGGCCGCGGTGGGCGCGTTCGGTGCCACGCTGGTCCTGGTGAGCCCGGAGGTCGGGCTGACCGTGGTGCCGGCCACCGCGTCCGGCCGGCGGTTCGCCGACGAGCTGGGCAGCCTCAACCAGCGCGTCGCTGAGCTGTGCGACCGGGTGGTGCTGGTGGTGGCCGGGCAGCCGGTGCAGATCAAGCCGTCGGGGTCCTGATGGAATTCGCCCCGATATCGCCGCCCGACGCGGGTGCCGCCGCCGCCGCCCGCGCCCGCCAGGACACGCTGACCAAGCCGCGCGGGGCCCTGGGCCGCCTCGAGGACCTGTCGGTTTGGGTGGCGTCGTGTCAAGGGCAGTGTCCGCCAAAGCAATTCGAGCGCGCCCGGGTGGTGGTCTTCGCGGGCGACCATGGCGTCGCGCGGGCGGGGGTGTCAGCCTACCCGCCGCAGGTCACCGCTCAGATGGTCGCCAACATCGACGGCGGCGGCGCGGCGATCAACGTGCTGGCCGGCGTCGCCGGCGCGACGGTGCGCCTGGCGGACCTGGCCGTCGACGCCGAGGCGGCCTCCGCGCGGATCGGCGCCCACAAGGTGCGGCGCGGCAGCGGCGACATCAGGACCACCGACGCGCTGTCCGACGGCGAGACGATCGCCGCGCTCGCCGCGGGCCGGGCCATCGCCGACGAGGAGGTCGACGCCGGCGCCGACCTGCTGATCGCGGGTGACATGGGGATCGGAAACAGCACCGCGGCAGCGGTTTTGGTGGCGGCACTGACCAACGCCGAGCCGGTCGCGGCGGTCGGCTTGGGGACCGGGATCGACGACGCGGGGTGGGCACGCAAGACCGCGGCCGTGCGCGACGCCCTGTTTCGGGCGCGGCCGGTGCTGCCCGACCCCGTCGGGCTGCTGCGCTGCTGCGGCGGGGCGGATCTGGCCGCGATGGCCGGCTTTTGCGCGCAGGCCGCGGTGCGGCGCACCCCGCTGCTGCTCGACGGCGTGGCGGTGACCGCCGCGGCGTTGGTCGCCGAGCGCCTGGCGCCCGGCGCGCGGCAGTGGTGGCAGGCCGGTCACCGCTCGACCGAGCCCGCCCACGAACTGGCCCTGGCGGCCCTCGAGTTGGACCCGATCCTGGACCTGCGGATGCGGCTCGGCGAGGGAACCGGCGCGACGGTCGCGCTGCCGGTGCTGCGCGCCGCGGTGGCCGCGCTGTGCTCGATGGCCACGTTCGAAGAAGCCGGTGTGGCCGGCCCCGGCAGCCCGCCGCCACCGTGATGCGTTCGCTGGCAACGGCTTTCGCGTTTGCGACGGTGCTACCCGTACCGGGGAACGCCCCGATGGGCCGCGGCGCGATGACCGCGCTGCCCGTGGTCGGCGCCGCGCTGGGGGCGTTGGCCGCGGGCGTGACATGGTGTGGGGCTTGGGTTTTCAGTGCGGCCAGCCCGCTGCCCGGGGTGCTCGCGGTGGCCGCGTTGCTGCTCGCCACCCGCGGGCTGCACATCGACGGCGTCGCCGACACCGCCGACGGGCTGGGTTGCTACGGCCCGCCGCAGCGGGCGCTGGCGGTGATGCGCGACGGGTCGACCGGCCCGTTCGGTGTGGCGGCCGTCGTGCTGGTGATCCTGCTGCAAGGGCTGGCGTTTTCGGCGCTGCCACCGGCGGCCATCGTGCTGGCGGTCGTCGCCGGCCGGGTCGCGGCCGTGCTGGCCTGTCGCCGGTCGGTGCCGGCGGCCGAGGGCAGCGCGCTGGGGGCCCGGGTGGCCGGGAGTCAGCCCGCCCCGGTGCTGGCGGCCTGGCTCGCCGCGCTGCTCGCCGTCTCGCTGCTGGCGGGTCCGCGGCCGTGGCAGGGGCCGGTCGCGGTGCTGGTGGCGCTGGGCTGCGGCGCCGCGCTGGTGGGGCACTGCGTGCGCCGGTTCGGCGGCATCACCGGTGACGTGCTGGGCGCCGCGATCGAACTCACCACGACGGTGAGCGCGGTGGCGCTGGCCGCGATGCACGGCTGAGCGTGACGTTGCAGTCACGCTGGGCCCCGAACGTGACTGCAGCGTCACGGTGGGTGCACTTCGGGCCCTAGCCCAGGCGGGCCATCCAGCCGTGCGTATCGGCGAAGGTGCCCCGCTGGATTCCGGTCAGCGTGTCGCGCAGCGCCATCGTCACCTCGCCGGGTTCCCCGTCGGCGATGGTGAATTCGTTGTCGCCGTACTTCACCCGCGAGACCGGGGTGATGACGGCGGCGGTGCCGCACGCGAACACCTCGGTGATCTCACCGGCGGCGGCCTTCTTCTGCCACTCGTCGATGTCGATCCGGCGCTCCTCGACGGAGAACCCGGCATCAATGGCCAACTGCAGCAACGAGTCCCGGGTGATGCCGGGCAGCAGCGAGCCGGAGAGCTCCGGGGTGACCAGCCGCGCCGATCCGCCGCTGCCGAACACGAAGAACAGGTTCATCCCGCCCATCTCTTCGATGAAGCGGCGCTCGACCGCGTCCAGCCAGACCACTTGGTCGCAATCATTTTCGGCGGCCTCGGCCTGGGCCAGCAGCGAGGCGGCGTAGTTCCCGCCGAACTTGGCCGCGCCGGTGCCGCCGGGGCTGGCCCGCACGTATTCCGTCGACACCCACACCGTGACGGGGCTGATGCCGCCCTTGAAGTACGCGCCGGCCGGCGAGGCGATCAGCAGGTAGCGGTACTGCTTGGCGGGACGCACCCCCAGCCCCGGCTCGGTCGCGAAGATGAACGGCCGCAAATACAGCGCCTCCTCGCCGCCGGTCCGCGGCACCCAGGCCTTGTCGACCGCGACGAGCTGGCAAAGGGATTCGACGAAGAGGCTCTCGGGCAGCTCGGGGATCGCCAGCCGCCGCGCCGACGAACGCATCCTGGCCGCGTTGGCCTCGGCGCGAAACGACACGATCGAGTCGTCCGCCCAGCGGTATGCCTTGAGGCCCTCGAAGACCTCCTGCGCGTAGTGCAGCACGATCGCCGAGGGGTCCAATTCGATCGGGCCGTACGGGATGACGCGCGCGTCGTGCCAACCCCGGCCCTCGTCGTAGTCGATCGACACCATGTGGTCGGTGAAGTATTTGCCGAAACCCGGCTCCGCCAGAATTGATTCACGTTCCGACTCGGTCGCGGGATTAGACGCGCGTCGAACCGTGAACTCGAGCGAGCCGCTGGTCATGCGGCCGATTCTATATCCGCGCGCCAATGGGTTTTTCTCACGTGAACCCCTGGCCCCTAACGCGTTTTGACGGCGACGAAGGGGGGCCGCACGACCTCGCACTCGACCGCGCGGCCGCGAACGTCCACGGTGATGCGCTGGCCGTCGTCAATACCGGCGTCCGTGTCGATCAACGCCAGCCCGATGCCGGCCTGCAGCGTCGGCGAGAACGTGCCGGAGGTGGTGACGCCCACCGGGGCGTCCCCGGAAAGGACGGTCAGGCCGGGGCGCAGCACCCCACGGCCGACCATCCGCAGCCCGCGCAGCAGCCGCCGCGGTCCGGCTGCCTTTTCGGCCAGCAGCGCGTCGCGGCCGAAGAACGCGTCCTTCTTCCAGCCGATCGCCCAGCCGCAGCGGGCCTGCAACGGCGAGATGTCGAGCGAAAGCTCGTGCCCGTGCAGCGGATAGCCCATCTCGGTGCGCAGCGTGTCGCGGGCGCCGAGGCCGGCCGGCTCTCCCCCGGCGGCCGTCACCGCCGCGAGCAGCGCGTCGAACACCACCCCCGCGGAATCCCACGGCGGCAGCAGCTCGTAACCGTGCTCGCCGGTGTAGCCGGTGCGGCACACGCGAACCTGCACCCCCGCGTAGGTGGCATCGGCGAAACCCATGTAATCCATGTCGGCGGGCAGGCCCAGCTCGTCGAGCACGTCGGCCGATCGCGGGCCCTGCACGGCCAGCACCGCATACGAGCGATGCTCGTCGGTGATGGTCAGCCCGGGCCCGGAACCGCCCTGAGCGGCCGCCCGCAGCGCGTCGACCACCGCGGCGGTGTTGGCGGCGTTGGGCACCAGGAAGATCTCGTCGTCGCCGACGTAATAGGCGATCAGGTCGTCGACGACGCCGCCGGAGTCGGTGCAGCACAGGGTGTACTGCGCCTGGCCCGGGCCGATGCGGCCCAGGTCGTTGGTGAGCGCGGAGTTGACGAACCCGGCCGCGCCCGGCCCGCGGACCCGCGCCTTGCCCAGGTGGCTGACGTCGAACAGGCCGACGGCGTTGCGGGTGGCGTTGTGTTCGCTGACGGTGCCGGCGTAGGACACCGGCATCGACCAGCCGCTGAATTCGGCGAAGTTTGCGCCCAGCTCGCGATGGCGGTCGTCGAGCGGTCCGTGCTGCAGCTCCGTCACGACGCCTTACCCTAATCGGCGCCGCTGCTGGCACACTTGGGCAGGTGTCCGATCCGCTGGACTTCGACGAGCTCGAGGCCGCGGGCGTCGCCAACCCTCGCGAGCGGGCCGACCTGATCAAGTACCTGACCGGGCTCGGCTTCACCGTCGAGGACATGGCGGAGGCCGACCGCGCCGGGCGGCTGTTCGGGCTGGCCGGCGACGTCCTGGCGTGGACGGGCCGCCCGGTCTACACGGTGCGGTCCGCCGCGGCGCGACTTGGCCTGTCCGCCGACGACGTGGCACACGCGTGGGCCTCGCTCGGCCTGACCGTCGCCGGCCCCGATGTGCCCGCGCTCAGCCAGGCCGACGTCGACGCCCTGTCGACGTGGGTGGGGCTCAGGTCGGTGGTGGGCGACGACGGGGCGCTGGGCATGCTGCGGGTGCTCGGCGCCGCCATGGCCCGGCTGGCGGAGGCCGAGTCGTCGGTGATCCGGGCCGGGACGCCGGACATCCAGATGAACTACACCCACGACGAGCTGGCGACGGCGCAGGCCTACCGGTCGGTCGCCGAGTTCGTGCCCCGCATCGGGGCCCTGATCGACGTCGTGCACCGCCACCACCTGACCAGCGCGCGCACCTATTTCGAGGGCGTGCTGCGCGACACGTCGGCGAGCGTGGTGTGTGGCATCGGTTTTGCCGACCTGTCCAATTTCACCGCCTTGACCCACGCCCTCACGCCCGCGCAATTGTCGGAGCTGCTCACCGAGTTCGGTGCCACCGTCGGGGACGTGGTGCACGCCGACGGCGGCCGCGTGGTGAAGTTCATCGGCGACGCGGTGATGTGGGTGTGCTCGTCGCCCGAGCGGCTCGCGCAGGCCGCGGTCGATCTCGTCGACCATCCGCGGGCGCACGAGGCGGGCCTGGGCGTGCGCGCCGGTCTGGGATATGGCGAGGTGCTGGCGATCAACGGCGACTACTTCGGGATCCCGGTGAACCTGGCCGCCCGGCTGGTGGCCGCGGCGGCGCCCGGGCAGATCCTGGCCTCCGCAGAGCTTCGTGACGAGTTGCCCGAGTGGCCCGCGGTCCCCCACGGCCCGTTGACGCTCAAGGGCTTTGACCACCCGGTGGCCGCCTTCGAACTGCACGGCCGGGACGGCCCAAGCGACCCGCGACCCAGGTGACTAGGGTGGTTTGCCGTGAGCACCGAACCGGCCTACCAAGCACCCACCCTCAACGTCGCCACCTCGCTGCCCAAACGCAACGTGGGCTCGGCGGTATTGGTGGTGCCGGTCGTCTCGGCCGGCGACGAGGACAAGCCGGGCGCGGTCGTCTCGGCGGCCGGGCCGTTCCTGTCCGCCGACGCGGTCGCCGAGATCGAGTCAGCCCTGAAGGCGCTCGAGGCCACCGGCGGCAGCGAGCAGGTGCACCGGCTGGTGGTGGCGTCCCTGCCGGTGGCCAGCGTGCTGACCATCGGGCTGGGCAAGCCGCGCCCCGAGTGGCCTGCCGAGGTGATCCGTCGCGCCGCGGGTGTGGCGGCGCGCTCGCTGGGCGGGGCCGAGGCGGTGCTGACCACGCTGACCCAGTTGCCCGGCGACGACGTGTGCTCGGCCGCCGTCGAGGGGCTGATCCTGGGCGGCTACCGGTTCACCGATTTCCGCAGCGACAAGACGGCACCCAAGGACAAGGGGCTGCGCAAGATCACCGTCCTGTCCACCGCCACGGACGCCAAAAAGAACGCCGCACATGGGGCGGCCGTCGCGACCGCGGTCGCCACCGCCCGCGATCTGGTCAACACCCCGCCGAGCCACCTGTTCCCGGCCGAATTCGCCAAGCGCGCAAAGGCTTTGGGCGAATCGGTCGGCCTCGAGGTGGAGGTGCTCGACGAGAAAGCCCTGCAGAAGGCGGGATACGGCGGGGTGATCGGCGTCGGTCAGGGCTCCTCGCGCCCGCCGCGGCTGGTGCGGCTGACCCATCGGGGCTCCAAGCTCGCCAAGAAACCCAAGCAGGCCAAAAAGGTGGCGCTGGTGGGCAAGGGAGTCACCTTCGACACCGGCGGCATCTCGATCAAGCCGGCGGCGTCGATGCACTACATGACCTCGGACATGGGTGGTGCGGCCGCCGTCATCGCGACCGTCGCGCTGGCCGCGCAGCGGCAATTGCCGATCGACGTGATCGCCACGGTGCCGATGGCCGAGAACATGCCGTCGGCGACGGCGCAGCGGCCGGGCGACGTGCTGACCCAGTACGGCGGGACCACCGTGGAGGTGCAGAACACCGACGCCGAGGGCCGGCTCATCCTGGCCGATGCCATCGTGCGGGCGTGTGAGGACGACCCGGACTACCTGATCGAGACGTCCACGTTGACCGGCGCGCAGACGGTGGCGCTCGGCGCCCGCATCCCCGGCGTGATGGGCAGCGACGAGTTCCGCGACCGGGTGGCGGCGATCTCGCAGCGGGTGGGCGAGAACGGGTGGCCGATGCCGCTGCCCGACGAACTCAAGGACGACCTGAAGTCCACGGTGGCCGACCTGTCGAACATCAGTGGGCAGCGCTTCGCCGGCATGCTGGTCGCGGGGGTGTTCCTGCGCGAGTTCGTCGCCGACGGGGTGGGCTGGGCGCACATCGATGTGGCCGGCCCGGCATACAACACCGGCAGCCCGTGGGGGTACACGCCCAAGGGCGGCACCGGTGTGCCGACCCGCACCGTGTTCGCCGTGCTGGAGGACATCTGCGAAAAGGGCTAGCGAACGGCTAGTTCGTCAGCAACGAGAAGACGGCCCGCCTGATCCGGCGGCGCGGCCAGCCCGTCACGCCGCCAGCGGCCAGCGCGGCGTTGGCCGCGTTGCGCCCGCACGCTCCGTGCACGGAGCCGCCCGGGGTGGCCGACGCGCTGCCCAGATACAGGCCCTCGACCGGGGTTTCGGCGCGGCCCATCCCGGGCGCGGGGCGAAAGATCAGCATCTGCTGCAGCTGCGCGGTGCCGCCGTTCAGGGCGCCCAGGTGCAGGTTGGCGTCGCTGGCCTCCAGGTCCGACGGGCGCTGCACGAACCGGTCGATCACCGCGGCACCGAAGCCGGGAGCGTGCTCTTCGATGACATGATCCATCGATTTGGCGAGCCGCTCGGCGGCGGCGTCGTCGGCCACGTCGCGCGGCAAATGCGTGTAGGCCCACACACTTTCGGTACCCTGCGGCGATCGGCTCGGATCCGCGGTGGTGGTCTGGCCCAACAGCAGGAAGGGGCGTTCGGGCACCACCCGGGTGTTCAGGTCGGCCATCCAGCGCACCAGGCCGTCGCCGTCGGCCCCCAGGTGGACGGTGCCCACGTCCCGCAGGTTCTCCGATCGCCACGGAATGGGGCGGTCGAGCGCGTAGTTGACCTTCACCACCGGCGGGTCCCACCCGTAGTGTTCGAGCTCGCGGCGCAGCCCGGCCGGGACGGCGTCCGCGGGCAGCATGTCGCAAAAAAGCCGCGGCGCGGTGACGTCGGCCACGACCGCCCGGCGGGCCCGAACCGTCCGGCCTCCGGCGGTGATCACTCCCACCGCCCGCCCGCCGCGCACCTGGATGCGGGAAACGTTCTGGTTGCACTCGATTCGCGCGCCGGCCGAGCGGGCCCGCCGCACCAGCGCCGCCGTCAGCTGGCCGGAACCGCCGACGGGCACCGGCCAGCCGCCGTCCTGGGCGAGCATCGTCATCAGGAAGCCCATCGCGCCGCTGACCGGCGCGTCCGGCGGCACGTCGGCGTGCATCGCGTTGCCCAGCAACAGCACCCGCGGCGCGTCGCCGTCGAACAACCGCTCGGCCATGGTGGTGGCGGGCTGGATCAAGAGGCGGGCGAGCCGCACGGCGTCGGCCGTGCCCAGTTTCAGCAGCAGCCGCAGCATCGGGCGCACCGGCGGAAACGGCGCCAGCATGGCATCGAGCAGCGGCGCCTTGATTTTCTGCCACAACTCGACAACGCGCCACCAGTTGTCGCCGTCCCGGGGATCCCGGCGCGCCAATTCCGTTGCGGTGCGGGCGGGGTCGGGATAGATGATGGGCGGGTCGTCGTCGTTCCCGTGGCGCGGATGACCCACGACCGCCGGCGCGCGGGACCACCGCAGGCCGTGGTCCTCGAGCCGCAATGCCGCCATCGCGGGCGAGGCCACCGTCATGGGGTAGAACGAGCTGAACAGGTCGGTGATGTAACCCGGCGTCAGCTCGGCGCTGCGCACCGCGCCGCCCGGTTCCGGCTGGGCCTCGAGCACCAGCACGTCCCACCCGGCGTCGGCCAGCATCGACGCCGCCACCAGCCCGTGGTGCCCGGCGCCGACGACGACCGCGTCGGCGGTCTCGTCGACCATGCGCTAGTCGACCTGGCTGGGCTCGAGGCGCTCGGCGAGCGCCGTCAACCGCATGAGGCATTCCCGGTTGCGCGGGTAGACGGCGGCCAGGACCAGTCGGTCCGGGAGGATCCGGAGCGGCCCGGAGGCCGGGGTCTCGACCATATCGATGCGACAGCCGTCCGGAATATCGGTGAGCCGCAACGTTATTCGTGCGGAGCCGAGCGCCCCGAGGCCCGCGCGCAGCACGAGTTCCTCACCGGGCGTGCAGCTTTCGACCACCGTCTCGTCGCTGATCACCAGCGGCCACACCCCCACCGAGTGCTTGATCGCGGAGCCGGGCTGCGGCCAATGCGAGTCGACGGCGCGGGTGCGGCTGTTACCCACCACCCACTGCGCGTACGTCCATCCGTCGGTCATCGCATCCCAGATCTGCTGGCGCGACGCCCGCACCTCGCGGGTGGTCGCCATCTTTCGAGTCGCCGTCATTGAAGGTCCTTTCACACCGCCGTGATGCCTACGGATACCCCGGTCGGCGGGAACCATGCGCCGCCTCCGTGCACGCCCGCGACCGCCGATCGGTTTAGCGGCGCCGGTCAGTGGTTACTAAGCCGTTACAACACTCGCATTTGACGGGAGACGAATAGTGACTGTGCGACGGATCATCATCGCAGTGGGCGCCGTGCTTTTGCTGGCCGGAATCATCGGGTTGCTGGTACCGGTGTCCGTGTCGGACGGCAACGGAAACTCCGTCTCCTGCGGGAACGGAATCGCCGTGGACTTGTCCAGCGCCCGGAATGCCAACGACAAGAACGGCGCCAACATCCCCATCCTGAACCAGGTCCTGCCGCACACCGACTACGTGGCCCAATGCCAGTCGTCGGTGAACGGCCGGCGGAGCTGGACCATCCCGTTGGCCGTCATCGGGGTCGTCGCGATCGGCGGCGCGCTGCTGGTGCGACGACCGGCGGGGTCAAAAGCGGTCTAGATCACCCGCACCCGCGCGGCGTTGCGCAACGCCTGCGGCGCCACGCGGGAAAGGCCGTAGACCGCATAGGCTTCCGGTGCGACGGGCCGAATCGGCTTTTTCTTTTCGACCGACGACAGGATCGCCTTGGCGACCTTTTCCGGCCCGTAGTGGCGCAGCGCAAAGAGCCGCCCGATCTGGCCGCGCCGGCCGTCGACGTTGTCGTCCTTGCCGACCGGGGCGCTGAACCGGGTGGTGCTGATGATGTTGGTGTTGATGACGCCGGGGCAGATCGTCGTCACCCCGACCCCGGCCGCGTCGAGTTCGGCCCGCAGGCAGTCGGAAAACATGTAGTTGGCGGCCTTGGAGGTGCAGTAGGCGATCAGCGACTGCTGCGGGGCGTAGGCGGCCATCGACGCGACGTTGACCAGGTAGCCGCCGGTGCCGCGCTCGACCAGGCGCCGGCCGAACGACCGGCAGCCGTTGACCACGCCGCCCAGGTTGATCTCGAGCACCCGGTCGAACTCCTCGGCCGGGGTGTCCAGGAAACATCCCGCCTGCCCGATGCCGGCGTTGTTGACGACGATGTCGGGCACGCCGTGCTCGGCGCTGACCCGCTCGGCGAACGCCTCGACCGCGCCGGCGTCGGACACGTCGAGCACGTACGCGTGGGCGACGCCGCCGCGCGCGACGATCTCGGCGGCGGTCTCCTTGACGGTGGCCTCGTCGATGTCGCTGACCACCAGCTCGGCGCCCGCACGGGCGAACGCGAACGCGGTCTCCCGCCCGATGCCGCTGCCCGCCCCGGTGACCGCCACCAGGGTGTCGCCGAAGCGGCCGCGGGGGCGGCCGACCTGCGCGCGCAGCATCGCCCGGCCGGGCGGTTTGCCGTCGGCCAGGTCGGCGAAGTCGTGCACCGCGGCCGCCATCACCTGCGGGTGCGACATCGGCGAGAAGTGGCCCGCCCTGATGTCGCGGCGCCACAGTCGCGGCACCCAGCGCGCCGTGTCGTCGAAGCCGTAGGGCCGGACGTACTTGTCCCCCGTGTTGACGATGAGCTGCACCGGCACGTCGATGATGTGCAGCTCCCGCTTGCGGGAGAACGACCGAAAGTAGTTGGCGGGATAGGTTTTCACCGAATGGGCGGCGTCGCTGGCCAGCTTGGCCGAGTGGTGGATCTTGTCGTCGGGAATGTTGTCGACGGCGTTGCGCCGCAGCGCCGGGATCGACAGCGCCAGCCGCAGGCACAGCGGCGCCAGCACCGGGATCGAGAAGAACAGCATGTAGGTCAGCCGCAGCGCCTGGCTGAGGGCCCGCGCAAACCTCCGCGGGCGCCAGGGCCGGCGCAGGCCGCCGAAGATGTACTCGACCAGCTGGTCCTGGCTGGGGCCGGACACCGACGTGAACGAGGCGACCCGGTCGCCGGCGCCCGGGCGTTTGAGGTACTCCCAGATGCCGACCGAGCCCCAGTCGTGCGCCAGGACGTGCACCGGTCCGCCGGGGCTGAGCTCGCCGATCACCGCGGCGAAGTCGTCGGCGAACCGGGCCATGGCGTAGGCGGAAACCGGCTTGGGCGCCGCCGACATGCCGACGCCGCGGTTGTCGTAGCGGATCACCCGGAACCGCTCGGCCAGCAGCGGCACCACCCCGTCCCACAGCACATGGGAATCGGGGAAGCCGTGCACCAGCACGACGGTCGGCCCCTCGCGGTTGCCCTCCTCATAGACGGCGATCCGCGTGCCGTCCGCGCTGTCGACGAACCGCTGGGGCACCTGTTGTATCGCCGGCACCGGACCTCCCCGCTCTGACTACGTCGCCACACCGTAGCAAGGGTGTTCGGGGCGCCCGGGCAGCCTCGCGGCCCGCGCCCTGGATGCGTGCCGAGGAATGCGCAGTGACAGGATAGTTTTGGACCGTTGCTTCGGTCCGCAAAGCGAGACGTACGACCAGCCCCGACCCACGAGCGATCGAGGAGTCAGAAACGATGGCCTTCTCCGTCCAGATGCCGGCACTCGGTGAGAGCGTCACCGAGGGGACGGTTACGCGCTGGCTCAAGCAGGAAGGCGACACGGTCGAACTCGACGAGCCGCTCGTCGAGGTGTCGACCGACAAGGTCGACACCGAGATCCCCTCGCCCGCCGCGGGCGTGCTGACCAAGATCATCGCCCAGGAGGACGACACCGTCGAGGTCGGTGGCGAACTGGCCGTCATCGGCGACGCGGGCGAGCAACCCCAGGCCCAGCCCGCGGCGCCCAGCCAACCGGAGCCCGAGCCCGAGCCGCAGCCCCGCGCCGAGGCCCAGCCCGAGCCGCAGCCCGAACCCGAGCCCGCGTCGGCGGCCCCGGCGGCCCAGCCGGAGTCGGGGGCCGGCGCTTCCGGCGACTCCAAGCCGGTGCTGATGCCCGAGCTGGGTGAGTCGGTGGCCGAAGGCACCGTGACCCGCTGGCTGAAGAAGGTCGGCGATTCGGTTCAGGTCGACGAGCCGCTGGTGGAGGTGTCCACCGACAAGGTGGATACCGAAATCCCCTCCCCGGTGGCCGGCGTGCTCGTCAGCATCACCGCCGAGGAGGACGCGACCGTGCCGGTCGGCGGCGAGTTGGCGCGGATCGGCTCGAGCGCGGAGGCATCCGGTGCGAGCGCCCCGTCGGCCGCGCCCGCGCCCAAGCCGGAGCCAAAACCCGAACCCAAGCCCGAGCCGAAACCCGAGCCACAGCCGGTTTCCCAGGCTAAATCGGCCCCCGCGCCCAAGCCCGAACCGGCGCCGAAACCGCAACCGGCCCCGGCCCCGGCCGCCGCGGAATCCGGCGGCCCGGGCACCGACGGCGCGCCGTACGTGACACCGCTGGTGCGAAAGCTGGCCAACGAAAACAACATCGACCTCGCCGAGGTCACGGGCACCGGCGTCGGCGGCCGCATCCGCAAGCAGGACGTACTCGCCGCCGCCCAGAAGAGACAAGAAGCCAAGGCGGCGCCCGCGCCCGCGCAGGCCCCCGCCGCCGCGCCCGCCGCACAGCCGGCCAAGGCGGCTCCCGCCGCCGCGGCCGCCCCGGCGCCCGCGCTGGCGCACCTGCGTGGCACCACGCAGAAGGCCAGCCGGATCCGCCAGATCACCGCGGCCAAGACCCGCGAGTCCCTGCAGGCCACGGCCCAGCTCACCCAGACCCACGAGGTCGACATGACCAAGATCGTCGGGCTGCGGGCCAGGGCCAAGTCGGCGTTCGCCGAGCGCGAGGGCGTGAACCTGACCTACCTGCCGTTCATCGCCCGGGCCGTGATCGACGCCCTGAAGATCCACCCGAACATCAACGCCAGCTACAACGAGGACACCAAGGAGATCACCTACTACGACGCCGAACACCTGGGCTTCGCCGTCGACACCGAGCAGGGGCTGCTCTCCCCCGTCGTCCACAACGCCGGCGACCTGTCGCTGGCCGGCCTGGCCAGGGCGATCGCCGACATCGCCGAGCGCGCCCGCTCGGGCAACCTCAAGCCTGACGAGTTGTCCGGCGGCACCTTCACCATCACCAACATCGGCAGCCAGGGCGCCCTGTTCGACACCCCGATCCTGGTGCCGCCGCAGGCCGCGATGCTGGGCACCGGCGCGATCGTCAAGCGGCCGCGGGTGATCGTCGACGAGTTCGGCAACGAGTCGATCGGCGTCCGCTCGGTGTGCTATCTCCCGCTGACCTATGACCATCGGCTGATCGACGGCGCCGATGCCGGACGTTTCCTCACCACGATCAAGCACCGGCTCGAAGAGGCAGCGTTCGAGGCCGACCTTGGTCTTTAGGAGGCTTGGACAACCGTGGCCAAGCCCGTCATCGCGATAGCGGGTTCGTCCGGCCTGATCGGCTCGGCTTTGGCCGCGGCGCTGCGCGCCGCCGACTACCCGGTGCTGCGCATCGTGCGCCGGACGCCGACGAATTCCGAGGAACTGCACTGGAACCCGGAGAGCGGCGATTTCGACGCCGACGCGCTCGCCGACGTCGACGTCGTCGTCAACCTGTGCGGGGTCAACATCGGCCAGCGCCGCTGGTCGGGTGCCTTCAAACAGAGCCTGCGCGACAGCCGCATCGACCCCACCGAGGTGCTGGCCAACGCCGTCGCCGACGCCGGCGTCGAGACGCTGATCAACGCCAGCGCGGTGGGCTACTACGGAAACACCAAAGATCGCGTGGTGGACGAAAGCGCCAGGGCGGGAACGGGTTTCCTGGCCCAGCTGTGCGAGGACTGGGAGGCCGCCACGCTGCCGGCCCAGTACGCGGGCACCCGGGTGGTGCTGGCCCGCACCGGCCTGGTGCTGGCCCGGTCGGGCGGCGCCCTGCGCCGGCTGCGGCCGCTGTTTTCGACGGGGCTGGGCGCCCGGCTGGGCAGCGGCCGCCAATACATGTCCTGGATCACGCTCGAGGATGAGGTGCGCGCGCTGCTGTTCGCAATCTCACACCCGTCGCTGTCGGGCCCGGTGAACATGACCGGACCGGCGCCGGTGACCAACGCGGAGTTCACCACCGCCTTCGGTCGGGCCGTCAACCGTCCCACCCCGCTGATGCTGCCCGGTTTCGCGATGCGGGCCGCGCTCGGGGAGTTCGCCGAGGAGGGGCTGCTCATCGGCCAGCGGGCGATCCCGTCGGCGCTGGAACGCGCCGGTTTCCAGTTCCACCACAACACCATTGGCGAAGCGCTCGCCTTTGCCACCGCCCGGCGCGATCACGACTAGTGGCGTGCGCGTCGCCGGGCGGGCGCGGGCCGGGTACCGTCACGAACGTGAGTCCTTCCATCCGGTCGAGCGCGACCGCGATCGACGTCCGGCAGCTGGGGACGGTTGAGTACCGCACCGCCTGGCAGCTGCAGCGCGACCTGGCCGACGCCCGAGTCGCCGGCGGGCCCGACACGCTGCTGCTCCTGGAGCACCCGCCGGTGTACACGGCGGGACGGCGCACCGAACCGCACGAGCGCCCGGTTGACGGCACGCCCGTCGTCGACACCGACCGTGGCGGCAAGATCACCTGGCACGGGCCCGGGCAGCTGGTCGGATACCCGATCGTCGGGCTCGCCGAACCGCTCGATGTCGTCAAATACGTTCGGCGCCTTGAGGAATCGCTGATGAAGGTGTGCGCCGACGTGGGCCTGGACACCGTGCGGGTGGACGGTCGGTCGGGGGTGTGGGTGCCCGCCGGCGCCGGCCGGCCCGCGCGCAAGGTGGCCGCCATCGGCGTGCGGGTGGCGCGCGCCACCACGTTGCACGGGTTCGCGCTCAACTGCGACTGCGATCTGGGCGCGTTCACCGCGATCGTCCCGTGCGGCATCAGCGACGCCGGGGTGACGTCCCTGTCGGCCGAACTGGGGCGCACGGTTGCGGTCGGCGAGGTACGGGCGGCGGTCGCGGCCGCGGTCTGCGACGCGCTGGACGGCGCGCTGCCGGTCCGTGACCAGCCCGCCGCCCGCGTAGCATCAACCATGTGACTGTCGCCCCCGAAGGACGCAAACTGCTGCGCCTGGAGGTGCGCAATGCGCAGACGCCGATCGAGCGCAAGCCGCCGTGGATCAAGGTCCGGGCCCGGATGGGGCCCGAGTACACGCAGCTGAAGGGCCTGGTCCGGCGCGAGGGCCTGCACACGGTCTGCGAAGAGGCCGGTTGCCCCAACATCTTCGAGTGCTGGGAGGACCGGGAAGCCACCTTCCTGATCGGCGGCGACCAGTGCACCCGCCGCTGCGACTTCTGCCAGATCGACACCGGCAAGCCCGCGGCCCTGGACCGCGACGAACCCCGGCGGGTCGCCGACAGCGTGCGGGCGATGGGGCTGCGCTACGCGACCGTCACCGGCGTCGCCCGCGACGACCTGCCCGACGGTGGGGCCTGGCTGTACGCGGAGACGGTGCGCGCCATCAAAGAGCTTAACCCGTCGACCGGAGTCGAGCTGTTGATCCCCGACTTCAACGGCGAACACTCGCGACTGGCGGAGGTCTTCGCGTCGCGCCCGGAAGTGTTGGCGCACAACGTCGAAACCGTGCCGCGCATCTTCAAGCGGATCCGGCCCGCGTTCACCTATCGCCGCAGCCTGGACGTGATCACCGCGGCCCGCGACGCCGGCCTGGTCACCAAGAGCAACCTCATCCTGGGGCTGGGCGAGACCCCTGACGAGGTGCGCGGCGCGCTGACCGACCTGCGCGACGCCGGCTGCGACATCGTGACGATCACCCAATACCTGCGTCCGACGGCGCGCCACCACCCGGTCGAGCGCTGGGTGACGCCCGAGGAGTTCGACGAATTCGCCCGGGACGCCGAAGCGCTGGGCTTTACCGGGGTGCTGGCCGGACCGCTGGTGCGGTCGTCGTACCGGGCCGGGCGGCTCTACGCGCAAGCCGTTGCCGGCCGCGTCCCGTAACCGGGCACGAACGTATCCTTGGTGACTATGGCTAAACCCCGCACTGCCGCCGAGAACAAGGCCGCCCGGGCTCAGGCGGCGGCCGCCCGCAAGGCCGCGGCCAAGGAGCGCCGCGGCCAGCTGTGGCAGGCGTTCAACATGCAGCGCAAGGAGGACAAGCGGCTGCTGCCGTACATGATCGGCGCCTTCGTGCTGATCGTCGGCGTCTCGGTGGCCGCCGGCGTGTGGGCCGGCGGGCTGACCATGCTCACGCTCATCCCGCTCGGCGTGCTGCTGGGCGCCCTGGTCATGTTCATCATCTTCAGCCGGCGGGCCCAGCGCTCGATCTACCGCAAGGCCGAAGGTCAAACCGGCGCCGCGGCGTGGGTGCTGGACAACCTGCGCGGCAAGTGGCGGGTGACCCCCGGCGTCGCCGCGACCGGTCACTTCGACGCCGTGCACCGGGTGCTCGGCCGGCCCGGGGTCATCCTCGTCGGCGAGGGATCGGCGGCCCGGGTCAAACCGCTGCTGGCCCAGGAGAAGAAGCGCACCGCCCGCCTGGTGGGCGAGGTCCCGATCTACGACATCGTCGTCGGCAACGGCGAGGGCGAGGTTCCGCTGGGCAAGCTGGAGCGCCACCTCACGCGGCTGCCGAACAACATCACCGTCAAACAGATCGACTCGCTCGAGTCGCGGCTGGCCGCCCTGGGGTCGCGGGCCGGCGCTGCCGTCATGCCCAAGGGCCCGCTGCCGAACGCCGGCAAGATGCGCGGCGTGCAGCGCACCGTGCGCCGCCGGTAGCCGCCATCAGCGGCGATCGCAAGCGCGGCGAAGCCGGGCGCCGCGGGTCGCCGCCATCAGATCAGCGGCGATCGCAAGCGCGGCGAAGCCGGGCGCCGCGGGTCGCCGCCATCAGATCAGCGGCGGACCACCGCGGTGCCGCTGAGGCGATCGTGCAGGCCGCGGCCGTCGGAATCGGTCAACAGCGCCGGGATGACTATCGCGACGAGCAGCCCGCGCACCGCCAGCCGGCCGAGCCCGACCGGCACCCGCCCGTCCACCGACGCCACCTGCAGGCCCAGCGCCAACTGCCCCGGCGTGAAACTGAACAACCGCACCGCCACCAGGCCCAGCACGAGCCAGGTGACCAACACCGCCGTCGACAGCATCCGTTGGGAAAACAGGCCGAATGCCATGGCCAGCGCCGCCAGACCATAGGCGATCAGCCAGTCGATCATCAGCGCGGCGAGGCGGCGGCCCATCGGCGCCAGCGATCCCGGCCCGCGCTGCGGCAGGCCGAGCCTCTCGCCGGGATAGGCCGACCGCGCCCCCGACAAACCCTCGGTCACAGGGGCCGCCGGGAACTAGTGCGCCCGTTCAGCCGACCAGATACGATCTTGCGGGTCATGGCCCCACAATAGAACCCGCCGGCGACCCGGTTTCTGCTGCGGGGAGCATGGTCACGTAACCTCTGCGCAACATCGGGTTGACTGACGGGCAACATACGCTCCATAGCGTCAGGCCGCGGATCACCAAGTAAAGGAGCAATTCTGTGACGGAAATGACGCCCGACGACGTCTTCAAACTCGCCAAGGACGAGAACGTCGAGTTCGTCGATGTCCGGTTCTGTGACCTGCCAGGCATCATGCAGCACTTCACGATTCCGATTTCGTTTTTCGACGAGAGCGTGTTCGAGGACGGCCTGGCCTTCGATGGCTCGTCGATTCGCGGGTTCCAGTCCATCCACGAGTCCGACATGTTGCTCCTGCCCGACCCCCAGACCGCGCGCATCGACCTGTTCACCGAAGCCAAGACGCTGAACATGAACTTCTTCGTGCACGACCCGTTCACCCTCGAGCCGTACTCGCGCGACCCGCGCAACATCGCGCGCAAGGCCGAGAACTACCTGATCAGCACCGGGGTCGCCGACACCGCGTACTTCGGCGCCGAGGCGGAGTTCTACATCTTCGACTCGGTGAGCTTCGACTCGCGCACCAACGGCTCGTTCTATGAGGTGGACGCGATCTCCGGCTGGTGGAACACCGGCGAGCCCACCGAGAACGACGGCAGCCCCAACCGCGGCTACAAGGTCCGCCCCAAGGGTGGCTACTTCCCCGTCGCCCCCGTCGACCACTACGTCGACCTGCGCAGCAGAATGCTGCACAACCTGATCGAGTCGGGCTTCAGCCTGGAGAAGGGCCACCACGAGGTGGGCAGCGGCGGGCAGGCCGAGATCAACTACAAGTTCAACACGCTGCTGCACGCCGCCGACGACATGCAGCTGTACAAGTACATCGTCAAGAACACCGCGTGGCAGGCGGGTAAGACCGTCACCTTCATGCCCAAGCCGCTGTTCGGCGACAACGGTTCCGGGATGCACACCCACCAGTCGCTGTGGAAGGACGGCTCCCCGCTGATGTACGACGAGACCGGCTACGCCGGCCTGTCGGACACCGCGCGCCACTACATCGGCGGCCTGCTGCACCACGCCCCGTCGCTGCTGGCGTTCACCAACCCGACGGTGAACTCCTACAAGCGGCTGGTCCCCGGCTTCGAGGCGCCGATCAACCTGGTGTACAGCCAGCGCAACCGCTCGGCGTGCGTGCGCATCCCGATCACGGGCAGCAACCCGAAGGCCAAGCGGCTGGAGTTCCGTTGCCCCGACTCGTCGGGCAACCCGTACCTGGCGTTCTCGGCCATGCTGATGGCCGGGCTGGACGGCATCAAGAACAAGATCGAGCCGCAGGCGCCGGTCGACAAGGACCTCTACGAGCTGCCGCCCGAGGAGGCCGCGAACATCCCGCAGGCGCCCACCCAGCTGTCCGCGGTGATCGACCGGCTCGAGGCCGACCACGAATACCTCACCGAAGGAGGCGTTTTCACGCCCGACCTGATCGAGACGTGGATCAGCTTCAAGCGCGAGAACGAGATCTTGCCGGTCCAGATCCGGCCGCACCCCTACGAGTTCGCGCTGTACTACGACGTCTAGGCCGTCGCAACCCTGGACACCGCCCGCGCGGGCTCGCTAGCCGCGCGGGCGGTTTCGTTATGAGCGGCTTTCGCGCCCAAACATAATCCCTTGCGAGGCGTCCCGGCGTGTCTTCGCAACTGGTTATGTGTCGCGATCCGGACGCCGCGTTCGAGCGTCGCGGTGTTGGCCGAGGTGTGGCTGGGATGTGACCGTTCCGCGACGGCGACAAAGGACGCTCATGTCATGACAGCGCTCGCCCTCATCTCGGCGCTCGGGGCCGCCCTGTGCCTCGGCTACTACCTCGGGCGCCGCGCGGGTTCCCGGCCGTCGACCTGGAAGAGGCGAACGAGCCGGATCGCGCTGGGCCGGCTCGCGATCACCCTGCTCGTGCTGATCACCGCGCGGCGGGTCCGGGCGCTGGGAATCATTGAGCCACTTGGGCTTCTGCGGGGTGGCGTCGCGCGGTTGCGGTCCTACTGAGGCCGCCACGGCCGGTCGGGGTCAGTTGGGTCGTCGGCCCATGATCCCGCGGGTCATCCGGACGGGTTGCCCCTCGGCCATCTCGACGACCTCCAGCCAGCCCCCGGGAGCGACATAGTGCCGCTCGACGTCCTCGCGGTGCATTTGGATGATCAGCACCCCCGCGTCGGTCACCTCGTAGCTGTCGAAGGCACCGTAGTCCCGCGGTTCGCCGTTGCTGAACACCACCGTGAAGGCCACGAGTAAATTTTAGCCGTCGAGCGCCAGGTCCTTGCGGAAGCGCTGCATGCCGTCGATCTTGTCGGCCAGGGTGGCGTCGGGCCCGGAATAGAACATCCACGGCATGGTGATGATGCCGGTGATGCCGGCATCGGCGGCGCGCTTGTAGTCGGCGGTGGTGAAGGCGTCGGTCAGCGGCGTCAGGACGGTGAAATCGTCCAGCGAACGCCCGTTTTCGGCGCGCAGTTCGCGCAGCCGGCCCACCGCCTCGATGGCCCGATCGGTCTTGATCAGGTCACCGATCCAGCCGTCGTTGCGGGACGCGCGGCGCAGCGCCACGTCGCTGAGGCCGCCGACGTACACCGGTATCGGCGGCGGTGTCGGCTCCATCTCCAGCCGCGGCGCCCGGTAGAACTCGCCGCCGAATTCCGTCCAGCCCGGCCGCCACAGCGCCCGCATGAGGTCGATGATCTCGTCGGTGCGTTTGCCGCGCGCGGCGAACTGCTCGCCCATCAGCGCGAATTCCTCCCGGCACCAGCCGACGCCGATGCCGAGCTCCACCCGTCCCGACGCCAAGACCGCCGCGGTGCCAATGGCTTTCGCCGCCGAGTAGGGGTTGCGCATCGCCGGGATGTAGACGGTGGTGACGAACCGCAGTCGCGTGGTGACCTGGGCCAGCGCCCCGACGAGCACCCACGGGTCGGGCCAGTCGGTGAAGGGCTGCCAGCGCCGCTCCCCGTCCTTGGTGTACGGATACGGCGTGTCCAGGGTCTCCAGGTTGACGACGTGGTCCGGGATGCCGATGCCGTCGTAGCCGAGTTCGTCGGCGGCCTTGGCGATCTCGACGATCTCCCGGGTGTTCAAAAAGGCGCTGCTGACGTAGAACTTCATTGCGCTTCCCGCGCCCAGGACGGCTCGATGAAGACGCCCTCCGCCTCGACGGTGACGCCAGCGTCATCCGAAATGGTGCCTCGCGCAAAGACTTTCACACCTTCTTTGCCCTCGATCCAGGCCTCGGACCGAAGCGGGCCCAGCGGGGTGCCGCGCAGATACCTCACGGTGATGGTTCCGGTGAACCGCGGCTTGGACAGGCCCTCGCTGGCCGCCTCGCCCAGCATGTGGTCCAGCACCAGGGCGCTCACCCCGCCGTGTACCAGCTTGGGCGGGCCCTCGTAGGCCGCCCCGAGGATGAACTCGCTCCAGCACCGGCCACCGCCGTCGTGGTGGACGATGACGGGCGGGGCGATCGGATTGCCCAGGCCGATCGCGGCGTTTCCCAGCGTCAGTGGGCGACCGCTGTCGACGCGGTAGCTCACTCCCATCGGCCGGGTCCGTTGCCGCAACGACTCGGTGACGGCCTCGATCGCGGCTCGCGCGCCCGCGACGACGTCCTCGCCGGCGTCGGTGCGGATCGTGGCATCGATGAGCTCGCGGACGGCGTCGGCCAGCGGCGTGTACAGCGCCGTCACCCGTGCCGCCTCCGCCGCGCTGAGCACCTCGAATGTGGCATCCAACGCGCCGGCCTCCTGACTCAACTCCCGAACACCTTGCGCACGACCGCTTTCGCCCGGCGCGTCACCCGAAGATAGTTGTCCAGGAATTCGCCGCCGTCGTCGGTAGGCCAGCCGGCCGCGACGGCGACCGCGTTGAGCTGCCGCCCGGGCCCCGGCAGCTGGTCAGTGGGCTTGCCGCGGACCAGCACCAGCGCGTTGCGCGCCCGGGTGGCCGTCAGCCAGGCCTGCCGCAGCAGGTCCACGTCGTCGGCCGGCACCAGGTCGGCGGCGGCGATCGCGTCCAGGGATTCCAGCGTCGAGGTGTTGTGCAGCGCCGGGATCTCGTGCGCGTGGCGCAGCTGCATGAGCTGCACGGTCCATTCGATGTCGGCCAGCCCCCCGCGCCCCAGCTTGGTGTGGGTGTTGGGGTCGGCGCCCCGCGGCAACCGCTCGGCCTCGACGCGGGCCTTGATGCGCCGGATCTCCCGCACGGCCTCGGCCGACACGCCGTCGGGTGGATAGCGCGTCCGGTCGGCCATCAGCAGGAACCGCTGGCCCAGCTCGGCGTCGCCGGCCACCGCGTGCGCGCGCAGCAGGGCCTGGATCTCCCACGGCTGCGCCCACTGCGCGTAGTAGGCGGTGTACGAGCTCAGCGTGCGGACCAGCGGGCCGCTGCGGCCCTCCGGCCGCAGGTTGGCGTCGACCTCCAGCGGCGGGTCGACGCTAGGCGTGCCCAGCAGCGCCCGTACCTGCTCGGCGATCGACGTCGCCCAGCGCACCGCCTGCGAATCCTCGACGCCGGCGGCGGGCTCGCAGACGAACATCACGTCGGCGTCGGAGCCATAGCCCAGCTCCGCGCCGCCGAGCCGGCCCATGCCGATGACCGAGATGGCCGCAGGCGCCCGGCCGTCCTCGGGCATGTTGGCCCGGATCATCGCGTCCAGCGCGGCCTGCAACACGGCCACCCACACCGACGTGAGCGCCCGGCACACCTCGGTGACCTCGAGAAACCCGAGCAGATCGGCCGAACCGATGCGGGCCAGCTCCCGGCGCCGCAGGGTGCGCGCCGCGGCGATGGCGCGCACCGGGTCGGGGTGGCGGCACGCGGAGGCGACCAGCGCGCGGGCCACGGTGGCGGGCTCGGTTTCGAGCAGTTTCGGGCCGGCGGGGCCGTCGCCATAGTCCTGGATCACCCGGGGCGCGCGGATCAACAGGCCCGGCACGTAGGCGGAGGTCCCCAGGACGTGCATGAGCCGCCTGGCCACCGCGGGCTTGTCCCGCAGCGTGGACAGGTACCAGGTCTCCCCCGCCAGCGCCTCGGACAGCCGCCGGTAGGCCAGCAGCCCGCCGTCGGGGTCGGGTGCGTAGGACATCCAGTTCAGCAGGCGGGGCAGCAGCACCGCCTGCACCCGGCCGCGGCGGCCGCTCTGGTTGACCAGCGCCGACATGTGCTTCAACGCGGTCTGCGGGCCCTCGTAGCCCAGCGCGGCCAGCTGGCGCTCCGCGCCCTCGGAGGTCATGCCGTGCCCGATCTCCAGGCCGGCCGGACCGATGGACTCCAGCAGGGGCTGATAGAAGAGCTTGGCGTGCAGCTCGGAGACCCGCAGGTTCTGGTGCCGCAGCTCCTCGCGCAGCACGCCCGCCGCATCGTGCCAGCCGTCGGGGCGGATGTGCGCCGCGCGCGCCAGCCAGCGCACCGCCTCCTCGTCGTCGGCCTCGGGCAACAGATGGGTGCGCTTGAGCCGCTGCAGCTGCAGTCGGTGCTCGAGCAACCGGAGGAACTCGTAGGAGGCGGTCAGGTTTGCCGCGTCCTCACGTCCGATGTAGCCGCCCTGGCCCAGCGCGTCCAGCGCATCGACCGTGGAGGCCACGTGCAGCGAGTCGTCGCTGCGGCCGTGCACCAGCTGCAGCAGCTGCACCGCGAATTCCACGTCCCGCAGCCCGCCGCTGCCGAGTTTGAGTTCCCGGCCGCGGACCTCGGCGGGCACCAGTTGCTCCACCCGGCGCCGCATCGCCTGCACTTCGACGACGAAATCCTCGCGCTCGCAGGCGATCCAGACCATGGGCATCAGCGCGGCCAGGTAGCGCTCGCCGAGCTCGGCGTCGCCGGCGGCCGGCCGGGCTTTCAGCAGCGCCTGGAATTCCCATGTCTTGGCCCACCGCTGGTAGTAGGCGACGTGCGAGTCGATGGTGCGCACCAGTTCACCGCTGCGGCCCTCCGGCCGCAGGCCCGCGTCCACCTGAAAGAAGGCCTCGGAGGCCACCTTCATCATCTCGCCGGCCACCCGGGCGCTCTGCGCGTCGGCCCGCTCGGCGACGAAGATGACGTCGACGTCGCTGACGTAGTTCAGTTCGCGGGCACCGCATTTCCCCATGGCGACGACGGCCAGCCGCGGGGGCGTCCGGTCGCCGCACACGCTGACCTCGGCCACCCGCAGCGCGGCCGCCAGCGCGGCGTCGGCCAAATCCGACAGCTGCGCCGCCACCACCTTGAACGGCAGCACCGGCTCGTCCTCGACGGTGGCGGCCAGATCCAGCGCCGCCAGCACCAGCAGGTGGTCTCGGTAGAGGACGCGCAGGCGCGCCAGCGCTGAGCCGGGGCCGGCCAGCGCCTCGTCGACGCACGCGGTGAACGTCACGAGCAACTCGTCGCGCGACGGCAGGTGGGCCTTGCCGCGCAACAGCTTCCAGGATTGCGGGTTGGCGGCCAGGTGATCGCCCAGCGCCAGGGACGAGCCGAGCACCGCGAACAGCCGCCCGCGCAGCCCGCGCTCGGTGAGCAGTGCCGCACTGAGCTCATCCCAGTCGCTGGCGGGGTTCTCCGCCAGCCGAATCAGGACGCGCAGGGCGGCGTCGGGATCCGGTGCGCGCGACAACGACCACAACCGGTCGACGTAGTCCGGGTCGTCGCGCGCGTACCAACCCAGCTGCGCCAGCCGGTCGCCCGCCGGGGGGTCGACCAACCCGAGCCGGCCCACGCTGGGCAGCCGGGGGCGCTCCGTCGCGGGTTTGGTCACGACCACGACCGTAGCGCAACCGACCGATCTCTCAGACCGATCGGCACGGGCTGTGAGCTACAGCGACAGGTAGGTGCTCAGCTCGTAGGGCGTGACGTGGCTGCGATAGTTCGCCCATTCCGTGCGCTTGTTGCGCAGGAAGAAGTCAAACACGTGCTCCCCCAACGTTTCCGCGACGAGCTCGGAGGCCTCCATGGCGCGCAGCGCGGCGTCGAGACTGGTGGGCAGCTCGCGGTAACCCATCGTGAGGCGTTCCTCGGGGGTGAGGTCCCAGACGTTGTCCTCGGCCTGCGGTCCCAGCACGTAGCCCTTCTCCACCCCGCGCAGCCCGGCGGCCAGCAGCACGGCGAACGCCAGGTAGGGGTTGCACGCCGAGTCGGGGCTGCGCACCTCGATCCGCCGCGAGGACGTCTTGTGCGGCGTGTACATCGGCACCCGCACCAGGGCCGACCGGTTGGCCGCCCCCCACGACGCGGCGGTGGGCGCCTCGCCGCCCTGCACCAGCCGCTTGTAGGAGTTGACCCATTGGTTGGTGACCGCGCTGATCTCCGAGGCGTGCTCGAGGATCCCGGCGATGAACGACTTGCCCACGTCCGACAGCTGCAGCGGGTCGTCGGTGCTGTGGAAGGCGTTGACGTCGCCCTCGAACAGGCTCATGTGGGTGTGCATGGCCGAGCCGGGGTGCTCGGCGAACGGCTTGGGCATGAACGACGCCCGCGCGCCGTTTTCGATCGCGACTTCCTTGATGACGTAGCGGAACGTCATCACGTTGTCGGCCATCGACAGCGCGTCGGCGAAGCGCAGGTCGATCTCCTGCTGCCCCGGGGCTCCTTCGTGGTGGCTGAACTCGACCGAGATGCCCATGAATTCCAGCGCCTCGATCGCGTGCCGCCGGAAGTTGGAGGCGGAATCGTGCACCGCCTGGTCGAAGTAGCCGGCGCTGTCGATGGGCACCGGCCGCGACCCGTCGTAGGGGCCGGGCTCCAGCAGGAAGAACTCGATCTCCGGGTGCACGTAGCAAGAAAAGCCGAGGTCGTTGGCCTTCTGCAGCTGGCGCCGCAGCACGTGTCGGGGGTCGGCCCACGACGGCGAGCCGTCGGGCATGGTGATGTCGCAGAACATCCGCGCGGAGTGATGATGGCCGGACGAGGTGGCCCACGGCAGCACCTGGAACGTCGACGGATCCGGATTGGCCACGGTGTCGGATTCCGAGACGCGCGCGAAGCCCTCGATCGAGGAGCCGTCGAAGCCGATGCCCTCCTCGAAGGCCCCTTCGAGTTCGGCCGGGGCGATCGCGACGGACTTGAGGGTGCCGAGCACGTCGGTGAACCAGAGCCGAACGAAACGGATGTCTCGTTCCTCAAGCGTGCGGAGGACGAATTCCTTCTGTCGATCCATGACCCGACAGTAGGCAACGCCTGTTAAATCCGTGTTACCACTGCAGTTCAAGACCGCTCAGAAGCGTTGCGGACCGCTCAGGGTCGGCACCGCAACGACGCGGGCGGCAGCGCCCCGGCGACGAAGTAGCGCACCACCGCGGTGTCCACGCACTGGTCACCGTTGAACACCGCGGTGTGCTGGGTTCCGTCGTAGGTGATCAGCGGGGCGCCCAATTGCCGGGCCAGGTTCACGCCGGCCTGGTACGGGGTGGCCGGGTCGTGTGTCGTGGAGACGACGACGACCTTGCCCGGCGGGGCGGGCGGCGCGGCGTGCGGCCGGGAGGTGGCCGGCACCGGCCACAGCGCGCACAGGTCGCGCGGGGCGTTGCCGGTGAACTGTCCATAGCTCAGGAACGGGGCGACCTGGCGCATCTTCTGGTCGGCGGCCACCCACGTCGCCGAGTCCGTCGGCGTCGGCGCGTCGACGCAACGCACGCCGTTGAACGCGTCCTGGTCGTTGGTGTAGTGCCCGCTTTTGTCCCGGCCTTCGTAATCGTCGGCCAGCAACAGCAGGTCACCGGCGTCGGTGCCGCGCTGCAGCCCGAGCAGGCCGCTGGTCAGGTACTTCCAGTGCTGCGGGGTGTACAGCGCGTTGATGGTGCCGGTGGTCGCGTCGGCATAGCTCAGCCCGCGCGGATCCGACGTCCGGCCCGGCCGGGCGACCAGGGGGTCGACCAGGGCGTGGTAGCGGCTGACGAACTGGGCCGGATCGGTGCCCAGCGGGCAGCCCGCCGAGCGGGCGCAGTCGGTGGCGTAGTCGTTGAAAGCCGTTTGAAATCCCGCCATTTGATTGATGTTCTCGGCGACCGGGTCCACGGTCGGGTCGATGGCGCCGTCGAGCACCATCGCCCGCACGTGGCTGCCGAACCCCTCGAGGTAGGCGGTGCCGATCTCGGTGCCGTAGCTGAAGCCGAGGTAGTTGATCTGGTCGTCGCCCAGCGCCTGGCGGACCACGTCCATGTCCTTGGCGACGGATGCGGTGCCGGCGTTGGCGAGGAACCCGTTGCCCATCCGGTTGGCGCACTGCTGGGCCAACTGCCGGTAGACCTGCTCGATGTGCGCCACGCCGGCCGCGCTGTAGTCGACCATCGGGTCACGCCGGAACGCATCGAAGTCGGCGTCGCTGCGGCACCGCAACTGCGGGGTCGAGTGGCCCACTCCGCGCGGGTCGAACCCCACCAGGTCGAAATTGCGGGTGATGTCGCTGTTTTCCAGGTCCGACGCCATGCCGGCGACCATGTCCACCGCGGACGCGCCCGGCCCGCCCGGGTTGACGAACAGCGATCCCATCCGCCGGCCCGTCGCGGGAACCCGGATCACGGCCAGCTTCGCCTGGGCGCCACCCGGATTCGCGTAGTCGATCGGGACCGAGACGGTGGTGCACTGGGCGGTGGGAAGGTCGCTGGTGTCGGTCAGGAATTGGTTGCAGCTGCCCCAGTTCTGGGGCCTCGCCGCGGCGACCGGCGGCGCCGGGCTCGGCGTCTGACCCGCACCGGGCTCGGGCGTCGCGCCGGCCACCGGCAACTGCGATCCCGCAACCAACAATCCGAACGACAGCAGCGCCGAGCTCAACGGTCTGCGGCGCGACATGGCTGTCAATATTTGCAGCCGCGAATACCCGTCACAGCGCGAAAAGGTCACGCCTTGGTCTCGCCTCCGCGTGTCGCCACCCGTTCGCCCAACGTGCACTCAGGGCGAATATCCGCCCGGAATCTCGCCGCCAGTACACGCTCGGCGAAGGCCAGGAGCAATCAGCACTTGGCGCCGCTCGGCGGCGGGTCGCCGCCCAGCAGATACTCCGTCACGTAGTCGTCGATGCAGCTGTCGCCCTGGAAGACCACGGTGTGCTGGGTGCCGTTGAAGGTCAGCAGGGACCCGCGCAGCTCCTGCGCCAGATCGACGCCGGCCTTGTAGGGCGTCGCCGGGTCGTGCGTGGTCGACACCACCACCGTCGGCGCCAGGCCGGGCGCCGAGATGGCGTGCGGCTTGCTGGTCGGCGGCACCGGCCAGAACGCACAGGTGCCCAGCGGGGCGTCGCCGGTGAACTGGCCGTAGCTCATGAAGGGGGCGATCTCCCGCGACCGGCGGTCTTCGTCGATGACCTTGGCGCGGTCCGTAATCGGTGGCTGGTCAACGCAATTGATCGCCACCCGCGCGTCGGTGGCGTTCGTGTAGTGGCCATGCGGGTCGCGGCGCATGTACATGTCGGCCAGCGCCAGCATGGTGTCCCCGCGATGGTCCACCAACTCGGACAGGCCGTCGGTCAGGTGGTGCCACAGCGACGGCGAGTACAGCGCCATGATGGTGCCCACGATGGCGTCGGCATAGCTCAGCCCGCGCGGGTCCTTCGTCGGGATCGGCCTGCCCACCATGGTGTTGTTCGGGTCGACCATCGGGTCGACCAGGCTGTGGTAGACGGTCACGGCCTTGGCCGGGTCGGTACCCAGCGGGCAGGTCGGCTGCTTGGCGCAGTCGGTCGCGTAGTCGTTGAACGCGTCCTGAAATCCCTTGGCCTGACGCAGGTCCGCCTCGACCTGGTCGGCGTTGGGGTCGACGGCGCCGTCGAGGATCATCGCGCGCACCTTGGTGGGATAGGCCTCGGCGTAGGCGGAGCCGATCCGGGTGCCGTAGGAGTAGCCGAGGTAGGTCAGCTTGTCGTCGCCCAGCGCCGCGCGGATGGCGTCCAGGTCGCGGGCGACGTTGACGGTTCCCGCGTTGGCCAGGAAGTTCTTGCCCATCTTGTCGACGCAACGGGCGACGAACTGCTTGGTCTCGTCCTCCATGTGGGCCACCCCGGCGGGGCTGTAGTCGACGTTCGGCTCGGTCCGCAGCCGGTCATTGTCGGCATCGGAGTTGCACCAGATCGCCGGCCTGGACGAGCCGACGCCGCGCGGGTCGAAGCCGACCAGGTCGAACCGCTCCCGGATGCGCTTGGGCAGCGATTGGACCACGCTCAACGCCGCCTCGATGCCGGACTCGCCGGGGCCGCCCGGATTGATCACCAGCGAGCCGATCTTGTCGCCGGTCGCGGGAAACCGAATCATTGCCAGGGTCGCGACGTCGCCGTCGAGGTGGTCGTAATCGACGGGCACGGCGAGCCTGCCGCACATCGCGCCGCTGGGGATCTTCGCCTTGGGGTTGGACGAGCGGCACGGGGTCCACTCGACCGCCTGGCCCAGCTTGGGCGCCTTCATGAGGGCGCGCCCGTTGACCACGCGAAGGCAGCCTGCGACCGTAAGCGCCACGGCGGCGATCGTCGTCCAGATCAGCAGCGTGCGCGCGATCCTGTCGCGGCGGGACACTCTCATGCTCACCTATGCTGCCAGAGCCAACCTGAGATTCTGATGAGCGGCTCGTGCCCCCGACTACCCGGCGGCGCTGAGCAGTTCTTCCATCACCACCGCGAAGTCGTCGGCCATCTCCCACAGGTCCGGCAGCAACTCCGGGCACGAGATCAGCCCGACGTCCAGCTTCCCGCTCAGCGACATCACCGTGATGTTGAGCCCCGAACCGTGGAAGATCGGCCCCAGCGGATACATCGCCTTGACCTCACACCCCAGCAGGTACAGCGGAACCTGCGGGCCCGGGACGTTGGAGACCACCAGGTTGTGCACCGGCGCGCTCTCGGTCAACCGGGAGCTGGCGTACAGCCGCATCGCGATGCCGAACACCGCGGGCGCGGCGAACTGCGACCAGTCCTGCAACAGGGAAGCCCCGATGGCCGAACTATGCTGCTTGGCAACCGAATTCGCTTCGGCGATGGCCTTGAGGCGCTCCGCCGGATCGGCGATGTCGGTGTGCAGGCTGGAGAACATCGCCGACACCTGGTTGCGGCCGGGGCGATCGCTCTTGCCGTGCACCGAGACCGGCACCGACGCCACCAGCGGCGATTCGGGCAGCGCGGCGCGCTCGGCCAGGTACTGCCGCAGCACCCCGGAGACCAGGGCCATCACCACGTCGTTGACCTTGACGCCGAAATGGTTCTTCACCTTCTTGACGTCCTCGAGGTCCAACTGTGCGTAGGCGATGTTGCGGCGACCGGTGATGCTGGCGTTGAACGCCGTGCGCGGCGCGGCGAACGGACGCGCCATCGCCTGGCCCTCGATGGCCTTGCGCACCGTCGCCACCACCGAGGACACGGTTTGGGGCAGGACGTTGGCCAGCTGCAGTGGGCGGCCGGCGAACCGGACCAACCCGCCCGCCGCGATCTGCCACGCGCTGCCGCCGCCGACGCCCGCCACCGGCTCCGGCGCGGGCGCGTCGGCTTCGGTCGCGCACAGCTGCGACATCAGGTTGGCACCGGTGACCCCGTCCACCCCGGAGTGGTGCACCTTGGTCATGACCGCCACGCGACCGTCCTCGTGGCAGTCGGTGCCCGCCACCCCTTCGATGACCCACATCTCCCACAGCGGCCGCCCCCGGTCCAGCGGCAGCGACGCGATGTGGCCGCAGATCTCCGACAACTCGTTGCGACCGCCCGGCGGCGGCAACCCGATGCGGTGCAGGTGCCGGTCGACGTCGAAGTGTTCGTCATCCACCCACACCGGGTGATCGAGGTTCAGCGGGCTGTTGGCGAGCTTCTCGCGGAACTGCGGCATCGCCTTGAGGCGCAGCGACAAGGCGTCGCGCAGCCGGTCGAAGGTGTAGCCACCCGGCATCGTCGAGGTGTCCAGGTCCATGATCGAGCAAACATGCATGGGCTGCGAGGGTGTCTCCAGGTAGAGGAAACTGGCGTCGAGTCCGCTGAGCCGCTGCATGGCCGCCAATGGTATGTCTCACATCACAGGGGCGGTGCAATTGCCCTGAACAGATGGCAGAATGGTGCGAGTCAGACGAACCCGGGGACCGTAACGGCCACGAGGATCGACCCGACCACTACCAGGGACAACGATGTCTGAGCAGAACATTTACGGTGCAAACTCGCCCGCGCCCAACAAGGCGCCGGCCAAGATCCGCACCCACCACCTGCAGAAAATGAAGGCCGAGGGCCACAAGTGGGCCATGCTCACGGCCTACGACTATTCGACCGCCCGCATCTTCGATGACGCCGGCATCCCGGTGTTGCTGGTCGGTGATTCGGCCGCCAACGTGGTCTATGGCTACGACACCACGGTGCCCGTGTCGATCGACGAACTCATCCCGCTGGTCCGCGGCGTGGCGCGCGGGGCCCAGCACGCGATGGTCGTCGCCGACCTGCCGTTCGGCAGCTACGAAGCCGGCCCGTCCGCCGCGCTGGCCGCCGCCACCCGGTTCCTGAAGGAAGGCGGCGCGCACGCCGTCAAGCTCGAGGGCGGTGAGCGGGTGGCCGACCAGATCGCCTGCCTGACCGCGGCCGGCATCCCGGTCATGGCTCACATCGGCTTTACCCCGCAGAGCGTGAACAGCCTCGGCGGGTTCCGGGTGCAGGGTCGCGGCGACGCCGCCGAGCAGACCGTGCACGACGCCATCGCCGTCGCCGAAGCCGGGGCGTTCTCGGTCGTGATGGAGATGGTGCCGGCCGAACTGGCCACCCAGATCACCGGCAAGCTGACCATCCCGACCATCGGGATCGGGGCCGGTCCCAACTGTGACGCCCAGGTCCTGGTGTGGCAGGACATGGCCGGTCTGAGCGGCGGCAAGCCCGCCCGGTTCGTCAAGCGTTTCGCCGACATCGGCGGCGAGTTGCGCCGGGCCGCAGTGCAATACGCCGAGGAAGTGGCCGGCGGCGTCTTCCCCGCCGACGAGCACTGCTTCTGAGCCGCACCGCACGACGGAGCCCCTGAGAGGTTCGCCACGGGCTGACCGTCACGGGTTTATGCCCGCGTGAAAGTCGATCCTGTCCAGACAAGGTTTTGCTGAAATCCCTTGTCTGACAGGAAGCGTACGATTTGTGCTAGACACAATCACGACTCCGCGGGCGGGGGGTTGAACACATAGTCGGCACTCGTGGTGGCTTCGTGCACCGCCGAACGGTCCTGAAGTTGCCGCTGCTACTCGCAGGAGGCACCGCTCTGGCCCGAGCACCCCGCGCCGCCGCCGCACCTCCCCTCGGCACGCCCGATTCCAGCCGCTGGTCCCCCGACCGCGCCAACCGCTGGTACCAGGCGCAGGGCTGGCTCGTCGGCGCGAACTTCGTGACGTCGAACGCGATCAACCAGCTCGAGATGTTTCAGCCCGACACCTACGACCCGGGGCGCATCGACACCGAGCTGGGCTGGGCGCAGCTGCACGGGTTCAACACGATCCGGGTCTTCCTGCACGATCAGCTGTGGACCCAGGATCCCCGGGGATTCCAAGCCCGCCTGGCCCAGTTCGTCGACATCGCCGCGCGGCACGGCCTCAAACCGCTGTTCGTCCTGTTCGACTCCTGCTGGGACCCGTTCCCGCGCGCGGGCAGGCAACGCGAACCGCGGCCGGGCGTGCACAACTCGGGCTGGGTGCAAAGTCCGGGCGCCGACCGCCTGGGCGACGCCGGCTACGCCCGCGTCCTGCGCCGCTACGTCACGTCGGTGCTGACCCAATTCCGCGACGACAACCGGGTTTTGGGCTGGGACCTGTGGAACGAGCCCGACAATCCCTCCCGCTACTACCGCTCGGTCGAGAGGGAGGACAAGCTTAGCCTCGTCGCCGACCTGCTTCCGCAGGTGTTCGCGTGGGCGCGCTCCGTCGATCCCCGCCAGCCGTTGACGAGCGGCGTATGGGACGGCGAACCCGAAGAGGACGCCGATTGGCGCGGCGCCATCCGCGGCATTCAGCTCGACAACTCCGATATCATCACGTTCCACAGCTACGGCGAACCCGCCGACTTCGAGGCGCGGATCGCGGAGCTCGCCCCGCAGGGACGGCCGATCCTGTGCACCGAGTACCTCGCCCGGTCCCTGGGCAGCACCGTGGAGGGCATCCTGCCAATTGCCAAGGCGCATAACGTCGGTGCCATCAATTGGGGACTGGTCGCCGGGAAGACTCAGACCTACTTCCCCTGGGACTCGTGGGAGCATCCCTACCCGGCGCCTCCGGAGGTCTGGTTCCACGACCTGCTCGGACCCGACGGGCGGCCCTACCGGGAGAGCGAAAGCCAAACGATCCGCCAGCTGGCCGGCCTGGCGATGCACCTCAGCCCCTGAGGAGGGGAACGGCCCGCTTGAGCGCACCCCCGATGTGGCACCCTATGGGTGCCCGCCCTCCCGCCTCAATGGAGTCGAGAATGTCCGTGAAAGCGCCCAAAACCTCGCGCCATCTCGAGGTGGAGCGCAAGTTCGACGTCGTGGATTCCACGGTGTCGCCGTCGTTCGAAGGCATCGCCGCCGTCGATCACGTCGACAAGTCGCCGATCGAATCGCTGGACGCGACGTACTTCGACACCCCGGCGCATGACCTGGCGCGCAACAAGATCACCCTGCGGCGTCGCACCGGCGGCCACGACGCGGGCTGGCACTTGAAGCTGCCGGCCGGCCCCGAAGCCCGCACCGAGGTGCGCGCGCCGCTGGACGCATCGGAGCAGGACGTGCCCGGCGAGTTGCGCGACATCGTGCTGGCGATCGTCCGCGAACGACCGCTCGAACCCGTCGCGCGCATCAGCACCGAACGCGAAACCCAGGTGCTGTACGGCTCGGACGGGGCGGCGCTGGCGGAATTCAGCAACGACCACGTCACCGCGTGGGCGGCCGGCAACCCCGAGGTGCCCCCCGCCGAACAGGAATGGCGCGAGTGGGAACTGGAGTTGGTCGAAAACAACGGGGCGGCCGACACCGAGCTGTTGGGCCGGCTGAGCAATCGGCTGCTCGACGCCGGCGCCGCGCCCGCCGGTCACGGCTCCAAGCTGGCCCGCGTGCTCGGCGAAACGGCGCGGCCCGACGAGGCGCAGCGGCCCGCCGACCCGGTACACCGGGCCGTGGCCGAGCAGGTCGGCGAGCTGCTCGTGTGGGATCGCGCGGTGCGCGCCGACGCCGACGATGCCGTGCACCAAATGCGGGTGACCATCCGGAAGATCCGCAGCCTCCTGGCCGACTCGCAGGACGCGTCCGAACCGTCCGGGATCGCCTGGATTCAGGACGAATTGCGCGAACTCGCCAACGTGCTGGGCGTGGCCCGCGACGCCGAGGTGCTCGCCGAGCGCTACCAGCAGGCGCTGGACAAGCTGCCGCCGGAGCTGGTGCGGGGCCGCATCCGCGAACGCCTCGTCGAGGGGGCCCGACGCCGCTACCAGACCGGGCTGCGGCGGTCGCTGATCGCGATGCGTTCGCAGCGCTACTTTCGCCTGCTCGACGCCCTCGACGCGTGGGTCGCCGAAGTCCCGGCCGCCGCCGCGGGCGACGAGGCGGCGCCGGTGACCCTCGAAGCGGCCTACCAGAAGGTGCGCAAGGCCGCGAAGGCGGCGGCCGCGGTGGAACCGGGGGCCGAAGCCGAGCTGGACCTCGCGCTGCATCGAATTCGCAAGCGCGCCAAGCGGCTTCGTTACACCGCGGCGGCCACCGGCGCCATGCGGGTGTCGGAGCAGGCGAAGGTCATCCAGACGCTGCTGGGTGACCACCAGGACAGCGTGGTCAGCCGCGAACACCTGGGGCACCAGGCCGAGGCCGCGCACACCGCGGGCGAGGACACCTTCACCTACGGTCTGCTGTATCAGCAGGAGGCCGACCTGGCCGAGCGGTGCCGCCAACAGCTCGACGAGGCGCTGCGCAAGCTCGCCAAGGCGGTCCGCTGAATAACGTGATCTGTGGCCGCCACAGAGGACGACCTGCGCTCTGCCCGTGCACTCTCCGAGGAAGTGATTAGGGCTCTCGTGTAGCTCGCAGTGCGTCCGCAGGTCGTCTGGCTGTGTGTCCGATCAGTCGTGCTTGGCCTCGTAGCGCAGCAGGACCGTGCCGCCCGGGAAGGAGCGGTTCTCCAAGAGTCGCAGCGAGATCCACGACGGCAGGGTGGGGAAGAACGGAGTGCCGCCGCCCACGGCGGTGGGCGTTACCACGATCCGGTACTCGTCCACCAGTCCGGCCCGCACGATCGGTGCAGCCAGCGTCGCACCGGCCACCTCCAGCCTGCCCTCGGTTTCGGCCTTCAGCTTCGTTACCACCTCGACGGGGTCGCCGCGTTCCAGGCGGGAGTTCCAGTCGACGGACTCCAGGGTGCGCGAGAACACGACCTTGGGCATGTCGCGCCAGATGTGGGCGAAGTCGCGGATCAGAGGGGTGGCGTCCGGGGCCTTGTCGGCGGTCGGCCAGTACGCGGACATCATTTCGTAGAGCCGCCGCCCATAGAACGACAGGGCGGTCTCCCGCTCGAAGTCGTTCCAGTACTGGTGTATTTCTTCGCTCGGATCGGCCCAGTCGATGTTGCCTTGCGCGTCGGCGATGTAGCCGTCGACCGACACGTTGAAGCCATAGATGAGTTTGCCCATGCAGATCAGACTGCACCGGAGGGCAAAAATCATCGCGACGCCACCCGAGACATTGTCAAATCCTTGTGGATAGCGAATCGGATCATCCGGGAAGTCGCGGTAGCCGATATGCAGGCGTAGGCGCGGGGCGGACGAGTTGGCCTGTAAGCCGGATTCTGTTCCCCGCCGCCGCGGCATAAGCAACGGCGGCGCGGCGGCGACCATCCATCTGGACACACCGTCGCCGGGTGCCTCGAGCGGCCTACCCGCAGGCTCGGGCGAGCAACCCTCGAACGCCTGCGCGGCCGCACTGGGTGCGGCCTTCTTGGCCTTGCTTCGGGTGGGGTTTGCCTAGCCACTCCGGTCACCCGGAATGCTGGTGCGCTCTTACCGCACCGTTTCACCCTTACCACCGCGAGGGTGGCGGTTTGTTTTCTGTGGCACTTTCCCGCGAGTCACCTCGGATTGCCGTTAGCAATCACCCTGCTCTGTGAAGTCCGGACTTTCCTCGACTCGACGCCGGCGTTACCGACGCGAGCCGCGGCCGCCCGGCCAACTCGTCCGCGACGCTCCACGGTACCCGTTGCGCAACCTGCTGACCAGCACCTCACTAGCGGCTTTGACGATTGAGCAATTTATCAATCATTGCTAAATAAGTGTGTTGGTGCCACGCTGACCGCATGACAGATACCGAAGGATTCGTCGATCAGTCGGTGACGGGTCTCGCGGAGCCGCAACCGATGTACAAGGCGCTGCGCGAATCGACCCCGGTGTTCCGCTCCCCGCAGGCGGTGGTGCTCAGCCGCCTCGCCGACATCGAGATGGCCCTCAAGCGCACCGAACTGTTCTCGTCGAACATGGATGCCGTCGACCTCGGCAACATTCGGCCGATGATCCCGCTGCAGATCGACCCGCCCGAACACGCGAAGTACCGCCGCATCCTGGACCCGCTGTTCACCCCGCGCGAGATGGCCCGGCGCGAACCGGCCGTCAGCGAACTGGTGAACCAGATGATCGACCGCTTCGCCGGTCGGGGCGAGTGCGACTTCCACGAGGAGTTCGCGGTTCCCCTGCCCTGCACCGTCTTCCTGCAATTGCTCGGCCTGCCGCTGGAGGACCTCGAGCAATTCCTGGTGTGGAAGGACCACATCATCCGGCCCGAGGGCGACTCGGGCTTTGACCGCCGCCACGAGACCGGCGCTCCCACAGCGCAACAGATCTACGACTACTTCGACCGTGCCATCGACGACCACATCGCCAGCCCGCGCGACGACGTGTTGTCCGCGATGATCGCGGCCACCATCGAGGGCCAGCCACTGTCGCGCGAGGAGCTGCTTGACATCTGCTTCCTCTTCCTGATCGCGGGGCTGGACACGGTCACCGACTCGCTCGACTGCTTCTTCGTGTACCTGGCCCGCCATCCCGACCACCGTCGCCAGCTCGTCGAGCAGCCCGAGATCCTGCCGAGCGCCATCGAGGAGCTGTTGCGCTGGGAGACACCGGTTCCCGGTGTGGCCCGGGTGGCGATGCAGGACACCGAGGTGGGCGGGTGCCCCATCAGCAAGGGCGAGCGGGTCAGCCCGTTGCTCGGTGCGGCCAACACCGATCCCGCCGAGTTCGCAGACCCCGACCGGGTGGATTTCAGCCGCAATCCCAACCGGCACCGCGCGTTCGGCGGTGGCCCGCACCGCTGCCTCGGCTCCCACCTCGCGCGCATGGAGCTACGGGTCGCGTTGCGCGAATTCCACCGGCGCATACCGGATTACGAGATCAAGCCCGGCACGCAGTTGACGTACACCGCCGCGCTGCGCTCGGTGGAGTCGCTGCCGCTGGTCTTTCCAGTGTCATGACCCGCGTCGTGCTGGATCCCGACCGCTGCACCGGGCACGGGCGCTGCTACACGCTGGCGCCGGAGGTGTTCGACGCCGACGAGGTCGGGCACTGCGTCGTGCTCGTTGAGGACGTCTCGGGTGACCTCGAGGCGCAGGCCGTCGCCGGCGAGCAGAACTGCCCGGAGCAGGCGATCACGCTGTCCCGGTAGGGATTAGGCGAAGCAGACCACGCTGCGCGCGCCCCGGCCCGCGGTCATGTCGGTGAACGCGGTTTCCACGTCGTCGATGCCGATCCGCCGGGTCACCAACGCCTCGAGGTCGAGCCTGCCGCGTCGGGCGAGTTCGGCGAGCACCGGGATGTCGCGCGCCGGATCGCTGGCACCGTAGACGCTGCCCTGCACCGTCTTGCCGTCGGCCATCAACGACAGCGCGGGGAACGTCACCTCCTCGGCGATCCCGGCGGCGCCCACCAGGGTGACCTTGCCGCCGCGGCGGGTGGCCTCATACGCCAGGCGCATCGTGGCGGGCTTGCCCACCACCTCGATTCCGTGATCGACGCCGGCGCCCCCGGTGAGATCGCGGACCGCGGCGACGAGGTCGACCTCGCCCGCGTCGACGGTGTCCGTCGCCCCGTTGGCCGAGGCGGCCGGCAGCTGGCCGGCTGCCCGGTCCGCGGCGATGATGCGCCCCGCGCCGGCCAGCCGCGCCCCCTGGATGGCGGCCAAACCGACGCCGCCGCAGCCGATCACGAGCACGCTGTCGCCCGGCCGCACCGCCGCCGTGCGCATCACCGCGCCGACGCCGGTGGTGACGCCGCAACCCAGCAGGGCGGCGTGGTCGAGCGGCAGCGACCCGTCGACCGGCACCACCGCCGCGGCCGGCAGCAGCGTCTCCTCGGCCAGCGACCCGACGCCCATGCCGGGCCACACCGGGCCGGCGGCGCTCTCGGCGTAGGGACCGCCGTAGGCGTGGTCATAGCCGTGCACGCACAGCTGGGCCTCGCCGCGCAGGCAGTGCGGGCAGCAGCGGCACGGCACGTTCCACGTCAGCACGACGTGGTCACCCGGGCTGACCGTGGTGACGCCGGCGCCCACCTCGGCGACGATGCCGGCGCCCTCGTGCCCGAGCGTCGACGGCAGCAGCGTCGGGATGGCTCCGTCGCGCAGCGAGAGGTCGCTGTGGCACACGCCGCTGGCGCGCAGTTGCACCCGCACCTCGGTGTCGCCGAGGGGCCGCAGCGCGAGCTCCTCCACCGCGGTGGGCCGCCCGACCTCGCGCAGCACGATGGCTTTCATGGGGTCCACACTGTGATGCAGGTCATAGCGACCTACGATGGCTGGACAACCGCACCGGGTCAAGGGAGACGGGCATGACGGGATCAACGACGATCACGCGCGACAGCCAAACGGCAGGTGACGAGCCGGTTTTGACGATCGGCGGCCAGGGGCAGCCCGGTGCCGACGGGAGCTACGCGGTGCGCAACCCCGCGCGGCCGAACGAGGTCGTCGGCCACGCCCCCGCCGCCGGCCGCGCCCAGCTCGACGCCGCGGTGGCAGCGGCACGGCGGGCCGCGCCCGGGTGGCGGGCGCTGGGCGTCGCCGAGCGGGTCGCCGCCCTGACCGCCGCAGCGGCCACCGCCGCCGAGCAGCTGGCCGCCGCCGACGGCGCGGCGCTGTACACCCGCGAGCACGGAAAGGTGCTGAGCGAGGCCAACTTCGAGATCAGCACCGGCCCCGGGCTGGCCGCGCTGATCGGGTCGATGGCCGAGGCCGCGGTGGCGCCCGAGCAGGTCGACCCGAACGCCCCCTATCCGCGCCTGCACCGCGAGCCGTACGGCGTGGCCGCGCTGGTGCTGCCGTTCAACTGGCCGCTCGCGCTGACCATGACGAAGCTGGCGTCGGCGCTCAGCGCGGGCAACACCGCGGTCGTCAAGGTGCCGCCCAGTTGCCCGCTGGCGGCGCTGCGCCTGGCCGGGGCGCTGGCCGCGGCGCTGCCGCCGGGCGTGGTCAACGTGCTCGCCGGCCCCGGCAGCGCGCTCGCCCAGGCGCTGGTCACCCACCCGGGCATCGACCTCATCTCGCTGACCGGCGGCGTCGCCACCGGGCGCGCCGTCATGGCGGCCGCGGCCGCGCGCCTCACCCCGGTGCTGCTCGAACTCGGCGGCAACGACGCCGCGATCATCGCCCCCGACATCGAGGTCACCGACGAGCTGGTCGAGCGGTTGATGACGGCGACCTACACCACCGGCGGTCAGGTCTGCATGGCGATCAAGCGGCTGTACGCGCCCGCAGAACGGGTCGGCGAGCTGGCCGAGGCGGTGCTCGCCCGCTGCGAACGCGAGGTGATCGGCGACGGCCTCGCCGACGAGACCACGCTCGGCCCGCTGCACACGGCCGCCGGCCGCGACCGGGTGGCGGCGCTCGTCGGTGAGGCCGAGGCGCGGGGCGCGACGGTGCGCACCGGCGGGCGGATCCGCGAGGAGGACGCCGACTCGGGCGGGTACTTCGCGCTGCCGACCGTGGTCACCGGCCTGGCGCCGGACTCGCGGCTGGCCACCGAGGAGCAGTTCGGCCCGGTGCTGCCTCTCTTCGGCTATGACGCCATCGAGGACGCCGTAACCGCGGCCAACGCAACGGAATTCGGCCTCACGGCGTCGGTCTGGACCGGCGACGACGAGCTGGCCGATCGGGTCACCGGCGAGCTCGTCGCGGGCACGGTCAGCGTGAACTGCCACGGCCTGGCCGCGCAGGACCCGCGGCTGCCGTTCGGCGGCTGCGGCCAGTCCGGGCTCGGCCGCGAGCTCGGCGTGGACGGCATCCGCGCCTTCACGCAGCCGCGGACGTTCGTGCGCCATCCCGTCCCGCGCTAGCCGGGTGCCCGCGTGTGCGGTGGCGGCGTCGCGTGTGCGGTGAGGGCGCAAAAGCCGTCGGATTTGCGCCCTGGCGTCACACCGAAAGCCCGGGCCGCACACTCACACGAACGAGACGCCTAATAGCAGCAGGGCCAGGAGCACTTCGGGCCCGTTGGCCTGAAGGTTGGTGACGAAGCCGCCGACCTCGAACCCCGTCGGGGCGACAATCGGCGGGTTCCCGGTGGTCGTCACGTTCACCGTGACCGGCTGCAGAGGTGCCAGGAGACCGCCGAAGGGAATGTCGAGCGCCACGGTCTGCACCCCCGGTACCGACCCGGGCAGCGGAATGGACACCGTGTCTTGGCCGTAGAGCAACGCGTTCTCGACGCTGGGGCCCGCCGTGGCGAGCGCCGCCATGGCCGCCGTCGGATTCCCGGTTTGCGCGGCGCTGACAAACGCGGTCACGCCCTGCGCGAGGGGGCCCCGCGCGACAACCAGTGGGCCTACCAAGTCGAGGGGCAGTTCGATTTGCTGCGCGCTGCTGCCCTCCAGCACGGACAGGATTTCGGCGCCGATGGCCTGGAAGCCCGGCGGAGTGGCGGCGGCCTGCGCGTTGGCGATCTCGGTGCCCAGATAGGAAGCCCCGCCGGCGTTCAGCAAGTTCGTGAACTGGGAATGGAAGACCGCCGCCTGCGCGTTGAGCGCCTGGTACTGCTGGGCGTGGCTGGAAAACAGCCCGGCGATCGCCGCCGACACCTCGTCAGCCGCGGCGGCCACCACGCCGGTGGTCGGGCCCGCCGCCGCCGCATGGGCCGCGCTCACGGCCGAGCCGATGTTCTCCAGCTGCCCGGCCGCCTGGCCCATCAACTCCGGCACCACCGTCATAGCGGACACGGCCATCTCCCTCGCCCGACAGCGATCCCCCGCGATCTAGAGCAAAAGCGTACCGCTGGGCGGCCTTTCGGTCCCGGCTTCCGCACAAGGGAACGCGCGCAACGCGAGTACAGTGAGTCCGATGGCCGCCGCCCCGTCGAATGAGCGGATGATCGCGGGCGTCGCGGCGGCGTCCGTCTCGCTCGGGGTGGCCGAGTTGGTGGGCATCCCATTCGACGCGCGGGCCAATGCGCGCACCGCCGTCTCCGCCGAGGTCGTCGACCTGACGCCGGGGCCGATCAAGGAGTGGGCGATCCAGACGCTGGGCTCCCTGGACAAACCCTTCCTCGCGGTCGTCGTGCTGGTGGTCATCGCCACGATCGCCGCCGTCGCCGGCACCCTGGAAACCCCGCGCCGCCCGCTGGGCAGCGCCGTCATCGCCGCGGCGGGCGTGCTCGGCTGCCTCGCGGTGCTGTCGCGGCCCGGCGCGACCGCACTCGACACGATCCCCACGCTCGCGGGTGCGGCCTGCGGTGTGGCGGCCCTACGCTTGCTGACCCGCCGCCTCCAGCCCGCCGCGGAAGACCCGGCGGACGGGGCCGCCAGCGCCGAGCCGGATGCCGCCAGGCGCAGGTTGCTCGGCTACGGACTGCTCGGATTCGGCGTCATCAGTGGCGTGGCGGGTGCGGTCATCACGCGACTGGTCCACTCGGTGGCCGCCGACCGCACCACCTTCGCGCTGCCCCGGCCGCGCACGCCGGCGCCACGGATACCCGCCGACGTGCAACCGACCGGTGTCGCGCTACCGAGCTTCGTCACCCCCAGCGCCGACTTCTACCGGGTGGACACCGCACTGGTCGTTCCCCAACTCAGCCGCGGCGATTGGCGGCTGCGCATTCACGGCATGGTGGACCACGAAACCACCTACAGCTTCGCCGATCTCGCCCGCTTCGACGCCGTCGAAACGGTGACCACGTTGACGTGCGTATCGAATCCCGTTGGGGGAAACCTGATTTCGACCGGCATCTGGACGGGCTACCGGCTGGCCGATCTCCTGGCGGCGGCCGGGGTGCACGCGGATGCCGACATGGTTCTGTCGACGTCGATCGACGGGTTCACCGCCGGCACGCCGGTGCGGGCGCTCACCGACGGCCGCAACGCGCTGCTGGCCGTCGGCCTCAACGATCAGCCGCTGCCGATCGAACACGGCTACCCGGCCCGGCTGGTGGTGCCCGGGCTCTACGGGTACGTGTCGGCCACCAAGTGGGTCGTGGAGTTGGAGCTGACCCGCTTCGACCGAGCCAAGGCGTACTGGACCCGCCAGGGCTGGGCGCCGCGCGCACCCATCAAGACGGAATCGCGGATCGACGTACCCAAGAGCGGCCAGAAGGTGCCGATGGGGCCGGTCGTGTTTGGCGGTGTCGCATGGGCACAGAATCGCGGCGTGCGCGCGGTCGAGGTCCTCATCGACGACGGCGGCTGGCAGCCGGCGCAACAGGGCGCGAGCTATTCCAACGACACGTGGCGCTTGTGGAGCTTTCCCTGGCAGGCGAAAACCCCCGGGAGACACACCATTACCGTGCGCGCCACCGACAACACCGGAGCCGTCCAAACCGCGGATCAGGTCAGTACCGTCCCGGACGGCGCCACCGGCTGGCACTCGGTGGACTTCACCGTCGCGTAGGGCCGAAGCGCTACTTCGACGAGAGTTTGCGCCAGCTGAATACCGCGATCACCAGGCCGATCACCGCCGTGATCGGACCGATGACGGACCAGGTGGTGGTGTTGCTCATCGGGCTGCCGCGCAGCACCCCGAACCCCTGGAGCGCCCAGATCAGGCCGAACAGCGCGACCAGCAACCCCAACGCCAACGTGACGACGAAAGTCCTTCTCATACGGGGAGGCTACGCGCCGGAGCGGCCGCGGCGACTATCGCGCGGCTCGGATGACGAAGGCGTCGGCGCGCCAGAACCGCCGGGCGAACCGGAAAGTCAGGTAGTCGGCTACGCATGTGGTCCGTGACCGGCCCATCGATGCTTTCTGGTGAAAGCACTTCACCGACGGCGTATGGAGGCCACATGACCATCGCGGTTGATGCGCCGAACCACCCGAGCGTGTTCGATGCCGGACTGCCGACGATCGATTATGACCATTGCCAGAGCCCCGACGAGGCCCACGACATCATCAGCTGCGCGCGACGCCGGGCGCCGATTGCGATCGGCCCGCACGGGCCGGAGCTGCTGACCTATGAACTGGTGCGGACCGTGCTGCGCGACCCGCGCTTTCGCGTCCCTCAGGGCATGTTCCTTGCGTCCCAGGGCATTACGAGTGGCCCGTTGTGGGAGCGGGTCGCGACCAACCTGATCAGCCTCGACGGGCCGGAGCACCACCGGCTGCGCCGGCTGGTATCCAAAGCCTTCACCCCGCGAGCCACCGCGCGCCTGCGCACGACGATCGTCGAGGTGATCACCGAACTGGTGGATCGCCACTCCGCCATCGGGCGCTGCGAGGTGGTCACCGACATCGCCCGACGGTTCCCGGTCCCGATCATCTGCGCGCTGTTGGGCGCCCCGGCCGAGGATTGGGAGCTGTTCTCGAACTGGACCGACGACATCTTCAAGGCCTTCAGCTGGGATGTCGCCGCCCACGAGCGGGCCATCTTGGCGGCATGGGACGAACTCGACGCGTACGTCGACGACATGGTGGCGCAGCGGCGGCACCGGCTGACCGACGACCTGATCTCCGAGCTGATCCGCGCCGAGGACGACGGCGATCGCCTCAGCGCCGACGACTTGCGGATGCTCGCGGCGGGCCTGCTGATGGCCGGCACCGACACCACCCGCAACCAGCTGGCCGCCTCGGTACACGTGCTGTGCGACCACCCCGACCAGTGGGCGCTGCTGGCCGCATATCCCGAGCTCGCGGCCAACGCGGTCGAAGAGACGATGCGGCATTCACCGATCGCGGTCGGCACCCTGCGAACCGCCCGCGAGGACGTCGAAATCGCCGGGTTCATGATTCCGGCCGGCACACTGGTCGTCGCCAACAGCGGCGCCGCGAACCGGGACCCCGCCGTCTACGACGACCCCGACCGCCTCGATATCACCCGACGGGACGCACCGCCCATGCAGACGTTCGGCGCTGGCATGCACTACTGCCTCGGCGCGAACCTGGCCCGACTCGAGCTGGCCGAAGCCCTGGCGGTCATGACTCAGCGCATGCCCAATGCCCACCGCACCGGCCCTGCCCCGTGGAAACCCCTGACCGGAATCGCCGGACCGCGCACGCTGCCAGTCGCATTCGACCGTTGCGCGGGAGACGCAGCCGCCGTCACGGCATCGCCCCAGCACACTTCATGGGAACCTGAAATCCTGGCCTGGTAACGCTCTCGGAAGCTCCGGTAGGCAACGTCGTCGCCCCGCGAACCCCCAGGGAGGCTGGCGGCCCCGGCATGGGAAATGGTCCTCGAAGAGTAGGCCGTGAGGCAAGCCCGCCGGGGTCGCCGGCCCTCATCTCGCGTGTGCGCTGACGGCTTCGAGTGTGCGCTGAAGTCGGAAGATCCGCGAAATCCGCGCCGTGGGCGCACACTCGAAGCCCTGGGCGCACACGCAAAGCCCGGGGCGCGCACGCCAACGGCAACTTTGCATTGATTGCATAGATAGCATTGACACCGCCGGAAACCGGCGACGATAGTCGTCAGGTATGGCGCTGCTGCCAGACCCCGATCCCCGGCGGCGACAGCACATCGTGATCTCCGTCGACGACCACGTCATCGAGCCGCCGGACATGTTCGTGGGGCGGCTTCCCGCCGCCCTGGCCGAGCGCGCCCCGAAGGTCGTCGAGACCGGCGACGGCCGACAGGTGTGGCGCTACGAGGGCCGCGAGTACCCCAACATCGGCCTCAACGCGGTGATCGGCCGGCCCCGCGAGGAATGGAGCATGGACGCCGCCCGGTTCGACGAAATGCGACCCGGCTGTTGGGATATCGACGCCCGGATCGACGACATGGACCTCGCCGGCATCTGGGCCTCGCTCAACTTCCCATCGTTGATCGCCGGGTTCGCCGGGACCGTGTTCTGGAAGAGCGACGACCTGGAACTGGGCCTGGCCGCCTTGCGGGCCTGGAACGACTGGCACCTGGAGGTGTGGGCCGGCAGCTACCCGGACCGGATCATCCCGCTGCAGCTGCCCTGGCTGGCCGACCCGCGGCTCGCGTCCGACGAGGTGCGCCGCAACGCCGCGCGCGGGTTCAAGGCGGTGAGCTTCCCCGAGCTGCCCGCCCAATGCGGGCTGCCGAGCCTGCACAGCGGCGCGTGGGATCCGTTCTTCGCCACCTGCGAGGAGACCGGCACGGTGGTGTGCCTGCACACCGGATCCGCCCAGTGGGCGCCAATCCCGGCCCCGGACACGCCCTTTGAGACCATCACCACCCTGTTCCCGGTGAACGCCCTGGTCGCCTGCGCCGACATGCTGTGGTCGGGCATCCCGGTGCGGTATCCCGAGCTGAACATCACGCTGGCCGAAGGCGGGCTGGGCTGGGCCGCGATGCTCGGCGACCGCGCCGATTACGTGCTGGCGCACTCGGCTTCGGGCCACGAGGGCGGGGCGTGGAAGGGAGACCTGCTGCCCAGCGAGGTGCTGCGGCGCAACTTCTGGTTCTGCTCGATCGACGACCCGCACGCGTTCGGTGCGCTCGACGCGATCGGGGCCGACCGCATCCTCGTCGAAAGCGACTACCCGCACGCCGACTCGACCTGGCCCGACACCCAACAGGTGGTGGCGCGCAACGTCGCCGGTCTGCCGGCGGAGGACGCGGCCCGCATCACCCACCGCAACGCCGCTCAACTGTTCCGCCATCCGCTGCCGGACGAGGGGTGGCTGGCCGCTTCGGCCGCCAAATAGAAAGGGCGTAGGAGGCCTGCCATGTTGGACCTGCTCATCCGCGACGCCCGGATCGTCGACGGCACCGGCGCGCCCGCCCGCCGCGGCGACGTCGGCGTCAGCAACGGCCGGATCGCCGCCGTCGGCGAAGTCGACGACATGGCCGCGAAAACCGTTGATGCACAAGGGCAAACGCTGGCGCCGGGCTTCGTCGACCTGCACACCCATTACGACGCGCAGCTGTTCTGGGACCCGACCGCGAGCCCGTCGGTGCAGCACGGCGTCACGACGGTCTTCGGCGGCAACTGCGGCTTCACGCTGGCACCGGCGGCCCCCGAGCAGCAGGACTACCTCACCCGGATGCTGGCGCGGGTGGAGGGGATGCCGCTCGACGCGCTGCGCGCCGGCCTCGACTGGGGATGGGCGTCGTTCGGTGACTGGCTGGGCCGCCTCGAGGGCCGCATCGCCGTCAATGCCGGCTTCCTGGTGGGGCATTCGGCGCTGCGGCTGGCCGCCATGGGCGGCGACGCGGTGGGCGGCGAGGCCACCCCGGAACAGATCGACACGATGGTCGCGGTGCTGCACGAGTCGCTGGGCGCCGGCGCGCTCGGGCTGTCAACGAGCCAGTCCCCCACCCACAACGACGGATCCGGCCAGCCGGTGCCGTCGCGCGGCGCGACGCGGGACGAACTGGTGGCGCTGGCCGCCGCGTTGCGCGACCATCCGGGCACGACGCTCGAGGCGATCATCGCCGGCTGCCTGTCCGGCTTCACCGACGACGACATCGCGCTGCTCACCGACATGTCGGTGGCCGCCGACCGCCCGCTGAACTGGAACCTGCTGGGCGTCTCCGCGGCCAACCCGGCCGGGCACGAACGGCAGTTGCGCGCCTCGGAGGTCGCCGCGGGGCGCGGCGGCCGGGTGGTGGCGCTGACCCTGCCGCAAGCCATGAAGATCCGGCTCTCGTTCCTCTCCGGCTTCGTGCTCGACGGGCTGCCGGGCTGGCGCGACACGATGCACCTGCCGGTGCCCGAACGGCTTGTCGCCCTTGCCGATCCGCAGCTGCGCCGCCGGCTCGCCGAGGGCGCCGCCTCGAAGGAGGCAGGCATGCTGCGCGGTCTGGCGCAATGGGACCGGCTGGTCATCGTCGAGACCTTCGCCCCCGAGAACGCCGACGCCACCGGGCGCAGCGTCGGCGAGGTCGCCGCCGCCCGGGGCGGCGAGCCCTTCGACACGCTGCTCGACGTCGTGATCGCCGACGAGCTGCGCACCGGCCTGTCCCCGCCGCTGACCGGCGACGACGCGGCCGACTGGAAAATGCGCGCGCAGGTGTGGCGGCATCCGGGCGCCGTGATCGGCGGCTCCGACGCGGGCGCCCACCTGGACATGATGTGCGGCGCGATCTACACGACGTCGCTGTTGAGCAACGGCGTGCGCGAGCACCAGGTGGTGACGCTCGAGGAGGCCATCCGGCTGATCACCGACGTGCCGGCCCGCTTCTACGGGCTGGCCGAACGCGGCCGCATCCGACCCGGCTGGCACGCCGACCTGGTGCTGTTCGACCCGGACACCGTCGGCCACGGGCCGGAGCGCACGCGCTACGACCTGCCGTCCGGCGCGCCCCGGTTGGTCGCCGACGCCGACGGGATCACCTCGGTGCTGGTCGGTGGCGTCGAGGTGTGCCGCGACGGCGCCGCCACCGGCGCGCTGCCCGGCACCGTGCTGCGGTCCGGGCGCGACACCGAGACGGTGCGGGCCTCGTGACCACCCAGGAATTCGACCCCGCCGAGTTGCAGGGCGGGCTGCTCATGCAGGTCGAGAACGTGCACGAGCGTCTGCGCGAGGCGCAGGCCCGCCACCGGGTGATGGTGGGAAATCCCTTCGCCGAGGTCAGCGCCGCGCAGGTCGGCGAGCTGGGCGTGACGGTGCTCGGGTACGAGGAGTGCCAGACCGTGCTCACCCACCCCGACACCTTCTCGTCGTCGATCTACGACCAGATCATGGGCCCGGTCATGGGCCGCACCCTGCTCGAGCTCGAAGGAGCCGAGCATCGGGCCAGCCGGGCGCTGGTGTCGCCGGCGTTCCGCACCGCCCTGTTGGAGCGCTGGCGCGCCGAGCTCGTCGAGTTGGTGGTCCACGAGCTCATCGACCGGTTCGCGCCGCGCGGGCGGGCCGAGCTCGCCCGCGAGTTCACCTTCGCGTTTCCGGTCCAGGTCATCGCGCGGATCATGGGCCTGCCCCGGCAGGACTACCCGCGCTTCCAGCGGCTGTCGATCGAGTTGCTCAACGTGGTCTACGACTGGGATCGGGGGCTGGCCGCGTCGGCCGAGCTGAGGGCCTACCTGGCGGAGATCCTCGCCGAGCGGCGGCGTCGCCCGCAGGACGACCTGATCAGCATGCTGGCGGAATCGGAGATCGACGGCGCGCGCCTGACCGACGACGAGATCTTTGCATTCCTGCTGCTGATCCTGCCCGCCGGCGTCGAGACGACCTACCGCGCGTCGGGCAACCTGCTGGTGGCGCTGCTCACCGAGCTGGCGTTGCTGGAGGCGCTGCGGGCCGATCGCGGCCTGCTCCGCGGCGCCTTCGAGGAGGCGCTGCGCTGGGAGCCGCCGATCACCACCGTGGTGCGACGGGTGGTCCGCGACTGCGAGCTCGGCGGGATCGCGATCCCGGCGGGCACCACCGTCAGCGTCAGTGTGGCGGCCGCCAACCGCGACCCGGCGCGCTACTCGGACCCGGACCGCTTCGACCCGACCCGCACGAACATCGCGCACCTGACCTTCGGGGGCGGGCCGCACCTGTGCCTGGGCATGCACCTGGCGCGGATGGAGGGCACCGTGGCCATCAACGCGCTGCTCGACCGGCTGCCGGAGCTGAGGCTCGACCCGACCGCCCCGACCCCGCACGTCGTCGGCGTGGCGTTCCGCTCGCCGGCCGCGCTGCCGGTCGTGTTCACCGCGGCGTGAGCCGACTATCTACGGGCGAGCGCGTGCCAGGCCATGTCGGCGATCGCCTCGCAATAGCGGTCGTCGATGGGGGTGTCGGAGTACAGGGCGCGAATGTTCAACGGCGCCAGCACCAATTGGACGGCGGCCAGGGTGTTGACGCCCTCGCGTAGCTCGCCGCGTTGCCTGGCCCGGTCGATGACTTCGCGCACGACGGCAAACCGTGCCTGCCACAGCATCATTCGCGTTGCTTCGTCGTGAATACCCGGGCGCTCCATGACCAGCGCCCGCAGGAACGTGCGACCCTCTTCGGTGTTGATTCGGTCGGCCGCGCTGCGCGCCATGGCCAGCAAGTCCCCGCGCAGCGAGCCGGTGTCGATCGTCGTACCGAAGGTCTGGGCATCGGCGAGGGCAGCATCGACGATGAGCCGTTGGCGGTCGCCCCAGTAGCGGTAGATCATTTCGCGATCGAGGCGGTGGCGCTCCGCCATTGCCTCGATGCTGAACCGCTCGACACCCCAGCGGGCGAGCTCGTCGAGCGCCGCCGGCATCACCCGCGCCCGGATGTCCGCGGGAACGGCGTGATCGGGTTGTTGAGACGGCTGCATCGATCGCCCCCTTATACCCGCCTAAAGATAGCCTGTCTGGTTCACCAGCCTCACCGACGACGCCCCATCCGAATAGAACTCTGCGATGCTCAACGACGCCAGGTCAAGATGGAGCCGGTAAAGAATGCCCGGCCCGGCGTCGAGCGCCAGCCGCAGCAGCATCTTGATCGGGGTCACGTGCGACACCACCAGCACCGTGGCGCCCTGATGCGCGGCGATGATCCGCTCGCGCACCCTGAGCACCCGATCGAGCACCGCGTCGAAGCTCTCCCCGCCCGGCGGCTTCGTCCTGGTGTCCCGCAGCCAGCGGCGGTGCAAATCCGGATCGCGCTGTGCCGCTTCGGCGAACGTCAGCCCCTCCCACGCCCCGAAATCGGTCTCGGTCAAGTCCTCGTCGACGGCGACGTCCAGCCCCAGTGCCTTGGCCGCCATTGCCGCCGTGTCGTAGGCCCGCTGCAGCGGCGAGGAGATCACCGCGGCGATGCCGCCCCGCTGCGCCATGTATTGCGCCGCCGCCTCGGCCTGCTGACGCCCGGCCTCGGTCAGCGCCGGGTTGCCGCGACCCGAGTAGCGGCGCTGGGCCGACAGTTCGGTCTGCCCGTGCCGCAGCAACAGCAGCCGCGTCGGGGTCCCGCGCGCCCCGGTCCATCCGGGCGACGTCTTGGCCTCGGCCGCCGCGCTTTTCGCGGACTCGGCGGCCGGCGGGTCGGAGTTCTCGACGTCGCCATCGGCGACCGCTGCGGCATCCATCGCCTCGTTGGCCAACCGATCCGCGTGCGAGTTGCGGTCCCGCGGAATCCACGTGTAGGCGATCCGGTCGAAACGCGCCGCCAGCTTTCGGGCCTGGGAATGAAGTTCGACCAGGTCGGGGTGTTTGACCTTCCACCGGCCGGACATCTGCTCCACCAACAGCTTCGAGTCCAGGAAGACCTCGGCCTCGGTGGCGCCCACCTTGAGCGCGTCGTCCAATCCGGCGATCAGCCCGCGGTATTCGGCGACGTTGTTGGTCGCGACGCCGATGGCCTGCTTGGCCTCGGCCAGCACGGTGGAGCGGTCCGCGCTGCGCACCACCGCGCCGTACCCGGCCGGCCCGGGGTTGCCGCGCGATCCGCCGTCGGCTTCGATGACGACTTTCACTTCTCGAACCCCTTGACCCGCAGCAGAATGGCGCCGCATTCCGGGCAACGCACCAGCTCGTCCTCGGGGGCGGCGGAAATGCGGGACAGCTCACCGCGGCCGATCTCGATCCGGCACGCCCCGCACCGATGCCCCAGCAACGGTCCGGCACCGGGGCCTCCCCCGGCGCGCTGGCGCTCGTACAGGGCGGACAGCGCGGGATCCAGCGCCGCGGTGAGCGTGTCGCGTCGTGACGAATGGGCCTCGCGGGCCTCGTCGATCTCGGCGAGCGCGACGTCGAGGGCCTGTTGGGCGGCGGCCAACTCGGACTGTAGCGCCGCGAGGGCCCCCTCCTCCGAGCTCGCCTGGGCCTGCAGCTCTTCGCGGCGCTCCATCACCTCCAGCAGCGAATCCTCCAGGCTGGTTTGTCGCCGCAGCAGGGTCTCCAGCTCGTGCTGCAGGTCCGACAATTGCTTGGCATCCGTGGCTCCCGATGTGAGCATCGTTCGGTCCCGGTCCTCGCGCTGCCGCACCGCCTCGATCTCCGCCTCGAACCGCGACACCTGGGCGTCCAAGTCCTCGAGGGCGATTCGCAACGCTCCCAGCCGGTCACCGGCGACGTTGTGCTCGGCCTGGATCCGCTCCAGCGTCTCTCGTTGGGGCAGGTGGCCGGCCCGGTGCGCGATGCGCGACAGCTCCGCATCGAGCTTCGACAGTTCCAGTAGCGAAAGTTGCTGTGCCACCTCGGCTTTCATGGCCGTCCTCCCCCGTCGTCGTAACCCGAATGCCCGACATTCCACGGGTCGGTGCGGAGGGTGCACACCCGCACGGGCAGCGCCGCCCCGAATCGCGACCGCAGCACGCCGGCGGCCTGCTCGCACCAGGGGAACTCACTCGCCCAGTGCGCCACGTCGACCAGCGCCACACCCGAGGCCCGGCGGTGCTCGTCCGCCGGGTGGTGCCGCAGATCGGCGGTGACGTAGGCCTGCACGTCCGCGCCGGCCGCGGCGGCCAGCAGCGAGTCCCCGGCCCCGCCGCACACGGCGACCCGCGACACGGGCAGGTCCGGGTCGCCCGCCGCGCGCACGCCCCACGACGTGCGCGGCAACGCGGCGGCGACGCGGGAGACGAAGTCGCGCAGCGGTTCCGAGCGCGCCAGCCGGCCGATGCGGCCCAGCCCCGCGTCGCTCGGCGGGGGCACCAGCGCGAAGATGTCGAACGCGGGCTCCTCGTAGGGATGAGCGGCCCGCATCGCCGCCAGCACCGCACCCCGGGCGCGGCCGGGAGCGACGACCTCGAACCGGTCCTCGGCCACCCGCTCGACGCTGCCGACGCTGCCTATCGCGGGCGAGGCCCCCTCATGCGGCAGGAACTGTCCGATGCCGCTGACGGTCCAGCTGCAGTGCGAGTAGTCGCCGATGTGCCCGGCGCCGGCGTCGAACACGGCCTCCTGCACCGCTTCGGCGTTCTCGCGCGGCACGTAGACGACCCACTTGTCGAGATCGCCCGGCGCCGCCAGCGGTTCGAGCACGCCCTCGACGGTGAGGCCCAGGGCGTCGGCCAGCGCGTCGGACACCCCCGGCGCCGCGGAATCGGCGTTGGTGTGCGCGGTGAACAGCGAACGACCGGTTCGGATCAGGCGGTGCACCAGCGCGCCCTTCGGGGTGCTGGCCGCCACCGTGTCGACGCCGCGCAGCAGCAGCGGGTGATGGGCCAGCAGCAGGCCGCCCTCGGGAACTTCGTCGACGACCGCCGGCGTCGCGTCGACGGCGACGGTCACCGAGCCCAGCGCGTCGTCGGGGTCGCCGCACACCAGGCCGACCGAATCCCACGACTGCGCGAGGCGCGGCGGGTACGCCTCGTCCAGCGCCTCGATCACGTCGGCGAGCCGCACGGTCACCGCGGCACCCCGGCGATCGCGTCGACCAGCAGCGGCCACTCGCGGCGCACCGCGGCCCGCAGGTAGCGCTCGTCCAGGCCGACGAACGTGTCGCAGCGGCGCACCGCAATCCCCTTGCGTTCCAGGCCGATTCGCAGCGAAGCGGCATCCGGCCGCCGGAACAGCACGAACGGGGCCCAGCCGTCGACCACGGCGGCGCCGACCGACTCCAGGCCGGCCACCATCTGGGCGCGCAACTCCGACAACCGCAGCGCACCGGCCGCCGCTTCCGCGACGGCCCGCGGGTCGCAACACGCCGCGATGGCCGTGAGCTGCAGCGTGCCCACCGGCCAGTGCGCGCGCCGCGCCGTCAACCGCGCCAGCAGCTCCGGGGCGCCCAGGGCGTATCCCACCCGCAGTCCGGCCAGCGCCCACGTCTTGGTCAGGCTGCGCAGCACCAGCACGTCGGGCAGCGGCTCGCCGGCCAGCGACTCCGCCTCGCCGGGCACCGCGTCGGCGAACGCCTCGTCGACCACCACGATCCGGCCCGGACGGCGCAACGCGAGCAGCTGCTCGCGGGCGTGCAGCACCGAGGTGGGGTTGGTCGGGTTGCCCACCACGACCAGGTCGGCGTCGTCGGGCACCCGCGCCTCGTCGAGGCGAAACGGCGGCTCGAGCACGACGTGCTCGACGGGCACCCCGGCCGCGCCCAGCGCCACGGCCGGCTCGGTGAACGAGGGCGCCACGATCGCCGCCCGCCCCGGGCGCAGGTTTGGCAGCAGCGCGAACCCTTCCGCCGCACCGGCCAGCGGCAGCACCTCGTCACGGGTGCGGCCGTGCCGCGCGGCCGCCGCGTCCTGGGCCCGGTGCGCGTCGCGCGGGCTGGGGTAGCTCGCCAGGTCCGGCAGCCGCTCGGCCAGCTTCCGCGTCAGCCAGTCCGGCGGTCGCGCGTGCCGGACGTTGACGGCGAAATCGAGCATCCCGGGCGCCACGGCCTGATCGCCGTGATAGCGGGCCGCAGGCGGGCTCGGGTTCAGAGTCGCCATCCGTGAAACACTAGTGGGCCGCCGCACGCGCGTGGCGGGAACACCGTCGCAGCAGCATGCGGGCATCGAGGACAATGGTGAGGTGACAGGCACAGCCTCGGATTGCCCGCCTCCTCCTCACGACGCCATGCGTCGTGCATCGCCGGCGGCCGTCGCGGGCGCACCGCAGCTGGTGATCTTTGATCTCGACGGCACGCTGACCGACTCGGCCGAAGGCATCGTGGCCAGCTTCCTGCACGCGCTCGACCACGTCGGAGCGGACGTACCCGAGGGCGACCTGGCCGCGCACATCGTCGGCCCGCCGATGGACGACACCTTCCGCACGATGTTCGGCGACTCCGCCGACGAGGCGATCACCGCGTTCCGGGCCGAATACGGCGCCCGCGGCTGGGCGATGAACACGCTGTTCGACGGCATCGAGCCGCTGCTGGCCGACCTGCGCGCCGCCGGCGTCCGGCTGGCCGTGGCCACCTCCAAGCTGGAGCCGACGGCGCGGCGCATCCTCGCCCACTTCGGGCTGGACCGGCATTTCGAGGTCATCGCCGGCGCGGCCCCCGACGGTTCGCGCAAAAGCAAGGAGGAGGTGCTGGCCCACGCGCTGACACAACTCCAGCCGCTGCCCGAGCGGGTGCTGATGGTCGGCGACCGCAGCCACGACGTGCACGGCGCGGCCGCGCACGGCATCGACACCGTGGTGGTCGGCTGGGGCTACGGGCGCGACGACTTTCACGAGGGGTTCGGCCTCACCGGGGTGACGCACGCCGCGACCATCGACGAGCTGCGGAGGGCCCTCGGTGTCTGAACCGCTGCACGTCACCTTCGTCTGCACCGGCAACATCTGCCGTTCGCCGATGGCCGAGAAGGTGTTCGCCGACCAACTGCAGCGGCGCGGCCTGGCCGAGGCGGTGCGGGTGACCAGCGCCGGCACCGGCAACTGGCACGTCGGCAGCCGCGCCGACGAGCGGGCCACCCGGGTGCTGCGCGCCCACGGCTATTCCACCGCCCACTGCGCCGCCCAGCTGAACGACGACCACCTGGCGGCAGACCTGGTGGTGGCGCTGGGCCGCAACCACGTTCGGATGCTGCGCCAGCTCGGCGTCGACGAGGACCGGATACGGATGCTGCGCTCGTTCGACCCGCGCTCGGGCGCCCACGCCCTGGACGTGGAGGATCCCTACTACGGCGACCCCGAGGACTTCGAGGACGTCCTGGCCGTCATCGAGGCCGCCCTGCCCGGCCTGCACGCCTGGGTCGACGAGCGACTCGCGGAGAACGGGCACGGTTGATGCGCCGCCTGGCATTCCTGCTGCGACCGGGCTGGATAGCGCTGGCCCTGGTGGTCATCGCCTTCACCTACCTGTGCTTCATGGTGCTCGCGCCCTGGCAGCTGGGGAAGAACACCCGGACATCGCGGGAGAACCATCAGATCGAATCCTCCCTGAACACCCCGCCGGTCCCGGTCAAAACGCTCCTGCCACAGCAGGATTCGTCGGCACCGGGCGCGCAGTGGCGCCGGGTCACGGCGACCGGCCACTACTTGCCCGACGTTCAGGTGCTGGCCCGCCTGCGGGTCGTGGAGGGCGATCCGGCGTTCGAAGTGCTGGCACCCTTCGTCGTCGACGACGGGCCCACCGTGCTGGTGGACCGCGGCTACGTGCGCCCCGAGCAGGGCTCTCACGTCCCCCCGATCGCCCGCCCGCCGACCGGGCCGGTGAGCCTCACGGCCCGGCTGCGCGACTCCGAACCCACCGCGCCGGGCAAGGACCCATTCGTCATCGACGGTGTGCAGCAGGTGTATTCGATCAATACGCAGCAGGTCGCGGCGCTCACCCGGGTCCCGCTGGCCGGGTCGTATCTGCAGTTGGTCGAGGACCAGCCCGGCGGCCTGGGCGTGATCGGCATCCCGCACCTGGACGCCGGGCCGTTCCTGTCGTACGGCATCCAGTGGATTTCGTTCGGCATCGTCGCGCCAATTCTGTTGGGCTACTTCATCTTTTCCGAGATACGGGTGCGGCGACGGGAGAAGCAGGCGGCGGCGGAGACCCCAGCGACCCCGAGGACCGTCGAGGAGAAACTCGCCGACCGCTACGGCCGGCGGCGCTAACCGCATCCAGTGTGCGCTGGCGGCTTTCAGTGTGCGCTGGCGGCTTTCAGTGTGCGCCAAGGGCGCGAATGCGGCGATTTTTCCGCCCTCCGCGCACACTCGACGCCAGCGACGCACACGCGACGGACAGCGCGGCGGCGGCCTGCACCGCCCGCGATAAGTCGACCGCGCGGCGCAGGTCGGCCACCACGGGCTCGCCGCCGTCGCCGAGGGTGGGCCGGATCTGCAGCTCGTGGCGGTACTGGGTGGGCCCGCCGAGCCGAACGCCCAGCGCCCCGGCGAAGGCCGCCTCGACCACGCCCGCGTTGGGGCTGGGGTGCCGGGCCGCGTCGCGTCGCCACGCGCGCAGCGCGCCCGCCGGGGATCCGCCGACGACGGGCGCGCACAGCACCACCAGCGCCGCGGTGGCCCGCGCGGCGACGTAGTTGGCCAGGTCATCCAATCGTGCTGCGGCCCAACCGAATCGGAGGTAGCGCGCAGAGCGGTGGCCGATCATCGAGTCCAGCGTGTTGATGGCGCGGTAGGCCAGCACCCCGGGCGCCCCGCCGGCCGCCGCCCACATCAGCGGCGCCACCTGGGCGTCCGAAGTGTTCTCCGCGACCGATTCCAGCGCGGCGCGCGTCAGGCCGGCGGCGTCCAGCCGCGCCGGGTCGCGCCCGCACAGCGACGGCAGCAGCCGTCGGGCGGCGCCGACGTCGCCGCGCTCCAGCAGTTGCGACATCTCCAGCCCGGTGCGCGCCAGCGACGTTCCGCCCAGGCATATCCACGTGGCGAGGGCGGTGACCGCGACGGACCGGCGCGCGGCGGCGGCGCCCAGCACCGTCACCGCACCGATCAGCAGGCCCACGTGCAGCACGCCGGCGACCTTGGCGTCGCGGTAGGTGTGGCGCTCCAGCGCCGCGGCGGCCCCGCCGAACAGCGCGACCGGGTGGCCGCGCTTCGGGTCGCTGAGGACCAGGTCGGCCGCGTAGCCGGCCAGCACGCCGACGACCCGGGTCCGCCTCGCAGCCACCCGGGCAGCGTCTCACACCGCCCCCCGCGGGCCGGGCTAGATGGCCAATACGGCCGCCACGATCACCACGACGATCAGCAGGCCCACGAGCCACCACAGCAAGACGTCGGACACGGCCGCCGGCGCCAGGTTGGGCGGTCGCGCCAGCGGCGGGCCGGGGTTGACAGGTTGAGTACTCATCGCCCACGTCTGCCCACTTTTCGGCGGAAATAACGTCCGTCGTGGTGTACTCGACCCCATGAGGGGTAAACCGCGATGAAGCGGCCCGCTACCCGGATCGCCGACCTACTGAACCCGGCGGCGGTGTTGATGCCCGCGGCGAACGTGATCATGCAGCTGGCCCTGCCCGGCGTGGGTTACGGCGTCCTGGAAAGCCCGGTGGACAGCGGCAACGTGTACAAGCATCCGTTCAAGCGCGCCCGCACCACCGGGACCTACCTGGCGGTGGCGGCCATCGGGACCGAGTCCGACCGGGCCCTGATCCGCGGCGCCGTGGACGTCGCACACCGCCAGGTTCGCTCGACGTCGTCTAGTCCGGTGTCCTACAACGCCTTCGACCCCAAGCTGCAGCTGTGGGTGGCGTCCTGCCTGTACCGCTATTTCGTTGAGCAGCACGAGTTTCTGCACGGCCCGCTGGACGACGCCACCGCCGATGCCGTCTACCGCGACGCCAAGCGGTTGGGGACCACCCTGCAGGTGCCCGAGCGCATGTGGCCGCCCGACCTCGCCGCGTTCGACGAGTACTGGAAGCGCTCCCTCGACGAGCTGCGCATCGACCCGCCGGTGCGGGAGCACCTGCGCGGCGTGGCCTCAGTGGCGTTTCTGCCGTGGCCGCTGCGGGTGCTGGCGGGGCCGTTCAACCTGTTCGCGACGACGGGATTTCTGGCCCCCGAGTTCCGCGCGATGATGCAGCTGGAGTGGACCCACGCCCAGCAGCGCCGGTTCGAGTGGCTGCTGGCCGCCCTGCGGCTGGCCGACCGGCTGATCCCGCACCGGGTGTGGGTCTTCGGCTATCAGATTTACCTGTGGGACATGCGCTTTCGGGCGCGCAGGGGCTGGCGCATCGTCTAGCGCACCGTCGCGAAGAACGCGCGCACGTCGTCGACGAACAGCTCCGGTTGCTCGAACGCGGCGAAGTGCCCGCCGCGCGGCATGTCCGTCCAGTGCGCGATGTTGTACACCGGCTCGCACCAGCTTCGCGGCGCCTTGAGCAGCTCGCCCGGGAAAGCGCTGACGCCGGTGGGCAATTCGACCCGGTCGTCCATCTGGCCGAAGACCCGGAAGCTTTCCCAGTACAGCCGGGCCGAGGACGCGCCGGTGGCGGTCACCCAGTACACCATCACGTTGTCCAGCAGCTCGTCGCGGCTGAACACGTGCTCGGGGTGGCCGTCGCAATCGGCCCACGCCCAAAACTTCTCGACGATCCACGCCAGCTGCCCCACCGGCGAATCGACCAGCCCGTAGCCCAGCGTCTGCGGCCGGGTGGACTGCTGCTTGGAATAGCCGGTGCCCCACTTGCGGTGCTCGGCCATCGCGGCCAGCGCGCGTTGCTCTTCGGGGGTCGGGTTCTTCAGGGACTCCGGCGTGGGCCGCCCGATCGGCATGTTCAGGTGAATGGCCGCGCAGTGGCCCCGATTTCGGCCGATCTGGGTGGTGACGGCGGCGCCCCAGTCGCCGCCCTGCGCGCCGTACCGGTCGTAGCCGAGGCGCAGCATGAGCGTCTCCCATGCCTCGGCGATCCTTTCGACACCCCACCCGGTGCGGGTGGGCTTGCCGGAGAACCCATAGCCCGGCAGTGAGGGGCACACGACGTGAAAGGCGTCCTCGGCGCGCCCGGATGCCGGGTTGGTCAGCGGTTCGATCACCTTGTGAAACTCCACGATTGAGCCCGGCCAGCCGTGGGTGATCACCAGCGGGAAGGCGTCGTCGTGCGGCGAACGCTGGTGAATGAAGTGAATGTCCAGACCGTCGATGCCGGTGACGAACTGATCGAAGCGGTTCAGCGCGGCCTCGCGGGAGCGCCAGTCGTACTCGGTCGCCCAGTAGTCGGCCAGCTCGCGGGTGTAACCCAGCGGGATGCCCTGGCTCCAGTCGTCGACGCATTCGGCTTCGGGCCACCGCGTGCGCTGCAGGCGCGCGCGAAGGTCCTCCAAGACGTCGTCGGAGACGTCGATGCGAAACGGCTCCACGGGTTGCTCGTTCACGCCCCTGAGGTTGCCACACGCCCGTGCGGTCCGGGCCCCCGGCCGTCCCGCACGACGTGCTTACGCGCCGCCGAAGAATCCGGACTGGTAGTTGCCCGCGTTGAACCCGCCCGAGCTTCTGCTGCCCGAGTTCCCGACACCGGAGTCGTGGTCGCCGGCGTCGTAGAAGCCCACGTTGTGGCCGGCCCCGGAATTGAGGATGCCGACGCTTTCGCCCTCGGTGGGATTCGAGTCGGTGTTGAACAGGCCGACGTTGCCGCCGCCAGTACCCGAGTTGCCGATGCCGATGTTGTCACCCCCGCTGCCCGAGTTGAACAAACCGACGTTGTACCCGTTGCCGCCCGAGTTGAAGAAGCCCATTTCGGTGCCGCCGCCCGAGTTCCCGAAGCCCGAGCTGTAACCGGCCGCCGCCGAGTTGTAGAAGCCGGAATTGTTGTCGCCGCCGGTGTTGAAAAAGCCCGAGTTGCCCGTGCCGGTGTTCCCGAAGCCCGAGTTGCCGGTGTAGCTGCCGGTCCCGAAAAACCCCGTGTTCACATCGCCGGCGTTCCAGAAGCCGGTGTTGGTGTTGCCCGAGTTGAAGAAGCCGGTGTTGGCGTTGCCGGCGTTGAAGAAACCGGTGTTGCCGGCGCCGTCGATGGTGCCCCCCGAGTTGAAGGCTCCCGTGTTGCAGCTCCCGGCGTTGAACAAGCCCACGTTGGCGAACCCCGAGTTACCCCAGCCGACGTTGCTGAGGCCCGAATTGAAGCTGCCCGCGTTGGCGGTTCCGGCATCGAAGAAACCGACGTTCCTGGTGCCCGCGTCCAGAATGCCGAAGTTGTTGGAGCCCGCGTTGAACAACCCTGTGCTGCGGCTGCCGGCGTTCCAGAACCCGGTTTCGGTGCTGCCCGTGTTGCCGACCCCGGTGTCGGTCGTGCCCGAGTTGATCAGACCCCAGTTATGACTGCCGGTATTGGCGATGCCCCAGTTGCCGCTGCCCGAGTTGAAGATTCCGGTGTTGCCGGTGCCCGAGTTGAACAACCCGGTGTTCCCGCTACCGGAGTTCCAGCCGCCGAACCCGATTTGGTTGTCGCCGGTAAGGCCGACGCCGATGTCGTGGTTGCCGGTGTTGGCCAGGCCGATGTTGTGGTTGCCCGTGTTGCCGAAGCCGAAATTGAAGCTGCCGTTGTTGCCCAGGCCGAGGTTCCAGCCGGCGCCGTTGGCGTTGAGCCCGCCGAACCCGATTTGGTTGTTGCCGGTGAGCCCGATGCCGATGTCGTTGTTGCCGAGGTTGCCCAAGCCGATGTTGTTGTTGCCGAGATTCCCGATGCCCCAGTTGCCGTTGCCGAGGTTGCCAATACCCACGTTGAAATAGCCGGGGGCGGGATTGTCGTGCGAATAGGCGCTGCCGTTGCCGATGCCGATGTTCCCGCCGCCGATGTTGCCGACGCCGAAGTTGAACTGGCCGATGTTGGCGAACCCCACGTTGTAGTAGGACGTCGCCTCGCTGAAGAGCGAGTTACCGTTGCCCGCACCGAGGTTGAAGGATCCGTAGTTGCCGAAGCCGAAGTTGAGGCTCCCGCCGCCGGTCGTACCGGGGCCGCTGTTGCCGCCGCCGAAGTTGTACGACCCGAAGTTTCCACTGCCCAGGTTCAAGGTGCCGATGTTGCCGAGGCCCGCGTTCACGCCTTGCAGGCTCGGAAGGCTTTGCAACGCCTGCTCCCACGGTGTCAGCGCCGCGACGGCCGCCGACGCCCCGCCGTGGTAGCTCACCATCGCGACCACATCCTGGGCCCACATCTGCTCGTACTCGGCCTCGGCGGCCGCGATCGCCGGTGCGTTGAGGCCCAACAGGTTCGAAGTCACCAGCGACACCAACTCCGACCGGTTGGCCGAAACCAGCCATGGATGCACCGCCGCCGCCCGGGCGGCCTCGAACACCGCGGCCGCGGACTTGGCCTGACCGGCCACCGTCTGCGCGCGAGCCGCGGCCGTGGCCAACCACGCCGCGTACGGTGCTGCCGCGCCGGCCATCGCCCGCGACGCGGCACCTTGCCACGCGTCGGCGGCCAGGCCCGAGGTCACCGCCCCGAACGAGCCCGCCGCCGAGTCCAGCTCGGCGGCCAGCCCATCCCAGGCCGCGGCGGCGGCCAGCAGCGGGCCCGACCCGGGACCGGTATACATCCGCGCCGAATTGATCTCTGGCGGCAACACCAAAAAGCTCATCCGTAGTCGTCCCTTCACCCTTACGCTGCCCGAAGTAAGGGTAGGCTACACATAGTTTTACTACTAAAGCTAGGCTTGCCTAATTATTTTGTAGCGAGGGGTTGGCCGGCCAGAGACACCCCCGGTATCCCAAGCCGCTGGAGGCGATGCCGATCGCCGAAGGCATTGATCGACGCCGCAAACGCCTTGGCTTTCAACGCATCTGGCCGCGCACCCGGAGGCGCTCAGGCGCAATCGACTGCTTTTAGCGCTTCTTGACCAGTCCGCCCGGTGGGTTTTCGTCAACGTCGTTGAGGATCAGCTCGCGCACGGCGGTGCGCGGTCCGTACGGCCGGAGCATGGTGCTGGCCGGCCGTGGACGCACGTGTTGCGGCCACCAGAACCAGCGCCCGAGCATGGTGGCCAGCGACGGTGTCATGAACGACCGCACGATCAAGGTGTCGAACAGCAGACCCAGCGCGATCGTCGTACCGACCTGGGCCATCACCCGCAGCGGGCTGAACATGAACGTGGCCATGGTGGCGGCGAACACCAGACCGGCGGCGGTGACCACCGAGCCCGAACCGGCCATCGCGCGGATCGTCCCCGTCTTGAGCCCGGCGTGGATTTCCTCCTTGAACCGCGATATCAGCAGCAGGTTGTAGTCCGAGCCGACCGCCAGCAGCAGGATGATCGCCATCGCGAGCACCATCCAGTGCAACTTGATGCCCAGGATGTACTGCCAGAGCAGCACGGAGAGTCCGAACGAGGCGCCCAACGACAGCAACACCGTACCGACGATCACAAAGGCCGCAACGACGCTTCGGGTAATCACCAACATGATGACGAAAATCAGTGTGGCTGCGGAAATTCCGGCGATCAACAGGTCGACGTTGGAGCCGTCGTGCATGTCCTTATACGTCGCGGCGGTACCGCCGAGATAGACCTTGGCGCCCTCCCAGGGCGTGCCCTTGATCGCCTCGTGCACGGCCTGCTTGATCGGCTCGATGTGGCTGATGCCTTCGGGAGTCGCCGGGTCGCCTTCATGCGAGATGATCAGCCGGACAGCGTGCCCGTCCGGCGATATGAACTGTTTGAGACCCCGCGCGAAATCCGGGCTCTTGAACGCCTCGGGCGGAAGGTAGAACGTGTCGTCGTTCTTCGCTTTGTCGAAGGCATCGCCCTCCGCGGTGGCGTTGTCGGCCTGCGCTTTCGCCTGGTCGTTGAGACCCTGCGTGGTCGCGTAGTTCGACATGATGGTGTCGAGGTTGCGCTGCTGGCTCTCGATCTGCGGCGGTATCAGTGCCACCAGCTTCGGCTGGATCTGATCCAGCTTGTCAAGGTTCGCGCTGAGGTTCTCGATGTTCTGCGCCACCTGATCGATGCCATCGAGTGCGTTGAAGATAGACCGTATCGACCAGCAGGCCGGAATGTCGTAACAGTGCCTCTCCCAGTAGAAGTAACTGCGAATCGGCCGGAAGAAGTCGTCGAAGTTGGCGATGTCGTCGCGCAACGCCTCGGTGATCTTCACCGTTTCCTTGGTGAGCTTGGTGGTTTCGTGCGTGGTGTTGCTCAGGTCCTGGGTGACCTGCATCTGCTCATGCAGCGTCGCCATCGTCTTGCGCAGCTCTTCCGCCTGCTTCAGCAGGTTTTGCGCCTGCTCTTCCTGGTAGTGCTGGGTCTGGAGCCGCCCCGCGGCCTGTGCGCCCATCTGAAAACCGAGCGTGCTGTGGTCGAGCGGCGTGCCCAACGGCCGGGTGATGGTCTGGACTCGGCCGATACCGGGGATGTGGAAGACCGCCTTGGCCACCTTGTCCAGGATGATGAAGTCGGCCGGGTTGCGCAGGTCGTGATCCGTCTCGATCATCAACAGCTCGGGATTCAGCCGGGCCTGGTTGAAGTGGCGGTCGGCAGCCGCATAACCGATATTCGCCGGGGTGTCTTGCGGCAGGAAGTGGCGGGTGTCGTAGTCCGTCTTGTAGCCGGGCAGAGCGAGCAGACCAACTAATGCGGCGGCGATGGTCACCGCGAAAACCGGTGCGGGCCAACGCACGACGGCGGTGCCGATGCGTCGCCAGCCCTGGGTCTGCAGCTTTCGCTTCGGCTCCAGCAGCTTGAAGAACGATGCCACGGTCAGGACCGCCGGTGCCAGGGTCAAGGCCGCGAGCACCGCGACCAACATGCCGACGGCGCAGGGTATGCCGAGGGAGGAGAAATAGGGCAATCGGCAGAAGCTCAGGCAATACATCGCGCCGGCGATGGTCAGCCCCGACCCCAGCACGACGTGGGCCGTGCTGTGGAACATCGTGTAGAACGCTTGTTCACGCGTCTCACCCAGACCGCGGGCCTCGTGGTATCGGCCGACCACGAAGATCGCGTAGTCCGTGCCGGCGGCGATCGCCATCAGCACGAGCATGTTATTGGCAAACGTCGAAAGCCCCATGATGCCGTAGTTTCCGAGCGTCGCGACGACACCGCGTGCCGCGGCCAATTCCACGAAGACCATGACCAGCATGATCAGCATGGTGACCACCGACCGGTAGACGAACAGCAGCATCACGATGATCACCAGGAAGGTGACCATGGTGACTTTCGCGACGCCCTTCTCGCCTGCGTGGGACTGATCGGCAAACAGCGGACCCGCCCCGGTGACGTAGGCCTTGATCCCCGGCGGCGCGGGCACCGAGTTGACGATCTTGCGGACGGCGTCCGTGGATTCGCCGGACTGGGCGCTGCCCATGTTGCCGGCGAGGTAGACCTGGACGTACGCGGCCTTTTGATCGTGGCTCTGGGAGCCCGCAGCGGTCAGCGGATCGCTCCAGAAGTCCTGGATGTGCTGAACGTGTTTCTTGTCCTGCTCGAGTCGCCTGACGATCTCGTCGTAGTAGCGGTGTGCCTCCGCCCCCAGCGGCTTGTCGCCTTCGAGGAGGATCATCGCCGAGCTGTCGGTATCGAACTCCTTGAACGTCGATCCGACGCGCATCATCGACTGGAAGGACACGGCGTCTCTGGGGCTCTGCGACACCGACTGGCGCTTAGAGACGACCTCGAGCTGCGGGGAAATGGTGTTGGTGACGAAGACGATGCCCAACCACACCAGGACGATCGGCAGCGCAAGCCGATGGATCATCCGCGGCAGGAACGGCGGGATCAGTGGCTGATCGACGCGCGGCGCAGCCTCGGTGGTCTCGCTCATGCGGACTTGTCCAGGCAGTAGACGAAGGCATTGCGTGTTTCGTTGGGGGGCGACTGATTAGCGCCCTTGATCACTGCACCGCGCCCGTCGTGGTTGTCCACCACGAATTGGCAGGCGATCCAACTCCCGTCCCCTTGCGCTACCAGGTTTGCCGGGATGCCGGGCTTCGTTGAACTCAATACTGTGCTCCAGGGCAAGGGGACGTTGAGGGCCTGCTGCGGATGAGAGTTTTCATCGAGGTAGTTGATCGTCGCCGTGCTGCCCGGTGAACCCCAGACCTGGAGCGTGATCGTCTTGGCGTTGAACTGGTCGATGACGTCACCCGGTGCGCCACCACCGAACGAACCGCTATGGACCCCGAAGATTCCGTGCAGCCGGTGCACGACGAATCCCGATAGCGCGACCACAGCCACGATCGTGAGCGTTAGCCAGAAGCGGCTCAGCAGGCCCTTCTTCTTGGCGCGCTGCGGGCCGGGCTTTTCCTCGCTGCTTGGAGAAACCTTGGGATCTGGCGACTCTACCCTCGTTTCAAAGGTCGTCATGGGCGCTTTCCTAACAAGGGGAAGGTTACTCAACTAATTAGCTTAGGGGTAACCTTAGCCGCTCTAACCTACATCGAGATGGTTATGGCTTCAGATCCCGAGCTGGGCCAGCCGAGAACTCGAACACTCGCCTACCGCCGCTGCTCCGTCAGGGACAACCCGCCGCCCGCTGTAGCGCGGTGGCGACGCGGTGAAACGCAGCTTGACGCGCTCGAGTCGGGCGCCCTCGCGCCGCCATGCGCGCACCTTTCGTGGCCGGGCTGACACGATTTTCGTGACCGGGCGACAGGACTTGTACCTGCGACCAGTTGACCGCGGTCGGGCTTTGGCCGGATTGCATTGTCTTGCAATGACTTAAACCCGCCTGCTCAGCAGGAGCCTCCACGCCACCGTGCACTGCCGATCACCGGGTCCGCAGCGGGAACGCCGGCTGAACGATCGCCGCGGGCAGCACTAAGCCGGACGGCTCTCGTGACCGGTGTCGTTATACCTGCTCGACATGTGGCCGAGGCGAGATGTGAATACGCCCCTTTCACGACTGAGGCGGCCCTTGACCAGTCGCGGAACGTTGTTTGAGTACCTGCCGCTTCACCAAGGCCGCCGCGGCCATGTCGAAGCGGCCCCGACCGTCGGGTGGTCTCGATAGCGGTCCGGTCAGGCAACTGCCCGCCTCGCCCGTTTCTTTCAGTAGACGACTACTGCAGACCGCCCCGTCAATTCGGATGAGGCTGGGGTGCGTAATACCTGGCCACACGACGGCCGCCGGCGCAACCACGGCCGACGAGCGAATGGGTGGATGGACATGTCGTATCTGATCGCGGCACCGGAAATGATGGCGGCGGCTGCGCGGGATTTCACGAATATCGGCTCGGCGCTCAGCGACGCCAACGCAGCGGCCGCGGCGTCGACCACCGGCGTGCTGGCCGCGGCCGAGGATGAGGTGTCGGCGGCCATTTCGGCGCTGTTCTCGGCCCACGGTCAGGGCTTTCAGGCACTCAGTGTGCAGGCGGCGGCGTTCCACGACCAATTTGCGCAGACGTTGACCGCAGGTGCGGGTGCCTATGCCGGCGCCGAGGCTGCCAACGTCGTTGCGTTTACGGCCAATCCGACGCAGTCCATCGAGCAGGACCTGCTCAACGCGATCAACGGGCCGAGCATGGCGCTGACCGGGCGCCCGTTGATCGGCAATGGCGCGAACGGGGCCCCGGGCACGGGGCAAAACGGGGCCCCCGGCGGGTGGCTCCTGGGCAACGGCGGAGCGGGCGGCTCCGGCGCCCCGGGCCAGGCCGGCGGCAATGGCGGCGCTTCCGGGCTGCTGGGCTACGGCGGCGCCGGCGGGAACGGCGGAAGCTCAGCGACCGGCAACGGCGGGGCCGGCCTGCTGTTCAGCGGCGGGCCCGGCGGCGCCGGCGGGTCGAGCTTGAGTGGCGTCGGTGGTGACGGCGGGGCAGGCGGCAATGCCGTGCTGATCGGCAACGGCGGCAACGGCGGCAACCCCGGGACCGGCACGACGCTGGGTGCCACTGGCGCCGGTGGTATCGGCGGGGTGCTGCTGGGTCTCGACGGCTTCAATGCGCCCGCGAGCACTTCGCCACTGCACGCCCTGCAGCAGCAGGTGCTCAACGCGATCAACGCGCCCATCGAGACTGCTACCGGGCGCCCCCTGATCGGCAACGGCGCCAACGGGGCTCCAGGCACCGGGCAGGCCGGCGGCCAGGGCGGGTGGCTGCTGGGCGACGGTGGCGCCGGCGGCTCGGGTGCACCGGGCCAGGACGGTGGTGCCGGCGGGGCCGCCGGGTTCTTGGGTGTCGGCGGCGCCGGCGGGGCCGGCGGCAACTCATCGACCGGCAACGGCGGTGCCGGCGGGGCAGGCGGATTCGGCGGCGGGTTCTTGTCCGGCAACGGTGGAGTCGGCGGCAACGGCGGGCTCAGCACGGCAGTCAACGGAATCGGCGGGGCCGGCGGGCCCGGCGGGGCTGCCTCACCGAACGCCTACGGCGCGACCGGCGGGGCCGGCGGCAATGCGGTACTGATCGCCAACGGCGGGGGCGCGGGTGGCGCCGGTGGAGCCAGCTCAACGGGCTCCGGCGGAGCCGGCGGGAGCGGGGGCAGCGCCGGCCTACTTCTGGGGCCCGGCGGGAACGGCGGGGTCGGCGGCGCCAGCTCAACGGGCACCGGCGGGGCCGGAGGCGCCGGCGGACCCGGCAGCGCGCTACTCCTGGGCACCGGTGGGGCCGGCGGTGCGGGCGGCGCAGGCGCAGTGACCGGCGGCAACGGTGGCCACGGCGGAAATGCGGGCCTGCTCGGCGCCGGCGGCAACGGCGGCAACGCCGGACCCGGCGCGACCCCGGGCACCTCCGGGGTCGGCGGCGCCGGCGGAGCGCTGTTCGGCGTGAACGGGATCAACGGGTTGCCGTAGTCCGCTGCGTCCACGGGGCGGGCAGCGTGCATTCGTCGTGTTGACGCCCTGAGCGAGGGTTGTCGCGCAACGGAATTGCCGAGTGATCGCGTCTGCCCGCACCCGCCGCCGAAAGCCACAGGCGCGGAGTGGCGCACAACCTGTTGACTCGATCACGACCGCGATATCGCACATGCCGGTTGGTCCGTGGTGACACGATAGTGCGGTGCAACGGCAGCGGGCTGGCCGTGTGAGATGACCGCGGCGGCGTTGGTGTGCGGGTCGTGCGGTACTGAGCTGCCGCGCAACTCGAAGTTCTGTTATGAGTGCGGTGCACCGATCACGGCGCACGATGCTCCTGCGGAGTACAAGCAGGTGACGGTGCTGTTCGCCGACGTGGTCCGATCGATGGACATCGCCGCGGCGGTGGGTGCCGAGCGATTGCGCGAAATCATGGCCGAGCTCGCCGACCGCTGCGCGGCGGTGGTGCAGCGCTACGGCAGCACGGTCGCACAGTGGACCGGCGACGGGGTCATGGCGGTGTTCGGCGCTCCGGTGGCGTTGGAGGACCACGCCGTTCGGGGCTGCCTGGCCGCCCTGGGCATTCAGGAACAGGCCAACCGGCTTGCCGTTGAGGTGCGTGCGCGTGACGGCATCGAGCTGCGGTTGCGGGTCGGGCTGAACTCCGGTCAGGTGATCGCCGGTGGGATGGGTTCGGGCCGGTTTGGTTACGCCACGGTGGGTGAGCAGGTCGGCATGGCCCAGCGGATGGAGTCGGTGGCGCCCCCGGGTGGGGTGATGCTCAGCGCGTCGACGGCACGCCTGGTGGAGGGCGCGGCCGTTCTCGGCCGCCCGGAGCTGGTTCGGATCAAGGGCGCCGAGCAACCGGTGCCGGCGCGTCGGCTGTTGGGCATGGCCGACGGGCAACGCGCCGAGCGTGCCGAGTCCGATCTGGTCGGCCGGCGGTGGGAGATGGCCGCGGTCGAGGCGTTGTTGGACCGCGCCATCGACGGATGCGGCGCGATCGTCGGCGTGGTCGGAGCGCCCGGCATCGGCAAGAGCCGCCTGGTGCGCGAGGTCACCGCACTGGCAGCAGCCCGCGGTGTCGAGGTGTTTAGCGCCTTCTGCGAATCACACGCCAGCGACATCCCGTTCCGCGTCGTGGCGCAGCTGCTGCGCGCCGCCACCGGCCTGCGCAACCTCGACAACGCGGCCGCGCGTACCCGGGTGCGGGCTCAATTCCCTGGTGCCGACCCCGAGGATGTGCTGCTGTTGGAGGACCTGCTGGGCATCGCCGACCCTGATGCCGCGCTGGCCAAGATCGATCCGGATGCACGCCGGCGGCGGTTGACCGCGCTGGTCAATGCCGCGTCGCTGGCCCGAAAGGCTCCGGCGGTCTACGTCGTTGAGGACCTGCACTGGATCGATAAGGCCAGCGAATCCCTGCTCGCCGACTTCGCGGCGGTGATCCCCCAGACTAGGACGCTGGTGCTGATCAGCTACCGCCCCGAGTATCGGGGCGCGCTGAGCCGGGTGCCCGTTGGGCAGAGCATCGCCCTTGCACCCCTGAGCGATCCGGAGACCGCTGCGCTGGTCCTGCAGCTGCTCGGGCCCGACCCCTCGGTCGGCGGGTTGGCCACCAAGATCGCCGAAAGGGCTGCCGGGAACCCCTTTTTCGCCGAAGAGATGGTGCGCGAACTGGCCGCGCGCGGCGTCCTGAGCGGAGCCCGCGGCGGCCATGTCTGCCGGATCGATCAGGCCGATGCCGCCGTGCCGGCGACCCTGCAGGCCACCATCGCCGCCCGCATCGACCGGCTCGGCCTCGCCGCGAAGCAGGCTCTGAACGCCGCCGCGGTGATCGGGTTGCGTTTCACCACAGACCAGTTGGCGTTGCTCGATGGCGAGGCCGAGGTGGGCGAGCTGATCGCTGCCGAACTCGTCGACCAAGTGCGGTTCGCCCCGCACGCCGAGTACGCCTTTCACCACCCGCTGATCCGGACCGTGGCCTACGAAACGCTGCTGAAGTCCGACCGCGTCGATCTGCATCGATGTTTGGCCAACGCGATCCAACAACGCCACCCGGATTCGCTGGACGAGAACGCGGCGCTGATCGCCGAGCATTTCGAGGCCGCAGATGACCTGCGCGCCGCTTTCGCCTGGCACATGCGCGCCGGGGCATGGGCGCAAGCCCGCGATATCCGGGCCGCGCGCAACAGCTGGGAACGGGCCCGAACGGACGCCGACCGGCTGCCCTCCGACGACCCCGGCCGGGCGTCGATGCGCATCGCCCCGCGGCTTCTGCTGTGCATCAACACCGTCCGGGTCGCCGGTTCCATCGCCGACACCGGCTTCGAGGAACTGCGTGACCTTTGCAGCGCCGCCGGCGACACGGTGTCGCTGGCGATCGGCATGGGCGGCCTGATGTCGGCGCTGGTATTCCATAACCGTTACCGGGAAGCGGCGCAGCTTGCGTCGGACTGCACCCAACTGCTCGAGTCGATCGCCGAGCCACCGTTGACGTTGATGTTGCTTGTGGCCCAAGCCATGTGGATGGCGGGCCGGGCAGCCGAAGGTCTGAGCCTGGCGCAGGGCGTCATCGACTTGGCCGACGGCGATCCCACCAGGGGCAGTCTTGGTCCCATTGGCTCGCCACTGGCGATGGCGATCCTCATGCGCGGCAGCTGTCGATATTGCCTCGGTGTTCCGGGCTGGAGGGAAGACCTCGACCAGGCGATCGCGATGGTACGCAGCGTCGACCCGGCGTCCCTTCACATCCCGGTGCTGTATAGGTACCGATTCGCCGCCCATGCGGGGGCCTTGCTCCCCGACGCGTCGGCCGACCGTGACACCGCCGAAGCGATGACGATGGCAGAGCATTCCGGCGACGACTTCCAGGTGGATGCCGCCCGGGTGAGTCGCGGCCTAGTCTTGATCAACCAAGGCGATCGTGCGGCCGGTTTCGCGCTGCTTGCGGAGTTTCGTGAAGCCAACTTGCGGCATGGCTACGCGAAAACCATTGTGCGGACGGTCGACACCGAGATCGCGAAGGAGAAAGCCGAAACCGGCGATGTGGACGGCGCCATCGAGTTGGCACGCGCGGTCGTCGACTACACGTTCGACGCGGGTGACGCCCTCTCCCTTGGCGAGGCCGTCAGGGTCTTGGTGGAATCGCTGCTGCGCCGCGGCACCAACGCCGACCTCGAGGAGGCGCGGGCAGCGATCGATCGGCTGGCAGCGGAGCCGACCGACCCGGGATACGTGCTGTTCGAAGTCCCGCTGCTGCGGATGCGGGCGCTGCTGGCGCGGGCTCACGGCGATGACGCGACCTATGCGCGGTTCCGGGACCGCTACCGCGACATGGCGAAAACCGTTGGCTTCGAAGGGCATATCGCCCTGGCCCAAGCGATGGCGTGACGGCACGGTACATCTAGCCGGCGGCCAAGACATGATTCGTCGCCATCCACTCGTCGATATAGCTCATGGTGACCGGCAGAGCCGCCCCGGAAAACACCATGTGGTCAGAACGGGGAATCTCGACCGAGGCGCCGTATCGGTACCGGGCCGCGGTTCGGCGCACAACTCCGGCCGGCACGATGCGGTCGCACTCCGCCCCCATCGCCAGCACCGGAGCGGTAACCGCCGCGAAATCGACAACGGTGACCTTCGAAAGCCTTGGCACCGCAAGGAGCAGTTCCCATAGATAGCGTCCGGTTTCGCAGACCAAACCGTCGTAGATCTCCCGGGCCGTGTCCTCGGTCTGCGTGTTGGCGATCCAGCGTCGAAATTGCTCGAACGTCGGTGGGCGCCAAGGCTTGGTCCAGGAGCGCGGCCGCAACACGTGTGGCAGGGACATGAGCAAGCTGCTGCGGGTTCCGCCGAGGACGCCCGCCACCGGGCCGGGGCAGGCGGCCACCACGCCGGCCGGGCGGGTGCGGGCGGCGACCAACTGCGCCAGCAGCCCGCCCATCGAGTGACCGACCAGAAGCGGCGGCGAATCCAGCGAACTCACGAGCGCCACCAGGTCGTCGACGTAGTCGCGAAGGCTCAGCGACGCGACTTTCAGCGCGCCCTGGTGCAGCGGAAGTTCATGATGGCGCAGCGTCGGGGTGTGCGCCGTATAGCCCCGTTCTTCGAATGCGGCGCGGGCGGGGGCCAATTGCTCCCCACGGCTCCAGGCCCCATGGATGAGAACGACGTGCTTGGCGGAACACATGAAACAAAGGATGACAGCCGCGGGGCGTCTTAGATACCGAGTTCCTGGTCGATCTGGGGCCAGTATCGGAATCCGTCCACAGTGAGCAGAACCCAGTCGTGAATTCCGCCGGTGGCCAGTACGAAACTGATCGGGGCCCCCGCGACCGCGGCTTCTTGCTGGAGGACGAGTGCGTCGGGTGCGACCGAATCCAGGGAGCCCGAGTAGACGTACGTCGGCGGGAGCCCCTTCAATGACCCATACAGCGGACTCACCAGAGGGTTGTTCTCGGGAAGACCGCCCGCCCATATCTTCCCGATCTGTTGCGCCCCGGTTCCCAGCGGGGGAAGCAGCGGATCGTGGACGAATCCGATGTTGGGATTGGTATCGCTGACATCCAGCCACGGGGACAGCAAAACCATTGAAGCCGGGACGGTTTCGTTGTTGGCCACCATCGATTCAACGGCCGCCAGTGCGAGGGTGCCACCGGCGGAGTCGCCGATCACGCTGACGTGTGAGGCTCCGTGGGCGGCGATTTCCGAGGAGATCAGGCCGGCCATTGCGGGTACAACCGTGCCGGCGGTGCCTCCCTGCTGCATCAACGGGTAGATCGGCACCTCGATGGTCGCGCCGGTCTGATAGGCCATCACGGTGTAATCGAGCCAATGCAGGATCGTCGGCGGCAAGATGAACGCGCCACCGCGAATGGCGACCACGTAGTCGCCGTTCGGATGGGCCGGCGTGATCTGCACGACGGGCATCCCGTCATAGGTGGTGTGTTGGACCGTTTCTCCCAGCAGCAATGGCAAGAACTTGGGCGGGGAGTTGCCGAGGATCGGCGAGAGGAGACCGCTGGCAAGCAGTTGGTCGAACGGCGAAGCCGGTATCCCCCACTGGTTATAGATGCCGGAGAACGTCAGGAAATCTTTCACCGGCCAGAACGCAGCGTTTTCGATTCTGGTTGCCAGCGAAGGCATTCCGGTGAATGTCCCGGGCCGCGTTGCCGGGAATGGCGGATTGGCCGGTGCCCCGAAGATATCGGTGACGACCGTGTTTCCTACCTTGTTGAATCCCGCGGCGATATCGTTGCCGACAGCTCTCACCGATACCACATTGGCGGCCTCAGCGCTGGCATAGGAGCCCGCGCCCGTGGTCAACGCCTGCACAAACTGCTCATACGAGGCCGCCGCTCGAGCGGCGAGCGCCTGAAACTGCTGACCGTGGCCCGAGAACAGCGCGGCAATCGCGCCCGACACCTCATCCCCGGCCGCGGCCAGCACCGCCGTGGTCCGGGATGCGGCCGCCGCGTGGGCGGCGCCGAGCGACGAGCCGATGCCCGCCAGATCTGTTGCCGCCGCCGCCACGAATTCCGGCGCCGCGATCACATACGACATGACCGTCCACCCATGAGCCCAGCCTCATGCGAAGCGACGGCGCGGTCTGCAGTAGTCGTCTACTGAATGACGGTCCGGCCCGCGCGGTTGGCTACTTAACCGGACCCGGTTCGTGGTGACACGATAGTGCGGTGCAACGGCAGCGGGCCGGCCCGGAGTGCCGACCCCGATCGCTACCGCGACATGGCGAAAGCGCTTGGCTTCGAAGCCCATTTCGCCCCCGCCGAGGCGATGGCATGACGGCGCGGTTCACCCCGCGACGCCAAAACCACAGAGTGGGCGCGGACGGTATCGAACCGCCGGCCGCTGGTGTGTAAATGGTTTTTTCACGTATTCGTGGCGTCTCGTCTGATGTGTTGAATGCGGATCTGCGCAGGTCAGCGTGTCGCAGCTGTTTCACGGCGTCGACGGGCTATCGCCTGTTTTTGCGCGTCTTGGCACACTCTCGGCACAACGGGGGGTTCACTCGTGCGCCTGGTCGGAATGTTCGGTCGATGACGGTTCACCGGCCACGGGTCGCGAATCTAGGCGCACGCAACTTCTTCCAAATCACGCCTAATAGCCAGGCCAGGAGGCGCGGAATCATCCCGACTTGGAGCCTTGCGTGGGTGTGAGTCCTCGGACTTCGACATTCGCGACCAGGTCCACAGGCTTCGCTGCGGCCGGCACTCGCGGGTCTACCAGGCAACGCTTTCATGTGTGCTGGCGGTAATTGTTGCGGTAAGTCTGAGGCGGGATGCCGACGCTACGGACGAAGTGGTAGCGAAGCGACGCCTGCGTTGCGAACCCGGATTGCTCGGCGATCCTGTCCATCGCTAGGTGGGTGGACTCCAGTAATCGACGTGCGCGCTCGATGCGCATCTGCAGCAGAAGCTGCGTTGGTGTCGTACCAAGACGCGCTCGGAAGTGCCGGTTGAGGCTGCGTACGCTCATCGACGCGTGCCGGGCGATGCTGCCGAGGTCCAATGGCTGGAGCGCGTTGTCCTCCATCCACTCGACGATCCCCTGCAGTGAATCATCTTCGGGCCGAGTCGATTCGATGTATGGCGCCTGACCACCCTCGCGCCAACTCGGCAAGACGAGACGCCGCGCGGTTGGATCTGCCAGATCGGGCCCAGCGTCCTGCCTGATCAGGTGCAGACACAAATCGAGGCCCGCGGCCACGCCCGCTGACGTCAAGATTTGCCCGTCGTCGATGAACATCGCGGAAGGATCGACCTTAACGGCGGGATACCGCCGCCTCAACGAGTCGGCCCACTGCCAATGGGTGGTGGCCGTCTTTCCGTCCAGCAACCCGCTGGCGGCCAGAACGAAGGCTCCAACACAAATGGACCCGATACGCGCACCGGCGGCGTAGGCCGCACGCAAGACAGCGATCACGTCGGGGTGGGGGGGTACGAGGAAGTCCTGCTTCCCGGGAACGATCACGACGTCCGCCGCCACGACCTCGTCAAGGCCGAACGGCGTACGGATCTCGACGGCGCCCCACTCCAGGGTGGTGGTGGCGGCTCGGTTGGCGGCACAGACACGAACGTCGTACCGCGCATCGTGGCCCGTCTCCGCTAACGACGCGTTGGCCATTCCAAAGACCTGCCCGGGGACCATCAGTTCGAAGCCCAGCACCTGGTCGCACCCCAACACGCCAACGATCATGGCCAGATCTTAACGATAACTGTCCATCTAGCCACTAGTGTGCGCGCTCCCGCCGCCGCAGAGTTGACGGATACCGCTCGATCGACGAAGGGCCAGACCCATGACCACCCCCGACGATGCCGCTGCTGCACGATTTGGAATCCCGGATTCTCCGACCGCCTCTGCTGCCCGCCGGCTGACGTACGACGTCTCTCCCGAGTTCGTCTACAACCACGCCATGCGCAGCTACCTGTTCGCACGCGAACTGTCAGCGCTCGACGAAGCGCCTGATCACGATGACGACGAGCTGCTTTTCCTCACATGCGTTCTGCACGACCTCGGCGCCACCGAGTACGCAAGCACCGATCAACGGTTCGAGATGGACGGCGCAGACGCCGCCGCGAAATTCCTTGAAGGACAAGGGGTAGACGTCGCACGGATCGACACTGCGTGGACGGCGATCGCGTTGCACACCAGCGTCGGCCTGGCCCACCGGTTCGGATCCATCGCTGCCTTGGCGCAAATGGGCATTGGGACCGACATCCTCGGCACTCACCGTCTGCAGTTGCCAGACGGATTCGCCGACCGCGTGCACGCCGCGTGGCCGCGCCACGGTCTTGGCTATGCCCTGGCCTCGGTCGTCGCCGAGCAAGCGCATCGAAATCCGGCCAAGGCCCCGCCGATGAGCTTCCCTGCACACCTGCACGAATTGATGTATCCCGCACAGTCATCGGTGACCTGGCTCGACCTCGTCGACGCCGCCGGCTGGAACGACCACCCCGTCGCGGTCCGCGAGAGCCAGTCATGACTCCCGCATTCGACGAGCTGCGGGTGACGGTGGCAGGTGGATCGTTGATGGTTCACCATCGGTCTGGCCAGGGACCAACGCTGTTGTTTCTGCACTACTGGGGAGGCAGCGCCCGGACGTGGGAACCCGTGATCGCCCACCTCGATCCGCGCACGCCAGTGGCGTCCTACGACCACCGCGGCTGGGGGCGCTCCAACACCTTGTCCGGACCCTTCGATCTGGCGCAGCTGACCGAAGACGCAATCGCCGTCGTGAATGCACTCGATGCCGACGTGGTGCTCGTCGGGCATTCGATGGGCGGAAAAGTTGCCCAACTGGTCGCAGCTCAAAACCTTGTGACAGTTAGGGGTTTGATCCTGGTCGCACCCGCGCCGCCCGAACCGCCGTCCACGATCACTCCGCAGTTCCAGCGGGAGCTTTCCCACGCCTACGACAACCCAGAAACAGTGGCCAGCGTCGTCGATCGCGTTCTGACCGCAAGCCCACTGACGGCCGCGTTACACGCAGTAGTCATCGAAGACAGCCTCGCCAGTGCGGCGGCGGCCCGGACGGAATGGCCCCTCCGTGGCATTGCCGAAGACATCACCACTGCATCAGGGCGAATCTCGGTCGACACGGTCGTCGTCGCCGGCGGCAAGGACCTCGTGGAACCAGTTGAAGTCTTACGCAAGCATCTCGCGCCGTTCATCCCCGCTGCGCGCACACACGTTGTCATCGAGTCTGGTCATCTGATCCCCCTTGAAGCACCCAAGGCACTTGCTGACCAATTGGAGCGCCACCGAGTCGATCTCCGTCCACGGCTTAGGGCTTCTCACCCGAGCAACTTCGGCCTGGGGGCCATGGGGTCGCCTGTTGAGGCAACTGCTGAACTGAAAACTGTTGATTCGCAAAGGAGCTCCGCCAAGTGAAAACGAAGATTGTCAAGATTCCGGTCCTCGGTGACCACCTCGTGAACACGTACCTATTGATCGGACGACGCCCCATTCTGGTTGACTGCGGCATGCCTAGAAGCGGCGACCGGATCTGGGAGGGCGTCACCGCCGCCGGTGTCGATCCCACCGATCTGGAGATGATCATCATCACCCACGGTCATGTCGACCACTTTGGGGCCGCCGCGGAACTTCAGACCCGCACGGGCGCTCCGGTCGCGGCGCACGAAGCCGACCTGGCGACGTATCTGGCCGGACACTCCGATCGCACCAGGCGCCAACCCATCGGTGTGTTCGGACACATCTTCACGCGCACTCCCCCACCGAACGAAGTCACCCGGCCTCTGCACCCAGACCTACTTCTGAGCGGCGAATACGAACTCGAACGTCACGGCGTCGACGCCCGCATCATCCATACACCGGGACACACCCCCGGGTCGGTGTCGGTTCTACTGGACCAGGGCGACCTGATTGCAGGCGACATGCTCACCGGCGGTTTCCTGGGCCTGCTGCAATACCGCCCCTCCAATCCGCCGTTCCACGATGACCCCGATCAAGCACTTGACAGCTTGCAGGCAGCGCTGGACCTCGGACCCCATACCCTGCACATCGGACATGGCGGCCCGATGCCCGCCGGTGACGTCCAACGCTGGCTCGATCGTCAGCCGAATCGGCGAGCAAAACCTCGAAAGCGCTCGGCATGAATCGGCATAAATAGTCGCAGCCGCGCGGGTCACTACGAATCTGCCGCGGGCGAGCCTTAGGTCGTTCGGGCCTGGCGATCTCTACCCGGAAGCTTGCAACCTTATTGCGCCCTTCGCCATCGGCAGGAACCAGACATGGGGGTCGCGGCTGCAGACTTCGGCGAGTCCACACTGGGACACCTCAGAGCGGCGCGCTGATGATCGACCCAAGGCAGACGATGGTCCTCGGGCGGACAGCTTGGCAGCCGACCGAGAACTCGAAACCCACGGCACACTCTTGGCACAACGGGGGTTCGGAATTCTGAGGGGAAACCGGTCCGCGACCCAGTGAACTGGGGTCTTGATCGTGGGCGCGGACGGTATCGAACCGCCGACCGCTGGTGTGTAAAACCAGAGCTCTACCACTGAGCTACGCGCCCCGAAACCCCGGGGGTAACCCGGGTGTCCGCCGCAGGCTACCCGCCCGGCGGCCCAGCGCCCAAAATTCAGGCTCGCAACGCCGCCAGCGCGTCGAGCCAGAGCCGCTGGTCGCGGGACTCGCCGGGCTGTTTCATTTCGGCGAATCGAATTATGCCGGACCGGTCGATGACGAAGGTGCCGCGATTGGGATAGCCGGCGTCGGCGTTGAACACGCCGTAGGCCTGGCTGACCTCGCCGTGCGGCCAGAAATCCGAGAGCACCGGGAACATGAAGCCGCTCTCCAGCGACCAGATCTTGTGCGTGGGCGGCGGCCCGACCGAGATCGCCATCGCCACGCTGTCGTCGTTCTCGAACTGGGGCAGGTGGTCGCGCAGCAGGTCCAGCTCGCCCTGGCAGATCCCGGTGAACGCCAGCGGGAAGAACACCAGCAGGACGTTCTGGGCGCCGCGAAACGAGCTCAGGGTGACGGGCTGCTGGTTCTGGTCGCGCAAGGTGAAGTCGGGGGCGGCGGTGCCGATGGGCAGCATCAACGCTTCCCGGTCCGCGACGACTTGGGCTGGACCAGTCGGCTGGCGCTCCAGTCGCCGAGGTTGACCGACGAGGTCGGCATCAGGCCGGCGGTGGGTGCCGCCTCGGCGATCTCGGCGGGCAGCACGTGGCCGGGCTTGCCGGTCTTGGGCGTCAGCACCCAGATCACGCCGTCCTCGGCCAGCGGGGTGATCGCGTCCATCAGGGTGTCGACCAGGTCGCCGTCGCCGTCGCGCCACCACAGCAACACGACGTCGATGACCTCGTCGCTGTCTTCGTCGAGCAACTCACTGCCGCACGCTTCCTCGACCGCGGCCCGGATGTCGTCGTTGGAGTCCTCGTCCCAGCCCCATTCCTGGACGACTTGGTCCCGTTGGATGCCCAGTTTGCGAGCGAAGCTCGAGGCGTCATCCGCCGCGACCACCGTGGAACCTCCTCAACCGTCCGCGCACCGTGCGATGGGGATTATCGTCGCACAGCCAGAACGCGGTCCATACCCGTGTCTCAGAAGGATGCCAGGCAGAGTTTCAGCGCCTTCGTCTTGGTGTCGTTGAGCTGGTCGACCCGCCTGTTGAACTCCGCGATCGACGCGTGCGTGCCGATGGCGTTGGCCACCGCGCGCGCGGCGTCGACATAGGCGTTGAACGCGTCCTTCAGCTGCTGCGACAGCGCATCGTTGAAGCTGTTGGACACCGTGGTGGCGCTGTCGTTCAGGGCGCCGATCGCCGGGCCCTCGGCCGGGCCGGTGTTGCGGCCCCCGTTGAACGCCGCGACGTAGGCGTTGACCTTGTCGATCGCGTCCTTGGCCGAGGTGGCCAGCGTGTCGCAGGAGGTGCGCACGGCCCTGGTCGTCAGCGACTGCTGCCGCTGCGACTCCTTCACGCGCGACGTGGCCGAGGAGGCCGACACCGACGCGGACACCGACTGCCGGTAGGCCGGGGCGACGTTGGTATCGGGCGTGGCCGTGCCGTTGGTGACGCTGGTACATCCGACGATCCCCATGACCAGCGCCGCGACGCAGCCGAGCGCCAGCGCGCCCCGCCTCGGGAAATCCCCCACGTGCACGCGAGGGACGGCACGCCATCCGATGAGCACGATTGCTGACGTTACCGGGTGCCTAACACGGGCGCGGCTACCGCCCGAAACGTCGGTGCGGCACGATAGAAGGACACAACGCAACCGAATACAGGAGCGCAAGTTGACCACGGAGTTCGCGCGCCACGATCTGGCCAAATCCCCCAGCAGCGCAAGCGAACCCGACCGCGTCCGGGTGATCCGCGAGGGCGTCGCTTCCTACCTGCCCGACATCGACCCCGACGAGACGTCGGAGTGGCTCGAGTCCTTCGACCAACTGCTGGAGCGCTCGGGGCCCGCGCGGGCGCGCTACCTGATGCTGCGGCTGCTGGAGCGGGCCGGCGAGCAGCGCGTGGCCATCCCGTCGCTGACGTCGACCGACTACGTCAACACCATCCCGACCGAACTGGAACCCTGGTTCCCCGGCGACGAGGACGTCGAGCGCCGCTTCCGGGCGTGGATCCGGTGGAACGCCGCGATCATGGTGCACCGCGCACAGCGCCCGGGAATCGGCGTGGGCGGCCACATTTCGACCTACGCCTCGTCCGCGGCGCTTTACGAGGTCGGCTTCAACCACTTCTTCCGCGGCAAGTCGCATCCCGGCGGCGGCGACCAGGTGTTCATCCAGGGCCACGCCTCCCCCGGCATCTACGCGCGCGCCTTCCTCGAGGGCCGGCTCAGCGAGGATCGGCTCGACGGCTTCCGCCAGGAGCACAGCCACGCCGGCGGCGGGCTGCCCTCCTACCCGCACCCGCGGCTGATGCCCGACTTCTGGGAATTCCCCACCGTGTCGATGGGGCTGGGCCCGCTCAACGCGATCTACCAGGCCCGGTTCAACCACTACCTGCACGACCGGGGCATCAAGGACACCTCCGACCAGCACGTGTGGTGCTTTTTGGGCGACGGCGAGATGGACGAGCCGGAAAGCCGCGGCCTGGCGCACGTGGGGGCGCTCGAGGGCCTGGACAACCTGACCTTCGTGATCAACTGCAACCTGCAGCGCCTCGACGGCCCGGTGCGCGGCAACGGCAAGATCATCCAGGAGCTGGAGTCGTTCTTCCGCGGCGCCGGCTGGAACGTCATCAAGGTGGTCTGGGGCCGCGAGTGGGACGCCCTGCTGCACGCCGACAAGGACGGCGCGCTGGTCAACCTGATGAACACCACGCCCGACGGCGACTACCAGACCTACAAGGCCAACGACGGAGCCTACGTGCGCGACCACTTCTTTGGCCGCGATCCGCGCACCAAGGCGCTCGTCGAGCACATGACCGACTCCGAGATCTGGAACCTCAAGCGCGGCGGGCACGACTACCGCAAGGTCTACGCGGCCTACCGCGCCGCCATCGACCACAAGGGCCAGCCGACGGTCATCTTGGCCAAGACCATCAAGGGCTACTCGCTGGGCGCGCATTTCCAGGGCCGTAACGCCACGCACCAGATGAAAAAGCTTGCCCTGGAAGACCTTAAGTGGTTCCGGGACTCGATGCGGATTCCGATCAGCGACGCGCAGCTCGACGAAAATCCCTACCTGCCGCCCTACTATCACCCCGGCCCGGACGCCCCGGAGATCCGCTACCTGCTCGACCGGCGCCGCACGCTGGGGGGCTTCCTGCCCGAACGGCGCACGAAGGCCAAGGCGCTGACGCTGCCCGGCCGCGACACCTACGCCGCGTTGCGCAAGGGATCGGGCAACCAGGAGGTCGCCACCACCATGGCGACCGTGCGGACGTTCAAGGAAGTGTTGCGGCACAAGGAGGTTGGCCCGCGCATCGTGCCGATCATTCCCGACGAGGCGCGCACGTTCGGGATGGACTCGTGGTTCCCGTCACTGAAGATCTACAACCGGCTGGGCCAGCTGTACACCGCCGTCGACGCCGACCTGATGCTGGCCTACAAGGAAAGCGAAGTCGGCCAGATCTTGCACGAGGGCATCAACGAGGCGGGGTCGGTGGGCTCCTTCATCGCGGCCGGCACGTCGTACGCGACGCACAACGAGCCGATGATCCCGATCTACATCTTCTATTCGATGTTCGGCTTCCAGCGCACCGGCGACGGGCTGTGGGCCGCCGCCGACCAGATGACCCGCGGCTTCCTGCTCGGGGCCACCGCGGGGCGCACCACCCTGACCGGCGAGGGGCTGCAGCACGCCGACGGCCACTCGCTGCTGCTGGCCAGCACCAATCCCGCGGTGATCGCCTACGACCCGGCGTTTGCCTTCGAGATCGCCTACATCGTGGAAAGCGGGCTGGCGCGCATGTTCGGGGAGAACCCGGAGAACGTGTACTTCTACATCACCATCTACAACGAGCCGTACGTGCAGCCGCCGGAGCCGGAGAACTTCGATCCCGAGGGCGTGCTGCGCGGCATCTACCGCTACCGTCCCGCCACCGAGCCGCGCACGAACAAGGCGCAGCTCCTGGCCTCCGGGGTGGCCATGCCGTCGGCGCTGCAAGCCGCCGACATGCTGGCCGCCGAGTGGGACGTCGCCGCCGACGTGTGGTCGGTGACCAGCTGGGGCGAGCTGAACCGCGACGGCGTCTGCGTCGAACGGGCCAGGCTGCGCCACCCGGATCAGCCGGCCGGCACCCCGTACGTGACCCGGGCCCTCGCCGACGCCACCGGCCCGGTGGTCGCCGTCTCCGACTGGATGCGTGCGGTGCCCGAGCAGATCCGGCCGTGGGTGCCGGGCACCTTCGTCACGCTGGGCACCGACGGGTTCGGCTTTTCCGACACCCGGCCCGCGGCGCGGCGCTACTTCAACACCGACGCCGAGTCGCAGGTGGTCGCGGTGCTCGAGGCGTTGGCGCGCGACGGGGAGATCGATCCGTCGGTGCCGCGCGCGGCGGCCCGCCAGTACCGCATCGACGACGTGCAGGCCGCGCCCGAGCAGACGTCCGACCCCGGCGTGGCCTAGCGTCGCCGCTCGAGGGCCGCGACACCCCGGCGCTTGGCGGATCCTTCCAGAAAATTGGCGTAGGTTTTAGGCGTGAACGACAACGCGTTCGCCGGTCCGTTCGCGTCGGCCCGGCCCAGGTCACCGCTGGAACTGCTGGACACGGTGCCCGATTCGGTGCTGCGGCGGTTGAAGCAGTACTCCGGCCGGCTGGCCACCGAAGCGGTCTCGATCATGCAGGACCGGTTGCCGTTCTTCGCCGACCTGGAAGCCTCCCAGCGGGCCAGCGTGGCGCTGGTGGTGCAGACGGCGGTCAACAACTTCGTCGAGTGGATGCAGGACCCGCACAGCAACGTCAGCTACACCGCCCAGGCCTTCGAGCTGGTGCCCCAGGACCTGGCCCGCCGGATCGCGCTGCGGCACAGCGTGGACATGGTGCGCGTGACGATGGAGTTCTTCGAGGAGGTGCTGCCGCTGGTGGCCCGCTCCGAGGAGCAGTTGACCGCCCTGACCGTCGGCGTCCTGAAGTACAGCCGGGACCTGGCGTTCACCGCCGCGTCGTCCTACGCCGAGGCGGCCGAGGCGCGCGGCACCTGGGACAGCCGGATGGAGGCCAGCGTCGTCGACGCGGTGGTGCGCGGTGACACCGGCCCCGAACTGCTGTCCCGCGCCGCGGCGCTGAACTGGGACACCACCGCGCCGGCGACGGTCGTGGTCGGGATCCCGGCGCCCGGCCGGGACGAGCCGGACGGCGAGGCCGGCACCCAGCGGGCCAGCCAGGACGTCCGCGACATCGCCGCGCGCCACGGCCGGGCGGCGCTCACCGACGTGCACGGCACCTGGCTGGTGGCGATCGTGTCGGGCCAATTGTCGCTGACCGATAAATTCCTGGACGATCTGTTGACCGCGTTCTCCGACGGGCCGGTGGTCATCGGGCCCACGGCGCCCATGCTGACCGCGGCCTACCATAGCGCCAGCGAGGCGATTTCCGGGATGAACGCCGTCGCCGGCTGGCGGGGCGCGCCACGGCCCGTGCTGGCCCGCGAACTGCTGCCCGAACGGGCCCTGATGGGCGACGCGTCGGCGATCGTGGCCCTGCACACCGACGTGATGGGGCCACTGGCCGACGCGGGACCGACGCTCACCGAAACCCTGGACGCTTACTTAGATTGTGGCGGGGCGATTGAAGCTTGTGCCAGAAAGTTGTTCGTTCATCCAAACACGGTGCGCTACCGGCTCAAGCGCATCACCGACTTCACCGGGCGCGACCCGACCCAACCGCGCGACGCATACGTGCTGCGTGTGGCCTCGACGGTGGGCCAACTCAACTACCCCGCGGCGGCCGCCAGCGTTGCTACCAACATCGTCGCGCCGGTTCCCCTGCCGGTCAGGAGCGGCACCACGGGCTAGTCGACGGGCAGTGATTTAGCCAACAGATCGCGGCCCGGTATCAAAAACATTGCTTACGGAGCGGTTTTGTAAGGTGTATACAAAAACCTAAGACGAGGTTCATAATCTGTTACACCCGCCAAAACCGTTTCCACAGTGTTCTCTTAGACACGTGATCGCATTGCTTGCGCCCGGACAGGGTTCGCAGACGGAGGGGATGCTGTCGCCATGGCTGGAGCTGCCAGGCGTCGCCGACCAGCTCGCCCTGTGGTCGAAGGCCAGTGGCCTGGACCTGGTGCGGCTGGGCACCACCGCGTCGACCGAGGAAATCACCGACACCGCGGTGACGCAGCCGCTGGTCGTCGCGAACACGCTGCTCGCCCACCAGGAGCTGACCCGGCGCGGCCTGCTCAGCGGCGCGGACCTCATCGTCGCGGGCCACTCGGTCGGCGAGATCGCGGCGTACGCGATCGCCGGCGTGCTGGCCGCCGATGACGCCGTGGCGCTGGCCGCCACCCGTGGCGCCGAAATGGCCAAGGCCTGCGCCCTGGAGCCGACCGGCATGTCGGCGGTGCTCGGTGGAGACGAGGCCGAGGTGCTGACCCGCCTCGAGGAGCTCGAGCTGTTCCCCGCCAACCGCAACGCGCCCGGCCAGATCGTGGCCGCGGGCCCGCTGTCGTCGCTGGAGAAGCTCGCCGAGGACCCGCCGGCCAAGGCGCGGGTGCGCGCGCTCGGCGTGGCCGGCGCGTTCCACACCAAGTACATGGCCCCGGCCCTGGACGGCTACGCCGCGGCGGCGGCCGCCGTCGTGACCGCCGAGCCCACCGCCACGCTGTTGTCCAACCGGGACGGCAAGCCCGTCGCCTCGGCGGCGGCCGCGATGGACACCCTGGTCGCCCAGCTGACCCAGCCGGTGCGCTGGGACCTGTGCACCGAGACGATGCGTACGCACGATGTGACGGCGATCGTGGAGTTTCCCCCGGCGGGGACGCTCACCGGTATCGCCAAACGCGAACTTCGGGGGGTTACGGCGCGTGCCGTCAAGTCACCCGCGGATCTGGACGAGTTGGCAAACCTCTAAAACGCCGGCTTTCGCCAGTACAAATAGAAACTGCAAACGTCAATCCGATTTGCACACAACACATTACGAAGGGAATAGGCCGTGGCCGTCAGTCAGGAAGAAATCATCGCCGGTATCGCCGAGATCATCGAAGAGGTGACCGGTATCGAGCCGTCCGAGGTCACCCCCGAGAAGTCGTTCGTTGACGACCTGGACATCGACTCGCTGTCGATGGTCGAGATCGCGGTGCAGACCGAGGACAAGTACGGCGTCAAGATCCCCGACGAGGATCTCGCCGGTCTGCGCACCGTCGGTGACGTGGTCGCCTACATCCAGAAGCTCGAGGAAGAGAACCCCGAGGCCGCCGAGGCTCTGCGCGCCAAGCTGGAGACCGAGAACCCCGAAGCTGTCGCCAACGTCAAGGCGAGGCTGGAAGCGGACAGCAAGTGACCAAGCCTTCCACTGCCAATGGCGGTTACCCCAGCGTTGTGGTAACCGCCGTCACGGCGACGACGTCGATCGCGCCGGACATCGAGAGCACGTGGAAGGGTTTGTTGGCCGGCGAGAGCGGCATCCGCGTGCTCGAGGACGAGTTCGTCACCAAGTGGGACCTGCCCGTCAAGATCGGTGGACACCTCAAGGAGCCCGTCGACAACCACATGGGCAGGCTCGACCTGCGCCGCATGTCCTACGTCCAGCGGATGAGCAAGTTGCTGTCCGGTCAGCTCTGGGAGACCGCGGGCAGCCCGGAGGTCGACCCCGACCGGTTCACAGTCGTGGTCGGCACGGGTCTGGGTGGCGCCGAACGCGTGATCGAGAGCTATGACCTGATGAACGAGGGCGGTCCCCGCAAGGTGTCGCCACTCGCCGTTCAGATGATCATGCCCAACGGTGCGGCCGCCGTGGTCGGCCTGCAGCTCGGGGCGCGCGCCGGCGTGATGACCCCGGTGTCGGCCTGTTCGTCGGGCTCGGAAGCAATCGCGCACGCGTGGCGTCAAATTGTCATGGGTGACGCCGACGTCGCCGTGTGCGGCGGTGTCGAGGGCCCCATCGAGGCGCTGCCCATCGCGGCGTTCTCGATGATGCGGGCGATGTCGACCCGCAACGACGAACCCGAGCGTGCCTCGCGTCCGTTCGACAAGGACCGCGACGGTTTCGTGTTCGGCGAGGCCGGGGCGCTGATGATCATCGAGACCGAGGAGCACGCCAAGGCCCGCGGCGCCAAGCCGCTGGCCCGCCTGCTGGGCGCCGGCATCACCTCGGACGCCTTCCACATGGTGGCCCCCGCGGCGGACGGCGTGCGCGCCGGCCGGGCGATGACGCGAGCGCTGGAGCTTGCGGGCTTGTCCCCCAAGGACGTTGACCACATCAACGCGCACGGGACGGCGACGCCCATCGGTGACTCCGCGGAGGCCAACGCCATCCGGGTGGCCGGCTGCGAGCAGGCCGCGGTCTACGCGCCAAAGTCGGCGCTGGGCCACTCCATCGGCGCGGTCGGTGCGCTGGAATCTGTTTTGACGGTATTGAGCCTTCGGGACGGCGTGATACCGCCCACCCTCAATTACGAAACACCCGACCCCGAGATCGACCTTGATGTGGTCGCGGGCGAGCCCCGCTACGGCGAATTCCGCTACGCGATCAACAACTCGTTCGGGTTCGGCGGCCACAACGTGGCGCTCGCCTTCGGGCGCTACTAAAGCCGCGCAGCACGGAAGGGATCTTTGCAAGACCCATGACAGAGTTGGTTACCGGGAAAGGCCTCCCGAATGTAGTCGTCACTGGCATCGCCATGACGACCGCACTGGCGACGGACGCCGAGACCACCTGGAAGTTGTTGCAGGACAGGCAAAGCGGCATCCGCGTCCTTGACGACCCGTTCGTCGAGGAGTTCGACCTCCCGGTGCGAATCGGCGGACACCTGCTGGAAGAATTCGACAGCCAGCTGACGCGCATCGAGCTGCGCCGGACGGGCTACCTGCAACGGATGTCGACCATTCTGGGCCGGCGGGTGTGGGAGAACGCCGGCTCGCCCGAGGTCGACACCAACCGGCTGATGGTCTCCATCGGCACCGGGATGGGCTCGTCGGAGGAGATGGTCTTCAGCTACGACGACATGCGGGCCCGCGGGCTCAGGGCCGTCTCGCCGCTCGGTGTGCAGAAGTACATGCCCAACGGCGCCGCCGCGGCGGTGGGTCTGGAACGGCACGCCAAAGCCGGTGTGATCACGCCGGTTTCGGCGTGCGCCTCGGGTTCGGAGGGCATCGCCCAGGCGTGGCGCAACATCGTGTTCGGCGAGGCCGACATCGCGATCTGCGGCGGGGTCGAAACCAAGATCGAGGCGGTGCCGATCGCCGCGTTCGCCCAGATGCGGATCGTGATGTCCACCAAGAACGACGACCCGGTGGGCGCCTGCCGACCGTTCGACCGGGACCGCACCGGCTTCGTGTTCGGCGAGGCCGGCGCGCTGATGGTGATCGAGACCGAGGAGCACGCCAAGGCGCGCGGCGCCACCATTCTGGCGCGGCTGATGGGGGCCAGCATCACCTCCGACGGCTACCACATGGTGGCCCCGGACCCCAACGGCGAGCGCGCCGGGCACGCGATCTCCCGGGCGATTCAGCTCGCGGGCCTGACACCGGGCGACATCGACCACGTCAACGCCCACGCCACCGGCACCTCGGTGGGCGATCTGGCCGAGAGCCGGGCGATCAACAAGGCGCTGGGTAGCAACAAGCCGGCGGTGTACGCGCCCAAGGCCGCACTCGGCCACTCGGTGGGCGCGGTCGGCGCGGTGGAGTCGATCCTGACCGTGCTCGCATTGCGGGATCAGGTGGTTCCCCCGACACTGAACCTGGAAAACCTCGATCCGGAGATCGATTTGGACGTGGTGGCGGGCAAGCCGCGGCCGGGCGACTACAAGTACGCGATCAACAACTCGTTCGGATTCGGCGGCCACAACGTCGCGCTCGCCTTCGGGCGGTACTGACCCCGCCTTCATTGGCGAGCACACTCGGAACAGGAGACCTGCGATGACAATCATGGCCCCCGCGTCGGTTGGTGAGTCGCTCGACCCCCGGGACCCGTTGCTGCGTCTGAGCAACTTCTTCGACGAGGGCACCGTGGAGCTCCTGCACGAGCGCGACCGCTCGGGCGTGCTGTCCGCCGCCGGGACCGTGAACGGCATCCGCACCATCGCGTTCTGCACGGACGGCACCGTGATGGGCGGCGCGATGGGCACCGAGGGTTGCCGGCACATCGTCAACGCCTACGACACGGCCATCGAGGAACAGAGCCCGATCGTGGGCATCTGGCACTCGGGCGGGGCGCGATTGGCCGAGGGCGTCAAGGCGCTGCACGCGGTCGGCACCGTGTTCGAGGCCATGATTCGCGCGTCCGGCTACATCCCGCAGGTCTCGGTCGTCGTCGGTTTCGCCGCCGGCGGCGCCGCCTACGGGCCCGCGCTGACCGACGTCATCGTGATGGCGCCGGAGAGCCGGGTTTTCGTCACCGGCCCCGACGTGGTGCGCAGCGTCACCGGCGAGGACGTCGACATGGCCTCGCTCGGCGGCCCCGAGACCCACCACAAGAAGTCCGGGGTGTGCCACATCGTCGCCGACGACGAGCTCGACGCCTACGAGCGCGGCCGCCGGTTGGTCGGATTGTTCTGCCAGCAGGGTCATTTCGACCGCAGCAAGGCCGAGGCCGGCGACACCGACATCCACGCGCTGCTGCCCGAGTCGGCGCGGCGGGCCTACGACGTGCACCCGATCGTGACAGCGATCCTGGATAAGGACGCGCCGTTCGACGAGTTCCAGGCCAACTGGGCGCCGTCCATGGTGGTCGGGCTGGGCCGGCTGTCGGGCCGCACGGTCGGCGTGCTGGCGAACAACCCGCTGCGACTCGGCGGGTGCCTGAACTCCGAAAGCGCCGAGAAGGCCGCGCGTTTCGTGCGGCTCTGCGACGCCTTCGGCATCCCGCTGATCGTGGTCGTCGACGTGCCGGGCTACCTGCCGGGCGTCGACCAGGAGTGGGGCGGCGTGGTGCGCCGCGGCGCCAAGCTGCTGCACGCCTTCGGCGAGTGCACCGTGCCGCGCGTCACGCTGGTCACCCGAAAGACCTACGGCGGGGCCTACATCGCGATGAACTCCCGCTCGCTGAACGCGACCAAGGTGTTCGCCTGGCCGGACGCCGAGGTTGCGGTGATGGGCGCCAAGGCCGCCGTCGGCATCCTGCACAAGAAGAAGCTGGCCGCCGCGCCCGACCACGAGCGCGAGGCGCTGCACGACGAATTGGCCGCCGAACACGAGCGGATCGCCGGTGGCGTGGACAGCGCCATCGAGATCGGCGTGGTCGACGAGAAGATCGACCCGGCGCACACCCGCAGCAAGCTCACCGAGGCGCTGGCGCAGGCGCCCGTTCGCCGCGGCCGCCACAAGAACATCCCGCTGTAACGCACCTCTTATCCGCGAGCGGCCGGTCGACAATGCTCGCCGAGCGCCTTCAGGCGTCCAAGAACTGCTGAACGGTTTCTGTGAGTATGCGCCCGCCCGCGGTGTTGAGGTGAATGCCGTCGATGTGGAGTTGCCAACCGTTGCTGCGGGAGATTTCGTCAAAGCTTTGGCGCATAATCATTTCCCGCAATAGGTAGTCGCGGTAGAGCGCCGCGAACGAGAAACGGGTGAGCGGTTTGGTCGCCGTCGTCCGCGCGAGGCGCTCCTGGAAAGCCTCGAAGAACGGGATGTAATGCGCAGACGCCGTCGAGGCGACCTCGCGGATGACGCCGTTGTAGGTGGCGATCAGACTGTTGAGCCGCACCTGAACCGGATGGGACGAACCGGGCTCTTCGCCCAGCGGCGCAAGGGAACTCAGCCCCACCCGCGCATCGGCGTCCCGTTGCAGCCGGCGCACGATGATCGCGAGGTTCTGTTCGAACCGCGCCGGCGACGGCTCTTCGGAGAGTCGCTTCCAGACCCGGGCGAATCGGCGAAAGTTGGGAAAGACACTCGCCATGACGTCGTTCGTCCCGATGAGCACGATGACCCGGTCTGGCCGCAGTGCGATCACTCGGTCAAGGCGCCGGACGGCATTGAACGACAGATCCCCGCCCACACCGAGATTGACGAATCGAAATCGGCGGTTTTGGGGCCGCTTTTCCAGCTCGCCGATCCAGTTGTAGGTTCCCCTAGACGCGGTGGTGCTCGAGCCGAGACAGGCCACCGTTTCGGAGCTCGGCGCGCCGCTCATGGTGTCCGGGCGAGGATCTGACCCAGCACCCGGCCCAGGTCGGTTCTTGGCGAACGCGGAAGCCTGTCGGCGCGCCAGCCGACGAAGTCGTCGGGTCGCACCAACAACGCCCCGTCCGGCGCCAGACCCGTGGCGGCAACCCAGGATCCGCCGCCGTCGCGCGCAGTTCCGATGCGCTGCAAGGTGATCGGGACGCCTTCGGCCTGAGACACGCAGGCTGCGGCGTCAGACCATCCGGCATCGTCGTCTCCAGTCAACAACGTGAAGCCGGGACCGAGCAGATCGAGGGTGGAGACCCGCTTCCCGCCGTCGACCACCCAGGCGTGCGGGACGCGGGTGCCCGGTTGCCCGCGCAATTCCTGCACCAGTGACACGGCGTCCGGACGCGCCGGAACGGGATCATCGGAAACCACTGCGGCCGAGCGGTATTGGTAGCCGATCAGCAGGGGGAACATCGGCACCTCTTCGTCAGCGGGCAATAGCGGTCGGTCGTCGTCCAACCGGAGGAAGGCCAGTGACGGGCCCGTCAGCGACTGGCGCGCATTGAAGCGCCCCGCCGGGTGTCTTTCGGCGTGGTAGGTGGTGAGCAGGCCCGGGCCGGCCGTCCCGTTCAAGACGGCGGCCAGCTTCCAGGCCAGGTTGTGCGCGCTCTGGATGGCGGTGTTGGCCCCGCCGGCCTTGAATGGGGGCATGGTGTGGGCCGAGTCGCCGACGAGAAAGATTCGGCCGCATTGGAATTGGTCGGCCACCCGCTCGTAGGGCTGCCACGGCGCGATGTCGATGACCTCCAGGTCGATCGGCTTACCGATCGCTTTCGTCAGCAGGTCTCGGCACCGCGATGCGGTGAACTGATCGGCGGTCTCCCCGCGGCCGGGAAAATACGTGGTGATGAACATGCCGAAGTCGTCGCGCACCGGCAGAAAGATGCCCTCCACGTCGGGGTTTTTGACCTGGACGCCGTCGCCGCCGCGCAGCTGTGGGACAAACTTTCGCCACGGTCCCCGGAAGTAAATGAAGACGACATAGATCGGCAGCGCCCCATAGCCGGAGGCCGTCACGCCGAGGGCGTCGCGGACCGGGCTGTGCACGCCGTCGGCGGCGACGAGATAGGCGGCGCGTACCGCCTGCGTCGCGCCCGACTCCCGGTCACGTACCACCGCGGTGACGCCGCTTTCGTCTTGTCCGAACGAACACAATTCGGTGGCGTAGCGCGCCTGGCTACCGTGCCGGCGGGTATACGCGGCCAGGATCGGTTCGAACGCGCTCTGCGGACAGTATTGCCCGCCGGGCTCGGGGCTCAGATCCCTGAACGGCGAGAAGATGGCGTTGACGTCGAGCGCCTGGTGCTCTTCGGCGCTGCTGAGCGTCGGCTTGCTCCGCATGTCCGAAACGCCATCGGCGATCGCGTGGACCTCGTCGGCCAGTCCCAGACCTCGCAGGATCTCCAGGCTGCGGAAGCTCAAATTGCGCGCCTTCGGATAGATGAAGACCTCGCTGCGCTTTTCGACCAGCAGCGAGTTAACGCCATGTTTGGCGAGCAGCGCAGCGGTTGCCAGGCCGGCCGCGCCCGCGCCCACCACCAGCACCGGCACTCTCAATGTGGAAGTCACATTGAAATGATAGCTGCTATCACTTTATGACGCCAGCGACAAATTCCCCCGCCACGGCGGCCACCCGCTCGCGATCCCCCGCCACCAGGCCGATCCGTGTGCGGCGATCCAGAATGTCGTCGACGTCCAGCGCGCCCTCGTGCGTCACCGCGTACTCGAACTCCGCCCGGGTCACGTCGATGCCCTCGGCGACCGGCTCGGCCGGGCGGTCGCACGTCGCGTTCGCGAGGACGCCAAACGCCTCGGCGCCGTACCGCGCCACCAGCGACGCGGGCAACCCGGCGCCCGGCCCCGCGGCGGGCCCGGGGTTCGCCGGCGCCCCGATCAACGGCAGGTCGCGGGTGCGGCAGTCGGCGGCCCGTAAACCCCGCCGGCGGACGGCGAAGTCTAGGACGTCCTCCGCCATGTAGCGGTATTCGGTCAGCTTGCCGCCGATGATGCTGATGACACCGGACGGCGCCTCCAGGACGGCATGCTCGCGCGACACGTCGGCGGTGCGGCCCTCGCCGGTGTCGATCAGCGGCCGCAGACCTGCGTAGGCGCCGATCACGTCCGCCGCGCTGAGCGAGGTCCTCAACGCGGTGTTCACCGTGTCCAGCAGGAACGCGATCTCGTCGCCGGACGGTTCGGGCACGTCGGGGATCGGGCCGGGCGCATCCTCGTCGGTCAGACCCAGGTAGACCCGGCCCAGCTGCTCGGGCATGGCGAACACGAAGCGGTTGAGGTCGCCGGGAATCGGAACCGTAAGGGCCGCAGTCGGATTCCCGAACGCCTGAGCATCGAAGACGAGGTGTGTCCCGCGGCTGGGCCGCAGCCGCAACGAATCGTCGATCTCGGCCGCCCACACCCCGGCCGCGTTGATCACCGCGCGGGCGGACACGTCGAACGACTGCCCGGTGCGCTGGTCGGTCAACCGCACCGAGGTGCCCGTCGCCTCGGACGCGGCGACGTGGGTCAGGATGCGGGCGCCGTGCTGCGCCGCGGTACGCGCGACCGCGGTCACCAGCCGGGCGTCGTCGATCAATTGCCCGTCGTACGCCAGAAAGCCGCCGTCGAGGCCGTCGCGTCGCACCGTGGGGGCCAGCTCCACGACGCGCTGCGCCGAAACCCGCCGCGACCGCGGCAGCGCCGACGACGGCGTGCCCGCCAGCGCCCGCAACGCGTCGCCGGCCAGGAATCCGGCGCGCACCAACGCGCGCTTGCCGCGGCTCATCGACGGCAGCAGCGGCACCAGCTGCGGCATCGCGTGAACGAGGTGAGGGGCGTTGCGCGTCATCAGGATTCCGCGCTCCACGGCGCTGCGCCGGGCGATACCCACGTTGCCGCTCGCGAGGTAGCGCAGGCCGCCGTGCACCAGCTTGGAACTCCACCGGCTGGTGCCGAACGCCAGGTCGTGCTTCTCCACCAGCGCCACCCGCAGGCCGCGCGAGGCGGCGTCCAGGGCGATCCCGACGCCAGTGATGCCGCCACCGATCACGACGACGTCCAGCGGCGCGCCGTCGGCCAGGGCGCTCAGGTCGGCGGTGCGGCGCGCGGCGTTCAACGCGGAAAGGTTCACGACAGGTATCCGTTCAGCGAGTAGGCGAGTTCGGCGGCCAGCGCGTCGGCGTCCAGGATCGGCCGGACGATGCGTTCGGACTGGATGGTCGACTGGGCGATGAGCAACACCATGGTGGCCATCTGCAGCGGGTCGCCGGCGCGGACGCTGCCGTGGCGCTGGGCCGCGCGCAGCCGCTCGGCCAGGGCGTCGATCAGCATCTGCTGGCTGGCCCCGAGGCGTTCGGTGATGTAGATCGGCGCCAGCTCCGAATGCAGCACCGACATCACCAGGTCGTCGCGGCGCAGCAGGTCGGCCACCGTGACGATCTGTCGCACCAGCGATTCCCGGTCATCGCCGAGCAGCGGCGCGTCGCGCATCACGCCGGTGATGTGCCGGGTCAGCAGCGCCGCCACGATCGACTTGGTGTCCGGCCAGCGGCGGTACACCGTCGGGCGGCTGACGCCGGCCCGGCGCGCGATCTCCGCCAGGGTCACCCGGTCCACCCCGAAATCGACGACGCAGCTCGCCGCCGCCGCCAGGATCCGGTCTCCTGTCTCCGACGGAGCGTTACTGATTGACAGCATGTGTAATACTGTAACGCATGACGCACGCCGAGGAACTCCTCCCGCCGATGAAATGGAACGCGTGGGGGGATCCCGCCGCGGCAAAGCCCCTCTCGGAGGGCATCCGCTCGCTGTTGAAACAGGCTGTGGGCCTGCAGGATTCGGGCGAAACCGAGATCACCGCCGACGACGTGAGGCTGCGCCCGCCGGCGTTGAGTCCGGCCGACAAAGACGCGCTGGCCGGCATCGTCGGTCCCGAGTACTGCCGGACCGACGACCGCGACCGGCTGCTGCGCGCCGGCGGCAAATCCACCCTCGACCTGCTGCGACGCAGGGAAGCCGGCGTCCAGGACGCGCCCGACGCCGTGCTGCTGCCCGGGGATGACGACGCGGTCGCCGCGATCTTGCGATACTGCTCCGAGCGCCGCATCGCGGTGGTCCCGTTCGGCGGGGGCACCAACGTGGTCGGCGGCCTCGATCCCACCCGCGGTGACTTCGGCGCGGTGGTGTCGCTCGACCTGCGCCGTTTCGACCAGCTCATCGAGCTCGACGAGGTGTCCGGCCAGGCCACCCTCGGCGCCGGTGTCACCGGACCGGACGCCGAACGCCTGCTCGGCGCGCGCGGGTTTTCGCTCGGGCATTTTCCGCAGAGCTTCGAGTACGCCACCATCGGCGGCTTCGCCGCGACGCGATCGTCGGGTCAGGACTCGGCGGGCTACGGCCGATTCGACGACATGGTTCGCGGCCTGCGGATGGTCACCCCGGTGGGCACGCTGGAGCTGGGCCGCGCGCCGGCATCGGCCGCGGGCCCCGACCTGCGCCAGCTGCTGCTCGGCTCGGAGGGCACCTTCGGCGTCATCACCCAGGTGCGGCTGCGCGTGCACCGCGTCCCCGAGGCCGTCGCCTACGAGGCGTGGTCGTTTCCCGATTTCGAGACCGGCGCCGCGGCGCTGCGCGCCGTCGCCCAGATCGGCACCGGCCCCACCGTCATCCGGCTCTCCGACGAGGTCGAGACCGGGGTCAACCTGGCCACCACCGAGGCGATCGGGGAAAGCCAGATCACCGGCGGGTGCCTGGGGCTCACCGTGTTCGAGGGCACCAAGGAACACGTCGAGAGCCGGCGCGCCGAAACCAGCGCCCTGCTGGCGGCGCGGGGCGGCACGTCGCTGGGCGAGGGGCCGGCGCGGGCCTGGGAGCGCGGCCGGTTCGGCGCGCCGTACCTGCGCGACTCGCTGTTGTCCGCGGGCGCGCTGTGCGAAACGCTCGAGACGGCCACCGATTGGTCGAAGGTGCACGCGCTGAAAGCCGCTGTCACCGAAGCGCTTACGAGCGCGCTGGCCGAGTCGGGCACCCCGGCGCTGGTGATGTGCCACATCTCGCACGTCTACCCCACCGGCGCCTCGCTGTACTTCACCATCGTCGCCGGGCAGCGGGGCAATCCCATCGAACAATGGTGGGCCGCCAAGAAGGCCGCCTCGGACGCGATCATCGCCCACGGCGGGACCATCACCCACCACCACGCCGTCGGCGCCGACCACCGGCCCTGGATGCGCGCCGAGGTCGGCGAGCTGGGCGTGCAGGTGTTGCGCGCGGTCAAGGCGACGCTCGACCCGGCCGGAATCCTCAACCCCGGCAAGCTGATTCCGTGACCCAGCGCGAGGTCGGCAAGGTCACCGCGCTGACCAATCCCGCCTCCGGACACGGCGCCGCCATCCGCGCCGCCCAGCTCGCGATCGCCCGCCTGCACGAGCGCGGTGTGCAGGTCACCGAGATCATCGGCGACGACGCCGAAGACGCGCGCCACCTCGTCGCCGCCGAACTCGAACGGGGAACCGACGCGGTCATGGTCACCGGCGGCGACGGCGTCGTCTCCAACGCGCTGCAGGTGCTGGCCGGCACCGACGTTCCGCTGGGCATCGTCCCGGCCGGCACCGGCAACGACCACGCCCGCGAATTCGATATCCCCACCAAGGATCCCGCGGCCGCCGCGGACGTCGTCGCCGACGGCTGGACGGAAACCATTGACCTGGGCCAGATCCGGTGGGGCGACGCCCACAAGTGGTTCGGCACTGTCGCGGCCACCGGCTTCGACTCCCTGGTGACCGACCGCGCCAACCGGATGACCTGGCCGCACGGCCGGTTGCGCTATTACCTCGCGATGCTGGCCGAGCTGTCAGCGCTGAGGCTGCTGCCGTTTCGGATGGTGCTGGACGGCACCAAGGAGATCGAGGCCGACATCACGCTCGCGGCCTTCGGCAACACCCGCAGCTACGGCGGCGGGTTGCTGATCTGTCCCAACGCCGACCCCACCGACGGCCTGCTCGACATCACCATGGCCCACTCGGCGTCGCGGACGAAGCTGGTCCGCCTGTTCCCCACCGTCATGAAGGGCACGCACGTCGACCTCGACGAGGTGACCACGGCCCGCGCGAAAACGATCCACGTCGAGTGCCCCGGCATTAACGTCTACGCCGACGGCGACTTCGCGTGCGCGCTGCCGGCCGAGATCTCCGCCGTGCCCGCGGCGCTGCGGATCCTGCGTCCGGCCCGGCCCTAAATGTTGGGCGCACCGGCCAGCGCCAGACCGCCAGATCCACCGGTGATCAAGCTTTCCCATGACCACTCCATCGCGCGACTATCTGACCGGCGAACTCGAGCAACTGCTCAAGGCTGGGGAACATCGCGAAGGCATCCACGATCGCCTCATCGACACCGGACTCGGCGAGGCGGTCGAGCTTGTCGACCACCGAGTCAACGGACGTGCCCGCTTCGAGGTTGATCCGCATGGCCGTCTTCAGCGCGTCAGGATCGCGGCCGGCGTCTTCTGCCGCACGGCGCGCGACCGACCACAAGTGATCGGTGACCTCGTCCTGCAGCCCCTCGACCCCGAGCCAGCCGGTGCCGCTGCGGCCGACCCGGCGCATCGCGGCCTCGCTCGCACCGCCGATCCAGATGGGCGGACCGCCGGCCTGGACCGGGCGCAGGTCGGCATGGACCGGCGGGAGCGAGAAGAACTCGCTGTCCCAGGACACCGGGGTGGTCGTCCACCACTCGTGCAGGAACGCCAGCAGGTCATCGAGCATCCTCCCGCGCCGGTGCCAGTCCGCACCGCGGGCGATGTCGTGTTCGTCCTTCATCCACCCGATTCCCACGCCGACGTCGAGGCGTCCGTCGCTGAGCACGTCGAGCGTGGTCAGCAACCGGGCCAGATGCGGCGGCTCGTAGTAGAACGTGCTGAGCGTGCTGGAGTTCAGCCGGACTCGACTGGTCGCCGTCGCGGCGACCGTCCACAGCAGCACCGGATCGAGGTAACGGGTCATCTGCGGCGGGTACGGCTGCTCTTTGCCCGGGTAGATGCTCTGCATGTCCACCGGCGTGACCAGGCGATCGCCGACCCACAGTGTGTCGTAGCCAAGGTCCTCGAGTCCGCGGCAGAACGCGCTCAGACCAGCGGCGCCGCTGACCGCCGGCCCGACTATGGGAATTGCGAACCCAAGCTTCATCAGAAATTCCTTTCAGTGATCCATCAACCATTGCCAGGGCGCGCGGGCGCCCGCCCGCCCACGGCGTGGACGGGTGGCGGTGCGGCTCAGACGGGAACGGTGGCGCCGAGGGCGAAGTCGAAGTTCCCCACGCCGTGACGTGCCAGGCCCATCACGACCAGGCCCGTTCCTTCCAGCCAGTGCGCCATGTTCATTCCGCCGACGTCCAACGGGCGCAGCCCTAGGCTCTCGATGAACTCCGCCACGCCCGCCTTGGCGCGCGCGTCGTCGCCGGCGATGAAGACGTCTAGCGGCCGGCCCTGGGCCAGCACCACGCCGAACACGGTGTTGAATGCTTTCACCACGCTGGCGCTGGCCGGGGCGGCCTTGGCAACTTCCTGCGCGATGGAGGTGTCGTCGGGGATGGCCAGTCCGTCGGCCGCGGCATTGAACGGGTTGCTGATGTCGACGATGACCTTGCCCGCGAGGGCGTCCCCGTACTGCGCGACGACCGGAACGACGTTGGCGTACAACACCGACACGATGACGATGTCCCCGGACGGGACGGCACCGAACTCTCCCGTCGTGGTGCTGCCGCCGAGAGTCTTGGCCAGGTCAGCCGCCTTGGCGCCATCGCGGCCGATGACCTCGACCGTGTTGCCGCCCGCCACCGCCAGCGCGCCGATGGCTCGGGCCATGTTCCCCGTGCCGATGATGCTGATGCTGCTCATGAGGTATCCCGTCTACAAATCGTGATTGAAAGGTTGACGTGTCCACCTTAAGCAGAATTAGGTGACGCGTCAACCAATCGGGTAGCATGGGGCTGATGGAAGCGAACTGGCTGAGCCCCCATGAAGACCGCGCCTGGCGGGCCTTCCAGCACGCGCACCATCAGCTCGACGTGCACCTGAACCGGGGCCTACAGAAATCGGGCCTGTCCGGGGCCGACTACGAGATCCTGGCGGTCCTCTCGAGCCACGACGGGGACCGCATGCCCGCGCACGACCTGTGCAACGCACTGGGCTGGGAGAAGAGCCGCGTCTCCCACCAGGTGCGGCGCATGCAGCAGGACGGGCTGATCTGCCGCGAGCCCAACCCCGACGACGCCCGCAGCACCATGGTCTGCCTGCTGCCTGCCGGCCGCGCCGCCATCGAGAAGGCGGCACCGGCGCACGTCGCGGACGTCCGGCGGAACTTCATCGACCTGCTCACCCCGGCCGAGCTGGACATGCTCGCCGCCCTCAACGAACGAGTGCTGCGCCACCTGGCCGCAGACGACGACTCCCCCGCCGAAGACGGGCCCTCCTAGCCACTCAGTGCCCGGGCCTACCCGACACCCCGGCTGAGCCAGGTCACCTCGCCCGCGTCGCCGCCGTCGCGATACACCTCGAGCGCCTCGTCCCACGCCGTTCCCAGCACCGAGTCCAACTCGGCGGCCAGCGTGTCGGCGCCCTGGGCCATCATCGAGCGCAGCCGCATCTCGCCGACCATCACGTCACCGTTGGCGCTCATCGACCCGCTCCACAGCCCCAGTTGCGGGGTGTGGCTGAACCGCTGGCCGTCGACCCCCGGGCTCGGGTCCTCGGTGACCTCGAAACGCAGCACCGACCACGAGCGCAGGGCGTTGGCCAGCCGGGCGCCGGTGCCGACCGGCCCCACCCAGTTGGTGACCGCCCGCAGCTGCCCGGGCATCGCCGGCTGCGGGGTCCAGACCAGGTTGGCCTTGGACTGCAGGGTCGATGACAACGCCCACTCGACATGCGGGCACACCGCCGCGGGCGAGGCATGGACGTACACCACACCCGTCGTCACGTCGGCAAATTGGTTCGACGCACGCATATCCTGCTCCTTCGGTTCCACGAGGGACGTCTTCCCCAACGACCTGTGGGACCGCTCGAAGCGGCATGCATGTAAATTTTTGTGTCCTGCGTGTCTATTGTGCCCTGTGATACCCGTGTTGCGCTAGTGTGCGGAGTGGTCAAATATCACTCGGCCAGCACCAGGTCCGAAAGCGCAGGCCACGGCCCCAGCGCCCACTCGCCGAAATCGCGGTCCGTCAGGACCACCAGGGACCGGTCGGCCTCGGGATCTACCCAGATAAACCCGCCCGCCTGACCGAAGTGGCCGTACGTGCGCGCCGAGTTGCGCGCACCCGTCCAGTGCGGCGACTTGGCGTCCCTGATCTCGAAACCCAGGCCCCAATCGTTGGGCCGCTGCACGCCGTAGCCGGGCAGCACCCCGTCCAGGCCGGGAAACTGCACGGTGGTGGCCTCGGCGTGCAGCTGCGCCGAGACCGTCGACGGGCGCAGCAGGTCGCCGGCGAAGGCGGCCAGGTCGGCGATCGTCGACGTCGCGCCGAACCCGGCGGCCTCGGCCCCGCCGTTCAGCCGGGTGGCCGCCATGCCCAGCGGCTCGCATACCGCCTCGGCCAGGTAGCGGCCGAACTCGATCCCCGACTCCGCCTCCACGGTGTGGGCCAGCACGCCGAACCCATAGTTCGAATACATCCGCCGGGCGCCGGGCTTGGCCAGCACGCGATCGTCGTGCATCGCCAGGCCCGACGCGTGCGCCAGCAGGTGGCGGATCGTGGAGCCCGGCGGTCCGGCCGGGGTGTCCAGCTCGACGACGCCCTCCTCGATCGCGACGTGCGTGGCCCGGGCCACCAGCGGCTTGGTGACCGACGCCAGCTCGAAGACCCGCTCGGTGTCGCCGTGGGTGGCCAGCACCCCGTCGGGCCCGACGAACGCGGCGGCGGCGGCCGTCACCGGCCAGCCGGCGATGGCGTCGAGGGCGGCCATCACTTCCTGGCGATGTAGTAGTTGTTGATCGGGTCCGAGTCGATCTCGGCCACCCGGACGTCGCCGAACCCGGCGTCATTGAGCATCGACGTGGCCAGCTGCGTGCCCCACGCGGTGCCCAGCCCTACGCCGTCCAGCGCCAGCGACACCGTCATGCAGTGCATCAGCGAGACGGTGTAGAGATAGGTGCTCATCGGCACCCCGACGTTTTCCTCGAGCCGGCTCGATGCCTTGATGTCGGCCATCAGGAAGACGCCGCCCGGCCGCAGTGCGCGGTAGATGTTTGCCAGCACCCGCGCGGGGTGCGCCTGATCGTGGATGGCGTCGAACGTGGTGATGACGTCGTACGCCTCGTGCTTGTCGAGTTGCGTCAGATTGTGGCTCTCGAAGGTGGCGTTCGTCAGGCCGAGGCGGCCCGCCTCGGCGACACCGGCGGCGATGGCCTCGTCGGAGAAGTCGATGCCGGTGAACCGGCTCGCCGGAAACGCCTGCGCCATCACGTTGATCGCGTGGCCGCTGCCGCACCCGAAGTCGGCCACGTCGGCCCCCGCGCGCAGCCGGTCCGGCAGACCGTCGACCAACGGCAGCACCACGTCGACGAGCGCGATGTCGAACACCGCGGCGCTCTGCTCGGCCATCAGCGAGTGAAAGCGCGGGAATTCGCCGTACGGCAGCCCACCGCCCTCCCGGAAGCAACCGACGATCTTCTGCTCGACCTCACCGAGCTGCGGAAGGAACAGGGCCACCAGGGCCAGGTTGTCGGGCCCGGCCGCGCGGGTGAGCACGCCGGCCCGGTGCGCGGGCAACGAGTAGGTGCCGGCGCCGGCGTCGTAGTCGACGACGTGCCCGGTGGTCATGCCGGCCAGCCATTCCCGGACGTAGCGTTCGTTGAGGCCGGCGGCCTCGGCGATCTGCGTGCTGGTGGCCGGCGGCAGCTCGGCCATCGTGTCCAGCAGGCCGGTCTGATGCCCGATGCTCAGCAGGATCGTGAGGCTCGCGCCGTCGATCGCCGCGACCATCCGCCCGGCGAAATCCTCTGTGGTTTCAGCGGTCGTTTCAGGTGCCGTCACGCTCTGCAGACGCTACACCGTAGGTTGGAGCGCATGAGTCAGACAGTGCGCGGAGTGATTTCACGCAAGAAGGGCGAACCCGTCGAGCTGGTGGACATCGTCGTCCCCGACCCCGGGCCCGGCGAGGCGGTGGTCGACATCATCGCCTGCGGGGTGTGCCACACCGACCTGACCTACCGCGAGGGCGGCATCAACGACGAGTACCCCTTCCTGCTCGGCCACGAGGCGGCCGGCACCGTCGAGGCGGTCGGGCCGGGCGTGACGAACGTCGAGCCGGGCGACTTCGTGATCCTGAACTGGCGCGCGGTGTGCGGGCAATGCCGGGCCTGCAAGCGCGGCCAGCCGCAGTACTGCTTCAGCAGCTTCAACGCCGAGCAGAAGATGACGCTCACCGACGGTACCGAGCTCACCCCGGCGCTGGGCATCGGGGCGTTCGCCGACAAGACGCTGGTGCACTCCGGGCAATGCACCAAGGTCGACCGCCGGGCCGACCCGGCGGTCGCGGGCCTGCTGGGCTGCGGCCTGATGGCCGGGCTGGGCGCCGCGATCAACACGGGGGCCGTCACCCGCGACGACACCGTCGCCGTGATCGGCTGCGGCGGCGTGGGCGACGCCGCGATCGCCGGGGCCGCGCTGGTCGGGGCGCGGCAGATCATCGCCGTGGACACCGACAACACCAAACTGGACTGGGCCCGCAAATTCGGCGCCACGCACACGGTCAACGCCCGCGAATTCGACGTCGTGACAACGATCCAGGACCTCACCGAGGGCTTCGGCGTCAACGTGGCGATCGACGCGGTGGGCCGGCCCGAGACGTGGAAGCAGGCGTTCTACGCCCGCGACCTCGCCGGAACCGTTGTGCTGGTGGGGGTTCCGACCCCCGACATGCAACTGGAGATGCCACTGCTGGACTTCTTCAGCCACGGTGGTTCGCTGAAGTCGTCGTGGTACGGCGACTGCCTGCCCGAGCGCGACTTCCCCACCCTGATCGACCTGTACCTGCAGGGCCGGCTGCCGCTGGACAAGTTCGTCTCCGAGCGCATCGGCCTTAGCGACGTCGAGGAGGCGTTCCACAAGATGCACGGCGGCAAGGTGCTGCGCTCGGTGGTGATCCTCTAATGGTGATGATCGATCGGGTGGTCACGCACGGCACGTTCGAACTGGACGGCGGCAGTTGGGAAGTCGACAACAACATCTGGCTGATCGGCGACAATTCGAACGTCGTGGTTTTCGACGCCGCCCACGACGCGGCGCCGATTGTCGAGGCGGTGGGCGGGCGCCACGTGGTGGCGGTGGTGTGCACGCACGGGCACAACGACCACGTCACGGTGGCTCCCGAACTGGGCAAGACGCTCGACGCACCGGTACTGCTGCATCCGGCCGACGAGGTGCTGTGGCGAATGACTCATCCGGACAAAGACTTTCGCGGCTTATCCGATGGCGAGAGGTTGACCGTCGCCGGCACCGAGCTGACGGCGCTGCACACCCCGGGCCACTCCCCCGGATCGGTGTGCTGGTACTCGCATGACCTGGGCGTCGTGTTCAGCGGCGACACGCTGTTCGCCGGCGGCCCCGGTGCGACGGGGCGTTCCTACTCGGATTTCCCGACGATCCTGAACTCCATCTCCGAGCGGCTGGGCACGCTGCCCGGCGACACCATCGTGCACACCGGCCACGGCGACAGCACCACCATCGGCGACGAGATCGTGCACTACGAGGAGTGGGTGGCGCGCGGCCACTGAGGCCCGTCCGTCGCACGACGACGGCGCCGAGCTTTCGCGTGTGAACTAACGGCTTTCGGTGTGCGTCCAGGGCGCGCATTTCGCGGAATTCCCGCCCTCGACGCACACAGAAAGCCCTAGGAGCACACACGACCAGCCGCGTTCGACAAGTCGCCGCGCCGCCGCCGCAGCGAGTTGTCGCTACGAGGCGGGCACAGCGGGTGCCGCCAGTCCCAGAGGCGCATGCGGGAGCTACCCGCTGAAAATCTAGTTCCCCTCGAGGATCCGGCGTTTCTCGGTCTCGAACTCCGCGTCGGTCAGCGCCCCGGAATCCCGCAGCGCCGCCAGGGTTTTGAGCCGCTCGAGGCGCACCCCCTCGCCGCTGGGCTCGATCGGCGCCGCGGGCGTCACCGGCGGCGCGACGAGCGTCACCGGCGATACGGCGGGTGTCATCGGCGACGCGACGGGCGGCGGGTAGAACGGGTTGGCCGCCACCACCGCGCGGCGCCGGGTGCGGCCCAACCACAGCCCGGACAGAACCGAATCGACCAGCCCCACCACGAACAGCCCGACGAACAACCACACCAAAAAGCCCACCGAACTCTTGTGGCCGAAGGCCAGTCGCGGATTGATGTAACCGTTGACCTGGCCGTCGGTGGTGATGGTGTAGTTACCGCTGACGGGGATCTGGGCCACCCACACCCGCACGTGGGCGTCGTTGTTGACGGTCGTTGTGCTGCCGATGCTTTCGTTCAACGCGGGTTGCGCCGCGCCCTCGGGCGGCGCGATTGTGACACCCAGCGGCGGCACCGGCAGGCCGCCGTTGGGGCTGCCGACGACGACGGTGTGCAGGCTGACGGTGACCTCGCCGGCGGGTAGGTACACGCTGCCCGTTCCCGGGATCGGCACCTCGCCGTAGGCGTTGTATTTGTCCAGAAAGAACGCGTTGAGCACCAGGGCGACGATGAAGCCGACCACCGACACGATCATCAGCACGACGGCGCCGGCCAGCGAAACCTTGGCGAGCCGCCTGCTGTTCATGCAGGCAGTGTGTCACCGCGGGCCGGGCGATGCCAGCGGTAGGACGCCGGCCCTGTCGACGAGCCGGCACAAAGAGCACACTGTGACGGGGCGCATACGAAAGGAGTGCTACGCATGGCCAACGATCTCGTTGCCACGGTGCCCGACCTGTCCGGGAAGCTGGCAATCGTCACCGGAGCCAACAGCGGCTTGGGGTTCGGGCTCGCCCGGCGCCTGTCGGCCGCCGGGGCGGACGTCGTCATGGCGATCCGCAACCGCGCCAAGGGGAAAAGGCGATCGAGGAAATCCGCGCCACGGTCCCCGACGCGAAGCTGACCATCAAAGCCCTCGACCTGTCGTCGCTGGCGTCCGTGGCCGCGCTGGGCGAACAGCTCAACGCCGAGGGCCGCCCCATCGACATCCTGATCAACAACGCCGGCGTCATGACGCCGCCGGAACGCGACACCACCGCTGACGGGTTCGAATTGCAGTTCGGCAGCAACCATCTCGGCCACTTCGCGCTGACCGGGCACGTGCTGCCGCTGCTGCGCGCCGCCGGCAAAGCCCGGGTCGTCTCGCTGAGCAGCCTGGCCGCCCGCCAGAGCGGCAAGATCCACTTCGACGACCCGCAGTTCGAGAAGTCCTACGCCGCCATGTCGGCCTACGGCCAGTCCAAGCTGGCGGTGCTGATGTTCGCCCTGGAACTGGACCGGCGCAGCCGCGCGGGCGGTTGGGGCATCACCTCCAACGCCGCGCACCCGGGGCTGACCAAGACCAACCTGCAGGTCGCCGGTCCCTCGCACGGGCGCGAGAAGCCCGCGCTGATGGAGCGCCTCTACAAGGCGTCGTGGCGGTTCACGCCGTTTTTGTGGCAGGAGATCGACGAGGGCATCCTGCCCGCGCTCTACGCGGCGGCCGCGCCGCACGCCGAGGGCGGCGCGTTCTACGGACCCCGCGGGTTCCAGGAGCTGGCCGGCGGCGGCGTGCGGCCGGCCCGGGTGCCCGAGCGCGCACGCAACGAGGACGACTGCCGCCGGCTGTGGGAGCTGTCCGAGCAGCTCACCGGAGTGAGCTACCCGAAGCCGGACTGACTATCGTTGGTGCATGCGGCCGGAACCTCGTCTGCCCGAATCGAGCATCGTGGTCCGGCCCGAGCCGACGGACAGCGCCAACTACACCCAATCGTCGCGGCTGCAGGCCGCCGGCCTGGCGCAGGCCGTCGCGTTCTTCGAGCGGGCCGCCGAACAGGTGCCGCTGCCGGCGGCCCCGCAGCCGATCGTCATCGCCGACTACGGCGCGGCCAACGGGCACAACTCGCTCAAGCCACTGTCGGCGGCCATCGCGGTGCTGCGCCGGCGCACCCGCGCCGATCACGCGATCCTGGTGGCGCACACCGACGTTCCGGGCAACGATTTCACCGCGCTGTTCCAAACCCTGGCCGACGACCCGGACAGCTACTTGCACACCGACACAACGAGTTTCGCCTCGGCGATCGGCCGGTCCTTCTATGGCCAGATCGTGCCGTCCAAGACCGTCAACCTCGGCTGGACGTCGTGGGCGACCCAGTGGGTCAGCCGCATCCCCTACCAGCTCAACGATCACGTGCACGTCGCCTACAGCAGCGACGATGCCGCCCGCGCCGCCTATACCCACCAGGCCGCCACCGACTGGCACGACTTCGTCGCGTTCCGCGGGCGCGAGCTGGTCCCGGAGGGGCGGCTGGTGGTGCTGACGCTAGGAGTCGACGAGGACGACAAGCCGGGCTTCAAGACGCTGCTCGACGCGATCGTCGCGGCGCTGGATGATCTGGAGCGCGACGGCCTGCTCAGCGAGGAGGAGCTTCGGCGCATGGTCATTCCCACCTCCGGCCGCAGCGAGCGGGACTTCCGCGCCCCGTTCTCCCCGAGCGGCCGGTTCGAGGGCCTCACCATCGAGCACCTCGAGATGTTCGACGCCGAGGACCGATTCTGGGCCCGCTACCAAATTGACGGTGACGCAAACGCTTTCGGTGCGCAATGGGCGGCGTTCGCGCGTGCCGCGCTGTTTCACGCCCTGGTCTGCGGCCTGGACGGCGCCGCCGATGACCCGCGGGCGGTCGAATTCGCCGACCGGCTGGAGGCCGCCGTCGCAGCGCGTTTGTCAAGCGCGCCAGAGCCGATGCGCATCCCGCTCGCCGTGGTGGTGCTGGTCAAGAACCCCCGCTCGGACTGACGAGAGTTTCGACACAGCGTCGCAACGGGTAACCCCCGGGGACAGTCGGAACTGCGACTCCAAGGGGGTAGGTGCATGAGCGTGCAGGACGACAAAGAGGCTGGCCAGGAAGAGGACCGGCAGGAGAAGGACCGGCAGGAAGACGACCGGCAGGACGAGGACGGGCAGGCGACCGAAAAGCCCGAACCCAACGAAGAGCACAAAGAGCAGGCCGCCGAGATGATGAAGGCCTACAAGGACCTGCCCACCGTGGTGCTGCCGGGTTCGGGCGGGATGGTGTCCGGCACGGCGGTCAACGATTGGCTCGACGAGGACGGCAACCCGCAATATAACGAACCCGAGCGCGAAGGGTCCGACAACGACTCCGGGGAAGACTCCGGGGAAGGCTCCGGGGAACAAGCCAAGGCCGACGACGGCGGCGACGACGAGTCCCGCAAGGAGCAGATCGAGAAGGACAAGGCCCTCAACGAGGAACTGCGGAAAGCCGCGGCCGCGGAAAACAAGGGCGAAAAGGACTGAGCCTGAAGCTCATTCAGTGGGCGCGCGGGGCGATTTGGCTCACTAGCGTCGGTACCTCGGGGAGACCGGGGATCGGCGCGTTGATTCCGGGGATCCGTGGAATGGGCGGGATCGCGGGAATTCTCGGGATCTGCGGAATCGGCGGAGGTGCCGGTGCGGGCGGGGCCTCGGGTGCCGCGGGTGCCGGCGGTGCCGCCGGGACATCCGTCCCCTGCTGAGCGGCCGGCGGCGCGACCGGGGCCGGCGTATCGGTGGCCGCCGGCGGATTGGTGTCGACGCTCGGCGGCGGCGAATTCGCCGGCGGGGGCGGGGAACTGGCCGGCGGCGCCGGGGAATTCGCGGACGGTGCCGGGGCGGCCGGCGTCGTGCTCCCGCCCGGGGTCGTCACCGGCTTTTCGCCGGAGCCGCCCAGCCCGATCGCCAGGGCGATGCCCACCAGCAGCACGGCCAGTAACGCGCCGACGATCAGGCCCATCGGCACCCGGCGCCAGGGGATGGCCGACTTCTTCGGTTCCGGCGGCGGGGATTCGGGTTGCTCGAACTTCACCGCCGGCCGCGCGGACGTGTGACCGGAGCCGCCGGCCTTGGGCCACGCGCTGGTGCCGAGGGTGCGCGATCCGTCACCAGACGCCGACCACGCCAGCGCGGGCATCATGCTCGGCGCCGCCGCGTCGCTCGTCGCGGTCGACGCCGGCTCCTCGGCCTGCGCCGCGCGGCCCAGCGGTGCCAGAGCCGTCGCGGTGGCCGGCGCGGCCGGGGTCAGCGCGGTCGGGCGATTGTCGTCGGGACCGCGCGCCGCCCGCAGGGCGGCGCCGATGGCGGCCGTCAGTTGCGGGCGCGGCGTCGTGACGACCGGGACCCGCAGGTGTCCAGACAACCTCGTGGTGACCGCGGGAACGTTCGCGCCGCCGCCCACCGAAACCACCGCCACGAGATCGCGAATGCCGTTGCGGCGCAGGGATTCCTCCAGCACCGCTACAAAGTTGTTCAGCGCCCCGCGAATCGCGTCGTCGAGCTCGTTGCGGGTGATGCGGACGTCGGCGCGCATCCCCTCGTCGGAGAGGGTGGCCACCGTGTTCGAGGAGAGCTGCTCCTTGGCGCTGCGGCAGCCGGTGCGCAAGCGGCTCAGCGAGCCGATCGCCGAGGTGCCCGACGGGTCGAACGCGCCGGTGCTCGGCATGTTGGCCATGACGGCGGTCAGCAGCGCCTGGTCGATCATGTCGCCGCAGAAGTCGTGATGGCGCACGGTCGGGGCGACGGGCTCGTCGCTGGCGGCGTCCATCAACGTGATGCTGGTGCCGCTGCCACCGAAATCGCAGACGGCCACCGTCCCGCGCGCCGGGATGCCGGGGCTGGCGCGCACCGCGGACAGCGTCGCCGCGGCGTCCGGGATCAGCAACGGCGGCCGGGCACGATCCGACCATTCGGCCACCCCGCTCAGCGCGGCGCTCAGGGCGTCCACCGACTTGGCGGACCAGTGCGCCGGGTGGGTCACCGCGACGCTCTCGGGCAGCGGGCGCCCGCCGGTGGCGGCGTAGGCCAGGGCGCGCAGCCCGTCGGCGACCAGCGCGTCGCTGCGGTGCACCGAGCCGTCGGCGGCCACGATGCCCACCGGGTCCCCGACCCGGTCCACGAAGTCGGTGATCACCAGGCCCGGCTCGTCGAGCCTGGGGTTTTCCGAGGGCACGCCGACCTCGGGCGGGCGTTGGCGATAGAGGGTGAGGACCGGCTTGCGGATGATCGCAAGGTCTGCGGTCACGGCGGCCAGGTTGGTGGAACCAATCGACAAACCCAGCGCCGGTGTAGCTCTGTCGGCCATCTACCCATCCCCGTATTCAGCAGCACTGCTCATTGTGCCGCTGATTCCTATAGCCGTTCACAGCGTCTGCTATGCGTGAGCTGTGCGACTCCGGGGCCGCGGCTGTGCGACCCGTTCAGCGAATGGCGCCCGCCCCGGCGATCAGCGGGAGGTCCAGCGGCGTGACCCAGCCCGGCCGGAGGTCGTTGACCGCCGGAACCGCGTTGAGCGCCCGCATGCCCGTCGCCAGGCATCCCGCGGTGGCCGCGTCCCGGCCCGAGCCGTCGGTGAACCGAAACGCGGTCTCCTGAAAGATGCTCGGGGTCCCCTCGATGTCCACCCGGTAGACGTCGTTGTCGTGGCCCGACGGCCAGTCGGGCGCGGCGTCGAGGCCGATGCGGTTGACGTGCTCGAGCTGAATGCGCGTCTCCCCCTTGTACACCCCGTTGATGGTGAACCGGACGGCGGCGACATGCCCGGCCTTGATGACGCCCTTCACCGTCGTGCGCTCGGTCGGGGTCACCCACTTGTCCCAGGTGGTGGTGATCTCGTCGAGCATGATGCCGGCGGCGTGGGCGATCATCGGGACGGTGGCGCCCCACGCGAAGATCAGCATGTTGGAGTCTTCGAGCAGCGGGCTGTATTCGGGTTCGCGGCCGATGCCCATCTCGACCTCGTAGTCGCCCGCGTAGTTGGTGTAGTCCAGCAGCTCCGACGCCCGCACGCGGCGCACCTCCGAGCACAGGCCCATCAGCGTCATGGGAAATAGGTCGTTGGCGAAGCCGGGGTCGATGCCGGTGGTGAAGCACGACGATTCGCCGAGCTCGCACGCCGCGGTGATGGGCTCGATCCAGTTTGGCGGGTTCAGGTGCATGGTCGGCCACACCCACGGCGTCATCGCGGTCGAGCACACGTCGATGCCGGCCCGCAGGAAGCGGGTGATCAGCGCGATGTTGTCCTTGGCGTGCATCGCCGTCGGGCCGTAGTGCACGAGGGCGTCGGGCTTGAGCGCGATGAGGGCGTCGACGTCGTCGGTGGCGATGATGCCCACCGGTTCGGGCAGCCCACAGATGTCGCCGACGTCGCGGCCCACCTTGTCAGGGTTGCTGACGCCGACGCCGACCAACTCGAACAGCGGATGTTTGACGATCTCCGCGATCACCATCCTGCCGACGAAACCCGTACCCCAGACCACCACGCGCTTTGAGCCGCTTTCCGGGCTACCCACTTTTCCGACCACCTCATCCCATTTCAGCCCCCGGTTCACCCTAAGCATTGCCGCGGGCGGCATCTAGACCAGGCGATGTCGGTGATGACACGATGTGAAACCATGACCAGTCATCTCAGCGGGCCCGCGATCCTGCTCGCTCTCGGCATCGGGTTCGCCAACATTGGCGGCGGCGTGGCCCACGCGAACGAGAACCCCCAAGTCCGCTACGAGGTCAGCGGCCCCGGCGTCGCGGAGTACATCTCCTATCAGACCAACGACGGCCAGCAGCACGCGGTGAACGCGAAGCTGCCGTGGTCGACGCAGTTCACCGGCTTCGGTGGCGAGGTGTTCGTCCTCAGCGCCCAAGGCCCGGGACCGATCAACTGCAAGATCCTGATGGACGGCAACGTCGTCAGCGATGCGACGGCCACGGTGGGGGCGCCGGCCAGAACCGTATGCACTCACTGAGATGGACTGAGAGGGACTGAGAGGGGTAGTGCCGTGCCACTCAAGACCGGTATCGCGACCCGAGTGAACGGGGCGCCACCGCCCGAGGTGCCGCTCGCCGACATTCATCTCGAGTCGCTGGAGTTCTGGGGGCGCGACGACGACTACCGCGACGGCGCCTTCGCCACCTTGCGTCGCGAAGCGCCGATCTCGTTCTGGCCCGCCGTCGAGTACGAGGGATTCGAGGCCGGCCCCGGGTATTGGTCGCTGACCAAGCTGGACGACGTGCACTACGCGAGCCGGCATCCGGACGTTTTCAGCTCCGCCGGGGGCATCACCATCGGTGACCAGATGCCGGAGTTGGCCGAGTACTTCGGTTCGATGATCGTGACGGACGATCCGCGACACCAGCGGCTGCGCTCGATCGTCAGCCGCGCGTTCACCCCGAAAGTGGTGGCGCGCATCGAGGCGTCGGTGCGCGAGCGGGCGCACCGGCTGGTGGCATCGCTGATCGCCAATCATCCGGACGGCGAGGCCGATCTGGTCAGCGAGCTCGCCGGGCCGCTGCCCCTGCAGATCATCTGCGACATGATGGGCATCCCCGAGGAGGACCATCAGCGCGTATTCCATTGGACCAACGTGATTCTCGGGTTCGGTGACCCGGACCTGTCGACCGATTTCGAGGAATTCACCCAGGTTTCGATGGACATCGGCGCCTACGCCACCGCGCTGGCCGAGGATCGCCGTGTCAACCACCACGACGACCTGACGACCAGCCTGGTGGAGGCCGAGGTCGACGGCGAGCGGCTCACGTCGCAGGAAATCGCGTCGTTCTTCATCCTGCTGGTGGTCGCGGGCAACGAGACGACCCGCAACGCGATCAGCCACGGCGTGCTGGCGCTGTCGCGCTACCCCGCCGAGCGGGACAAGTGGTGGGCCGACTACGACGCGCTGGCCCCCACCGCGGTCGAGGAGATCGTGCGGTGGGCCTCCCCGGTGGTGTACATGCGGCGCACCCTGACCCGGGACATCGAGCTGAGCGGGGTCAAGATGGCGGCCGGTGATAAGGCCGCGCTGTGGTACAACTCGGCCAACCGCGATGAGTCAAAGTTCGCCAACCCGTGGATGTTCGACGTGGCCCGCGACCCCAATCCGCATCTCGGCTTCGGCGGCGGCGGCGCCCATTTCTGCCTGGGCGCCAACCTGGCCCGCCGCGAGATCAGGGTGGTGTTCGACGAGTTGCGGCGCGAGATCCCCGACATCATCGCGGTCGAGGAACCCTCGATGCTGCTGTCGCAATTCATCCACGGCATCAAGAGGTTGCCGGTCGCTTGGACGCCGAGGAGCTGAGGCCTTGAAAAGGTTCGTTCTAAGCGTCGTGTTGGCCGTGGCCGCATTGACCCTGGCGCCGACCGCCCACGCCGGCATGGTGCTCGGCAACTACAAGCTGAACACCAACCGAGATCCCGGGCACGAGTGGCTGTGGTCGGTTCGGCAGTGTCTCGACGGTCAGGCGGGATGCGTGCACGTTTCGGCGGTTCCGCAACCCAACGGGCAGGCCGCGCCGTACGACGGTAACGCTTATCTGTCCGACGGCCGCTACACGATGGCCGTCGACGTGCCCGATGGCGTGCGGTGCGTGGTCGCATTCTTTCCGTCGCACGACGTCTATACCTGGGACGCGGTGACGCTGGCCGGTTCGGTGGAGTCGACGTTCGCGACGGGTTGCGGCGGCGCTCCGGGCGGGGTGAACACCTACCCCTTCTCGCTGGTGCGCTGGTAACCGCTCACCTGCTCTCTCGGTCGTCGCCGCCGGTGTTTAGCCGGTACTAGCTGCGCTCGTGATTCACTTGTGCTGCCTGGGTTTTGAGCGCGGCGAGCGGCTCGGAAACCGAGCGTTCCGCGATCAATCATCTCAGCCGTCGGCGCCACGCTGATGGACTCCCACCGGTCGGCGTTAGGCCGACTGGCCGCCGCCGCCGTTGGCGCCACTAATGCCGGCGCCACCGGCGCCACCGGTCCCGCCGAAGCCGACGGCGCCGCCGCCGCCTCCGCTGTTGGCGAGAGCCCCGTGCCCGCCCGCTCCGCCAGAGGCGGCCCCACCGGGGTCGCCGGCGCCACCGTCGCCGCCGCCGTTGGTGCCGGCGCCTCCGCCGCCCCCACCGCCGGTTCCAGTGGTGCCGCCT
>LQPB01000046.1 GCA_002102225.1 Mycobacterium interjectum
CCGGCGGCAACAGCACGGGCGGCGGCATTGGCGGCACGGGCGGGCGCGGTGGTGGCGGCGGCAATGCCGACGCCGTCGGCACCACCACCACCGCCTCGGCCGGCGGCGGTGACGGTGGTGATGGCGGCGGTCCCGCCGGCGCCGCCGGTGGTCCCGGTGGCGGTGGGGGCGGCGGCGCCGCGGCCGCCTTCGGCAGCGCATCGCCCACCGGCGAGCTCGGCCAGACCGGCCAGGGCAACCCCACAGGCGGCGGAGGCGGCGGAGGCGGCGCCTCCGTCATCGGCACGACCGGCACGATCGCCTCGGCCGAAGGCGGCGGCGGTGGCGGTGGCGGCATCACCGGGGGCACCGGGGGCACCGGTGCCCCCGGTGAGCCAGTACCTTCGGCACCCCCGGCACCGTCGTCGGCGGCCATGGCGGCAATGGCGGCGGCCCGTAGCGCCGCGGCCGATTTACCGCCCTTCTACCAGGCGAAACGGGTAGTAGAGTGTTGCCTCTCGACGTAGGAGGCTGCCGTGACGGACCAACCGCCTAGCTACCCACCCCCACCGCCGGGCGGTTATGGCTATCAGCCGCCCCCGGCGGGCGGTTACGGTTACCCGCCGCCGCCCGGCTACCCGCCGCCACCGATGGTGGGCACGAACGGTTTCGCCGTCGCGTCGCTGGTGTGCTCCCTGTTCGGCTGGGTCTGCATGTTCATCGGGGCCTTTTTGGGCATCATCTTCGGCTTCGTCGCGCTGTCCCAGATCAAGAGAACGGGCCAGAAAGGCCGTGGCATGGCGATCGCCGGCATTGTCGTCGGCGCTTTGGTGCTCGTCGGTGGCATCGCGCTATGGACCATTGCGGCCCTGTTGCCGCACTCCCCAAGCACGGATTCGGGTGAGCCGGCCGTGGTGAAAGTCGCTCAGCTGCAATCGATTTAGAATGGCCACGCCGCGGCGTTGGTCTTGTACTTGGCATTGAGCGCGGTGCAGAAGTCGTCGGCCGTGCCGGCGAGGAAGACGTAATAGGCCTCGGCATTGCTGCGGCGGCTGTCAAAGGAATTGGGCGTCGTCCAGCCGCTGTTGCACATCGCGGTGTCGCTGCCGAGCGTGGGCCGGCGCCAATTGGTCTTGGCGCACGCGGTCAGGGCGTCGAGGTTCGGGGTGGCGCTTTTGGCGGCGACCAGCATCGCGCCTCCCCATTGCCCGTCGTTACGCCGGTAGGCGCGCGCTCCGAATCCCGCGTTGTTGGTCTGGCATGCCAACGCGCGCTTGAGCAGCCCGAAGGGGGCGGCGAGTTGCGGGCTGCTCACCGCCGCCGCGGCGCTGATGAACTGGGCCGCGTCCGTGCCATCGACCTCTTGGACGTTCGGATTGCCGAGGCCGATCAGCTGCTGCGAGATCCCGGAGTTGTTGCCACCGCCGATGATGGGCCCGCCGCCGCCCGAGGTCATCGGCGGCAGGGTGACCGGGTCGGCGATCGCCGCGGGTGCGCACCAGAGTCCACACGCGGCGACAAGGACACCGATCCGATAGGCAACGGATTTCATGATTGACTCCCCATCAGCGGAAGGCATCGCTGCCGGTGAACGCCTGGCCGAGGACGAGCTGGTGCATCTCCGGCGTGCCCTCGTATGTCAGCACCGATTCCAGGTTGACCATGTGCCGGATAACGGGGTACTCCAGCGATATCCCGTTGCCGCCCAAGATGGTTCGGGCGGTCCGGCAGATCTTGATCGCCTCGCGGGTGTTGTTGAGCTTGCCGAAGCTGACCTGTTCGGGGCGCAGGCCGACGCCGTCCTTGAGGCGACCGAGGTGCAGCGACAGCAGCTGCCCCTTGTGCAGCTCGACGGCCATGTCGACGAGTTTGGCCTGCGTCAGCTGGAAGCCGGCGATCGGCCGACCGAACTGGGTGCGCTGCGTGGCGTAGTCGAGCGCGGCCTGCCACGACGAGCGCGCGGCGCCCATCGACCCCCAGATGATTCCGTAGCGCGCCTCCGACAGGCACGACAGGGGTCCGCGCAATCCCCTTGCCTCGGGCAGCATCGCGTCGGCGGGCACCCGCACGTCGTCGAGCACCAGCTCACTGGTGATCGAGGCCCGCAGCGACAGCTTGTGGTGAATCGTGTTGGCGGTGAAGCCGGGAGTTTTGGTGGGCACTACGAAACCGCGGATGCCGTCGTCGGTGGTGGCCCACACGATTGCCACGTCGGCGACCGAGCCGTTGGTGATCCACAGCTTGCGGCCGTTGATCACCCAGTCCGAGCCGTCCTGTCGCGCCCGCGTTTTCATCGCGGCCGGGTCGCTCCCGACGTCGGGTTCGGTCAACCCGAAGCACCCGAGCAGTTCGCCGGCCGCCATGCCGGGCAGCCACTGCCGCTTCTGCTCCTCCGATCCGAACTTCCAGATCGCGAACATCGCCAGCGACCCCTGCACGGACACCATCGACCGAATGCCGGAGTCGGCGGCCTCCAGCTCCGTGCAGGCCAGTCCGTAGTGCACCGCGGAGGCGCCGCCGCAGCCGTAGCCGTGCAGATGCATGCCGAGCAGGCCGAGCTCACCGAACTGTTTGGCGAGCTGGCGCACCGGGAGGTCGCCGATCTCGAACCACTCCCCGACGTAGGGCAGGACGTGTTCGGCGCAGAACTTCCGCACGGTGTCGCGCACCGCGAGCTCGTCGCCGGACAGGGAGGCGTCCAGGCCCAGGGGGTCATCGCGGTCAAAGGCGGGGGGTGCGTCGGTGCTCATGGGAATCAGCCTGCCATCGTTAGGCCGCCACTCACACTGATCACCTGTCCGGTGATGAACGACGCGGCGGCGGACGCGAAGAACAGCACCGGCGCGGCGACCTCCTCGGGCCGGGCCAGCCGGCGCAACGGGATCGCCTTGACCAGCGCTTCTTTCAGTTTCTCGGGTTGCGCGTGGAACAGCGGGGTGTCAGTCGGACCCGGGCACACGCAGTTGACCGTGATCTGGTGGCGGGCCATTTCGCGGGCCAGCGACTTGGTGAGCGCGATGACGCCGCCCTTGGCCCCGGCGTAGATGGTCTCGCCCGCGCTGCCGACCCGGCCGGCGTCGCTGGCCAGGTTGACGACGCGGCCACCCGCCCCCGCGTCGATCATTCCCGGCAGAAACGCGCTGCAGACGTGCACCGGGCCGAGGTAATTGATCCCCACCACCTTGGCGGCGAATTCCGGTGTGGCGTTGAGGAATTGGTCAGTGCGGTCCCACCCGGCGGCGTTGACCACGATGGTGGGCACGCCCACCTCGGCATGGGTCCTGTCCCGCAACACCTCGACCCTGGCGGGGTCGGCGACGTCGACCGGCACCGCGGTGATCAGCCCGGGCTGTTCCTTGGCGGTGGCCTCCGCGGCCGCCTCGTCGATGTCGGCGGCGACAACCCGGTCGCCCTGCGCGGCGAACGCCAGGGCCACCGCCCTGCCGATGCCCGACCCTGCGCCGGTCACGACCGCGAGCCTGCCCCGTGAACGGGTATTCATCGGTGCCGAATTTAGGTTCACCGCGCCCGCGGGGTCAAGGACGCCCAGCTCGCCCGGTAGTCTCGCGGCATGCTTCGGCTCCAGTCCTTGGCCTGGCTCGTTTCCCTAGCCGGAGACGTCATCGCGGTTTTGGTGTTCTGCGCCGTCGGCCGCCGCAGCCACGACGAAGGGCTCAACCTCGGTGGCATCGCGACGACGGCCTGGCCGTTCCTTTCCGGAACCCTCGTCGGCTGGCTGGTGTCCCGCGCCTGGCGGCGGCCCACCGCGGTGGCCCCCACCGGGGTGATCGTCTGGCTGTGCACCGTCGTGGTCGGCATGCTCCTGCGCAAAGTCAGTGCGGCGGGCGTGGCGGCGAGTTTCGTGGTCGTCGCCGCGTCGGTCACCGCGGTGCTGTTGCTCGGGTGGCGGGCGGTCGCCGAACTGGCCGTGCGGCGCCGCGTCGACCGCTGAACGGACCCGAAAAGACGATGCCAGCGGCCAGGTGGAATCCCGCCACCGGCGACGGCTTGGCCACCACCTTCGACGCGGTCGTCCGGGCCGTCGCCACCAACAAGGGGCTCATCGACGACCCCTTCGCGGAGCGATTGGTGCGCGCCGCGGGGGTGGACTACTTCACCCGGGTGATCGACGACGAGCGGTACGCCGACGACGGCGGCGGCGACCCGATCGTGGCCGGACTCATCTCCGTGCAGGCGGCCTACGGCAAATTTTCGGACGAATTTCTCGCCGACACGGGCAGGGCGGGTATCCGGCAGGTGGTGATCCTGGGGTCGGGCCTGGACACCCGGCCCTACCGGCTGTGGTGGCCGCGGGGGACGACGGTGTACGAGATCGATCGGCCCGAGGTCCTCGATTTCAAATCCGAAGTGCTGCGCGGGCTCGGCGCCACGCCGACGACGCACCGCCGCGCGATCGGCGTCGACCTGCGCCAGGACTGGCTGGTCGCGCTGAACCGGGCCGGCTTCGACGCCGCGGCGCCCACCGCGTGGATCGCCGAGCAGCTGCTCGTCGGCTATCTGCCCCCCGACGCCCAGCACCGGTTACTGCAATACGTCACCCGGGCGAGCGCGGCCGGCAGCCGCTTCACCGCGGACCACATGGCCACGTGGACGCCGGCGCGGCAGGCCGCGCGGCAGGCCTTCGTCGACTCGTGGCGTCGACAAGGCCTGGACGTCGACCTGGCCAGCCTGATGTACCCGGGCGAATACCGTTATGTCCCCGAGTATCTGGCGGCGCACGGCTGGGAAACCGAAGTGCGGAACGTCGTCGAGCTGTGCGCCGGCCTGGGGCTGGCCGATTTGTGGCGTGGCCGCCCGGAGGACGTGGACCTGGTGCCCGGATACGTGACGGCAACGCGCGTATAGCCCCTGCCGCGCGCCCCAGCGGCTAATTAAGCAGATTAAAGGTTCAGTAACTTAAATTCCATCCGTGGCCGACGCCGCTCCGAATGACTTGTGTTCGAGACAAAGACGGCGCCCACTGCCGTCTGTAGACGAAGGAGTCGAAATGATGAGCACTCGTGCGAAAACAATTGCCGCGGCGGGCCTCGCGGCGATCGCCGTCGTGGCCTGCCCCACGGCCGGTCCCGCGCTCGCCGACAACGCGGGTGACCTGATCGGCGCGGGCTGCGCGGACTACGCCAAGCAAAACCCGAGCGGCCCCGGGTCGGTGACCGGGATGTCGCGCGATCCGGTGGCGACGGCGGCGTCGAACAATCCGATGTTGACCACGCTGGCCTCGGCGCTGTCGGGGAAGCTGAATCCGAACGTCAACCTGGTCTCGACCCTCAACAACGGCCAGTACACGGTGTTCGCGCCCACCAACGCCGCGTTCGACAAGCTGCCGGCGGGGACCATCGACAAGCTGAAGACGGACTCGCAGCTGCTGTCCAGCATCCTGACGTACCACGTCGTACAGGGGCAGCTCAGCCCGGCGGTGGTCGCCGGCATCCACCCGACGGTGCAGGGCGCGCCCCTCACCGTGGCCGGTCAGGGCAATGACCTGAGGGTGAACAACGCGGGCCTGGTCTGCGGCGGCGTGCACACGTCCAACGCGACGGTGTACATGATCGACACGGTGCTGATGCCCCCCGGCCAGTAGGGCGGACCCGCCGCCGGGTGGAATGGGCGCGCGTCGGAAACGTTAGATGAATACGTGACGCCCACCACCCGGCTCGAGTTCGTCGCGGCCACCCACGAAGATCCGGTGGCGCGGCCGCTGCTGGCCGAGCTGGCCGTTGAGTACGCGCAGCGCTACGGCGGCACGCCGGAGCGGCACCTGGCCTGGCTGCCGGTGCCGGCGGACGAGTTGGCGCCCCCCGATGGCGGCTTGCTCGTCGGCGTGGTGGGCGACGTGCCCGTCACCGGCGGCGCATTCCGGCGCTTCGACGCCGAAACCGCCGAGCTCAAGCGGATCTGGACCGACAGCGCCCACCGGCGGCGCGGATACGCGCGGGCGCTGCTGGCGGCGCTGGAGGCCGAGACGGCCGCGCGGGGTTACCGGCGGCTGTATTTGATCACCGGCAACCGCCAGCCCGAGGCCGAGGCGCTGTACGACGCGACAGGTTACTCCCGCATCGTCCCCGCCGAGCCGCTGCCGGACTGGGGACCGTTCCGGCCGATCGCCTTCGAAAAGTGGCTGGCATGACCGGCCAGTTCCATTTGGGCGTCGCGCTCGACGGATACGGTTGGCACCCCCAGGCCTGGCGGACGACCCTGGGTTCGCGGCCCGCCGCGCCATCGGTGCTCGACGGCCGCTACTGGGCCGAGTTGGCGGCGACCGCCGAGCGCGGGCTGCTGGATTTCCTGACCATCGACGACTCCCTGATGCCGCAGATCGGCCGAAGCTCCCGGATTCATCCGGATCGGCTGACCGGCCGCGCCGACGCCGTCCTGGTCGCCGCCCGCATCGCCCCCGCGACGCGACACATCGGGCTGATCCCGGTGGCCACGGTCACCCACACCGAGCCCTTTCATGTCTCCAAATCCATTGCGACCCTTGACTTCGTGTCGCACGGACGGGCGGGCTGGCAGCCGCGGGTGAGCGCCACCGCGCATGAGGCGGCCCTGTTCGGCCGTCGCGACGTCTCCGGGATTCCCCTCTTTGAGGAGGCCGTCGAGTACGTCGAGGTGGTGCGGCGGTTGTGGGACAGCTGGGAGGACGACGCAATCATCCGCGACGTGAGCAGCGGGCGCTACGTCGACGTCGACAAGCTGCATTACATCGACTTCACCGGAAAGTTCTTCTCCGTCAAGGGCCCGTCGATCACGCCCCGCCCGCCGCAGGGCCAGCCGGTGGTGGCCGCGCTGGCGCACGCCGGACCCGCCTACGAGTTCGCCTCGGCCGGCGCCGACGTCGTGTTCATCACGCCCACCGACGACGCCTCGCTGCAGGGCATCCTCGACGAGCTGCGCGCGGCGGGCGGCGCTCACCTCAAAGTGCTTGCGGACGTGGTCGTTTCGTTCCACGGCGACGGTGACTTCCGGTCGGACGCCCTCGTCTTCGCCAGCAGCGCAACGGATTTGGTCGACATGGTCCTGGGCTGGCAGCGGCTGGGCCTCGACGGCGCGCGGCTGCGGCCCGCCGTCAACGGCACCGACCTGCCGGTGATCGTCGACGAGGTGGTGCCGCTGCTGCAGCGAGCCGGGCGCTTCCGCACCGCCTACCGGCCCGGGGAAACCCTGCGGGCCCGGCTGGGCCTGCCGGTGGCGCCCAACCGCTACGCGGCGGTGAACCGGTGACGCCCGTGCCGCTGTCGGTCCTGGACCTGGCCCCGATCAGCTCTGGCGGGAATGTGGCGACGGCCTTGCGCAACACCGTCGAGCTCGCCCAGCACGCCGAGCGGTGGGGCTACCGTCGCTTCTGGATCGCCGAACATCATTTCGTCGCCGTCGCCAGCGCGGCACCGGCGGTGCTGATCGGGCAGATCGCGGCCGCTACCAACACGATTCGGGTGGGCTCGGCCGCCGTGCAGCTCAGTCACACCACCGCCGCCGCCGTGGTGGAAAGCTTCGGCATGCTCGACGCGTTCTATCCGGGCCGCATCGATTTGGGCCTGGGCCGCTCGGCCCAGCGGCGGATCACCAAGCCGCGATCGCCGAAAGCTCCCCGGCCCGAACCCTCGCGGGAATGGCGCGAGGTCGACGGCGTCGTCATCCCGCCGCCGTTCGACCTGCGCAAGCTGCTGGGCAGCGGCCGGGTGCAGGCGACCCAGGCGATCCTGCAGCAGCCCGAGGCCGTCGCGCCCGACTTCGAAGAGCAGCTCGGCGACATCATCGCCATGCTGGCCGGCACCTACGAAGTCGACGGGTTCGACGTGCATGCCGTGCCGGGGGAAGGCGCCGCCTTGACGCCGTGGATCTTCGGCAGCAGCAAGGGGCGCAGCGCCAAGGCGGCCGGCGCGCTGGGGCTGCCGTTCGTGGCCAGTTACCACCTCACGCCGGCGACCGCGCTGGACGCCATCGACGCCTACCGGGACGCGTTCGTCCCGTCGGGGTGGCTGCCGCGGCCCTACGTCGTGGTGTCGGCCGACATCGTGGTCGCCGACGACTCCGCCACCGCCAAACACCTGGCCTCCAGCTACGGCCATTGGGTGTACTCGATCCGGGCCGGCGGCGGCGCCGTCCCCTATCCCGACCCCGACGAGTGCGTCCCGCTGACCGACGAACAGCTGGCGGTCGTGATCGACCGGTTGGCAACGCAATTCGTCGGCGATCCCGATGAGGTCGCCGAGCGGTTGGAGACACTGCGGCGCGCCACCGGCGCCGACGAACTCGTCGTCATCTCGGTCACCCACCGGCACGCCGACCGGTTGCGCTCGCACGAACTGATCGCCAAGCGTTGGGGGTTAACCTGATGGGCCGCAAACCGATTCATTTGGCCGCGCATTTCCCGGGCGTCAACAACACCACGGTGTGGACCGACCCCACCGCCGGCAGCCAGATCGAATTCGAGTCTTTCGTGCACCTGGCCCGCACCGCCGAACGGGGATTGTTCGACTTCTTCTTCCTGGCCGAGGGGCTGCGACTGCGCGAGCACCGCGGCCGCATCTACGACCTCGACGTGGTGGGCCGTCCGGACACCTTCACGGTGTTGGCCGCGCTGGCGGGTGTCACCGACCGCATCGGGCTGACCGGCACCATCAACACCACATTCAACGAACCCTTCGAAGTGGCAAGGCAATTCGCGACGCTCGACCACCTGTCCGGCGGGCGCGCCGGGTGGAACATGGTGACCTCGTCGGACGCCTTCACCGGCGCCAACTTTCGCCGCGGGGGATTTCTGGATCACGCCGACCGGTATTCGCGCGCTGAGGAATTCCTCGCCGTTGCCCGTCAATTCTGGGACAGCTGGGCGGCCGACGCCGTGCTGGCCGACGTCGAGGCTGGGGTCTATGTCGATCCCGAGCGGATCCGCGGCGTCGCACACCGCGGTCCGCAGTTCGACGTGCGCGGGTTCGCGACGCTGCCCGCCGGGCCGCAGGGCCATCCGATATTGCTGCAGGCCGGCGACTCCGCCGACGGCCGCGCGTTCGGCGCCCGCAACGCCGACGCCCTGTTCACGCTGCACTCGTCGCTTCAGGACGGGCAGCGCTACTACGCCGACGTCAAGGGCCGCGCCGCGTCCTACGGCCGGGATCCCGACCGGCTCAAGGTCTTTCCGGCGGCGACGTTCGTCATCGGTGACACCGACTCCGAAGCGCAGGACCGGGCACGCCACATCCGCTATCAACAGGTCAGCGGCGCGACGGCGATCGCGATGCTCGAGCAGGTCTGGGGTCGCGACCTGTCGGACTACGACCCGGATGGGCCGCTGCCCGACGTCGACCCGGTCGTCGACAGCGACATCACCCAGGGACGGGTGCGGCACGGCGACCCCATCGCGGTGGCCCGCCGCTTCCGCGAGCGCGCCGCGGCCGAGAAGCTGTCCATCCGCGAGCTGATCATCGCCGTCACCAGCCGCCAGCAGTTCGTCGGAACCCCGGCGCACATCGCCGAGGAGATCGACACCTACGTCCAGGCCGACGCCTGCGACGGGTTCATCCTGGTGCCGCACCTGACGCCGCACGGGCTGGACGAGTTCGTCGACCGGGTGGTGCCGCTGCTGCAGGAGCGCGGCGCGTTCCGGACGGAGTACGCCGGGGAGACGCTGCGGGATCACCTGGGGCTCAGCGAGGTTACGGCGGCGGGCCGGGGCCGCTAGGAGACGACCAGCCTCGCGAGGCTTCCGATCGCGGCGCCCACTCCACCGATGTATGCCTTGGCCACGTCACGGGTCGAGGCGCCGGTGCCATTCGGCAACGAGGCCAGCCACGCGACTGCGTGATCGCGCTCGTGGTCCTCATACACCCGCACCGGGCAAGGCATCCACGCGCCGATGCTGCGCGCCGGGGCCCGAATCCAGCCGACGTCGCTCACCACCGCGCAGCCGTCGAGTAACCCCGCGTAGCTCACTCCGAGCCGGGCATCGGCCCACAGCGCGCCCGGCGTGATGCGCTGGAAACCCGGGCCGAACCGGTAGAGCAGCCGCATCCGACTACCCGTTCGTCGCGCCCGATCGACCAGCGGCGCAAAGACCCGGTCGTAATCGGCTGCCGTGACGGTGCCTACCGCTTCCAGGGCCTGGATCCCGAAGGGCATGCCCGTAAGTTCTTTCAGCACACCGGCTCTCCCCACCGGCCATTTATTTCCCACAGCAACTATTGCACTATGATATAGTAAGCGGGCCTGGGCGGAAAGGGGTGTGCGCATGAAGATCGCCATCGTCGGAGCCGGCATCGCCGGCCCAACGCTCGCGTACTGGCTTTGGCGCTACGGCCACGAGCCGACCCTGATAGAAAAGGCGCCGCGGCTCCGCACGGGCGGCTATGTTGTGGATTTTTGGGGTGGCGGGTACACCGTCGCCGAACGCATGGGGCTTACGCCCGAATTGCACGCCGCCGGATACGTTGTGCGGGAGCTGCGGCTCGTGGACCGGAATTCGCGGAAGGTGGGGGGCTTTTCGGCGGACGTGTTCCAGCGCAGCCTCGATGGCCGCTTCGCGACCATACCGCGCGGTGATCTGGCGGCCATGATCCACCGCTCGATCGACGACCACGTCGAAACCCTGTTCGGTGAAAGCGTTTCGGCCATCACGCAAGACGACGCGGGCGTCCTTGTCACGTTCGAGCACGGCCAGTCACGCCCGTTCGACCTGGTCGTCGGCGCCGGTGGCATCCATTCGCCCGTGCGCGGCTTGGTGTTCGGCCCGGAATCGACATTCGAGGCCGACCTGGGCTACCGAGTGGCCGCCTTCGAAGCCGAGGGCTACCAGCCGCGCGACGAGCTCGTCTACCTCGCGTACACGACACCCGGACGAATGCTCGCGCGGTTCGCGATGCGCGGCGAAAAGACCTTGTTTCTCTTCGTTTTCACCGCCGACCACATGAGCGGCCCCGACCCGCAGGACTTGTCGGAGGTCAGGACAACCCTGAGGGAAGTCTTCGGCGACGCCGGCTGGGAATGCCCCGAGATCCTCCGCGCACTGGACGGCGTCCCGGAGGTCTACTTCGATCGGGTAAGCCAAATCGTCATGGACCGCTGGTCGCAGGGGCGGGTGGCGCTCGTCGGCGATGCCGCGGCCGCCGTCTCGCTGTTGGCGGGGGAGGGGACGGGTCTGGCCATGGTGCAGGGCTACGTGCTGGCCGGCGAACTCAGCCAAGCGGGGGCCGACCATCGCGAGGCGTTTCGCCGCTACGAAAGCCGCCTGCGTCCGATGGTCGAGGCCAGGCAGCGGTCGGCGCGCGCGTTCGCCTCGATGTTCGCGCCAAAGACCTCGCTCGGATTGTGGACCCGAAATCAGGCTTCCAAACTGATGGACATCCCCTGGTTGGCGCGCCGGATCGTCGGCCGTGAATTCCGCGAGGACATCGCGTTGCCCGAGTACGCCGTTCAGCGCTAGGTCGCCGATGTAGAGCGGGACTCCACCAGGGCGCGAGCTTGTCCAGGGCAACCGCATCCGCGTTGACCAGCGCGCGGTACACCGCCCCCGGCGCGGCCCGGATACGCCGGGCGACGCGGGTCTGCGTCATTGCGCCCGCCGCAGCGCCGCTTCCGTCGCCTCGCGGATCGGGCCTCGCCACGCGTCGCCGTGGCCGGGCAGCAGGACCTCGGTGTCCAGCACCGCCAGTGCGCCCAGGCTGCGCAGGCAGCTCTGCTGGTCGTGGCTGAACACCGCCGGCAGCAGCTGCGGCCCGCCGCGACGCAGCAGCGGGTGGCCGGTGATCAGCGCGTCGCCGCTGGCCAGCACGCCGTCGACGACATACGAGCAGTGCCCGCCGGTGTGCCCCGGCGTGGCGATGGCCGTCGGGTTGCCGGGCAGGCCCGCGGCCACCTCGGCGGTCAGCGGGCGGGTCGACGGGATGCCGTCGCGGATCAGCCCGCCGTTGCGCACCACGTGCGCGCCCCACACCGCCCACCTTGGCCGCCAAATGCGCAGTGCCACATCGAGAATCGAGACCTGCTCCAGGTACTCCCGCTTGGCGTGACCCACCTCGTCGGCGTGGCAATACACCGGGGTGCCGTGCTCGCGGGCGAACCAGATCGCCGAGCCCAGGTGGTCGATGTGCGCGTGCGTCAGCAGGATGGCGCGCACGTCGCCCGCCCCGTAGCCCAGCTTGGCCAGCGAGGCCAGCACGTCCTCGCGATCTCCGGGATAACCGGCGTCGATCAACAGCACGCCGGTGCCGTCGACGACCAGGGTCCAGTTAACGGCGTGGCCCTGGGCGAGGTACACGGTGTCGCTGACCTGAACAAGAGATGGTGCTGCTGCCACGCAAGTGAGCATAGAAGCGGTCGCAAGCGCGGCGAATCCGGGCGCGGGGGCCGCGACCATCGCGATAGGAGTAGAAATAAGCCGTGGCTGAACTGAAACTCGGATACAAAGCGTCCGCTGAACAATTCGCACCGCGCGAGCTCGTCGAACTGGCTGTCGCCGCCGAAGGTCACGGCATGGACAGCGCAACCGTCAGTGACCACTTCCAGCCGTGGCGGCACGAGGGCGGACACGCCCCCTTCTCGCTGGCGTGGATGACCGCCGTCGGCGAGCGCACCAAGCGGATCGTGCTGGGCACTTCGGTGCTCACCCCGACCTTCCGCTACAACCCGGCCGTCATCGCGCAGGCCTTCGCCACCATGGCGTGCCTGTACCCGAACCGGATCTTCCTCGGGGTCGGCACCGGCGAGGCGCTGAACGAGATCGCCACCGGCTACGAGGGCGACTGGCCCGAGTTCAAGGAACGGTTCGCCCGGCTGCGCGAGTCGGTGCGGTTGATGCGCGAGCTGTGGCGCGGCGACCGCGTCGACTTCGACGGCGAGTACTACCGGCTCAAGGGCGCCTCGATCTACGACGTGCCGGAGGGCGGTGTCCCCATCTACATCGCGGCGGGCGGCCCGGCGGTGGCCAAGTACGCCGGACGCGCCGGTGACGGGTTCATCTGCACCTCCGGCAAGGGCGAGGAGCTCTACAAGGACAAACTGATGCCGGCGGTGGCCGACGGCGCCGCGGCCGCCGAGCGCAACGTCGACGACGTCGACAAGATGATCGAGATCAAGATCTCCTACGACCCGGACCCCGACCTGGCCCTGGAGAACACCCGGTTCTGGGCGCCGTTGTCGCTGACCGCCGAGCAGAAGCACAGCATCGACGACCCGATCGAGATGGAGAAGGCCGCCGACGCGCTGCCGATCGAACAGGTCGCCAAGCGCTGGATCGTGGCGTCGGATCCCGACGAGGCCGTCGAGAAGGTCAAGGCCTACGTGGACTGGGGCCTCAACCACCTGGTGTTCCACGCGCCGGGCCACGACCAGCGCCGGTTCCTGGAGCTCTTCGAAAAGGACCTGGCGCCCAGGCTGCGGCGACTTGCCTGAACCACCCTCAGCGATCTACATTGCCGCTCCCGAGCCCGAGACCGGCAAGTCGACGATCGCGCTGGGGCTGCTGCACCGGCTGACCGCCACGGTCGCCCGGGTCGGTGTGTTCCGCCCGATCAGCCGGGCCCCCGACGGCAAAGGCCGCGACTACATCCTGGAGCTGCTGCTGGAACACACCAGCGCGGGATTGTCCTACGACCAGTGCGTGGGCGTGACCTACCAGCAGCTGCACGCCGACACCGACGCCGCGATCGCGGGCATCGTCGACTCGTATCACGCGATGGCGCAGGCCTGCGACGTGGTGGTGATCGTCGGCAGCGACTACACCGACGTCACCCGGCCCGCCGAGCTCTCGGTCAACGCGCGGATCGCGGCGAACCTCGGCGCGCCCGTGCTGCTGGCCGTGAGCGGCAAGGGCCGGACGCCTGCCGAGGTGGCCGGGGTCGTCGAGGTGTGCCTGGCCGAGTTGAACACCCAGCACGCCCACGCCGCGGCGGTGGTCGCCAACCGCTGCGATCCGGCGCAGCTGGCGGACGTCGCCGAGGCGTTGCGCGCGTTCGCCCAGCGCAGCTACGTGCTGCCCGAGGAACCGCTGCTGTCGGCGCCCACGGTCGCCGAACTGGAGGCCGCCGTGGGCGGGACGCCGGTCAGCGGTGAGGCGTCGCTGCGGGAACGCGAGGTGATGGGCGTGCTGGTCGCCGGGATGACCGCCGACCACGTGCTGGAACGGCTGAGCGACGGCATGGCCGTGATCACCCCCGGAGACCGCTCCGACGTGGTGCTCGCCGTCGCCAGTGCCCATGCGGCGGAAGGGTTTCCCTCGCTATCGTGCCTGGTGCTCAACGGCGGGTTCGAGCTGCACCCCTCGATCGCGGCCCTGGTGAGCGGCCTGCGGCTGCGCCTGCCCATCATCGCCACCGCGCTGGGCACCTACGACGCCGCCAGCGCGGCCGCCTCGGCGCGCGGCCGGGTCACCGCGATGTCGCAGCGCAAGATCGACACCGCGCTCGAGCTGATGGACCGCCACGTCGATATCGCGGATCTTCTTGCGCAGCTGGCCATTTCGATGCCAGCCGTGGTCACCCCGCAGATGTTCACCTACCAGCTGCGGCTGCGGGCCCGCGCGGATCGCAAGCACATCGTTCTTCCCGAGGGGGACGACGACCGCATCCTCCGCTCGGCCGGCCGCCTGCTGCAGCGCGGCGTCGCCGACCTGACCATCCTCGGCGACGAGGCCCAGATCAGGCTCCGTTCGTCGGAGCTCGGTGTGAACCTGGATGGCGCAGCGGTGATCGATCCGCTGAGCAGCGAGCTGCGTGAGAAGTTCGCCGAACAGTACGCCGAGCTCCGGAAGGCGAAGGGCATCACCGTCGAGCACGCCCGCGAGATCATGCGCGACGGCACGTATTTCGGCACCATGCTGGTCCACAACGGCACGGTCGACGGCATGGTCTCGGGCGCCGCCCACACCACCGCGCACACCGTTCGGCCCGCCTTCGAGATCATCAAGACCGTTCCCGATGTGTCCACCGTGTCCAGCGTCTTCTTCATGTGCCTGCCCGACCGGGTCCTGGTGTACGGCGACTGCGCGATCATCCCGAATCCGACGTCCGAGCAGCTCGCCGACATCGCGATCAGCTCCGCCCGCACCGCCGCGCACTTCGGCATCGAGCCGCGAGTGGCCATGCTGTCCTACTCGACGGGCGATTCCGGTGCGGGCGCCGATGTCGAAAAGGTCAGGACGGCAACGGATTTAGTGCGACGGCGCGATCCGAAGCTACTGGTCGAGGGTCCCATTCAGTACGACGCCGCCATCGAGCCGTCCGTCGCGGCCACCAAGCTGCGCGATTCTGCCGTGGCCGGGCGCGCCACGGTGCTGATCTTCCCCGACCTCAACACCGGCAACAACACCTACAAAGCGGTGCAGCGCAGCGCCGGGGCGATCGCGATCGGCCCGGTGCTGCAAGGGTTGCGCAAACCGGTCAACGACCTTTCCCGCGGCGCGACGGTCGAGGACATCGTGAACACCGTCGCCATCACCGCGATCCAGGCGCAGGGCGTTCATGGCCGGTAACCGCCTCGTGCTGGTGATCAACTCCGGCTCGTCGTCCCTGAAATTCCAGCTGGTCGATCCCGATTCGGGCGAAGCGCGGGCTTCCGGCCACATCGAGCGGATCGGCGAGGACGCGTCGTCGGTACCCGACCACGACGCGGCGCTGCACCGCGCGTTCGAAGAATTGGCGCGGGACGGCATCGACCTGCGGACCGCTGGGCTCGTCGCGGTCGGGCATCGGGTCGTGCACGGCGGCAACGAGTTCTATCGGCCGACGCTGATGGACGACGCGCGCATCGCCGCCCTCGAGAAGCTGTCCGAGTTGGCGCCGCTGCACAATCCGCCCGCGCTCAAGGGCATCGAGGTAGCGCGCAAGCTGCTGCCCGACGTGCCCCACGTGGCGGTGTTTGACACGGCGTTCTTCCACGACATGCCGCCGGCCGCGGCGACCTACGCGATCGACCGTCAGGTGGCCGAGCGGTGGCAGATCCGCCGGTATGGATTTCACGGCACGTCGCACCGTTATGTCAGCGAGCAGGCCGCCGCCTTCCTGGACCGACCGGTCGGCGGCCTGAAACAGATTGTGCTGCATCTGGGTAACGGTTCCTCGGCCTCCGCGATCGCCGGCACCCGGCCGATCGACACCTCCATGGGCCTGACGCCGCTGGAGGGCCTGGTCATGGGCACCCGCAGCGGTGACATCGACCCGAGCATCGTCAGCTACCTATGGCACCGGGCGGACATGGGCGTCGACGACATCGAGGCCATGCTCAACGAACGGTCCGGGGTGCTGGGCCTGTCCGGCGAGCGTGACTTCAGACGGCTGCGGGAGATGATCGAATCGGGCGACGGCGCAGCGCAGTTGGCCTACAGCGTGTTCATTCACCGGTTGCGCAAATACATCGGCGCCTACCTGGCGGTGCTGGGGCACACCGATGTCATCAGCTTCACCGCGGGGATCGGCGAGAATGATCCGGCCGTGCGCCGCGACGCCGTGGCCGGCCTGGAGGAGCTGGGCATCGTGCTCGACCAGCGCCGCAACCTCAGCGGCGGGCGGGGTGCGCGGCAGATATCCGCCGACGGATCGCCCATCGCGGTGCTGGTGATACCGACCAACGAGGAGCTGGCCATCGCCCGGGACTGCGTACGGCTGCTATCCCGATAGGCTCTCAAATCGGTGGCTTCCAAATGGCGCTGGTCATTTACTGCTTGGTGCCCGTAAAGGTGGGGCTGCCGCATGGCATGGTCAATATGCCGTCCCGGATGACGGTGCGGCCGCCTTGGGTGGCGAAGACACCCTGTCTCGTGGAGTATCCATTGGTGACCGTGAACGATCCGTCGGCGTTCAGGGTTCCGGTGTACTTGTCGCCGTTTTGAACAACCAAGGTCAGCGAGTTGCCTTGATGGGTGATAGTTACGGTACCGTGACCGGCCGGGACGCAACCCGAGGCGACCTGGTCGATCAGGTAGGTGCCGTCGATATCAAGTTGGGGCGCTTGTCCGGTCGTCGGCGTGGTTGACGGGGGACCAGGCGGTGAGACGGGTTGGTTGTGCGGGGTGTCGTCGGCGCCGGTGGTCCCGGCGGGCCGGTTGAAGACTTTGCCGGTGACGACGTCGACGAGGACAAAGTTGGTGATGGCCACCTTACTGGGTTGGACCGCGGCCAGGGCGTCAGGGTTGTAGCCGGCCCAGGCTGCGCCGGCGGGCTTCGGCTCGCCCGTCAATGCGGTCGGCGCCGTCAGTGGGTTGCCGCAGTAGCAACGGGCGCGGGGCACGCCGTGGGCATCGACGAACACCGCAGTGCCCGTTTGGAAGACCGATTGCAGGGTGGTGGGGTGTGTTCCGTCGAATCCGTGGTTGGTGACCCGCGTGTCCAGTCGCAGCACGGTGGGTGTCAGTTCACGCAGGTAGGTGGGGATATCGCCGGCGGCAAGCGGGTGTCCACCGCTCCAGTACAGGGAGGGGTCGGAGTTGAGGGCTTCGGCGAAGGCGCCGGCCTGGACAGGGTGGCTGCTCAGGAAGGTGATCATCTTGTCGCGGTCGCATTCGGCGTTGTTCATTGTGCCGCCGTAGAGACCATCCCGGTCGCCGGGCAGCGGCTGGGTGACCATGGGGCCGTTTCCGTGTGGCGGCAGGGTAGGCGGGGATTGGGTGTTGGTCGGGGGCGGTGCGGCCGCTGGGGGCATGAACGCGTTGGTGCCGGGATCGGTGGCCGCGGTGAGCACCAACTCCGTAGTTCCCCCGGGCGACAAGGCATTACGCAACAGGAGGGCGGCTCCTGCGACCACGACGACAACGAGTACGGTCGCCGCGACTAACCACTTGCGCTTTGCCCGGGTTGTCGGTGGCGGGGTGTCCTGGTTCTTGCCTGGGGCGTGCGGGCTCAGTCGGGTGGGCGCCGCGACGGTGTCCCCGATTTCGGTCAGGGTCGAGGCTTCGTTGAGCGCCCGACGCGCGGCGACGGCGAGGTCACCCGCGCTTTGATAGCGCTTGTCGGCGTTTTTGGCCATGCCCGTCGCGATGACCGCATCGAATTCGTGCGCGATGTCGGGGTTGAGGTCGCTGGGCTTAGGGGGATCCAGAGTCAGGTGCGCGACGACCTGTTGTTCCATGCTGTCCCCGCTGAAAGGCTGGGCCCCAGTCAGGCATTCATAGAGCACACACGCCAGCGCGTAGACATCGGAGCGGGCATCGGCCGACCCGAATTCCAGGCGCTCAGGGGACATGTAGGCGAAGGTGCCGATGATGGAACCGGTCTGGGTCAGCTTGGTGGCCTTGGCGTCGTGGGCGATGCCGAAATCGATCAGGTACACGAAGTCTTTGCGGGTCACCAATGCGTTCGAGGGTTTGACATCGCGGTGCACCAGCCCGGCTTCGTGCGCAGCATCCAGCGCGGCGGCCAATTGCTCGATCACCTGAACTGCCCGCTGCGGGCTCATAGCCCCGTCACGCCGCAGCAGCGTGTGCACGTCGACGCCTTCGATGATCGGCATCACTAAATAGAGGCGGCCGTCGATTTCACCGGTGTCGTGGATCGGGATGATGTGCGGTTCATTCAGCCGGGCCGCGATGTGGGCCTCACGCCGAAAACGTTCCCGATACCCCGGTTCGCTGCCCAGTTCCGGGGGCAGCACCTTGATCGCTACGTCGCGGTCGATTTCGGTGTCGTGGGCTCTATACACCTTCCCCATGCCGCCCTCGCCGATCAACGACAGCAGCCGATAGCGGCCGAACACCACCTCATCCATGGGTCGCCTTCCGGACGAGCCAACGAGCATCGATTAGGTGTCCCGGATTGTATCCCGCTTATGAGTTACATATACGTGGGTACAGATTCCCCCGCGCGTTAGGTATGAGTCGGAGGGTGGGCTCTATCCTCGGCCTCGGCCGGCCTATAGAAATCCCAGGCTGTTTCGTCCCGGCCCCACCGACGGAGTGGGGTCGGTCCCCACGGTTCGCGTCAGCAGCTCGTGGTAGACGTCGCGAAAATCGGTGGTGTACTTCAGGTCACCGTTGTCGAGGTCGGTGAGGCTGGGCTGCTCGCCGTAAAAGCCGCCTTTCACTTGCGCCCCCGCGACGAAGACCGGGCCGGCGGTGCCGTGGTCGGTGCCTTGGGAGGCGTTGGCGCGCACCCGGCGCCCGAACTCCGAGTACGCCATCACGACCACGTTCGCACCGGCCACCTGCTGCAGGAAGGCGGTGACCGCCTGGTCGAACGTCTGCAGCAGGCGTTGCTGCGTAGTGCGTTCGCCGGCGTGGGTGTCGAATCCGCCCAGTTGCACCGTGTACACCCGCGTCGGCACCCGGGCCCGCACCGCCTCGGCCACCGCGCTCAGCTGTGCGGACAGCGAATTATCCTGGTGGCCAGGTGGTTTCACCGCATCGAATGTCCTGCCGACGGTCTGCGCGGCGCGATAGGCCTTGCACACCGCCGCCATCGCCGGGGTGTCGTCGGGGTCGTCGGCACCGAGCGCTCCCATGATCGCGTCGAGGCCGTCCCCGGCGGGGACCTGGGCGGGGGAAAGCGCCGCGGCGGTGCGCTTTTCGCCGACGGCGAGCGGCGGCAGGACGGGTCCGATGTTGACCGCGCGCAGGGGATCGTCGCCGGTGGCGTCGAGCCAGCGGCCGATCCAGCCGGTCGAGACCGGCTCGGCCGGCGACGCCGTCTGCCAGATGTCCATGGACCGGAAGTGGCTGTGGTCGGGCTTGGGATAGCCGACGCCGCGCACGATCGCGAGTTGCCGCTGGTTCCACAGCTGGGCCAGACCCTTCATCGCCGGGTTGAGCCCCAGGCGCTCGTCGAGGTGGATGACCTCACCCGGCGCGTAGGCGAGGTCGGGCCGCGCGTCGTGATACGCGTTGTCGCCGTAAGGGATCAGCGTGTTGATACCGTCGTTGCCGCCGTAGAGCGTGGCGATCACCAGCACGCCGGCGCCCTCGGGCAGCGGGCGGTCCCGCGCGGCGCGCATGAGGTCGGGCCAGTCGACCGCCACCGCCGTCGACAGCAGGCCGGCCGCGCCGACGCCCGCGCTGGCGATCAGGAATCTGCGGCGGTTGATCTCGGGCATCGGCTGTCCACTCAGGAGGTCAGGTATTCGGCAGAGTTGACGGCGGCGGCGACCAACTGTGGCGGTTGGCGCACCAAGGGCTGCAGCGCGTCGGCGGTGCGGTCCGACCAGGCCCCCACCCCGATCAGGTAGCCGACGGCGTCGACGCGATCGCCCGGGGCGGCGCTTTCTACCGCCGACAGGTCGCCAACCTTCGCGAGGCGGGTCGCGGCCCGAAGCCTGGTCTGCGCGCTCGCGGTGGACAGCCACACCTGGCCGCGCGGCCACCCCCCGACGCTCGGTGGGTAGAACGGCCGCTGCCCCAGCCCCCGCAACGTCGCCTCGGCGAGCTTGCGGTGCGCCGGCGCCGCCGGCGGCACCCGCAGCGCGCGCAGCACGCCGACCAGCCATTCGACCGGTGTGTTGACGACGGTCGCTCTGGCGCCGGTGAACTCGTCGTCGGTGAGGATCGCCCGGGTCAGCGCCCGCAGGTCGCGTCGCGGGCCGTACGCGGCGACCAGGCGGTCGAGAGCCTGCGGCGACGGCGGGTCGTCCGAAGCCAATTGCTGCCACAGGCGTCCCGCGACATACTCCGCCGACTTGGGCTGGCTGAGCACGGCGTCGCAAAATCCGGCGGCGTCGAAGTTCTGGGTCCGGCCGAACAGCGTCTTGGCGCCCGGGTCATGGCGTTTGGGCAGCAGCGCCGTTTGTCCGTTGGCGCCGATCTCCCATCCCGTCAGGGCCCGCGCGCCGGCGCGCACGTCGTCCTCGCTGTAGCCGTTGCCGTGACCGAGCGCGAACAGCTCCATGAATTCGCGGGCGAGGTTCTCGTTGGGGGCCTTGGCCGTGTTGGTCTGGCCGTCCAGCCAGCGCAACATCGCGGCGTCGGTCAGCATCGCGTAGGCCAGCGCGCGGAAGTCGCCCAGGGCCCCGGCGCGCAGCTTCTGGTTTTGCGCGGCCATGTGCGCCGCAACCCGTACCTTCTGCGCGGAGGTGGCAAAGTGGTTGTGCCACAACAGCGTCAACTTCTCGTGGATCGGCTGGTTGACGTTGACCATGCGGCTCAGCCACCAGTCGAACAGCACGCGCTGTTGCTCGGAAAGCTGACCGTTGTATTGCTTGCGGGCCGCCGGCGTCGCGCCCTTGCCGGGGGCGCGCGGCGCCTCCAGGGCGGGCATCGGGGTGGCGATCGCGCCCGGGTCCGCGTCGGGATTGGTGCCCAGCATGGCGTCGACGTGGCTCGGCCAGTCCCGGGCCAGGGCCGCGTCGACCTCGGGTCCGCTCACCCCGAACCCGGCCCGACGCAGCCCGCGGGCGGTGCTGATCCACCGTGTCGACTCCCCCGGCATGGGTTTAACTGTGCGGCACAAACCTAGGTTTTCGCTGTGTGTGCGCCCACGGCCTTGAGTGTGCGTCCACGGCGGGGAAATAGCAGGTTCTCCGCCCCTAGCTCACACGCGAAGCCCTGAGTCCACACTCGATTGCCCCTGTGTATAGAGGGAGACGCGGACCGTAATCGACGTGCGACCGTTCCGGCATGGAACCGGGGGAACCGTTCATCGGCAGCGAGGCATTGGCGTCGGGTGCGTTGAGCCGCCATCAACTGCGGACGCGCTATCGTGCCGTCTTTCCGAACGTCTACGTGTCGCACGATGCCCAGCTGTCACTGGAGGGGCGGATTTCCGCCGCGTGGCTGTGGTCGCGGCGGAGGGCGACGATCGTAGGCGCGGCCGCCGCGGCTTTGCACAAGTCCAAGTGGATTCCCGACGAGGTTCCGATCGAGCTCCATCACGCCAACGCCCGTCCGCCTCGCGGCCTGCTGACGCGGCGCGATGCTCTGCTCGAGGGGGAGACGGAGGTCATGGACGGGCGCACCGTGACCACGCCGGAGCGGACGGCCTTCGACATCGGCCGGCGCGGGGCCATCCGCTCGGCCGTCGTCCGGCTGGACGCGCTCGCGCGGGCGACGGGTTTCAAGGTCGACGACGTGCTGGGCATCGCGAAGCGCCACCCGTACTCGCCCGGCCTGCGGCGCCTGGAGGCCGCGCTGGAACTCGTCGACCCCGGAGCGGCGTCTCCTCGGGAGAGCTATCTGCGCCTTCTCCTGATTGATGCGGGGCTTCCGCGTCCGCAGACCCAGGTCCCGGTGCTCGGCGTCGACGGGATTCCCCTCGCCTATCTCGATCTTGGCTGGGGAGAGCAGATGGTCGCGGTCGAATACGACGGCGATCAACACCGGACCGACCGATGGCAATACGTCAAAGACATTCGACGCAACGAGATGCTCGAGCAAATGGGCTGGATCATTGTCCGGGTCGTCGCCGAGGACCGCCCCGCCAACATCATCCACCGGGTCCGCTCCGCGTTAGAGGAGTCGAGTGTGCGTTGGGGGCTTCGGGTGTGAGCTGGCGGCGGGATCTGGCCGATTTTCCCGCCGTGGACGCACACGTAAAGCCCTGAATGCACACTCGCCGACCGGAATGCACACTCGCCGCCCAGGATTTACACCCGACGCGCAAATCAGAACGTGCTCGTCGGACGCACCTTGTTCGCCATGTCCACCAGCGTGTAGCGGTGCCGCTGCGTGGGCGCGACGCGGGCCAGGCTGCGCAACGACGCTTCGACACCGAGCCGCAGGCCGTGTTCGGTAAACGGGAAGCCGAGGATGTGGTTGGTGCTGGCCTCGTTGTCGTGCAGCCAGTCCATCGCGCCGCCGAGCACCAGGGCGCGGATCTGCAACACCCGCGGTTCGGTCGGCGGCAGCGCCTCCACGCGGCGGGCCGCGTCACGGATCTGCTCCTCGGTGATTTCGGCCGCCGACCGGCCGGACATCAGGGTCACGGCGCTGGTCAGCCGCGCGGTGGTGAAATGCCTTGAGGTGGGGGGCACTTCGTCCAGGGTGCTCACCGCGGCCTCGCGATCGCCTTCGGCGGACAGGGATCTCGCGAGGCCGAAGGCCGCGGAGATCACGCCGTCGTTGGTCTTCCACACGGTTTGGTAGAACTTGTGGTCGTCGGTGTTGCCGGCGAGCTCGGCCGTGGCGGCCAGCGCCAGCTTGGGGGCGAGCTCGCCGGGGAAGGTGTCCAGCACCTCGGTGAAATGCTTTGTGGCGGAGTCATAATCGCCGGTGAGCAGCTCGGCCACGGCCCGGTACCACACCAGCCGCCACCGCCAGCCGACCCGCTCGGCCAGGTCGTCGAGCTTGCGGGTGGCCTTGGCCACGTCGCCGAGGTCCAGCAGCGCGCGGACCTCCATCAGCGGCAGCTCGATCGACTCGGCCACCTCGATGCCGTCGGCGTCCAGCGAGCCGTGGCGGGCCGCGCGCAACGAGTCCAGCGTCTGCACCGGCTGCGACAACACCGTCGCCTGCAGCACGGGCGCGGCGACGTCGGCCGGGTCGACCAGCGGCACCGGCAACGCGGTCACGATCTCCCGGGCGGTCAGCCGCTCCGAGTGCACCTGCCCGTCCAGGTACACGTCGGTGTGCGCGACGAGCAGGTCCACCCCGAACGTCGAGCGGCTCGGCGAAAAGACCGTCGACAGACCGGGTCTCGGTATCCCGGTGTCGTGGGCGACCACCTCGCGCAGCACGCCCATCAACTGGGCGGACATCTCGTCGGCGGTGGAGAACCGGCGCCGCGGGTCGGGGTCGGTGGCGCGGCGCAGCAGCCGGCCGAACGAGTCGTAGTTTTTCAGCACCGGGTCGTCGTCCGGCAGGCCGTCCACATAGCGGCCGTTGCGGGTGCGCAGGTTCAGCGTCAGCGCCGCCAGCGTGCGCCCCACCGTGTAGATGTCGGTGGCGATCGTCGGGCCGGTCCGCACGATCTCCGGCGCCTGGAAACCCGGTGTGCCGTAGAGGTATCCGAATGAGTTGATCCGCGACACCGCGCCCAAATCGATGAGCTTGAGTTGCTCCTCGGTGAGCATGATGTTCTCCGGCTTGAGGTCGTTGTAGACCAGGCCGATGGAGTGCAGGTAGGTCAGCGCGGGCAGGATCTCCAGCAGGTAGGCGATCGCCTCGGCGACGGGCAGCTTCTCGGATTTGCTGTCCTTGAGCGCCCGCTTGAGCGACTGGCCGCCGATGTACTCCATCACGATGTAGCCGACGGGGGCCCCGTGGGCGTCGGTGTGCTCGACGAAGTTGAAGATCTGCACGATCTGCGGGTGAACCACCTCGGCCAGGAACTGGCGCTCGGCCATCGCGATCGCCTGCGCCTCGGCGTCACCGGAATGCACCAAGCCCTTGAGCACCACCGGGCGGTCGTTGACGTTGTGGTCGAGCGCCAGGTAGACCCAGCCCAGCCCGCCGTGCGCGATGCAACCCTTGACTTCGTACTGCCCGGCGACGATGTCTCCCGGGTTCAGCTGCGGCAGGAAGGAATACGGGCTGCCGCAGGACGGGCACCAGCCCTCCGACTCGCCCTTGGCCTCGGCGCTCGACCGGCCGACCGGCTTCCCGCAGTTCCAGCAGAACCGCTTGGACTCCGGCACCACCGGGTTGGTCATCAGGGCCTCGAGCGGATCGATGTCCCGCACGCGCGGGATCTCGACCAGGCCACCGCCGAGCTGCCGCGTCGGCGGGAGCACCCGCGTGGCCACCGTCATCCGTTCCGGCGTGTCGGTGTCGATCCCGGGGATGAGGAAGTCGTCGTCATCGTCGTCGAAGTCGGGACGGAACAGGGCCTGGGTGGCCTGCGGCCGCGACACCCCCTCCGACAGCGCCCGGGAGCCGGTCTGCGCCTCGGGCGGCTGGTCTTCGGGGTCCTCGACGTGGGTCTCGGCCATCAGTCCACGTACCTCGGCGCGGGCGGGGCGGGCGCGGGACCGAGCACCGTCAACCACTTGCGGTACAACGTGTTCCACGTGCCGTCGCGGCGGATGCGTTCCAGCGTGCCGTTGACGAACCGGACCAGGCCGGTGTTGTTCAGGTTGACGCCGATGCCGTAGGGCTGGGTGGCCATGTTCGGCCCCACGATGTGCAGGTAGGGGTCCTCCTCCACCAGCCCGGCCAGGATCGAGTCGTCGGTGCTGACGGCGTCGATCTCCCGCTGCTGCATGGCCACCAGGCAGTCGGCCCAGTTCACCACCGACACGACCACCGGCGGCGGGTCGATCTGCTGGATCCGGTGCAGCGACGTGGTGCCCCTGGCCACGCAGACGCGCTTGCCGGACAGGTCGGCCACCTTGGCGATCGGCGAGTCGCGCGGGGCCAGGATGCGCTGGTTGGCGTCGAGGTAGACGGTGGAGAAGTTGACCAGCTTGCGCCGATCGCAGGTGATGGTCATGGTCTTGACCACGACGTCGACCTGCGAGCGCTGCAGCGCGGTGACGCGCTCCTCGGCCGACAGGATCCGGTACTCGACGTGCGACGGGGCGCCGAAGATGTCGCGCGCGATCTCGCCCGCGATGTCGACGTCGAAGCCGGTGATCTCGCCGGTGATCGGGTCGCGGAAGCTGAACAGATTGCTGCCGATGTCCAGCCCGACGATCAGCCTGCCGCGGGCGCGGATGTCGGCGACCGCGGCGTCGGCCTCGGCCTTGGTCGCGAACGGCCGCAGGCTGGCGGTCGCGTTGCAGCCCTGGCTGGGGTCGTCGGGCGGCAGTGGTGGCTGCGGCGGCAGCTGCTCCATGCCGACCGGCGTGGGCGGCGGCAGCGTCGGCACGGTGGCCACGGTCAGCGTTTCGGTGTGGCCGCAGCCCGCCAGCGTGACGGCCGCGGTGAGTGCCCCGAGACAGGCGCGCAGGCGCGCCATCATCGATACTCCTTGAGCCGGGGCCACAGGCCCAGCGCGACGGCGATCGCGGCGCCGAGGCTGAGCACGACGCCGCCCACCTGGGCGCCCGACAGCCCGCTGCGCGCGTTGAGCACGTCGTTGCGCAGGTGGGTGCGGCTCTGGTCCATGGCCTTGCCCAGCTCGTCCTCGAGCTTGTCGAAGGCCGGGGTCGAGTCGTCCTCGCCGCTGCCCAGCGCGACCTGGGTGGCCGCCCGGTAGTTACCCACCGAGATGTAGGAGTTGATCCGGTCGTTGGCCTGCCGCCAGCGCAGCAGCAGCTGATCGGCGCCCTGCAGGTCGGGCTTGTCGACCGCGTCGCTGCGCGACAGGTACTGCTCGAGCTGGGAGTGCATGGCCTCGATGCGGTCGTAGAACGAATGCTTGCGCATCTCTTCGTCGCCGCGGCGGATCAGCGACAGCGTCTCGTCGGCCCGCGCCTGCTGCGCGGTGATGGCGACGTTGGTGACGGTCCGCAGCGACTCCGCGGCGGTGTCCTTGGCGCTACGACTCGCGGTCGTGGAGATGGTTAGCGCGGTCCCGACCCATACCACCATGACGAGGATACCCAGGGCGCCCACCACCAGGCCCGGGTTGATCCGGCGCCTGGTGCGCCGGGCCAGCCAGCGATGCGAGAACGCGCCGAACACCACCGTGCTGGCGACGACCAGGATCACCGGCGCCGGGAAATGCGTGGACGCCGTGGTTTCGCTGTCCACCCGTTCCGACGTCGCCTGGTACAGCTGCGCGGCGTCCGGCAGGATCCTCGACTGCATCAGCCCCGAGGCCTCCGACAGGTACGACGACCCGACCGGGTTGCCCTCCCGGTTGTTGGTCCGCGCGATCTCGATCAGCCCGGTGTAGACCGCCAATTCGGCGTTGAGCCGGCCCAGCAACTGCACCAGCGGTTCGTCGGTCAGCCCGCTCGAGGCCCGGGTCACGGCCACCGCGGCGTCGGTGATGGCCTGCTCGTAGCGCAGCCGGACCGGGCGCGGCTCGGCCTGGGCGATGAACGCGGTGGCCGCCGCCGCGTCGGCCACCGACAGCGTGGTGTAGAGCCGCCCGGCGGCGAACGACAGCGGCTCGGTGTGGTTGAGCACGGTGGAAAGCACTTGCTGGCGGTGGTTGATCGTCGTCGAGGTGGCGAACGCGCTGGAGACGCCGAGGGCGGCGAGCACGATCCCGATGGTCAAGATCCGCCCCGGCGTGGTGGAGATGAACCACCAGCGGGGGTGGGCCGGTTCGGCCGGCGACCGCGATCCCTTCGGCTCGGTCGACGGGTGCGCCAGCTCAACCGTCACGTCTGCTCAGCCCTCATCTTTCGGCCCCAAATTTCGCCGCACCAACCCGAATAAGCGAATTCTAAGAGAATGTTCGCCCGGATGGGGGGAGGCGACCCGATTGACCGTCCGGATCGCCTGCATATCCTGATCTCGTGCACGGCGACGGTGACGGATGGGTGGTATCCGACAACGGCGCTCATTATTGGGGCCGCTACGGCGCGGCCGGCCTCTTGTTGCGCGCCCCCGGCCCCGACGGCACGCCCGCGGTGCTGCTGCAGCATCGGGCGGTGTGGAGCCACCAGGGCGGCACGTGGGGTCTGCCGGGCGGTGCCCGGGACAGCCACGAGACCCCGGAGCAAACCGCGGTCCGCGAGGCGCACGAGGAGGCCGGCCTGCCGGCCGACCTGGTCTCGGTCCGCGCCACGGTCGTCACCGCCGAGGTTTCGGGCATCGGCGGCACCCGCTGGAGCTACACCACCGTCGTCGCCGACGCGGCCGAGTTGCTGCAGACCGTGCCCAACCGGGAAAGCGCCGAGATGCGCTGGGTCGCCGAGAGCGAGGTGGCCAACCTGCCGCTGCATCCCGGTTTCGCGGCGAGCTGGCAGCGGCTGCGGACGGCGCCGGCGTTGGTGCCGCTGGAGCACGGCGACGAACGGCGCCAATACCTGCCGCGCACGCTCGAGATCGAGGCCGGAGTGTTCGTGTGGTGCATGCCCGGTGATGCCGACCAGGAGCCGTCCCAGCTGAGCCGCCGGGTCAGCTCGCTGCTGCAAGCGCCGACCTGAGCCGTTCGGCGGCGGCCCGCGGGTCGGCGGCCGCGGTGATGGCCCGCACCACGACGACGCGCCGCGCGCCGGCGGCGAGCACGTCGGGCAGCCGCTCGGCGTCGATGCCGCCGATCGCGAACCATGGCTTGTCGGTGGCGAGCGCGGCGGCCGCTCGCACCAATGCCAGGCCGGGCGCGGGGCGGCCCGGCTTCGTCGGGGTCGGCCAGCACGGCCCGACGCAGAAGTAGTCGGCCCCGGATGCGGCGGCCGCGGCCGCCTGCTCGGGGTCGTGGCTGGACAGCCCGATCACCGTGTCGGGCCCGACGATCTCGCGCGCCACGCCCAGCGGCAGGTCGCGTTGGCCCAGGTGCAGCACGTCGGCGCCGGACGCGCGGGCGATGTCGGCGCGGTCGTTGACCGCGAACAGGGCGCCGTGGCGGCGGGCCGCGTCGGCGAGGATCTCGCACGCGGCGATCTCGTCGCGCGCCTCGAGCGGCCCGAACTGCAGCTCACCGGGTGACCCCTTGTCGCGCAGCTGGACGATGTCGACCCCGCCGGCCAGCGCGGCGTCGGCGAACTCGGCCAGGTCGCCCAGCTCGCGGCGGGCGTCGGTACACAGGTACAGCCTCGCCGCGGCGAGACGGGAAGCCGGTTGGTGCACAGCGCGACGGTATCGCGCTAGCGTGGACTCCGTAGAGCACGGGAGCCCCGGGTTACCGGCGGGGCTGAGAGTGGGCACAGCCAGCAGAACTGGACCTGCCCTTACCGTCACACCTGATCCGGGTCATGCCGGCGAAGGGAGCAGCAGATGCCACATTCACTCGCCGTGGTAGGCGGCGGGGTCATCGGTTTGTCGGTGGCGCGCCGGGCCGCGCAGGCCGGCTGGTCGGTGCGGGTGCATCGCACCGGTGACGCGGGCGCGTCGTGGGTCGCGGGCGGCATGCTCGCCCCGCACAGCGAGGGCTGGCCGGGCGAGGAGCGGTTGCTGCGGCTGGGCCTGGAATCGCTGCGGCTGTGGCGCGAGGGCGGATATCTGGACGGCCTGCCGCCGGGGGTGGTCACCGCCCGCGAGTCGCTGGTGGTGGCCGTGGATCGGGCCGACGTCGCGGACCTGCGCACCGTCGCCGACTGGTTGTCCGAGCAGGGACACCCGGTGGTCTGGGAGTCGGCCGCGCGTGACGTGGAACCCCTGCTGGCCCAAGGCATCCGGCATGGTTTCCGCGCGCCCACCGAGCTGGCCGTGGACAACCGCGCGGTGCTCGACGCGCTGAGCGCGGCCTGTGAGCGCCTGGGGGTGCGGTGGGCCGCTCCGGTGAGCGACCTGGCGCGGGTGGAGGCCGACGCGGTGGTGATCGCCAACGGCATCGACGCGCCCACGCTGTGGCCGGGCCTGCAAGTGCGCCCGGTGAAGGGCGAGGTGTTGCGGCTGCGCTGGCGAAAGGGGTGTATGCCGTTGTTGCAGAGGGTGATTCGCGCCCGCGTGCACGGACGCCAGGTGTACCTGGTGCCGCGCCGGGACGGCGTGGTCGTCGGCGCCACCCAGTACGAGCACGGGCGCGACACCGCGCCGGTGGTGTCGGGGGTGCGTGACCTGCTCGACGATGCGTGCGCGGTGCTGCCGGCGCTGGGGGAGTACGAACTGGCCGAGTGCGCCGCCGGGCTGCGCCCGATGACACCCGACAACCTGCCACTCGTGCAACGCCTGGACGCGCGAACCCTGGTCGCCGCCGGCCACGGCCGCTCCGGGTTCCTGCTGGCGCCGTGGACCGCCGAACAGATTGTGTCCGAACTGGTCCCGGTGGGAGCCCGCTCATGATCGTCACGGTCAACGAGCAACGGGTCGAGGTCGACGAGCGGACCACCGTCGCCGCGTTGCTGGACTCGCTGGGCTTTCCCGACCGGGGCATCGCGGTAGCGATGGACTTGGCGGTGCTGCCGCGTTCGCAGTGGGCCACAACGCTATTCGACGGTGCCCGACTCGAGGTGGTGACGGCGGTGCAAGGTGGCTGATTCCAAGCTGGCGATCGCCGATCGCAGCTTCGCCTCGCGGCTGATCATGGGGACCGGGGGAGCGACGAACCTCGCGGTGCTCGAGGAGGCCCTGATCGCGTCGGGGACCGAGCTGACGACCGTCGCGATCAGGCGGGTGGACGCCGAGGGCGGGACCGGGCTGCTGGACCTGCTCAACCGGCTGGGCATCACACCGCTGCCCAACACCGCGGGGTGTCGCGGCGCCGCCGAGGCGGTGCTCACCGCGCAGTTGGCCCGCGAGGCGCTGAACACCAATTGGGTCAAGCTCGAGGTGATCGCCGACGAACGCACGCTGCTGCCCGACGCGGTCGAGTTGGTCCGGGCGGCCGAGCAATTGGTCGACGACGGCTTCGTCGTCCTGCCCTACACCAACGACGACCCGGCGTTGGCGCGTCGCCTGGAGGATGTCGGCTGCGCGGCGGTGATGCCGCTGGGCGCCCCGATCGGCACCGGCCTGGGCATCACCAACCCGCACAACATCGAGATGATCGTCGCGCGGGCCGGCGTGCCGGTGGTACTCGATGCGGGCATCGGCACCGCCAGCGATGCGGCGCTGGCAATGGAATTGGGTTGCGATGCTGTACTTTTGGCCACCGCGGTGACCCGCGCCGCCGACCCGCCGGCCATGGCCGCGGCGATGGCCGCGGCCGTCACCGCCGGCCATCTGGCGCGGCGCGCCGGGCGGATCCCCAAGCGGTTCTGGGCGCAGGCTTCCAGCCCGGACCGATGAAGCGCTATGTCGCGCTGGGTAGTTCGATGGCCGCCGGCCCCGGCATCCGGCCCCGTGCGGCGGGGGCGCCGCGGTGGTCGGGCCGATCGGCCCGCAACTATGCGCACCTGGTCGCCGAACGGCTGAACCTGGACTTGGTCGACGTCACCTTTTCCGGCGCCACCACCGCCCACGTGCTCGCCGAGCGCCAGCACGGCAGGCCGCCGCAGATCACCGCGCTGGACGGCTCGGAGAGCGTGGTCACGGTGACCGTCGGCGGCAACGACGTCGGCTACGTGCCGCTGCTGATGGCCGCCGCGCTGCCACGCGCGGTCCGCCGCCTGCCGCTGCTGGGCGGGCGCATTTCCGAACTGTTGGACCGCGACTCGCGCGATCGGGCGCTGGCCGAGGTGTTCGATTCGTTGTGCGCGGTCGGCACCGCGCTGCGCCAGGGCGCCCCGCGCGCCCGGGTGCTCTTGGTCGACTACCTGACGATCCTGCCGCCCGAGGGTGCGCCGGCCCCGCCGCTGCCGCAAGCGGATGCCGACCTGGGCCGGCACGTGGCCGCGACGCTGGAACGCCTCACCGCCGACGCGGCCGCCGCGACCGGATGCGAGATCGTCCGCGCCGCGGAGGCCAGCCGAGGCCACCACGCCTGGTCGGCCGAGCCGTGGACCACGACGCCCGCGCGATACGGTGTGCCGCTACCGGGCCGGCCGGCCCCGCTGCACCCCAACGGCGCCGGCATGCGCGCCGTCGCGGATTTGGTTGCCGCGCAACTGTAGAGGTCAGCCGTTGGTGCGCCACCACTGGTAGAGCGCGTTGACATCGGTGTTGGAGGCCCGGATGTGGCTCAACACGTTCTTGGCGTCGGTAGTCCAGGTGATGACCGCGGCGTTCTTGTAGGTTCCGCACGCCACCTGCCCGGCCGTCGCGCCCGAACTGCCCTGGTGCCAGGTGCCCGGCGATTGACCGTTGTCACCACACGCGCTCAGCGACACGCCGCTGATGCCGGAGGTGAACGCCGCGGCCAGATCGCTGCCGTTGTTGAAGAGTTGGTAGACGCCGGCGGCCGGTCCGCTGGAATCGGGGTTTTGCCCGCAATCGAGCTCGGCCAGAACGGGACCCGACAGCTGCGCCGGTTGGCAATTGTTCAGGCCGTAGCCCTTGGACAGCGAACCGGCCAGGGTGTTGATGTCTGCCGAGCTACCGGTGCCGGGGTCCGCGGTCGCCGTGACCGCCCCGACGAGGGCGGAACCGCCCATGAGCGCCAAAGCCGTCGCGGCTCGCAGCGCCTTGTTGAGAGGGGACATTCTGAACTCCTTTTTGTCGGGAAAATCGAGTAACCTGAGCATCTTTCGGGCCGATCCTACGGAAAGTGTTGCGGCCCAATGGTTAATGTCAGCCGTTTGCGCGCCACCACTGGTAGAGGGCCGCGACGTCGGAGTTGGATCCGCGGATGAGGCTCAGCACATTTTTGGAGTCCGTCGTCCAGATGACCTCGGCGGCATTCTGGTAGGTGCCGCACGCCACGGATCCCGAGTTGGCGTTGTTGCTGCCCTGGTGCCACGTCGTAGGCGATGGGCCGCTATCCCCGCATGCCGTCAACACATCGTCCTTGATGCTGGTCTTGAACGAGCCGGCCAGGCTGTCGGCGTTGTTCAGCAGGATGTACCTCGCCTGGATCGGGCCGCTGGGGTCGGGGTTTTGCCCGCAGGTGAGCACCGCCAGTTCGCCGGCGTCGATGTTTCCGGCGGTGCAGTTGTTCAGGCCGTAGCCCTTGGACAGCGAGGCGGCCAGCGTGTTGACGTCCGCCGGGTTGCCGGTGTTGGTGGGGTCCGCTGCCGCCGAGGCGGCCCCGGCCAACGCGAAGCCGCCCGCGAGCGCTGCGGCCGTCGCGGCTCGCAGCGCCTTGCTGAGATGAGGCATCCTTGCTCCTAACGGTTGCGTCGCCCACCGGAAAGAATGCTTCCGCTAAAGGGATCGTAGGGCTATGTCCTGTCTATGCAACACATTCCGCTGGAAATTGTCTGTTTGGGCATCTTTTTGCCCGCGGCGGGCCGGCCCGGGCCGCGCGGCAAAGCGGTTTGCGGCCAGCCTATTTCGTGTCCGTCCGGCGGATTCGCGCCGCGCGCGTCGTATACGCAAATAACGAATTTCGCCGAGGTGGTGCCGTCCCCGCACTGCTCGGGTATGGTAGGCACCGCCTCACGCCAGCTAACTCCTCGCGACTGGAGAATCCATGACACAGCCACCACCGCCACCGGGATACCCGCCGCAACAGCCCGCCGGGCAAGCGCCGAATAACTACTTGGTGTGGGCGATTCTGGCGACGATTTTCTGCTTTCCCATCACCGGGATCGTCGCGATCGTGAAAGCCGCCCAGGTTAACGGGATGTGGGCGCAGGGTTTGCACGCGGAGGCGCAGGCGGCCGCCGCCAGCGCCCGCAAGTGGGTCATCTGGTCGGTCATCATCTGGGTCGTCTGGGTTGTCGTCGCCATCATCTACACGGTGGCGGTCGGCATGAACGCGGACAACACCAGCGCGGCCATGATTTCCGCGATGTTCTAAGCGGACGCTCGTGGTAACCCGCCAACGGCCGGTGCGGTTCCCCCTCGGGGCGCCGCTCCTGGTGGCCGCGTCGGCAACGTTGGTGTGCGCCGCGACGTGGATGGGCGATCCCACCACGCCGGGCGGACCGCTGCCGGTGTGTCCCACCAAGGCCCTGCTGGGCATCGACTGCCCGGGATGCGGCAGCGCGCGGATGTTGTATTCGCTGATGCACGGCAACGTGGCGGCGGCGGCCCGGTTCAATGCGCTGGGCTTGGTGGCGCTGGTGCTGCTGGTGTGGGCGTATGGGGCGTGGACCTATGGCCGGGTGACCGGCCGGCGGGTCAGGGGCTGGCAGCACCAGCGCTGGGCGGCGATGGCGACGCTGCTGCTGGTGGCGGTGTGGTTCGTGATCCGCAACATTCCTTTTGCGCCATTCACCGCGCTGTATGTCTAACCTTGGGCGCGATGGTAAAAAAATCGCGGACGATCCGGGCAGTGCTCGGCGTCGTCGCCCTGACCGCATCCCTGGCCGGCTGCTCGCATCGCTGCACCAACTCGGAGCAGGCTAGCGCCAACCCGGCCGCGGCCCAGTTCGCCACCGCCCTGCACGACAAGGTCACGGCGGACGCGATGTTTGCGCACCTGTCGAAACTCCAGGACATCGCCAACGCCAACAACGGCACCCGCGCGGTGGGCACCCAAGGCTACGAGGCCAGCGTCGACTATGTGGTTAACACGTTGCGCAACAGCGGTTTCGACGTGCAGACGCCCGAGTTCTCGGCGCGGGTATTCCACGGCGACAAGCCGGCGCTGACGGTCGGCGGGGCGGCCGTCGAGGCCCGCTCGTTGGAGTTCAGCCTCGGCACCCCACCCGACGGGGTGAGCGGACCTCTGGTGCCGCTAGCCCCGGGCGTCGACCCAGGCTGCCAGCCCTCCGACTTCGATGGGCTGCGGGTGCAGGGCGCCGTGGTGCTGGTGGACCGCGGCACCTGCCCGTTTGCCCAGAAGGAGAACGCCGCGGCGCAGCGCGGTGCCGTCGCGATGATCGTCGCCGACAACGTCGACGAGCAGCAGATGGGTGGCACCCTTGGGGCCGACGCCGACGTGAAGATACCGGTGCTGAGCGTGACCAAGTCCGTCGGGTTCCAGCTGCGCGCGCGGCCGGGACCCACCACGATCAAGCTCAAGGCGAGTGTGCAAAACGTCAAGGCCCGCAACGTGATTGCGCAGACCAAGACCGGGTCCGCCACCGACGTGGTGATGGCGGGTGCGCACCTGGACAGCGTGCCCGAGGGGCCGGGCATCAACGACAACGGGTCCGGCGTGGCCGCCGTCCTGGAAACCGCGGTGCAACTGGGGAATTCGCCGCAGGTGCACAACGCCGTGCGGTTCGGCTTCTGGGGCGCCGAGGAACTGGGAACGATCGGCTCGCGCAACTACGTGGAGTCGCTGAACCTCGACGGGCTCAAAGACATTGCGCTGTACCTGAACTTCGACATGCTCGCATCGCCGAACCCCGGTTACTTCACCTATGACGGGGACCAGTCGCTGCCGGCGGACGCGCGCGGCCAGCCGGTGGTGCCCGAGGGCTCGGCCGGCATTGAGCGCACGCTGGTCGCCTACCTGAAGTCGGCCGGCAAGACCGCGCAGGACACCTCGTTCGACGGCCGTTCGGACTACGACGGATTCACGCTGGCCGGTATCCCGGCGGGCGGCCTGTTCTCGGGTGCGGAGGTGAAGAAGTCCGCCGAGCAGGCCAAGCTGTGGGGCGGGGACGCCGACCAGCCGTTCGATCCCAACTATCACCAGAAAACCGACACCCTCGACCACATCGACCGCACCTCGCTGGGCATCAACGGCGCCGGTGTCGCCTACGCGGTGGCCCTCTACGCGCAGGACCTCAGCGGGCGCAACGGGGTTGCGGTGCTGGCGGATCGCACGCGCCACGTGCTCGCCAAGCCATGATGCGCCCGCTGGCCACCGCGCTGATCGTGCTGGGGCTGGTTTCGGCGTGCGCGTCGCCGCGCCCCGCACCGCCGGCGGCGGCGCCCGACCTCGCTCGGGGCCTGGCTCAAAAGGTCACCGCGGACCGACTGGTCACCCACCTGCGCGCGCTGCAGAACGTGGCCAACGCCAATCGCGGAAACCGCGCGGACGGCACGCCCGGCTATGACGCCAGCGTCGAATATGTGGCGAAGGCGTTGCGGGACAGGGGCTTCAACGTGTCCACGCCGCAGTTCGACCGGCTCTACAATGTGTCGCCCGGGAAGCCCACGCTCACGGTGGCCGGCCGCACCTATCAGGTCGACCAGGCGTCGCTGCTGGTCCGGACGCCCCCCGGCGGCCTCACCGGGCCGCCGGTTCGCCCGACGCGACCGGCGGGCTGCGCCGTCGGCGATTACCCGGCCGCGGTGCCCAAGGGGGCGATCGCCGTCGTCGACGACTCGGGTTGCTCGGTGGTCGACAAGCAGAACAGCGCGCTGGCCAAGGGGGCGGCCGCGCTGATCGTGCTCAGCGCGCCCAGCGGCCAGGGGGCTCCGCCCGGCCTGTTCGTGCCCGGGTATTTCAAGCAACTGACCGTGCCGGTCGCGGTCGTCGGCGCCTACGGTACCCCCGCGCTCGAGCGTGAGACGGCACCGGTGCGCCTGGTGCTGGATGCCGAGAACATCAAGGTCAGCTCGCGAAACGTGCTGGCGCAGACCGAAACCGGCTCGCCGCACGAGGCGATCGTGGTCGGCGCGCATCTCGACGGCCCGCGCGATGGTCCGGGCATCAACGACAACGCGACCGGCGTGGCCGCGGTGCTCGAGACGGCGCTGCAGCTGGGCCCGTTGGCGCCGGTGAACAACGCGGTGCGGTTCGTGTTCTGGGGGGCCGACGAGGACGGGCTCAACGGCGTGACCGACTACGTGTTCGGCATGGACGGCAACCAACTCAACGACATCGCGATGTACCTGGACTTCACCGTGCTCGGATCCCCGAACGCCGGCTTCTTCACCGACGACGGCGACCAGTCCGGTCCGCCCACGCCCGGGATCGCCTTCGGCGATGTGCCCGACGGTTCCGCCGGCATCGAGCGCACGCTGGGCGGTTACCTGAACCTGGCCGGGAAGCGGCCCGCCGACATGCCGCTGGGCACCAGGACCGACTACCACCCCTTCATGGTCGCGGGCGTGCCGATCGGCGGCCTGACCACCGGCGCCACGCAGCCGAAAACCACGGTGCAGGCGCGACTGTGGGGCGGGCAGGCGGGCGCCCCGTTCGACCCCAACTTCCAGGGCCCGCGCGACACGGTCGACGCCGTCAACCGGGAAGCCCTGGCGATCATGGGGTCTGGCGTGGCGTTCGCGGTGGGCACCTACGCGGAGTCGATCGGCGGTGTCAACGGTGTGCCGCCGCATGACAAGCGGCACCGCACGCGCGTGCCTTAGCCGTTTTCCGCCGGAGGCGATCGGGCCCTCGTTGTCAGTGGACCCACGTACACTCGAATGTATGTTCGATACGCGGCTGCACGAGTATTGGGAGCCTCCGCAGACCGAGCGGTCGCGGGCGCTGGTGGAGCGGATGTGCGGTTCGGGGCGGGCCGAGGCCCGGGCGGCCGCGGACCGGTTGGTTGCGGTCGGGGAGCTTTTTGAGCTGCGCCGAGCCCAGCGCGGTGAAGAGGCCGATTGGGCGGTGGACACCTGGGCCGCGGTGGGCGCGGAGGTGGCCGCGGCGTTGCGGATCAGCCTGGCCAGGGCGGGCAGCTATTTGCGTTATGCGCTGGCCATGCGCGAGCGGCTGCCGCGGGTGGCCGCGGTGTTTCGGGCCGGGGATATCGATTACCGGATGTTTCAGACGTTGGTGTACCGCAGCGATTTGATCACCGACCCCAAGGTATTGGCGGGTGTGGATGCGCAATTGGCGGCCAATGCGGCGCGCTGGCCCTCGATGACCCAGGGCCGGCTGGCGGCCGTCGTGGACAAGATCGTGGCCCGCGCCGACGCCGATGCGGTGCGCCGGCGAAAGGAGGCCCAGGCCGACCGCGAGGTCTGGATCGATGATCGCGCCCAGTGTGGCCTGTCGGAGATTAGTGGCAGCCTGTTGTCCCCGGATGCCCATGCGCTGGATCAGCGGTTGGATGCGTTGGCGGCAACGGTGTGCGCCCACGATCCGCGGAGTCATCAGCAGCGCCGCGCCGATGCCCTGGGCGCCCTGGCCGCCGGGGCCGATCGGCTGGGCTGTCGGTGCAGGCGCCCGGATTGCGCGGCCGGCGCACGACCGGCCGCCGGCCCGGTGCTGATCCATGTGGTCGCCGAGCGAGCCACGCTGGAGGGCGCCGGCACCGCCCCGGGATCCGAGCTGGGCGCCGACGGGCTCATCCCGCCCGAACTGGTGGCCGAGCTGGCGGCCTCGGCCAAGCTGATGCCGCTGATCCACCCGGGCGACGCCCCGCCGGAGAACGGCTATGTGCCCTCCAAGGCGCTGGCCGACTTCGTGCGCTGCCGCGATCTGACCTGCCGAGCTCCCGGTTGTGACCGCCCCGCGGTGCAGTGCGACGTGGACCATACGATTCCCTACGCCGACGGGGGCGCCACGCATGCGTCGAACTTGAAATGCCTTTGTCGACAACATCATTTGCTAAAAACGTTTTGGCAGTGGCGCGACGAACAGCTGCCCGACGGGACCCTAATTTGGCGGCTGCCCGACGGGCACACCTACGTCACCACGCCGGGCAGCGCGCTGTTGTTCCCCAGCTTGTGCGCGCCCACCGGCGACGCCCCGAGGCTCGCGGCGCCAACCACCGATCGCTGCGGCGAGCGCACCGCGATGATGCCCCGGCGGCGCCGCACCCGCGCCCAAGACCGCGCCACGCGCATCGCCACCGAACGCCACCACAACCACCAAAACCGTCTGGCCCGAAAACGTTTGCGCCGTGACTATTTCGCGCTGGCGCCACCCACCGACAGTGACGACGACCCCCCACCGTTCTGACGGCCGGTAAAGAATTCACCGAGAAGCCACGGCGAACAACCTCCACTCACCGGGCACCCCCTTGAGTTCGTGCGCGCCGCGGTCCTCGAACTCGAGTCCGGACCCGATCACCAGGTCGCGCAGCGTACTCGACACGAGCACCTCGTCCGGTCCTGCCAGTGCGCTGACGCGCGCCCCGATGTGCACGCCGATCCCGCCGATGTCGTCGCCGCGGACCTCGCACTCATCACAGCGTCGTGCGCGTCGAGCAGTGCGCGCCAGTCGCGGTCGCCCATCTGCGCCGCCCGGCGCGTCGAGTCGACGATGTCGGTGAACAACACGGTGGCGAGCAGGTGGCCCGAATTTCCTCGTTCCACGGCATGTCCGGGTTGGCGAGATGGGCAATCTCCCCGGTGCTCCACGTGGCGACCGCGGCGGCGGGGAGCTTCTCGGGTGTGGACCGCCCGGTGCGTTCAAAAAGCGGATCCGCGTAGCCCTCCAGCACGATCAGCGCGGCTGTGCGGGTGGGGTATGTGGCTGCGAACAGCGCCGATTGCGGGAATGCGCCGTCGACGGCGACGAGGACGGCTTCGCCGATACCAAGATCGTCCAGCACCGCGGTGATGCTGTCGGCCCGTAGCTCCAAGGTCGGCGTTGCGGGATCGGACGCCCCCGCGCCCGGCTGGTCGAAGTAGACGGCAGTTCGGGGACGACTTCACAGTTTGTGAAGGGGGGACAGACGAACACGATGTCACGAGGGCCTTCACGCGACGCGCGGTAGGCGACGCGCGAGTCCCCGTTCATCGCGTAGCGCGTCTCCGAGAACATTGCGGAAGTGTAAGCCGATAGGCCGCCGACCACACGCCTTCCAAAGGGGTGATGATAGGGCGCCCGGGCACCGGCATTTCGCGTCCCGAATACCCCCCGCCCGTTGGCGTTTCGCGACGGGTAACCCAAGGTACATTTCTGCTGTCAGAGTTTGCCAGGGGATTTAGAATGAGGTCCCTTTGATGCTGCCCTGCAGCCCGGTCGGGATGAGGTCGTTCATGGACAAGCGCGGGCCGAGTCGACGTCTCAAGGCGGCAATCGCCTGCGCCGGGGCGGTACTTGTGGTGGCCGGGTGCACCACCTTCATCGACGGGCGCGCCCTGTCGATGCTCAACGACCCGTTCCGGGTGGGCGGCCTGCCGGCGACCAACGGCCCCAGCGGAATCCGGTCGAACGCACCGAGCCCCACCGGCAAGGTGCTCAACACCGACAACGGGCCGATCGACAAGCTGGCGTTGCTCTCGATCAACGACATCGAGGAGTACTGGAAGTCGGTATACAGCGAATCGCTCAAAGGGACTTTCGTTCCGGTCGAGAAGATGGTGTCCTACGACTCGGAGGATCCGCGCAGCCCGATCGTTTGTTTCAACGACACCTACAAGCTCGTCAACGCCTTCTTCACCGGCCGCTGTAACTTGATCGCCTGGGACCGCACCGTGTTCATGGCCGTCGCGCAGCGCTATTTCGGCGATATGTCCGTCACCGGCGTGTTGGCGCACGAATTCGGCCACGCCCTGCAGCAGATGGCCAAACTTGTGACGAGAAAAGACCCGACCATCGTTCGCGAGCAGCAGGCCGATTGCTTCGCCGGGGTCTACCTGTATTGGGTCGCGGACGGGAAATCGCCCCGCTTCACGCTGAGCACCGCCGACGGGCTCGACCACGTGCTGGCCGGCATCATCACCACCCGCGACCCCGTCATGGACGCCGACACCCAAAACGACGACGAGCACGGATCGGCCCTGGATCGGATCAGCGCGTTCCAGATGGGCTTCATCGATGGCGCCCCGGCGTGCGCGCTTATCAACAAGCAGGAGATCGAGCAGCGCCGCGGCGACTTGCCGACCGCCCTGCGGCTCGACAACAGCGGGGATCCGGAGACCGGAGAGGTCCCCATCAACGAAGACACGCTGTCGACGCTCATGGAGCTGCTGGGCAAGATCTTCTCCCCGAAGAATGCGCCGACGCTGTCCTACAAACCCGCCGATTGCCCGGACGCCAAGCCCAGCCCGCCGGCGTCCTACTGCCCGGCCACCAACACCATCGTGGTCGACCTCCCCGGACTCGCGAAGGCGGGCCAGGTGGCCGCCGAGAGTGAGCGCACGCTGCCGCAAGGGGACGACACCGCGCTGTCGATGGTGATGTCGAGGTACGCGTTGGCCGTGCAACACGATCGGGGGCTGGCCATGCAGAGCCCCTGGACCGCGCTGCGCACCGCCTGCCTGACCGGGGTCGTGCACCGCAAGATGGCCGAACCGATCGAACTGCCCTCCCAGAAGCAGCTGGTGCTGACCGCCGGCGACCTCGACGAGGCCGTCTCCGGCCTGCTCACCAACCACCTGGTCGCCAGCGACGCCGACGGCATCAGCGTACCGGCCGGGTTCACCCGCATCGCCGCCTTCCGGGGCGGCGTCACGGGCAACATGGACGCCTGCTATTCGCGGTACCCGGGTTAGCGCTCAGGCGATTTCGGCAATCTTGGGCACCACCTCGTCGCCGAGGCGGCGGATGAAACCGACGGGGTCGGGGTTTCCTGGGAAGGGGCCGAGATTGATCAACTCGAAGCCCAACTCGGCGCAGCGTTGCACGGTCTTCAGGAAACTCGCGGTGTCCGCGAAGGGGTCGACGAAAAGGCCGACCGTCTTGCGGATCTCGCGCGGATCCCGGCCCACCGCGTCGCAGTGCCGGCTGAGCACCTCGACCTTGTGCGCGAGTTCGTCGACATCGGTAGTCGTGCTGTTCCAGATGTCGGCGTACTGCGCCACCAGCCGCAGCGTCTTCTTCTCGCCGTCACCGCCGATCAGGATCGGCGGCCGCCGAATCGGTTGCGGCACGCAGATCGTCTCGGCCAGCTGGTAGTGCTTGCCGTGGTACGGCCCGTCGTCGTCGCTCCACATCTGCCGGCAGATCTGCAGCGTCTCCTCCACCATCTCGAACCGCTCGCGCAGCGGAGGATACGGAATCCCGAGCGCGATGTGTTCGCGGTCGTACCATGCCGCGCCGAGGCCCAGCATCGACCGGCCCTGCGACAGCACGTCCAGCGTGGCGGCCGTTTTCACGAGCACGCCGGGGTGACGGTAGGTGACCCCGGTGACCAGCAGGGCCAGGTCGATGGTCGTGGTCTGTCCGGCCACAAAGCCCAACGATGTGTAGCCCTCCAGGAACGGATCCTCAGCTCGCCCAACGTTTTCCATCTGGAAGAAGTGGTCGGCCAGCGTAAACAGCGTGGCGCCGCCCTGCTCGGCGGCCTTGGCCGCGTCGGCCACCGTCGGGCCTAGGCTTGCCGGATCCCCCGGCAGAAAATCGATGAAGTGCACACCCAATTCCATTGCGGCGATTCCCCTCTCATGACTCGGTCAGACGCTCGAGCAGCGATAGCGCATCGAGAATGGTGCGGCGTTCCCGCTCGGAATACCGCTCCTGAATGGCGCGTGCCAGCCACTCCTCCCGCACTTGACGATCGCTCTCGGCGCGCCGCCGGCCCGCGGTGGTCAACGAAACCACCTGGCGGCGGCCGTCTTCGGGGTCGGAAGTGCGCGCGATGAGCCCGCGTTGCTCGAGCGCGGCCACGATGGTGGCCATCGACTGCGGACGCACCCGCTCGGCACCGGCCAGCGCGCTGGCCGACGACGGTCCCTCCTTCCAGAGGCGGGTGAGCACCGCGGTCTGGGACGGCGTCAGGTCATCGTCGACCCCGAGATTCCGCAACCTCCGCCGCAACCGGCTGAACAACACGCGTAGGTCCCGCGCGGCCGTCACGGCGGAGTCACCGATGCCGTCCATGACCTCAGCCTAAATTAGACAGCTAAAACTGTCCAGTCTTGACTGTCTATCAGGTCATGCAGACGTTGGCGAAGAGCAGCACCGGCCACGACACGATCGACCCGAGGAAGGACACCGCCAGGTCGACGCCGTGCATCTGGTGCAGATGCTCGGTATGGGTCGTCGACCAGATGGTGCCCACCAGCAGGTAGGGGGTGCCGAGGATGATTCCGATGGCCATCAGCTGGGCGACGCTGAGTCGATATTCGAGCACTCGGCGAAGTTTTTCCAACATGCGCGATCCCTTCAGGCAAGCAGCCGCAGCGCGGCGTCGACCGCGAGCGCGGGCACATCCAGCGTCTTCGAGCGCAGATCGTGGCGGGCGCCGGTGATCTCGACGACCTCGGTCGGCGCTGCGATCAGCGCCGCGGCGTCCCGCAGCTCGCCCGGGGTACCGAACGGATCCGACGTTCCGTGGGTGAACACGGTGGGCACGCGGATGTCGGGCAGGTGCTCGGTGCGCGCCCGCTCGGGCTTGCCCGGCGGGTGCACCGGGTAGGAGAACAGGATCAGCAGGTCCACCGCGATCTCCCCGGAGGCGACCACCATGGAGGTCTGCCGGCCGCCGTAGGAATGCCCGCCGGCGACCAGCGGGCCGCCGGACAGGCCGCGGCACACCGCGAGCGCCTCGACGATACCCGCGCGGTCGGTGGCCGCCGAACCGGACGGCGGACCCTTGGGCCGGCGCCGACGGTAAGGCAGGTTGTACCGCACGGCGAGCCAGCCGCGGCGCGCCCATTCGTCGCAAACCTGTTGCAGCAGAGGGGAATCCCGGTCGCCACCGGCGCCGTGGGTGAGGACCACGACGCCGGCCGGCGATCCCTCGGGTTCGTGTGCCACACCGGCGATTTGGTCCAGGTTCATGCGTGGGCGCTCATGCGAGCCTGAACAGCGGCGAGACAGGGCCGTGGCCGCCGCCCAACGGGTAGGCGGCGCGCAAGCACTCGGTGACCCAACGCTTTCCGAAGGCGACCGCGTCGGGCATCGTGAAGCCGTGCGCCAGCGCGCAGGCGACCGCGCTCGCGAGCGTGTCGCCGCCGCCGTGGTCGTTGCCGGTGGGCAACCGTTCCGAGTCGAACTCGTGGAAGTCGGCGCCGTCGTAGAGCAGGTCGCAGCTGCGGTCCGACGACCGCAGGTGCCCGCCCTTGACCAACACCCACCGCGGGCCCAGCGCGTGCAGCGCCTTGGCCGCCGCGCGCTGCGATGCCGGGTCGACGACGTCGATATCGACAAGGAGCCGCACCTCGTCCAGGTTCGGCGTCACCAGCGCGGCCAGCGGAAACAGTTGGTCGCGAAGCGAATCCAGCGCGGACGGCGCCAGCAGGGCGTCGCCGTGCATGGACGCGCAGACCGGGTCGACGACGAGCGGGACCGACGAGCCCGCCAGACCCAGCGAGCGCCAGGCGGCGGCCACCGCCGCGATGATGTCCGACGACGCCAGCATCCCGGTCTTGGCGGCGTGGATGCCGATGTCGGTGACCACGGCCTCGATCTGGGCGGCGACGACGTCGCCGGGCACCTCGTGAAAGCCCTTGACACCCAAGGTGTTCTGGACGGTGACCGCGGTCACCGCGACGCAGGCGTGCACGCCGAGCAGCGCCATGGTGCGCATGTCTGCCTGGATGCCCGCGCCGCCCCCCGAGTCCGACCCGGCGATGGTCAGCACGCGCAGCGGCGTGGCGCCCGGCGGCGGCAGCGGCAGGAAACTCACTGGGTCGGATGAGCGGCGACCCGCTTCGCCCGGCTCCGCCGCGCTTGCGATCACCGCTGGGTGATCGGCAGGTACACCCGATTGCCGTGCTCGGCGAACTCGCGTGACTTCTCGGCCATGCCCTCGCTCATCATCGCCTCGATGTCCTCTTCGGTCTCGAGACCGTGCTTGGCGGCAAAGTCGCGCACATCCTGCGTGATTCGCATCGAGCAGAACTTCGGCCCGCACATCGAGCAGAAGTGTGCGGTCTTGGCCGGCTCGGCCGGCAGCGTCTCGTCGTGGAATTCCCGTGCGGTGTCGGGGTCCAGCGACAACGCGAACTGGTCGTTCCAGCGGAACTCGAAACGTGCGGTGCTCAAGGCGTCGTCGCGTTCCTGGGCGCGGGGGTGCCCCTTGGCCAGGTCGGCGGAGTGCGCGGCGATCTTGTAGGCGATCACGCCGTCCTTGACGTCCTTGCGGTCCGGCAGCCCGAGGTGTTCTTTCGGCGTCACGTAGCACAACATCGCGGTGCCGGCCTGGGCGATGATCGCCGCGCCGATGGCCGAGGTGATGTGGTCGTAGGCCGGCGCGATGTCGGTCGCCAGCGGGCCCAGCGTGTAGAACGGGGCCTCCTCGCACAGCTCCTCTTCCAGCCGCACGTTCTCGACGATCTTGTGCATCGGGATGTGCCCGGGACCTTCGATCATCACCTGTGCGCCATGAGCTTTCGCGATCGTGGTCAGCTCGCCCAGGGTGCGCAGCTCGGCGAACTGCGCGGCGTCGTTGGCGTCGGCGATCGAGCCGGGGCGCAGCCCGTCGCCGAGGGAGAACGTGACGTCGTAGCGCGCGAAGATGTCGCAGAGTTCCTCGAAGTTGGTGTAGAGGAACGACTCCCGGTGATGCGCCAGGCACCAAGCCGCCATGATCGACCCGCCGCGCGACACGATGCCGGTGACCCGCTTGGCGGTCAGCGGCACGTACCGCAGCAGCACGCCGGCGTGCACGGTCATGTAGTCCACGCCCTGCTCGCACTGCTCGATCACGGTGTCGCGGTAGATCTCCCAGGTCAGCTCGGTCGGATCGCCGTTGACCTTCTCCAGCGCCTGGTAGATCGGCACGGTGCCGACCGGTACCGGGGAATTGCGCAGGATCCATTCGCGGGTTTCGTGGATGTTCTTGCCGGTGGACAGGTCCATGATGGTGTCGGCGCCCCAGCGGGTCGCCCACACCATCTTGTCGACCTCCTCGGCGATGGACGACGTCACCGCCGAGTTGCCGATGTTGGCGTTGACCTTGACCGCGAACGCCTTGCCGATGATCATCGGCTCGCTCTCGGGATGGTTGTGGTTGGCCGGGATCACCGCGCGGCCGCGGGCGACCTCGTCGCGCACCAGCTCGGCGGGCATCTCCTCGCGGGCGGCGATGTACGCCATCTCGGCGGTGATCTCGCCGGCGCGGGCGCGCTGCAGCTGGGTGCCGCGGTCACGCACCACCCCGGGCCGCGGCGGCAGGCCGGCCGCCAGGTCGATCACCGCGTCCGGATCGGTGTAGGGCCCGGACGTGTCGTACAGGTCGAAGTGGTCTCCGGTCGACAGGTTGACCCGCCGGAACGGGACGCGCGCGCCGGGCACCCCGTCCAGCTCGCGGTAGGCCTTGCTGCTGCCCGCGATGGGGCCGGTGGTGACGGACGGCTCGACGGTGACGGTCATGTTGTGTCATCTCCCTACGCCGGCATTACCCGGTCAGGTTCGTACGGTCGACGGCCCCAGCCGTCCTCTCAGCGCACTCGGCGTGCGCTCCCGCGTCTTGTGGATGGTCCGCACGCGACGTTACCCCCTCAAGCGGTAGCCCGGGATACCCACCGGATGGCAGGATGTAAACGTGCAACCCGCGGGCAACCACGAGCAGCCGACCAGCGCAATTGAGGTAGCCGCGCAGCATTTGAACGTCGGCGCCTTCCGGTTCTGGTTCGTCGGCCAACGTTGGGAATGGTCCGACGAGGTGGCCAGGATGCACGGCTACGAGCCGGGGGCCGTCGAGCCGACGACGAAACTGCTGCTATCGCACAAGCATCCCGACGACCGCGCGCACGTTCAGGAGTTGCTCGACTACGCGTTGCAGTCGGCGGAATCGTTTTCCAGCCGGCACCGGTTCCTGGACACCGCGGGCAACGTGCACGATGCGATCGTGGTGGCCGACCGGATGCTCGACGAGTCGGGCGCGGTGGTGGGAACCGCCGGCTATTACATCGACCTGACCGACACCTTCGACGAGGCCCGCCAAGAGGTGCTCGACGCGGCCCTGCCCGACCTGTTCGAGAATCGTGCCGCCATCGAGCAGGCCAAGGGGGTGCTGATGTACGTCTACCGGGTCAGCGCCGAGCAAGCCTTTCGCGTGCTGCAGTGGCGTTCGCAGGAGACCAACGTGAAGCTGCGCTCGTTGGCGAAGCAACTGCTTAGCGAAGTGACCACGGTGATGGCCCCGGGGCCCGCCGTGCAAAATCAGTTCGACCATCTGTTGTTGACTGTGCACGAAAGGATTCCCGACGAGCCCGCTGGGTAACCAGCGCGGTATGCGGACGCACGAAGTCGGGGAAGGGCATGGAAGTGTTGGCGGTCGGCCACGAGGCCAATGGGGATGCGGTAGTGGTGCGCGTCAAGGGTGATGTCGACTCCAGCAACGTGGGCGAGCTCGCCACACACCTCACCGCCGCGCTGCAGGTGGCCGCGACCCACCCGGAGCGGCTGGTGGTCGTCGACCTGCAGTCGGTCACTTTCTTCGGAAGCGCGGCGTTGAACGCGGTGCTCGAGTGTCACGAGGAAGGGAAGGCGGCCGGTACGTCAGTCCGTCTGGTGGCCGATCACGACCAGGTGCTCCGCCCGATCCAGGTGACCGAGCTGGACCGCATCCTCGAGATCTCTCCGACGCTGGCCGATGCGTTGCAGTGCAACCGCCGGCAATGAACCCCGGCCTGCCGGCTGATCTGGCGGCCGCGGCCGCCTTAGGCGGTGAGATGGGCCGCCGGTTCGCCGAGTTCGACTGGGCGAACCATCCCCTGGGAGCGCCGGACGCATGGTCGGCCGAGGCGCGGGCGGCGGTGGCCGTCACCTTGACGTCGCGGTTTCCCATCGTGCTGTGGCTGGGGCCGGCGGACCTGTTCCTGATGTACAACGACGCCTACGCGCAGATCCTGGGCAACAAGCATCCGGCCGCCCTGGGGCGCCCCGCGGAACAGGTGTGGTGGGAGATCTGGGGACAGATTCAGCCGATGCTCAACAGCGTCATCGACACCGGCGTCGCGACCTGGTCCGACGACCTGATGTTGCCGCTGATGACCGGCGACCGGCCCGAGGAGCGGTACTTCACCTTCAGCTACAGCCCGCTGATCGCCAGCGGCGGAGACGTTTACGGAATCTTCTGCGCCGTCCGGGAAACCACCGAGCGGGTGTTGAGCGAGCGCCGCCTCCACCTGCTCAATGCGGTGGCCAGCGCAGTCCTGGAAACCCACGGCATCGAGAACGCCGTGCAAAGCGCCGTCTCGGTGTGCGGCGCGCAACCCTTGGACCTGCCGTTCATCGCCGTGTACCTGGACGGCGCGCTGAGCGGCGCGACGCCCTCGATCCGTGAGCTGCTGCCGCGCTCGCTGGCGGAGCTGACGGGGCCGGCCACGGCGCCACGCTCGCGGACGACCGCACAGCTCATCGACCGGCTGGAAGACGTGATGCCCGGCATCGCAACCGTTCTCGGCGAGAACTCCCCGCGGGAGGCCCTGGTGTTGCCGTTGGGTGAGGGCGCCAACACCGGGGCGCTGGTGATCGGGGCGAGCCCGCGGCGCCCGCTTGATTCGATGTACCGCGGGTTCTGCCAGCTGCTCGCCGACCAGCTGTCCTCCGCGCTGGCGTCCGCCGTCTCCTACGAGCAGCAGCGGCAACGGGCGGACGCGCTCGCCGAGCTGGATCGGGCCAAGACGGCGTTTCTCACCAACGTCAGCCACGAATTCCGCACGCCCCTCACGCTTTTGCTCGGGCCGCTCGATGACGCGCTGGCCGATGCGCCGCCGGAGAGTGTGCTGGCCGATCGGCTGAGCGTCGCGGGGCGCAATGCGCGCCGCCTGCTGCGCCTGGTCGACTCGCTGCTCGATTTCTCCCGCATCGAAGCGGGCCGGGCGAACGCAAAGCTGGTGTGCACCGACATCGGCGCGCTCACCCAGCACATCGCGTCGTCGTTCACCGAGTTGTGCCAGCGGGCGGGGTTGGATCTCGTGCTGGACTGCGGTCCCGCGCTGGCCGACATCGATCCGGGCATGTGGGAAACGATCGTCCTCAACCTGCTGTCCAACGCCGTCAAATACACCCTGAGGGGCTCCATTTCGGTCGAGGTGCGCGCCGAAGCCGACCAATGCCGAATCACGATGCGCGACACCGGAGTCGGCATCGCGCCCGAGGACCTGGACCGGCTGTTCGAACGCTTCTACCGGGCCGAGAACGTGCGCGGGCGCAGCGTGGAGGGCACCGGAATCGGGCTGTCGCTGGTGCGCGGGCTCGTCGAATTGCAACGCGGGACGGTGGAGATCGACAGCGAACTGGACCGCGGAACGGCGGTCACCATCCGGCTGCCGCGGTCCATCGGGAGCGCGGCGACCGGCCCACCCCCCGCCGCCATGCCGGACGAGAGCAATCCGTATGTGGTCGAGGCGGATCAGTGGCTGGCGGCGCCCGCACAACCGGTGGCCGACGGCCCCCGCCAATTGGTGCTGATCGCGGACGACAACGCCGACATGCGCGCGCACCTGGACCACGTACTGTCCGCCCACTGGGAGACCGTCCTGGTCGCCGACGGCGAGTCGGCCCTGGCCATCACCAAAGAGCTGCACCCGGACGCGATCGTGACGGACGTCATGATGCCGGGCCTCAGCGGCTTCGAGCTGGTCGCCGCGATCCGCGCGGACCCGGCGCTGGCCGCCACACCGGTCCTCATGTTGTCGGCCCGGGCCGGCGCCGAGGCCGTCGACGAGGGCTACGCGGGCGGGGCCGACGACTACCTGCCCAAGCCGTTCCGCTCCCAGGAGCTGGTCGACCGGGTGGCGTCGCGGTTGGCGGCGGTCGCCCGCGAGCGCGACCGCCAGCGGCGCGAGGCGCAACTCGACCTGGCGCAGCTCGACGCCGCCCTGCAGACCACCGACTCGGTGGCCGGCATTCTGGACGCGTTGATCGGCCACCCGTCGGGTTCGGACGATCCCGCCGCGGTGACGATCGGGGTGCTCGACGGGGAACACCACGTCCGCTTCGAATACGCCGGCGACCTGCCCGTGGAGGTGCGGGACCGCTACCATGTGGCCGCCCTCGACTCGCCGTTGATCGGGGCCGACGTCATCAGCGGGGGGGAGCCGATGGTCGTCCCCGACACCTTCGACCTGCCCCCGCGCTACCAGCACGCCGTACGCGACACCGCCGCCAGCGTGCGCGCCTGCGTTGCGCATCCCTTGCGGGACAACACCGGTCGCGTCATCGGCGCGCTGCTGCTGCTGTGGCCCACGCCGCGGCAGTTCGACCCCGGCGACCTCGAAACGTTCGGCCGGATGGCGGAGCTGACCGCCTCGGCGCTGGATCGGGTCCGGGTGATGGCGCGTGAACACCGTATCGCCGTCGACTTCCAGGAGCATCTGCTCGACCTGGATCGCAGCTCGACCGCCGCGGTCGTGGCGGCGGTCTACCAGCCGGCCGGCGAAGCGATGCGGGTCGGCGGCGACTGGTACTCGGTCACCCCGCTCGGGCGCGCGGGCCTGATCGGGATCTCGGTCGGCGACGTCGTCGGGCACGGCCTGGCCGCCGCGATCGTGATGAGCAGGCTGCGCGCCGCGGTGGCCGCCTCGGCGCTCACCGCCGCCGAACCGCTCGCGGTGCTGGCCGCGCTGGACAGGTACGCGGCCAGCGTCACCGGCGCCCGCTGCGCGACGGTGGCCTACGCGCTCATTGATACCGGGGCCGGCTCCGGGGGCGCCACCGTGAGCTACAGCTGCGCCGGGCATCCCTACCCGTTGCTCGTCCCTGCCGACGGCGAGCCGGTCTTCCTCGAGTCGGGCCGCCGCCCCCCGGTGGCGGTCGAGGATGCCCACCCGGACGGCGCCACCGCGACGGCCGAGCTGACGCCCGGAAGCATGATCCTGCTGTACACCGACGGGCTCATCGAGCGGGCCGGGGAGACCCTCGACGACGGCTTCGCCCGCCTCAAGGCCGCGGCCGCCGGGTGCGCCGGGCTGCCGGTCGACGCCGTCTGCACCGAGTTGCTGGCCCGGATGACGCCGCCGACGGGCTATCGCGACGACGTGGTGGTGCTCGCGTTGCGGCCCAGCCACGCGGCCGCGCGCAGCTTCGCCACGGTGCTGCCGGCCGCGCCGGCGCAGATCCCCGTCGCACGCAGGCAGCTGCGGGGCTGGTTGGACAGCATCGCCGTCGAGCCGGGGCGTGAGGAGGACATCCTGCTGGCGACCGGGGAAGCGGTGACCAATGCGATCGAGCACGGCAGCCACAGCCAGCCCCGCAAGACCGTGACCGTCGAGGCCTTCCTGCGCGACGACACCGTCGCGGTGACCGTCAGCGACAGCGGGCGCTGGGTCGGCGACTCCTCGGCCAGCCTGCGTAACAGGCGGCGCGGCCGCGGGCTGACGCTGATCGGCGGCCTGGCCGACGGCGTGGACACCGTACGCACCCCGGGAGGCACCCGGGTCACCCTGCGGTTCGACCGCGCCGTCGCCGGCGCCTGAGCGACGAGCTCAGGCCTCTTCCATCGCCTCGCCGAGCTCCTCGAGGAGCTTGTTGTGGTGATTGCTCGCCATGACGTGGCCGGCGGCGATGACCAGGGCGACCGGCCAGTCGATGAGCTCGAACGCGGCCAGCGCGGCCAGGCCGCCGTAATAGGCCAATTGCTCCGGGCGCGGAATCTCCACCTGCCCCACCACCGGCACGTTCACCACGAAGGTTTCGCCCTCGCGGATCTTCTGGACCGCGTCGTGCTGCGAGGTCCCCCTGCGCGTCTTCTTTTCGGCCATCATTTGCCTTCCAGTAACTAAGGGTTTGCCGCCCCGCCGGGTCGCGAGGCCAACGTCGGACCTATGTCGACGATGACCGACCTCGGGGGCGATCCGCTAGTTTCGTCGATTGCCTCGGTGCTGAAGGTGCCCCTGGTCGAACTTTATGCGCTGCTCTGGCGGGTCGGGGTGGTGGAGATTCGGCAGTCCGATCGGGCGGTTCCCCGTTCGTCGCGGGCGCGTCAGGCCCGGGTGGCGGCGTGTCCGGCAGGAGCCGCGTGCCCCAACCTTCCGCAACACGGGTCAGGACGGCCACCCCGACGGTCGCTCCAGCCGCGGCGCCCAGGGCCTGTCCCCAGCCGACCGGACCCAGTGGTGTGCAGCCAAGCAACTGGCTGACCACCGGGATGCTGATCAACGTTCCCATCGCCCCCAGCGAACCCACCGCGGTGAGCACCACCAGCGGGGCGCGCGAATCCAGCAGCGTCTGACCCAGTTCGGCCCCCACCAGCGCGACCAGCGCGACGGTGGATGCCCGCTGCGGGCGGCCCGTGACGCTCGCCATCGCCCACGCCGCCGTCGTCGCCGCGGCGGTGGTGACCCCGCGGATCGCCACGGCGCGCCACAGCGCGGGCTGATCGGGCCCGCGCAGACCCGAATCGACCGGGCCGCTGGGCTCGCTGACCGCGAGGGCCGCGGCCGGCAGCGCGTCGGTCATCATGTTCACCAGCAGCAGCTGCCGGGTGTTCAGCGGCGACGTGCCGGTGATCGCGCTGCCGATGACGGCGAACAGCACCTCCCCGGCATTGCCGCCGAGCAGCACCGACACGGCCGCCTGCACCCGCTGCCACAGCTGGCGGCCCTCCGCGATCGCCTCCACCAGCGCCTCGATCCGGGCGTCGACCAGGACGACGTCGGCCGCCATGTGGGCCGGGTCGCTGCCGCCGGACACCACCCCGATGCCGACGGTGGCGGCGCGGATGGCGGCCGCGTCGTTGGAGCCGTCGCCGACCATCGCGCACAGCACGCCGGCACCCTCGAGCGTCTGAACGACCTGCACCTTGTTCTCGGGCGTCATCCGGGCGAAGATCACCCGCTCGGTCACGACCCGCGCCTGGTCCTTGCGTGACAGCGAGTCCCACTCGGCACCGCTGATCACCTGCGCGTCGGTGACCGCCAGGCCCAGCTCCCGGGCGATCGCCAGCGCGGTGATCGGGTGGTCGCCCGTGATCAGTTTGACGCCCACCCCCTGGTCGCGCAGGTTCGCGAGCAACCCGGCCGCCTCGGCGCGCGGGGTGTCGGACAGGCCCAGGAAACCGGTCAGCGTCAGCCCGTCGCGGCAGAGTTCCGCGATGTCGTCGGGATCTTCCCGGATCGCCCGGGCCTGTTGCGGCGTCAGCCGGCGCCGCGCCACGGCGATCACCCGCAGGCCGCCGGTGGCCAGCTCGGACACGGTTTCCTCGACGCTCTGGTCGGCGTTCTCGCAGGCCGCCAGCACCACCTCGGGCGCGCCCTTGACGGTCAGCTCGGTGCCGGTGATGGAGGCCGAGAACGACCGCCCGGAGCGGAAGGGCAGGTGGGCGTCCGAGTCGGTGTCCGGCGTGGAGCCGTTGAGCGAACGCGTGGCCGCCTCGACGATGGCGACGTCGGTGGCGTGCACCTGCGGGTTGCCGTTGGCCGCCGGCGCGGCGTGCGCGGCATCGTGCAGCACCTCCTCGGGCGAATGCCCCGGCGCCGGGCGGACCTGCGCGACCCGCAGGCGGTTCTCGCTGAGGGTTCCGGTCTTGTCGAAGCAGACCACGTCGATGCGGCCGAGCGCCTCCACCGAGCGGGGCACGCGGACCAGCGCGCCGAACTTGGTCAGCCGTCGCGCCGACGCCGACTGCGCCAGCGTCGCCACCAGCGGCATGCCCTCGGGCACCGCCGCCACGGCGATGGCGATGCCGCTGGCCACCGCCTGGCGCAGGGCGGTTCCGCGCAACAGCCCCAGGCCGCCCACCAGCGCCCCGCCGGCCACGCTGACGGGGAAGGCCCGGTTCGTGAGCTGGCTGAGCTGGTGCTGCAGGCCGATGTCCGACGACAGGTCGCCCGACACCAGCTCGGCGGCCCGGCGTTCCTGCGTGTCGGCCCCCACCGCGGTCACCAGGGCGACCGCGGTGCCGGCCACCACGGTGGTCCCGGCGTACAGCATGCAGCGGCGCTCGGCGAGGTCGGCGCCCGGTGTCGCGTCGACCTGCTTCTCCACCGACAGCGACTCGCCGGTGAGGGTCGACTCGTCGACCTCGACATCGACCTCCTCGACGATCCGGGCGTCGGCGGGCACCACCTCGTGCGTCCGGATCTCGATGACGTCGCCGGGGCGCAGCTGCGCCGCGAGGACGTCGGTGTACACCCGCTCCCCGTCGGGACCGGTCCCGACCTTCCTGGCCGGCGGGATCTGCTGCTCGAGGAGGCGGTTCAGGCGGTTCTCGGCGCGCAGCCGCTGACTGGCCGCCAGGATGGAGTTCCCGGTCAGCACCGAGAAGACCAGGACGGCGTCGACGGGCGAACCGAGCACCGCGCTGGCGGCCGACCCGAGCGCGAGCACCGGGGTGAGCGGGTCGGTCAGCTCGGCGCGGACGGCCTTGAGCAGCTGCCAGACCGCGTTCGGGGGCGCGTCGACCCGCCCGGCGGGCCGGGCGTCCGCCTCCGAGTCGGGGGGCGGCAACGCCCTGCGCACCTGATCGACCGACATCGCGTGCCACTCGTGCGCGGACGCCGGCCGCGGCGGTTCCGCGGCCATGGCCCCGCGCGCCAGCAGGTACCCGGACAGCGCACCCGCGGCCGCGCCGGTTGTCACCGGGCCGGGACCCAGGCCGCGGACGCCGGGGATCATCAGCAGCGAGCCCATGGCCGTCGCACCGGCCGAGATCCCGGCGCCGCGCTGGGTGGCGGCCTTGGCCGCCGGAAGCGCGTGCAGCACCCGCCACGCGGCGGCGAGGTCGGGCAGCAGCAGATCGGCGCACCAGGGCGGAGGGCCCGCGCCGGGTTGCGGCAGCACGCCCAGGGCCACGTCGGCGGCCGAAATCGCCTGCGCGCCAAGCGCTGACAGCACCGCCACGGTGCGACCGGCCCGCTGCAGGTCCGCCACCGCGCGGGCCAGGGCGTCGTCGATGGAGCCCTTGCCCCGCACCGGCTTCAAGTCGTCGAACGCGGGCCGCAATTCGCCCAGCGAATCGACGTCGACCGAGACCAGCTCGGCTCCCGTGCGGTGCGCCTCGGCGACCACGGCCGACGCCAACGGGTCGTGGCCGGGGCGGAACAGCGCCTCGACCGCCGCGCCCGGTTCACCGGGCGACACCCCGGGCACCCGGTGCCAGCCCGGCCGGTGCCCGTTGCGCTCCAGCACCAGCTGGGCGCGGTCCCACGCGGTGGACAGCTCGAGCTCGCGCGCGCCGCGGATGCGGGCCACCCGCAGCCCGGTGGTGCACAACACCCGCGGGTCGATGACGATCGCGTCGACGCGGTCCAGGCGGCGCAGCGCGTCGGGCCGCAACGACAGCACCGCGTGGTGGTCCGCCAGCCCGCGCCCCAGCGCCGCCGCGAACGCCTCGGGGGTGGTGCGGCTGGCCTTGGGGGCGGTCACCAGCACCGCAGTGGCGGCCATGTTCAGGTTGCGGGTGGTGGCGCCGACCAGCCCGGCGCCGAGCGCCTGGACGAGCGCGAACCGGCCGGCGTTGCGTTCCACCGCTCGGGCGCGGGGCGGCTTCGGCGGCGATGGGCCGCCGGGCGGTTGGTCGGCGTAGCGGGCCAGCTCGGGTTCGTGCCTGCGCCACGCCGCCGCCTCGGCGCGGCATTCGGCGGCCTTCAGCGACTGCATCAGCAGGCCGACCGACAGCGACGCCGGGGCCAGCGTGACGGTTTCCGCCGCCGCCATGGCCAGCGTCAGCATCGTGTCCGTCGCGGGCCCGCCGATGCGGTCCTCGAGCAGGCGCCGCAGCCAGGGCTGATAGTCCAGCGCCACGACGGGCGCCTGGACGCCGATGGGCAACCGCGGCCAGCGCAGCGCCCGGCCGGCCAGCGCGACGCCCAGCCCCGCGGCGTTGGCGGCCAGCGTCACGGCCCTGGTCGCCGCCACCACTCCGTCGCCGGGGAGGGTGGTGGACGACGCTTTGTTCGTTGCGCGGCAACGCTTTTCGGCGTCGTCGATGACGCGGCAAAGGTCGCGCAGCGAGGTATCGCCGTCGCCGAGGGTGACGACCACCCGCGACAAGGGGTGGTTCAGGCTGGCCGCGGTGACGCCGGGGTGGGCCAGGACCGCGTCGAGCACGGCTTGCCCGAGTTCACCGGGGTCCCGATCCTCCAGGCCGCGCACCTCGATCCAGGCGCGGCTCTCACCCCGCCAGCAGCGCCGGCTCAGCGTTTCGTGGGGCAGGTCGCCCGTGAGCGCGCGGGCGCCCTCGCGCAGCGGAATGGCCGCGATGTCGAGGACTGTCGTGAGAGCCCGCAGCGGCGTCGATCGTTGTAACGACGTGACGATGCTCAAGGGCGGCTCACACGGTTCTCAGTTGGTGCTGCGCAACTCGGCCGCGCCGGCACGCCGCCCGGCGGCCTTCTTGGCCGCGGGCTTGCCGGCGGCCTTCGCCGGTGTGACCTTCTTGGGCGCGGGTTCGGAGGGCACCGGCTTGAGGTTGGCCTTCGCCGAGGCCGGGCCCTCGGGCTTGCGTTGCATCCGGTGCAGCAACAGCGCGCCGCCGCCGACCGCCAGCAACACCGGCCACTCGACCAGGCCCGCGACGCCGATCGCGCCCAGGGCCAACGCCGCCGCGGGCGTCGAATGGCTGCCGCTGCTGATTCCGCGCTTGATGCCCTCCGCGGCTCCCGTCACGCCGCCGACGATTCCATTGACCGCGGCGCCGCCGACAGCACCCGCTGCCGCGGTGGTCGCGTCCGCCGCGCGACCCACGGTTTTGCCCACGTTGCGGACTGCACCGCCGACGACACCCATGATCACTCCCTGGTATCTAGTCGCTGCCGCTGAGAACCGCGCGGCTACCTGTGTAACCGTTGAACGCAAAGTTAACAGCAACAACGAATTCGTGCTCGATAGCGAAAGCCTGCCACTTTATAAACGCCCGTACAACGAGAACCTTCAGACCGGGCTCAAACGCTCCTCACATCGACCAGCACCGGCGCGTGGTCGCTCGGCGCCTTGCCCTTGCGTTCGTCCCGGACGATCTGCGCGCCGGTGACGCGGCCGGCCAGCGCCGGTGAGGCGAGGATGAAGTCGATGCGCATGCCCCGGTTTTTCGGAAACCTCAGCTGGGTGTAGTCCCAATAGGTGTAGACCGCCGGGCCCGGGGCGAATGGCCTTACCACGTCGGTGAATTGCGCATCGACGATGGCTTGGAACGCGCGGCGCTCCGGCGGGGAGACGTGCGTGGCGCCGGCATAGAACTCGGTGCTCCACACGTCTTCGTCGGTGGGCGCGATGTTCCAGTCGCCGACCAGCGCGATCGGGGCGGCGGGATCGTCGCGCAGCCAGCTGGCCGCCGTATCGTGCAGCGCGGCAAGCCAATTCAGCTTGTAGGCGTAGTGCGGATCGCCCACGGCGCGCCCGTTGGGCACGTAGAGGCTCCATACCCGGATGCCGGCGCAGGTGGCGCCCAGTGCGCGCGCCTCGGCGGTGGCGGCCACCTCGGGCTTGCCGCTCCAGGTGGGCTGGCCCTCGAAACCGACCTGCACGTCGTCGATGCCGACGCGAGAGGCGATGGCCACGCCGTTCCACTGGTTGAAGCCGACGTGTGCGACCTCGTAGCCGAGTTCGAAGAACGGCAGGGTGGGGAACTGGCTGTCGGAGCACTTGGTCTCCTGCATGGCCAGGACGTCGACGTCGGCGCGGCCCAGCCAGTCCAGGACGCGGTCCAGCCGGGTGCGGATGGAATTGACGTTCCAGGTGGCCAGCCGCAGCGGCGATCGCAAGCGCGGCGAAGCCGGGCGCGGTGGGTCGCCGCCATCAACCGTGCCGTCAGGCATGACTAGACGGTATCCAGTCCCGCGCCCGGACGTAGCGGCGACGGTGGTGCAGCCGGAAGCCGAGGGACGCGGCGAGGGTGATCGTGTCGGTGTCCCGGTCATCGAGTTCCACGTGTGCGCGGCTGGCGCCGCGGCTCGCACCCCAGGCCAACGCTGCCTCGCGGAGTGGCGCCGACAGCCCCACCCACCGCGTGCCGTCGGGCGCGTCGGTGACGGCCGCGCGCCAGGTGCCGCCGTCCGGTTGCCCGGGCGGCACGCTCGCGAGGTCGCGCACCAGGACTTGCTCGGTGTGTTCGGCCGCCGCCCCGGGCGGCAGCGCGAGCAAGCGCTCGGGGATGGCCAGCCACGGCGCCAGGCCACGCCGCTCATACCAGGTCACGATCTCGGGGATCGCGGTGGCACGGGCCGAAATATCCAGTGGCATGGCCGAATTGGCAGCCGGGCCGGCTCCCTGCCCGGCCCGCAGCAGCCAGCCGTCCAGCCAGGTGTGCTCGTCGTCGGGCCACGCCGCGGCGGCCGCGCGCTCGAGCGCCCGGATGTCGGAGGTGCGCACCGGTGCGTCGGTCAGCGTCCGCAGCGCGACCACGTCGGCGGGCGCGAACTCGACCACCGCGCCCGTTTTCGTCCGCACCCGCACCACCGGGTCGACCGCCAGCAGGTGCCCGACGGCATCGGTCAGCGGCGGGACCGAGCCGGCGGGGCGCCGGTAGCGAACCGTCACCCGGGTGCCCGGGACGGGCCACGAAACCATCAGTGACCGAACGGGTCCGGCCCCTCGCCCGGTAGCCACGAGAGTCCCGGAACGCCCCAGCCGTGTGACTTCACGGCCCGTTTCGCGCTGCGGGCGTACCGGCCGATGAGGCGGTCCAGGTAGAGAAAGCCGTCCAGGTGGCCGGTTTCGTGCTGCAGCATCCTCGCGAACAACCCGGTGCCCTCGATGGTCACCGGGTTGCCGTCGGCGTCGAGCCCGGTGACCCGCGCCCACTTCGCGCGGCCGGTGGGGAACGACTCGCCCGGGACGGACAGGCACCCCTCTTCGTCGGTGCCCGGGTCGGGCATGGTCTCGGGGATGTCGGAGGTCTCCAGCACGGGGTTGATGACGACGCCGCGTTGGCGGTCGGTCAGGCCGCGGTCTTCGGCGCAGTCGTAGACGAAGAGCCGCAGCCCGTGCCCGATCTGGTTGGCGGCCAGGCCGACGCCGTGCGCGGCGTCCATGGTGTCGTACATGTTGGCGATCAACTCGGGCAGGTCGGCCGGCAGCGAACCGTCGGCACCGACGGGCACCGGCGTCGTCGGGGTGTGCAGGACGGGATCTCCCACGATGCGGATGGGTACGACTGCCATGGTCGGAAAGCTTAGGCGGGTGGATGACGCGGGCCGGGGGGGTGCCGGGGGAATCGCGGCCAATCGGCCGACTCGCGGGTCTGCATTACGGCTTGAGGGTTCGCGGCGTGGTTCAATATTCGCCGAAACATGCCCCTATGTATGAGTCATTCGAAACACGTTGAGCATCGCCGGAAGGGTCCAGGGGAAGCGATATGGACAGCGCCATGGCGCGGGCAAATCGATCGGGGGACGACGCTGACATCGCCGATGGCCTCACCCGCCGTGAACACGACATCCTGGCGTTCGAACGCCAGTGGTGGAAGTACGCCGGGGTCAAGGAAGACGCCATCAAGGAGTTGTTCTCGATGTCGGCGACGCGTTACTACCAGGTGCTCAACGCGTTAGTCGATCGACCCGAGGCGCTGGCCGCCGACCCGATGCTGGTGAAGCGGCTGCGACGGCTGCGCGCCAGCCGGCAGAAGGCGCGTGCCGCCCGCCGCCTCGGCTTCGAGGTGACCTAACTCGCTACAGTGGGCTCGATGAAAGAGCGCGTTCCCGATTCCACGGGGCTGCCCCTCCGGGCCATGGTGATGGTGCTGTTGTTCCTGGGCGTCATCTTCCTGCTGCTCGGCTGGCAGGCGCTGAGCTCCTCCGGAAAGTCCGACGACGACTCGGCGTCGGCCGTGTCCGGTGCGACCAGCAGCGTCAGCTCGCCGACCACCACCGCCACCAGCGCCGCGGCCAATCAGGCCGAGGTTCGCATCTACAACGTCTCTAACAAAGAGGGCGTCGCGGCGCGCACCAAGGATCAGCTGACGGCCGCCGGTTTCAAGGTGGCCGACGTCGGCAACCTGCCGCTGTCGGATGTGTCGGCCACCACCGTCTACTACACCGACGCCGACGGCGAGCACGCCACCGCCGACGCGGTGGGAAAAAACCTGGGAGCGCCCGTCCAGCCGCGGATTCCGGCGCTGAGCGGCCAGCCGCCCGGCGTCATCGTGCTGGTGACGGGCTGACGTTGGCGCTGCTCCAATTCCGGGGCCTGTCGGGCTAGGCTTCGGCTATGCCCAAGCACCGCAATGTCGCTGCCGCCGCCGTGTCCGCAATCGCATTAATAAGTGCGTGCTCGTCGCCCCAGCACGCGTCGACGCTCCCCGGCACCACGCCGGCGATCTGGACCGGAGCGAGCGCGCCGTCGCCCACCTCGGGCACCGACGGCGCCGAGCAGCAGCCGGCGGGGCAGAGCCTGACCACCCAACTGAAGACGCCCGACGGCATTCAGGTCGCGACGGCGAAGTTCGATTTCAGCAACGGCTACGCCACCATCACCATCGCGACGTCCGGCCCGGGGCACCTCGCGCCCGGCTTCCACGGGGTGCACATCCACAAGGTGGGCAAGTGCGAGCCGAATTCGACGGCCCCGACCGGCGGCGCGCCCGGCGACTTCCTGTCCGCCGGCGGCCACTTCCAGGCGCCCGGGCATTCCGCCGAGCCGGCCAGCGGCGACCTGACGTCGCTTCAGGTCCGCAAGGACGGTGTCGGCATGTTGGTCACCACCACGGACGCGTTCGCGATGGAGGACCTGACGTCCGGCGAGAAGACGGCGATCGTCATTCACGCCGGCGCCGACAACTTCGCCAACATTCCGCCGGAGCGCTACAGCCAGACCAACGGAACGCCGGGCCCCGACCAGATGACGATGACGACCGGTGACGCCGGCAAGCGGGTGGCGTGCGGTGTCATCGGCGCCGGCTAGCAGGTCTCGAACCCGCATCGATTTCGCACCCTCGCCGCGGCCGACGATCGGGGTGGAGTGGGAGTTCGCGCTCGTCGACGCGCAGACCCGCGACCTGAGCAACGAGGCCACCGCGGTCATCGCCGAGATCGGCGAAAACCCGCGCGTACACAAGGAATTGCTGCGCAACACGGTCGAGGTGGTCAGCGGCATCTGCGACTGCACCGCGCAGGCGATGGAAGACCTGGGCGAGACGCTGCGCCCGGCCCGCCGGGTGGTCCGGGACCGCGGCATGGAGTTGTTCTGCGCGGGCACCCATCCGTTCGCCCGATGGTCCGCCCAGAAGCTGACCGACGCCCCGCGCTACGCCGAGCTGATCAAACGCACCCAGTGGTGGGGCCGCCAGATGATGATCTGGGGGGTGCACGTCCACGTCGGGATCTCGTCGGCGAACAAGGTCATGCCGATCATGACCTCACTGCTCAAGTACTACCCGCACCTGCTGGCGCTGTCGGCGTCGTCGCCGTGGTGGGGCGGTGAGGACACCGGATACGCCAGCAACCGCGCCATGATGTTCCAGCAGCTGCCGACCGCGGGGTTGCCGTTTCACTTTCAGCGGTGGTCGGAGTTCGAGGGCTTCGTGCACGATCAGAAGAAGACCGGCATCATCGACCATATGGACGAAATCCGTTGGGACATCAGGCCTTCGCCGCACCTCGGCACGCTCGAGGTGCGGGTCTGCGACGGCGTGTCCAACCTGCGCGAGCTCGGGGCGCTGGTCGCGTTGACGCACTGCCTGGTCGTCGACCTCGACCGCAGGCTCGACGCGGGCGAGACCCTGCCGACCATGCCGCCCTGGCACGTGCAGGAGAACAAGTGGCGCGCCGCCCGCTACGGCCTGGACGCGGTGATCATCCTGGACGCCGAGAGCAACGAGCGGCTGGTCACCGACGACCTCGACGACGTGCTGACCCGGCTGGAGCCGGTCGCGAAGTCGCTGCAGTGCGCCGACGAGCTGCGCGCGGTGGCCGACATCGCGGCCCACGGCGCGTCCTACCAGCGCCAGCGGCGGGTGGCCGAGGAACACGACGGGGACCTGCGCGCGGTCGTCGACGCGCTGGTGGCGGAGCTGGACATCTGATGGCTGACACCGAACCCGTTGAGCGGGCGATGTTCCCGCTCGAGTCGGCGCTGCTGCCCGGCGAGGAGCTGCCGTTGCGCATCTTCGAGCCCCGCTACGCGGCGCTGGTGCGGCGCTGCCTGGATCAAGGCGAACCGTTCGGCGTCGTGCTGATCGCGCGGGGCCGCGAGGTCGGCGGCGGCGATTCGCGTTGCGACGTCGGCGTGCTGTCCCGGATCGCCGAACACGCCGACCTCGGCGCGGGCCGATACGCGTTGCGCTGCCGGACCGGCGAGCGGATCCGGGTGCGTGAGTGGCTGCCCGACGACCCGTACCCGCGCGCGACGGTGACCGTCTGGCCCGACGAGCCGGGGGAGCCGGTGACCGCCGCGCAGCTGGTCGAGATCGAGGACCGCGTGATGGCGTTGTTCGAGCGGATCGCCGCGGTCCGCGATGCCCGGCTGCCCGAGCGCGAAGAGCTCCTGGGTCGCGGTGAGGGTGACGCCGGGCAACGGCTGTTCGCATTGGCGTCCCGCATCCCGATCGGCACGGCCGACCGCTACAGCGTGCTGTCTGCGCCGTCGGCCGCCGAGCGATTCGCGGCGCTCGACGACGCCGTGGACGCGCTTGCCGACATGGTGGAGTTCCAGCTGTCCGAATAGGGGGCAACGTGATGAGCGCCGACGTGACTGTCGACATCAGCGAGGGCGTGGCGGTGCTGACGCTGAATCGCCCCGACCATCTCAACGCCTACACCGCCGACATGGGCCGGCTGCTGAGCCGGGCCTACCGGGACTGCGATGGCGACGACGCCGTCCGCGCCCTCGTGGTCACCGGGGCGGGCCGCGCCTTCTGCGTGGGGGCGGACTTCTCGGGCAACATCTCGCCGTTCGAATCCCCGGCGGACGACAGCGGCTTTTCGGCGTCGCCGATCGACCCGGCCGCCTTCGAGTTGCGCAAGCCGGTGATCGCCGCGCTCAACGGCCACGCGATCGGTATCGGCTTGACGATCGCGCTGCAGGCCGACATCCGCATCGTCGCCGAAGACGCCAAATACGGTGTGGTGCAAGTGCGCCGGGGCGTGATCCCCGACTGCGCGTCGCACTGGACGCTGGCCCATCTGGCCACGCTGGGGGTGGCCGCCGAGCTGCTGCTCACCGGCCGCACCTTCACCGGCGCCGAGGCGGTGGCGCTCGGCGTCGCGAATCGGGCGCTGCCCGCCGAGCGGGTGCTCGACCATGCGCGCGAGATGGCCCGCGACATCGCCGCCCACGTGGCCCCGATGTCGGCGGCGTTGTGCAAGCGGCTGCTGTGGGACAGCGCGATCAACAACTACAGCCCGCGGCAGGTCGCGTCGCTGGAAACCCAGCTGCACCAACGCGTGATGGGCACCGCCGATGCCCGCGAGGGGGTCACCGCGTACCTGGATCGCCGGCCGCGGCGGTTCAGCGCGCGGCTGTCGGCCGATTGGCGTGAGCTGCCGCAGCCATGACCCGCTAGGGGTTGCCGAGTGTGCGTTGGCGCATTTGACCGTGAACCCACGGCGGGATTTCGGTCAAAATGCCGCCCGGCGTGCACACCCGAATGCCTGCGCGCACACTCGAGTTACGCCCTATCGCAATACGTTTCGGAGATGATCCACCAGTCCGCCGCGCGCTGCTCGTCGCGCGCGTAGGGCGCGACCGCGTCGCTGACGCGGCAGTCCTGAAGGTACAGGCCGCCCCTGCCCGCCAGCTCCGGGCTGACGGCCGCCCACACCTGGGTGGCCGCGCCGTGCTCGGGCGTGACGGGGTCGAGGGCGCCGCCGCGGGCGGCGGCCAGCTCGCGCAGCCGGGCGAAGTCGGCGCGGGACATGTGGCGCGCCAACGACGTTGCCACGGTGCCGGGATGCACGGCGTAGGCGCGGATGCCCGACTCGCGCAGCCGCCGGTCCGCCTCGACGATGTGCAGGATGTTCGCGGTCTTGGACGCGCCGTACGCGACGAACTTGTCGTATTCCCTGCGTTCCCAGTTGGGGTCGTCGAAGTCGACGTCACCCAAGACGTGGCCGCCCGAGGACAGGGCCACGATGCGCGCGCTGCCCGCGGCGGCCAGTTGCGCGATGAGCAGGCGGGTGAGCTCGAAGTGCCCGAAATGGTTGGTGCCGATCTGCGTTTCGAAGCCGTCGCGGGTCCGGCCGAACGGGGTGAACATGACGCCGGCGTTGTTCATCAGGACGTCGATCGCCGGTGCGATGTCGGCGATCGCGCCCGCCGCCGCGCGCACGCCGGCCAGCGCGGTCAGGTCGAGCGGCACCGCCGAGATCCGGGCGCCGGGCGCCTCGCCCGCTATCCACCGGGCCGCGCCCGCCAGGGCGTCGGGGTCGCGCGCGGTCAGGACGACGTGCGCGCCGGCGACGGCCAGCGCCCGTGCCGACTCGCGGCCCAAGCCGGAGGAGGCGCCCGTGATCACACAGGTCTTGCCCGACAGGTCGATTCCCTCGACCACCTGCAGGGCGGTGGGGCGTTGCGTCATGCTCGATGACAGTAGCGTTAGCGCGTGGGCTTGAGCGCCAAGGTCATCGTGTCAGCGGTGATCAGGCCGACGCGGCCCACGGCGATCGGCGCGGCGGCTCGAGCCAAACGGTTCACGCGTGGGCCGCAATGCGTTTCACCAGCTGCGGCGCCACGTCGCGATGGAGCGGTCCGACCACGGCCCACACCGCTCGGGCGGCGATCTTGTGGCCGTAGCGCACCCGGGTGGTGAGCACGGCCCGACCGTCCCGGCGGCGCAGCGTCAGCTCGCCGCGCATCAGCGGACCGCCCGTCGTCAGCACGATCTCATCGCGATCCGAACGCGCGATCGGCCAGCCGATGATGTGCTGGGGCGAGGAATACGGACCCAGCCGAAATCTCAGGACGTGGCGGTGAATCCAGAGCACCCACCTGCCGCCCGCACCCGGCCGATCGCCCACGGCGTCGCGGAAGGCTTGCTCGGCGGTGCGCGAGTCGCCCTGAGCCATCGGCACTTCGAAGACGTCGGTGTAATCGGCTCCGGTCGCCGCCGCCGCGATGCGCTGCAGCGTCCACCGCACCGCGACGCGGTGACCGCCGGTGCCGATGACCAGCGCGCGATAGACCTTGCCGTGGATGCCGGGGAAGGCGGCCCACGTCAGCGCGCGGAGCCGGCTGCGGTGCGCCGACGGGGCGTCCAACTCGAACACCCAGCGATAGATGGCGAACGGGTGGCGGCCCTTCAGCGCGAACCGCTCGGGTGCGGTTGCCTCGTCCAACACGAACCCGGCCGGAACGGTCGAGGGGTCGTGCGGGTCGCGGCACATCACCCGCAGCAGCGCCGCCCACGTGTCGTCGCGATTCGCGTCGACGGTTATGGCATGCTCATCGATATAGGGTAATCGTTCCATATAGAAGGAATGTACTAGATCATGGCGCCACCGCGGAAGCATGAAACCGATGTGATCCTCGACGCAGCCCGCGCGCTGGTGCTCGACGGCGGGCCGCGCGCCGCGAGCGTCGCGGCGATATCGAAGGCGAGCGGCGCGCCCGCGGGCACGCTGTATCACCGGTTCGCCAATCGTGACGGCATCCTGACGGCGGCGTGGCTGCGGGCGCTGGAACGCTTTCAGGCGCGGGCGATGGCCGCCAACGGGGCTACCCCCGCCGACACCGCGGTGGCGATGGCCGTGGCGGGCATCGGTTTCGCGCGCGAGCTGCCCGATGACGCCCGGCTGTTGCTGACGATCCGCCCGGGTGACCTGCTCGACGGCGAGCCGGACGCGGCTTTCCGGGACACGCTCGCCGCCATGAACGCGCCGTTGAGCGCCCGGGTCGCGGCCCTGGCGCGGCAGCTGTACGGGCGCGGCGACAGACGAGCGGTCGATGCCGTCGCGCGTGCGGTCGCCGATCTGCCGTATGCGGTGGTGCGGCGCCACGCGCACGACGAGCCGATGCCGAGATGGCTGGAGGCCGACGTCGCGGCGTCGGCGCGGGCGGTGCTAGAGAGCTTTCGCGAACGCGCGTAGGGCGTCCACCTGCGCGGGGTCCAGCGACGGGCGCACGGTCTTGCGGGCCGCGGCGAGGTCGGCGGCGGTCACGTGGGAGGCGTCGATGGATCGCCGCATGGCGGTGAGCGCGGCCTCCCGCAGCAGGGCCACGCAGTCGGCGGCGCTGTAGCCGTCCAGCCCGGCGGCCACCTCGTCGAGGTCGACGTCGTCGCTCAGCGGGATGGATTTGCCTGCGGTGCGCAGGATTTCGCCGCGGGCCGCGGCGTCGGGCGGGTCGACGAACACCAGCCGCTCCAGCCGGCCGGGCCGCAGCAGCGCGGGGTCGATCAGGTCGGGCCGGTTGGTGGCGCCCAGCACCACGACGTCGCGCAGCGGGTCGATCCCGTCCAGCTCGGTCAGCAGCGCGGCCACCACCCGGTCGGTCACACCGGAGTCGAAGCTTTGGCCTCGCCGGGGCGCCAGCGCGTCCACCTCGTCGAGGAAGACCAGCGACGGGGCCGAGTCCCGGGCCCGCCGAAACAGTTCGCGCACCGCCTTTTCCGAGCTGCCCACCCACTTGTCCATCAGCTCGGAGCCCTTGACGGCGTGCACGGACAACTGGCCGGTGCTGGCCAGGGCGCGGACCACGAACGTCTTCCCGCACCCCGGCGGGCCGTACAGCAGCACCCCCCGCGGCGGGTCGACGCCGAGCCGGGCGAACGTGTCGGGATGTCGCAGCGGCCACAACACCGCCTCGGTCAGGGCCTGCCGGGCGTCGGCCATGTCGCCGACGTCGTCGAGCGTGACGTTTCCGACGGTCAATTCCGCACTGGCCGAACGGGATAGCGGGCGGATGACGGTCAGCGCGCCGACGAGGTCGTCCTGGCTCAGCGTGGGCGGTTGGCCGTCGGCGCTGGCCCGGGACGCCGCGCGCAGCGCGGCCTCGCGCACCAGGGCGGCGAGGTCGGCGACGACGAAACCCGGTGTGCGCGAGGCAATCTCGTCGAGTTGCAGATCGGCGGTGGGCACCGGCTTGAGTAGCGCCTCCAGCAGCGCCTTGCGGGTGCCGCCGTCGGGGAGCGGCAGGCCCAGCTCGCGGTCGCACAGGTCGGGGGCGCGCAGCCGTGCATCGAGCTGGTCCGGCTGCGCGGAGGTGGCGATCAAGGCGACGCCATCGGTGGCGACGGCGGTGCGCAGCTCGCCCAGGATCAGGGCGGCCACCGGCTCGGCGGTGGCGGGCAGCAGCGCGTCGACGTCGGCGATCAGCAGGACGCCGCCGCCGTCGCGCACCTTGTGCACCGCCGCGGCAACCGTTTTCAGTCGATCGTCGGCGGCCAGCGCGCCCACCTCGGGCCCGTCCAGCTCGATCAGCCTGCGCCCGTCGCACACCGCGCGCACCAGCGTCACCTTGCCGACGCCGGCCGGGCCCGACACCAGCACGCCAAGGTTGGTGCCGGCGCCCAGGCTCTTCAGCAGGTGCGGTTCGTCGAGCGAGAGCTTGAGCCATTCGGCGAGCTTGGCGGCCTGCGGCTGCGAGCCCTTGAGCTCCTCGATGAGGATCTCCGGGGTGCCGGTGGTCAGTTGTTCGTGCGACCCGGGAATCCCGGCCGGGGCCCCGATTCCCCAGCTGACCAACGAGTTCGGCTGCACGCTGACCGGTCCCTCGGGATCCGCGCCGGTGACGGTCAACAGCTCCGAGGTCCAGCTGATCCCGACCGAGGCGGCCAGCGCGCGGGTGGCGGCCGACGTCGAGGTCCCCGGCCCCAGGTCGCGGGGCAGCAGCGACACGGCGTCGCCGACGGTCATCACCTTGCCCAGCAGCGCCTGCCGCAGCGTGACCGGCGTGATCGAGTTGACGGCCATCGACGAGCCGGACAGGGTGACCGATCGCGCGCCGTAGACGACGACCGCGCTGACGATCACCGCGTTGCCCTCCCGCAGCCCCGCGTTGGACAGCGTCACGTCGTCGAGCAGCGCGATGCCGACCGGCGTGTCCGGGCCGGCCAGGCCCGCGACCGCCGCGGTCGTCCGCGAGCCGGTGAGCGACACCGCGTCCCACTCCCGGATGCCAAGGGCCGCAACGGCGTTCGGATGCAGCCGGACGACGCCGCGGCGCGAGTCGACGGCGGAGGTGTTCAGCCTCGCGGTGAGGGTGAGCTGACGGGCCTCGCCGGAGGCCGGGATCATCGCAGGCGCCCGCTCGGCTTCCGCAGCCCCAACCGCGTCATCGACCGGCGGCGGCTCGGCTGCGCCCGGCGGTTGGCGCGGCGCAGGGCGCGCTGCTGCTTGGGCTGGTCGCCCCACACCTCGGGATGCCGGTCCAGCCAGCGCTTGTTGCGGACGGCGAACGGGACGTGGCACAGGTAGGCGACGATGATCACCCAGATCGTGATGAAGGGTTGCAGCACCGCGGCCGCGGCGAAGACCACCAGCACCAACAGCACCGCGGTGGCGTAGTTCGGCGGCACCCGCACGGCGTGCATCTTTTTCATCGGGATCCCGCTGACCATCAGCATCGACGTCCCGGTCACCCAGATGCACAGGAACCACACCGAGGTCCACCAGCCCTCACCGAACTGCAGTTTGAGCCCCATCAGGCCGATCATCGAGACGGCGCCCGCGGGCGCCGGCATCCCGACGAAGAAGTCGTGCGCGTAGGCGGGCTGGGCCCCGTCGTCGGCCAGCGCGTTGTAGCGGGCCAGCCGCAGCACCACGCACACCGCATACAGCAGCACCACCACCCAACCGATCGGCCACTGCGACAGCATCGACACGTAGAGCACCAGCGCGGGTGTCACCCCGAAATTCACCGCGTCAGCCAGCGAGTCGATCTCCGCGCCCATCCGCGACTGGGCGTCGAGCATGCGGGCCACCCGGCCGTCCAGCCCGTCCAGGATGGCGGCGGCGACGATCAGGGCCATCGCGGGCACCGGCTGGTGCAGCAGGGCAAACCGGATGGAGGTCAGTCCCGCGCAGATGGACAGCACCGTCATCGCGCTGGGCAGGATCTGCAGGTTCACCGTGCGCCTGCCGCGGGGCTTGTCGGTCATGGCAGCTCGGCCAACACGGTCTCGCCGCCGACCGCGCGCTGGCCGACCTTGACCAGCGGTTCCGTCCCGGGCGGCAGGTAGGTGTCCAGCCGCGAGCCGAACCGGATCAGGCCGTAGGTTTCGCCGATCGCCAGCTTGTCCCCGACGTGGGCGTCGCAGATGATGCGGCGCGCCAGCAGTCCCGCGATCTGCACCGCCACCACCTCGGCTCCGGTGTCGGTCCGGATCCGCAGGCTGGTGCGCTCGTTCTCGGTGCTGGCCGCGGCCAGGTCGGCCGAGCCGAACCGGCCCGGCCGGTGCTGCACGGCGACCACCTCGCCGCTCACCGGGGCCCGTTGCACGTGCGCGTCCAGCAGCGACAGGAAGATGCTGACCCGCGGCAGCGGGGCGTCGCCCATGCTCAACTCGGCGGGCGGGGCGGCCGAGTCGATCACGCAGACCTCGCCGTCGGCGGGCGCCACGACCGCGCCCGGCCGGGTGGGCGGCACCCGCTTGGGGTGACGAAAGAACCCCGCGCACGCCGCGGCGGCCAGCAGGCCCGCCCGTCGCACCCATCGATGGTTGCGCCCGGCGAGGGCGGTGGCCAGGCCGGCGGCGACGAACGGCCGGCCGGCCGGGTGAACGGGGGGAACGGCGGAGCGCACCAGCTCGAGGGCGTGTCGCGGGCTGAAGGCCGGGTCCTCGGCGGTGGGGCCCACGGTGCGGGGGCGTCTTGCCACGCGGCCATCTTACGGAGCCTCGGCGGTGGCCGGATACGGCGTCGCGGGCGCGGGCGATGGTCGCCGCCACCGGCGTCGCGATCCGCTGCGGCCGCGCCGTCGACCAGCCTCAGCTCAGGTCCCAGACCTGCAGCTCGGTTCCTTCGGACACCTCGACGACGTCTTCGGGGATGTCCAGCAGCCCGTTGGCCGACGCCAGCCACCGCAAGTGGTGCGACGCCGGCGGCCCGTAGCTGGTGACGGTGCCGACCCCGTCTTCGGAGGGGTTCAGGATCGCGCGCCGGAACTGGCGCTTGCCGCGCGGCGACGTCAGCGATTCGGTGAGTACGGCCGGGCGGTGCGGTCGCTCCGGGTCCGGCAGGCCCATCGCCCGGCGCAGCGCCGGGCGGATGAACACCTCGAAGGACACCAGCGCGCTGACCGGATTGCCGGGCAGGGTGACGATCGTCGCGCCGGCCACCCGCCCGATGCCTTGCGGCATCCCCGGCTGCATCGCCACCTTGACGAACTCCACCCCCTGGTCCCCCTCGCGGCCGAACGCGTCCTTGACGACCTCGTAGGCTCCGGCGCTGACGCCGCCGCTGGTGACGATCACGTCGGCGTCGGCGGCGTAGCGGTCGAGGACCGAGCTGAACTGCGCGACATCGTCCTCGGCGGTCGCGACGGCGATCACCTCGGCGCCGGCGTCGCGGACGGCGCCGGCCAGCATGATCGAGTTGGACTCGTAGATCTGCCCGGGCCGCAGCGCCTGTCCCGGCGCCACCAGCTCCGAGCCGGTGGACATCACCAACACCCGCTGGCGCGGAATCACCGGCAGCTCCGCCATTCCCAGCGCCGCCGCCAGCCCGAGCACCGCCGGAGTCACCACCTGGCCCTGGCGCAGCACGGTGGTGCCCGGCGCGACGTCCTCGCCGGCCCGGCGGATGTGCGCGCCGGCCGGGCGGGGCCGGTTGATCGCCACCGATTCGACGCCGCCGTCGGTGTCCTCGACCGGCACGACGGCCGTCGTCCCGGCCGGCACCGGCGCGCCCGTCATGATCCGGTGCGCGGTCTTCGGTTGCAGCGTCAGCTCGTCGGTGCGCCCGGCCGGGATGTCCTCGGCGACTTCCAACACCACCGGGCGTTCCGGGGTGGCCTCCGCGACGTCCTCGGCGCGCACCGCGTACCCGTCCATCGCGGAGTTGTCGAAGACCGGCAGCGCCAACCGGGCGACCACGTCGTCGGCCAACACCAACCCCTGGGCCTCCGCCAGCGCGACCGCGACCGATGGGCGGGCGCGGATCATCTCCGCTACGACTCGCTGATGCTCTTCGACTGACCGCACCCGGCCATTATCGGCCCTCCCCGATCGGTGCCTCGCCGACGTAAGGTTGAGAACGTGATTACCGGGTTGGCCCACGCCGGGGTGTGCGTTCCCGATTGCGAGGCGGCGGTGGCGTTCTACCGCGACGTATTGGGCCTGCGTGTGCTCTCGCCGCCGTACGTCATGAGCGGTAATGCCATTCGCGAGGACATGGGCGAGCTGGTGTCCGACCCGAGCATGAAGGCGGCCATCGTCGGCTTCGGTGACGACGGCGACCGGGTGCTCGAGGTCATCGAATACCTCAACGTCGACGGCAGCGGCGGCACCGAGCGGGCCCTGACCGATCACGGGCTGTCGCACGTCGGGCTGGTCTGTGACGACCTCGACGCCACCCGCGCCGAACTGGAGAGCAAGGGCGTGAAGTTCTTGGTCAGCGGGATCGCGGACGTCGCGCGGGTGCGCACCACCTGGTTCGTCGACCCGTGGGGCGTGGTGTTCATCCTGGTGGAGAAGAGCCGGCCCGAGCGACCGTACTTCGCGCAATTCGGGGCGTGATGCCCCGAAAACTCACCGTAGGGATCATCGGCGCCGGTGCCGGGGGCATCGCGATGGGCATCCAGCTGGCGCAGGGCGGCTACGACTTCACCCTCTTCGACCGCGCGGACGGGTTCGGCGGGACCTGGCGGCACAACACCTTCCCGGGCGCGGCCTGCGACGTGCCGTCGCACCTGTACTCGTATTCCTTTGCGCCCAACCCGCGGTGGAGCAAGACCTACGCGAACCAGCCCGAGATCCTGGCGTATCTGGAAAAGGTCGCCGTCGACCACGGGCTGGGGCCGCACCTGCGGCCCCACACCGCGATCACCACGGTGCGGTGGTCGGACGACCGGCGCCGCTGGGCGCTGACGACCGACGACGGCGCCCAGCACGACTTCGACGTCGTGGTGAGCGCCGTCGGCATGCTCGACGTGCCCCACGTTCCGGACATACGCGGCCGACACCGATTCCGAGGGCGCCAATTCCATTCGGCGCGTTGGGATCACAGCAAGTCGACGACCGGGGAGCGGGTCGCGTCCATCGGCACGGGCGCCAGTGCCATCCAGTACGTGCCCGCGATCGCGCCGAAAACGGCGCACCTCACGGTGTTTCAGCGGACCCCGATCTGGATCGCCCCGCGCTTCGACTTCCCGTTCACCGCCGAGCAGCACGACGAGTTCGAGCGCCACCCCGAGACGGCGCGCAAGCTGCGCGACGAGGCCTTCGACGCCTACGAATCGTCGAGCTTCGACGTCGACGCCGCGCAGACCCGCGAGGCCACCGAGCTCGCGCGCAGCTACCTGAGGCGCAAGGTGACAGACCCCGAGCTGCGCGCGAAGCTGACGCCCGACTATCCCGCCGGCTGCAAGCGGCCGTTGATGTCGCGCGAGTGGTATCCCACGTTCGCGTTGCCCAACGTCACCCTGGAAACGACCCCGATCGCCGAGCTGACCGAGCGCGGGGTGCGCACCGCCGACGGCGTGGAGCACCGCGTCGACACGGTCATCTACGGCACCGGGTTCAAGGCCGCCGACTACCTGGCGAGCATCGACGTGTACGGGACCGGCGGCCGCCACCTACGCCAGGAGTGGAGCGGTGGCGCCGAGGCGTACCTCGGCACGCTGATCGCCGGGTATCCGAACTTCTTCACGCTGTACGGCCCAAACACCAACGGCGTCAACTCGATTCTGTACATCCACGAGGCGCAGACCACGTTCGTGCGCCGCATCCTCGACGTGATGGGGGACCGCGGCGCGCGCACGATCGAGGTCACCGAGGACGCGCAGCGCCGCTACAACGACGAGATTCAGGCCGCCATGGCGGGCAAGGTGTGGCTCGCCTGCAACAACTACTTCCGGCATCCCAGCGGCAAGGTCGTCACGCAGTTGCCCTACAGCGGCCGGATGTTTTACGAACGCACCCGCGAACTGGTCGACGGCGACTACCGCTTCGACCGGTGACTGGTCGGGGGCCTGAGTCGGCGCCCGCGGACTCTGGCGGATGCGGTCGGGACGCGCCTGAGGCCGGGGCGCCTCGGCCGCTTGACCCGCTCGGCGGTCCGGACCGGGGCGCTGAACGCCGTCTCGACCTTCATCCGCAACCATGCCGCCGCACGCTTCGACCTCACCTGCACCGCCAAACCCTACGTCGCGCGCGGGCCGAGTATCGGTGCGCAGCACCGAAAGTTCGCGCACCGTTAACCGGCTACTGCACCCAGAAGTTGTCGTGGCGGATGAACCACTCCCGGCGTTCCTCATCGGTCATGTCGGCCAGCGCCCCGAAGCCCTCGAAGTAGGCCTCCCGCGGGGCCCCGGGGGCGAACAGCATCAGCACCGACGCCGGCTCGTCGGCCTCGTTGCGGAAGCCGTGCACCCCGCCGGGTGGGACGTAGAGGAAATCGCCGGGATGCCCGTCGACCCACTCGTTGCCCTCGTAGAGCTTCATCGTCCCGGACAGCACGAAGAACGCCTCGGACATGGCCCGGTGGAAATGGGCCGGTGGCCCGCCGCCGGCCGGCGCGATGTCGACGCGGTACAGGCCGTAGTCGCCGTCGGTGGCCCGCTGGTTGGCCAGGTAGTGGTACCGGGTCCCGAAGGTTTCGTAGTCGGCCGGCTCGTCGGCGCGCTTGAGCCACGCGCTGACCTCGGGCTCGTCCTTGGTGTAGCGGGGCGGTGGATAGGGCGGAACGGCGAGGGACATTGCTCCAGTGTTACCCCGTCAGTCGACGGGATAGACCACCCCGGTGAGCTCCTCGGAGACCGCCCACAGCCGGCGCTGCATGGCGACGTCGTGCGACTTCTCGCTGGAGGCAACGAGTTTCGGGTAGCCGCGCTGTTCGGCGAACCCGTCAGGGCCGTAGTACTGGCCGCCGAGCACGCCGGGGTCGGTCGCGGCGCGCAGCGTCGGCAGGGCGCCCATGTCCGCGCCCTGGAACAGCGGCTCGATCAGCGGCGCGAAGCGCAGGACCGGCGCGGGCAGGTTGCGGACGAGCTCGGTCCGCGAGCCGCCGGGGTGCGCGGCGGCGGCGATCGTCGTGCCGTGGGGCGCGAGCCGGCGCTGCAGTTCGTAGGTGAACAACAGGTTGGCGAGCTTGGACTGGCCGTAGGCGCCGACCCGGCTGTAGCCGCGTTCCCACTGCAGGTCGTCGAAGTGAATGTCGGCACGGATGCGGTGGCCCATGCTGCTGACGGTCACGACCCGGGAGCCGGTGACCGGCAGCAGCCGGTCCAGCAGCAGCCCGGTGAAGGCGAAGTGGCCGAGGTGGTTGGTGCCGAATTGCAGCTCGAAGCCGTCCTTGGTGGTGGACTTCGGCGTCCACATCACGCCCGCGTTATTGATCAGCAGGTCGATGCGGTCGTGCGCCGAGCGCAGCTGCTCGGCGGCGGCGCGAATGGAGTCCAGCGACGTCAGGTCCAGCTCCTGCAGCGCGACGTCCGCGTGCGGGCTCTGCGCGGTGATCCGGGCCGCGGCGTCCTTGCCCTTGTCCAGGTTGCGCACCGCCAGCACCACGTGGGCGCCGTGGTCGGCGAGCGCCAGGGCGGTCTCGTAGCCGAGGCCGGTGTTGGCCCCGGTGATGACGGCGACGCGACCGGTCTGGTCGGGAATGTCCGCGGCGGTCCATTTGGCCATGACGGCTCCTCGAACTAGTAGAGTAAACGGGGCGAGCGCTCCGGTTGCTGCCCACTATACGGAACGCGCGCCCCGCTTTGTCAACTCATAGGTGGTGAACAGATGGCGCAGGCCGCCCGCCCGCTGCGCGCCGACGCGGCGCGCAACCGCGCGCGCGTGCTGGACGTCGCCTACGAGACCTTCGCGGCCGAGGGGCTGGCGGTGCCCGTCGACGAGATCGCCCGGCGCGCCGGCGTCGGCGCCGGCACCGTGTACCGGCACTTCCCGACGAAGGAGGCGCTGTTTCAGGCGGTCATCGAGGACCGGATGCGGCACCTCGTCGACGACGGGCACGCCCTGCTCGCGTCCGCCGGGCCGGGCGAGGCGCTCTTCAGTTTCCTGCGCTCGATGGTGCTGCAATGGGGCGCGACGGACCGTGGCCTGGTCGACGCGCTGGCCGGGCTGGGGATCGACATCGCCTGCGCCGCGCCCGAGGCCGAGGACGCGTTCAAGGCCTTGCTCGGCGAGCTGCTGCGGGCCGCGCAGCAAGCGGGCACCGCGCGGCGCGACATCGATATGCGGGATCTGAAGACCATCCTGGTCGGATGCCAGGCGATGGAGGCCTACGACTCGGCGCTGGCCGAGCGGGTGACCGACGTCGTCATCGACGGTTTACGCGCTGGGCGATAACCGGGGGCCGTTCTTGCACTCGGCATGGGCGAGTGCTAAGAATGACGTTGGCACTCGCGACCAGCGAGTGCTAGGTCGGGACGGTGAGGCTCGGCTGTGTCGTCGCCCGACGGCGTCAGCTGCGTCGTCCGTCGCGGGCACTGCACCCGGCCAGGACGTGTCATCCCCAATCCGGAGGAATCACTTCGCAATGGCCAAGACAATTGCGTACGACGAAGAGGCCCGTCGCGGCCTCGAGCGGGGCCTGAACGCCCTCGCCGACGCGGTAAAGGTGACGTTGGGCCCCAAGGGCCGCAACGTCGTACTGGAGAAGAAGTGGGGTGCCCCCACGATCACCAACGATGGCGTGTCCATCGCCAAGGAGATCGAGCTGGAGGACCCCTACGAGAAGATCGGCGCCGAGCTGGTCAAGGAAGTCGCCAAGAAGACCGACGACGTCGCCGGTGACGGCACGACGACGGCCACGGTGCTGGCCCAGGCGCTGGTGCGCGAGGGCCTGCGCAACGTCGCGGCCGGCGCCAACCCGCTGGGCCTCAAGCGCGGTATCGAGAAGGCCGTCGAGAAGGTCACCGAGACCCTGCTGAAGTCGGCCAAGGAGGTCGAGACCAAGGACCAGATCGCGGCCACCGCTGCGATCTCCGCGGGCGACCAGTCGATCGGCGACCTGATCGCCGAGGCGATGGACAAGGTCGGCAACGAGGGTGTCATCACCGTCGAGGAGTCCAACACCTTCGGCCTGCAGCTCGAGCTCACCGAGGGCATGCGGTTCGACAAGGGCTACATTTCGGGCTACTTCGTCACCGACGCCGAGCGTCAGGAAGCGGTCCTCGAGGACCCCTACATCCTGCTGGTCAGCTCCAAGGTGTCGACGGTCAAGGACCTGCTGCCTCTGCTGGAGAAGGTCATTCAGGCCGGCAAGCCGCTGCTGATCATCGCCGAGGACGTCGAGGGCGAGGCGCTGAGCACCCTGGTCGTCAACAAGATCCGCGGCACGTTCAAGTCGGTGGCGGTCAAGGCCCCCGGCTTCGGCGACCGCCGCAAGGCGATGCTGCAGGACATGGCGATCCTCACTGGCGGCCAGGTGATCAGCGAGGAGGTCGGCCTGTCGCTGGAGAGCGCCGACGTCGCGCTGCTCGGTAAGGCCCGCAAGGTCGTCGTCACCAAGGACGAGACCACCATCGTCGAGGGCGCCGGTGACACCGACGCGATCGCCGGGCGCGTGGCCCAGATCCGCCAGGAGATCGAGAACAGCGACTCCGACTACGACCGCGAGAAGCTGCAGGAGCGCCTGGCCAAGCTGGCCGGCGGTGTTGCGGTGATCAAGGCCGGCGCGGCCACCGAGGTCGAGCTCAAGGAGCGCAAGCACCGCATCGAGGACGCGGTCCGCAACGCCAAGGCCGCCGTCGAGGAGGGCATCGTCGCCGGTGGTGGCGTGGCCCTGCTGCACGCGGCCCCGTCGCTGGACGAGCTGAAGCTCACCGGTGACGAGGCGACCGGCGCGAACATCGTGCGCGTCGCGCTGTCGGCCCCGCTCAAGCAGATCGCCTTCAACGGCGGCCTGGAGCCCGGCGTCGTCGCCGAGAAGGTCGCCAACTCGCCCGCCGGTACCGGCCTGAACGCCGCCACCGGTGAGTACGAGGACCTGCTCAAGGCCGGCGTTGCCGACCCGGTCAAGGTCACCCGCTCGGCGCTGCAGAACGCGGCGTCCATCGCGGCGCTGTTCCTGACGACCGAGGCCGTCGTCGCCGACAAGCCGGAGAAGGCGGCCGCTCCCGCGGGCGACCCGACCGGCGGCATGGGCGGTATGGACTTCTAAGCAAGTCAACGAAAAGCCCGGTCTGCGTTGCAGGCCGGGCTTTTTCGTGCGCCGAGCGTGAACTCAGGGCGGGATTTCGGCGATTCTTCCGCCCTGGTTTCACGTTCGGCGCGGGGGCCGCCTTGTACGTTTAACCGCGTGGCCCTTCCGACTCCCTCACCCACCAGTACCGCCGTCGTGACCGGGGCGTCGTCGGGCATCGGCGCCGACCTCGCCCGCGAGCTGGCCGGCCGCGGCCACGGCGTTACGCTCGTCGCCCGCCGCGAAGACCGGCTGCGCGAGCTGGCCGACGAACTCGCGGGCGGGGTGCGTGTCGAGGTGATCGCCTGCGACGTCGCGGACGCGACGGCCCGCGCCAGCCTCCTCGACGAGGTCGAGGGCCGCGGGTTGACCGTCGACATCCTGGTCAACAACGCCGGCATCGGCACCATCGGTTCGGTGACGAAGACGCGAGTCGACGACGAGATCGCCCAGGTGCGGGTCAACGTCGAGGCCGTCATCGACCTCACCACCCGCGCCGTGCAGCAGATGGTGCCGCGCGGCCGCGGCGCCATCCTCAACCTCGGATCCACCGCGGGCTACCACCCCTTCCCCGGGCAAGCCGGCTACGCCGCCACCAAGGCGTTCGTGAAGACCTACACCGAGGGGGTGCGCGGCGAGCTCGCCGGCACCGGCGTCACCGTCGCGCTGCTGTGCCCGGGCCCGGTGCGCACCGAGTTCCTGAAGAACGCGGGCATGGACGAGCGGACCTTCGCCGACGCGTTCCCGAAGTTCCTGTGGATGCCGTCGCGCGAGGTGGCGCGCATCGGGGTCGACGCGCTCGAGCACGACCGCGGCACGGTGATCGCCGGGCTGCCGAGCCAGCTGTCCACGCGGCTGTTCCAGTTCATGCCGCGACGGGTGCTGCTGCCGCTGCTGAAGAACCAGCATCCGGGCCTGAAACGGGACTCAGGCAGGGACCGGTCGGCCCGCTGAGGGCCAGCTCCGCATCCAACCTTCCACCGGCAGCGCGAGCGCGTTGCACAGCGTGCAGATGGTGCGATACCAGCCGACGGCGGTCAGCAGTTCGATGCGCTGCTCGTCATCCAGGTCGCGCCCCAGGGCCGCCCAGGTCGCCTCCGACCACGAGCCGGTGCGTTCCAGTTCGTCCACCGCCTCGATCAGCGTCCGCTCGGCCGGGCTCCACCGCGGGTCGTCCGCCCCGCCGGTGACCAGGGCGTCGCACTCGTCGTCGCTGACGCCCGCGATCGGTCCCCAGAACGCCGCCTGCCCGCCCCACTCGTACCGGCAGCCGACCAGCGCGCAGCTGCGCAGGATGGCTATCGTCCGGGTCCGAGGCGGCAAAAGCGCTGCGACATAAAGTGATTCGCCGAGCTTGCGCAGCCGGCTCGCGAGCGCCGGATGGCGTTGCAGGCAACGCACCAGCAGCAGCGGCTCGTAGGTGCGGTCCGGGTGACCCCAGCTGTTGATGCCGGTGGCGTCTTCCTCGCTCCAGGGCGGAGCGAGCGGCGCGACGCGGCTCACAGCGAGAACACCACGCAGTCGTGCAGGCACCCCTTGGCGGCGCTGGTGGAGTCGGCCTCGCGGTGCAGCAGCGCGCGCTCCGGCACGACGCCCAGGCGGACGGCCTCGCCGGCCGGGTCCGTCACTTCGGCCTTGCCGTCGACGATCAGCGAGTAGCCGCCGGGCTCACGCGGCGGCCACAGCAGGGTGACGTCGCCGCGGCGGGCCAGATTCTCCCGGGTGCGCCCGCCGATCAGGCCGACGTCGAGAGTGGCCTCGCGCATTCGCGGCTCGACGGCCACCGTGTGGGGTCGATAGTCGTCGCCGACCGTGATCAGGTATGCAAACGGAAAGTCCGGGAGCGCGGCAGCCAGCCGCTCAAGGTCGACCTTCTTCTTCGTGCGCATGCTTTCAGACTAGGCGGCTAGTGGCGATCGCAAGCGCGGCGTAGCCGGGCGCTGCGGGTCGCCACCATTGGGCTACTCGGGTATGACCGGCTCCCCGAGGCCCGGCTCGGGCACGCCGGGCGGGCGGTCGCCCTTGTTGAAGAAGTTGGAGTTGGGTATGCCCGACTCCCGCGCGGCCAGGTTCCGCACGCCCTCCTCGGCGCCGGTGGTGGCGAAGAAGCCCGCGGGGGCCGTAGTGGTCCGCAGGGCCGGCGGGGTGGGGGTGGGGCCGGCCGCCGCACCGGCGACGGCGTTGGCGCCGCCCGACTGCATGCCGCCGACCAGGGCGCTCGTGTCGGCCGGGGCCGCCATGGCCGCGCTGGCCGGGTTGAGCAACGCCGCGTTCGACAGGCTCGCATTGAGGCCGCCGGTGGTTGCGGCCGAGTTGAGCAGGCTCGAGCTGAGGTTGGCCGCCCCGACGCCGCCGGTCATCCCGGAGTTGAGCACGGCCGCATCCTGGGCGCCGTGGGCGGCCGCGCCGTCCATGAAAATGCCCGTGTTGGCGTTGCCGCTGTTGAAAAAGCCCGCGTTGACCGCGCCCGAGTTCAAGAGGCCGGTGTTGGACACGCCCGAGTTACCGATGCCGAAGTTTCCGGTGCCGGAGTTGAAGAAGCCGATGTTATTGCTGCCGGAGTTGAAGAACCCGATGTTGCCGGTGCCGGAGTTGAAGCCGCCGAAGCCGATCTGGTTGTTGCCGGTCAGCCCGATACCGAAGTCGTTGTTACCGCTGTTACCAAAGCCAAAGTTGTTATTACCGAGGTTCCCCAAGCCCAAGTTGTTGTTGCCCGAATTTCCGGAGCCGACATTTAAGTTGCCGCTGTTTCCGAAACCGACGTTGGAATTGCCCATCGAAAGTGGACCGAAACCGATTTTGCCGTTGTTGAAGGTGAAACCGAGCTTTTGCAGGACCTGCTGCCAGGGTGCCAATTGCGCGGCCGCCGCCGACGCGTCCGCGTGGTAACCGAACATCGCGGCCACGTCGGCCGCCCACATCGCCTCGTAGGCGGCCTCGGTGTCCATGATCGCCGGGACGTTGAATCCGAACCAGTTGGTGGACGCCAGCGCCCGCACCAGGGCGCGATTCGCAGACACCACCGCGGGCTGCACCGTGGCCGCCACCGCGGACTCGAAGGCGGCCGCGATGGCCGCGGCCTGGCTCGATGCCGCCTCGGCCTGGGCCGCGGCCGCGCTCAGCCAGCCCACGTACTGGGTCGCGACCGCCATCATCGCCGCCGCCGACGCGCCCTGCCACGAACCGTTGGCCAGATCCGAGGTCACCGAAAAGAAGGACGACGCTGAGGACGCCAGGTCCTCGGCCAACCCATCCCAGGCTTCGGCCGCAGCAAGCAGCGGCGCCGCACCCGGCCCGGCAAAAATTAGTGCCGAGTTGATTTCAGGCGGCAACCACGCAAAATGCGGGCTCGTCACCGACCCAACTTAACCGGGAAGGGCCGCCCTTCGTGGCGTTATCGACCAGGTACTGGCATGGGCTTTCGGCCGCGGACCAACTTGCCTGGACGCGCCTCGGTCGGAACGCCATTTTCAGCAATTATTTCCCCGGAAACGATCGTTGTCACATATCCTTCGGCCGTCTGATCCAGGCGCCGCCCGCCGGCGGGCAGGTCGTGCCGGATCACCGGCTTGTGCAGCCGCAGGGCGCCGTGGTCGATCACGTTGAGGTCGGCCTTGTATCCGGCCGCGATGCGGCCGCGGTCGCCCAGCCCGGCCACCCGGGCGGGCACGGAGGTGAGCTCGCGCACGGCCTCGGCCACGGTGAACCTGCCGGACCTGCGATCCCGCGCCCAATGCGCCAGGAAGTACGTCGTGTAGCTGGCGTCGCAGATCATCCCGTAGTGGGCGCCGCCGTCGCCGAGCCCGAGCACCACGTCGTCGCGGTGCAGCAACTTCCCCACGGTGTCCAGCGAGTTGTTCTGCAGGTTGCTGGTCGCGACCAACAGCATGGCGCGGCCGTCGTCGTCGAGCAGCCGGTCGTAAGCCTCCTCCATCGGATCCACCCCACGGGCCCGGGCGCGGGCCCCGATGCTGGTCGACGGGTCCGGCTCGTAGTTCGGCTCGTCGCCCAGCGGGTAGATCCAGTCCCACATCTGCGCGACGTACAGGATCGGGTGACCGACGCCGGGCTTGTCGGCCAGGATCCGGGCGCGGACCTCCGGCTTGCGCATCTCGGCCACGCGCTCTTCCAGCGGCAGGTGCGCGATCTCGCGGTAGCTGGGGTACAGCACGAACGGGTTCGCGGTCAGCTGCAGCCCGATGATCAAACCGATCGGGCGCGGCAGCAGCTGCGCGGTGAATTGTGCACCACCCGCCCCCGCATTTGTATTGGCCTTCTCGATCATCGTGATGGCGTCCTCCCACGTCGGGTCCCCGGCGTTGGCGACGACCAGCGTGAACGTGACCGGCAGGTCCAGGTCCTCGGCCACCTCGAACACGGTTTGCAGGACGGGCTGGTAGCCACCGGCGGGAATGTCCGGCACGAATTGCAGCAGCCCGCCACCGGCGTCCACGACGCCTTTGGCGATCTCCTCGATCTCCTCGCGGGCGGCGTCGTAACTCGGTATCGGCGAACCGCTTTCGGTCTTGTGGATCGTCAGCCGCGACGACGCGAAGCCCAGCGCGCCCACCTCGATCGCCTCCTTGGCCAGCGCCCGCATCTGGGCGAGGTCCTCGGCGGTGGCCGGCTCGCGGTCGGCGCCGCGCTGACCCATCACGTACACCCGCAGCGGCGAGTGCGGCAGGTAGGCCGCCACGTCGATGTCGCGTTTGCCCGCATCCAGCGCGTCCAGGTATTCGGGGAAGGTTTCCCAGGTCCACGGCAGGCCGTCGGTCATGACGACGCCGGGGATGTCCTCGACACCGGCCATGACGTCGACGAGCACGTCGTGGTCGGATTGGCGGCAGGGGGCGAAGCCGACGCCGCAGTTGCCCACCACCACCGTGGTGACCCCGTGCGCCGACGACGGCGTCAGGCGCTCCGACCAGATGGCCTGGCCGTCGTAGTGGGTGTGCAGGTCGACGAAGCCGGGCGTGACCAGCAGCCCGGTCGCGTCGATCTCCCGGCGGGCGCCGTCCCCGTTGACCGACCCGGCGGCTCCCACCTTTTCGATGACGCCGTTCGCCACCGCGACGTCGCCGACGTACGGCTCACCGCCCAGCCCGTCGACGATGGTGCCATTGCGGATGATGAGGTCGTAGGTCATCTAAATAATCTACGACCGCGCCGGTGGGTCGTGCCAGGATCACTTCCGTGATCGACCACATCGGAATCAATTGCGCCGATTATCCGAAATCGCAGAATTTTTACGACGGCGTGCTGGCAGTGCTGGGTTTCTCGCGGCAAATGGATTTCGGCCGCGCCATCGGGTACGGCCGCGACGGCAAACCCTCATTCTGGATCGCCGACGGGTCGGGCATGGACCCCGCCCGCGAGGTACACCTGGCCTTCGAGGCCGCCGACGAAGCCGCGGTGCGCGCCTTCCACGAGACGGCCGTGCGGCTGGGCGCCGACTCGCTGCACGAGCCGCGGCCGTGGCCCGAATATCACCCCGGCTATTTCGGGGCCTTCGTCCGCGATCCCGACGGCAACAACGTCGAGGCGGTCTGGCACGGCGGCCCGTAACCTCGGTGACATGGCCAACGCTGACGCCGCAACTCAGGAACTGCTCCGCGACGCGTTCACCCGGTTGATCGAACACGTCGACGAGCTCACCGACGGGCTGACCGACGAGGTGTCCGACTACCGCCCGGCCCCCGAGGCCAACAGCATCGCCTGGCTGATCTGGCACAGCGCCCGGGTGCAGGACATCCAGCTGGCCCACGTCGCCGGCGTGGAGCAGGTCTGGACCCGCGACGGGTGGGTGGACCGGTTCGGGTTGGACCTGCCGCGCAACGACACCGGGTACGGGCACGGCCCCGGCGAGGTGGCGAAGGTGAAGGCACCCGCCGAGCTGCTGTCCGGCTACTACCACGCGGTGCACAAGCTGACCCTGGAATACATCGCCAGCGTGACGGCCGACGAGCTGGGCCGTGTCGTCGACACCAACTGGGACCCGCCCGTGACGGCCGGCGCGCGGCTGGTGAGCATCATCGACGACTGCGCCCAGCACCTCGGTCAGGCCGCGTACGTGCGGGGGATTCAGTAGGTTCTAAGGCGTGCGATCCGCGGCCACCGTTGCGTTGTGGCTGGCCACCACGGTCGCGCTGGCCGTCGCGATTCCCGCCGGCTGGGCGCAGCGCAACCTCGTCAGCGAGGACGGCTACGCCGCCCTGGCGCAGCAGGCCGCGGGCGACCCCGCCCTGCAGTCGGCGATGGCCGGCGAACTCACCACCCGGGCGATGGCGCTCATCGCCGAGCACGGCGCGGGCCGCTACCCGGTGGACAGCGCGCAGGTGCGCGACGTCGCCAGCGGCTTCACTGCCGGGCGGGAGTTCCCGCCGCTGTTCGCCCGGGCGAACCGGGCCGCCCACGCCTGGTTGTTCACCGACCCGCCGCCGGGCCACAGCGGCAATCAGTGGGTCATCGACGTGGCCCCGATGCTCAAGGACGACTCATTCCGGCAGGTGCTGAGCAGCCACAACGTCACGGTGCCCGCGGACCTGACCGTCCCGGTCGCGGTGTCGATGCCACCGTCGCTGCGGGAGGGCAGGCTGAGCCGGGTCGCGGCCTGGGGCCCGTGGGTCAGCGCCGCCGCGGCGGCGCTGAGCGGCCTGTTCGCGCTGCTGACGCTGGCGGCCGCGCGCCGCCGCGGCAAGGCCCTGGCCAGCCTGGGGATCTCGGCGCTGCTGATCGGCGGGGCGGGATGGGCGGGCATGGAGGCGGGCCGCCGCTACGTCGACGACGCGCTCAACCGCACCACCGGGGACATCCGCCAGGTCGCCGACGTCATGGTTGCCCACGCCGAGGCCGGCCTGCGTCACTGGTTCGACGTGACGCTGGTCGCCGGCGCCGCGCTGGTCGGGCTGGGCGTGCTGGTCGCGATCCTGGGCGGCCTGACGAAAAAGGCCTAACTCAGGGGCAGCTCGGCCAGGATCGGGCTCGTCGGCCGCGGCGATCCGTTGCCGGGTTCGACGGTGAACGCCAGCGCCGTCGAGGATCCGATATTGGTGAGGGTGTCTTTGGTCGAGGGCAACACGGCCGAGGCGCCCATGGTGCCCGCCGAGGTGGGGCCGTTGGTCCCGATCAACCACATCTGATACACGGTGCCCGGCGACGGCGGCGGCACGTTGTTCATCACCAGCACGGCCGCGTTGCGGTCGCGGGAGAACATCACCGTGGCGGTCCCGTTGGCCAGTGGACGCGAGACCGTCTGGACGTCCGGGGCCGCCAAAACCTGCTCGGCCATCGAGGGCTTCGCCGGCGAACGCGTCAGCACCCCGACGCCGAACGCCGCCGCGCCCACCACGACGGCCGCCGCGGCTGAGGCGAAAACCGTTCTGCGCCACGCTATCCGACGGACGTTGTCCGGTGCTGCGGCGGCCAGCGTGGCCGTCCGCAGGTGTGCCGGGGGCTCGGCGGCGGTCGCCGCCGACACGACCGCCATCGTCTCGCGCACGGCGCGCACCTCGTCGTCGAAGGCCGCCGCCACCGGGGCCGGTGCGGCGGCGACCCGCCGCTCGACCTCGGCGCGTTCCCCGTCCGACAGGGCGTGCAGGGCGTACGGCCCGGCGAGCTCGAGCAGTTCGAAATCGGTCGGTTCGGTCATGGCACGTCCAGGCAGTTGCGCAGGCCGCGCAGCGCGTCGCGGATGCGGGACTTGATCGTCGACAGGTTGGCGGCCAGTCGCTGCGACACCTCGTTGTACGTCAGCCCCTGGTAGTAGGCCAGCTCGATGCACTGCCGCTGCGCATCGCTGAGCCCCTCCAGGCATTGGGTCACCCGGCGACGCTCGTCGCCGGCGATCGCCGAGTCGGCCACCGGATCCTGCGCTGTCGTGCCGGCGGTTTCGGCGCTGGCCGCGCCGTAGCGGGATTCCCGCCTGCTGCCCGCCTGCTCGGCGCGCACCCGGTCGACGGCCCGCCGGTGCGCCATGGTCAGCAGCCAGGCCAGCGCCGACCCCCTGGCCGGGTCGTACTGCGCCGCCGTGCGCCACACCTCAAGATAGACCTCCTGGGTGGTTTCCTCGCTGTAGCCCGGGTCACGTACCACCCGCGTCACCAGTCCATACACTCGGGCTTTGGTGAGGTCGTAGACCGTGGCGAAGGCGGCGCTGTCCCCGCGCGCGACCTGGCGCAGCAGGGCGTCGAGCTCGTTGCTCATCGACCGGTAGCCTATCGCCCTTCATCGAGCAGCCGATCGAGGAGGCCGGGGGAAGAAAAACGCCGTACGTCGCCGGTATTCGTCGAAACCGGGACGCCCGGTCATCAGCTTCTCGGTCAGCCGCGCACCGCTGACATACATCAGGAAATACGTCATCAGCAACGGCGAGCCGACCGTGGCCAGCGCCCACCAGCCGTTGAGGGTGATCAGCCAGATTCCCCACCACACCGCGGCGTCGCCGAAGTAGTTGGGGTGCCGCGTCCACGCCCACAGGCCCCGGTCCAGCACCACACCGCGATTCGCCGGATCGGATTTGAAGGCCCGCAGCTGCCAGTCGCCGACGGCTTCGAAGGCGAAGCCCACCAGCCACACGGCCAGCCCCACCCCCGTGAGGGCGGTCAGCGGTTCCGGCGTGGGCCCGGTCACCGCCGACAGCTGCAGCGGCATCGACACGAACCAGCCGATAAAGGCCTGCAGCACAAAGACTTTCCGCACCGCCTGGCCGACCGTCGCGCCGCGGAGCAGGGCGGCATACCGGGGATCCTCGCCCTTGCCGGCCGTCTTGCGCGCGATGTGCCAGGCCAGCCGCAGCCCCCAGACCGCCACGAGCGCGAGCAGCAGCCGGCGCCGCGCCGCGTCCCCGCCGCCCAGCGTCGCCGCGACGGCGGCGATCGCCACGAAGCCCACGCCCCAGGCCACGTCGACGACGTTGTAGCGCCCGATCCGCCGGGCGATCACGAACGTGACCGCGTGCACCACGACGAGCGCCAGCGCCGAGGCGGCGGAGACCTGCAGCAGGTTCACCAGATTCATTGCGTCCACCGTGAGTGATTCGAAGCCGCCGACGACATGGACTGCTCAGCCGAATGTGAACGAAAACACTTGCAGGCCCTTGCCGACCCGCATGTCGAGCTGATCGCGGCGCGCGGCGTCCCCGGGGTCGCCGCCCGCGATCTGATGCAGGGTGGGAGGGCCGCCGATGGCCGTCGCGGCCGTGCGGCCGCCCCTGGTCACGGTGAGGGTGCCGGTGCCGCCGACGACGACGTAGACGTCCTTGCCGGTGTAGTTCAGCCGGATGGCGGCGTCGTCGCTGTCGGCCGTGGCGCCCTGCTCGTCGAGGGTCCACCGGCCGCGCAGGGCGAACCGGTCGTCGGGCAGCGTCGCCGGATAGGCGAATGTGGCTGTGCCGGGCTTGTATTCGCCGCCGCCGCCGTAGTTGACGGCCTTGCCCGCGCCCAGGTAGGTCTCGGGGGTGAGCCGGGTGTGCGGGGTGGCATCGACCGTGCCGCCGGCGCCGGGCAGCTTGACGTTCGGGTTGGCGTCGGTGAGCAATTCGCGGATCAGCCTTTCCGTCCCGTCGTAGTCGCCCTCGCCGAACTTGGTGTGGCGCACCGTCCCGTTGGCATCGATGAGGTACTCGGCGGGCCAATAGAGGTTCTGGTAGCTGTTCCACGTCGCGTAGTCGTTGTCCAGCGCGACGGGATAGTCGATGTGCAGGGCGGCGGCGCAGCTGGCCACGTTGCCGGGGACCCGTTCGAACGCGTACTCCGGGGTGTGCACCCCGATGGCGACGAAACCGTCGTCGCGATACCGGTTGTACCAATCGACCACGTGCGGGATGGCGCGCTGGCAGTTGATGCAGGAGTACGCCCAGAAGTCGACCAGGACCACCTTGCCGCGCAGCGACGCCATGTCGATCGGGGCGCCGCCCGGGGTGTTGAGCCACTCGGTGATCCCGGTGATGGCCGGCGCCGGTCCGCATTGCTGCAGGTGGGCGGCGACGCCGCCGAAATCACCCGTGCAGTCGGCCAGCTGCCCCCGGGGGATGCCGCTGGCGTTCAGCTTCTGCCGAATGGTGTTGGCGCCGATGCCTTTCTGCGTGGCGTTTTGCAGGGCCGCGGTGTAGTCGGGGACGGCGCGCTGCAGCACGGCCGGCAGGTTGAAGACCAGCGCCACCGCGAGCAGGATCATCGTGATCCCGCCGGCGACCCGAATCGCGCGCTGGCGCCGGCGGAAGGCCGCGACGCGCTCGGCGATGCGCCGCCCGGCCAGGGCGAAAACCAGCAGCGGCAGGGCGGCACCGACCGCGAACGCCGCGGTCAACACCAGGATGGGCGGGCCGATGCGCGCCGTCCCGCCGGCGACGACGATGGCGGCCAGCACCGGTCCCGCGCACGGCACGTATAGCGCACCCAGGGTCAGGCCGAGCCCGAAACCTGTGCGCCCCGAACCCATTTCACGCCGCGGCAGGCGGGCGAACGGCCGCTCGATCAGGTGCTGCAGGGGCGGGAAGATCAACCCGAGGCCGATCAGCGTCAACGTCACCAGGGCGGCCCACCGGATCGCGTCCTGGGGCAGGTGCAGCGCCGACAGCAGGGCCGAACCGGCCAGGGTGACCACGCCGAAGCTGCAGACCAGGCCGGCGATCACCAGATACGGCCGGGCCGCGCGGGTGCTGTCCACGCCGGAGAAGAACACCACCGGCAGCACCGGCAGGATGCACGGCGAGATGCCGGTGATCAGTCCGCCGAGAAAGCCGATGAGCGCGATCGTTGCCATAGCTGCTATTCGGAGCTAGCCGGCCGACGGACTAGTCGCTGTAGGCCATGGAGCGATCCGGCCGGTGGGGTTCGACCGGCAGCGGCGCCACCCGTGGCGGGCGGGAGCGCACCCGGATCGGCCACCAGAACCAGCGCCCCAGCAGGGCGGCGATGGACGGGGTCATGAACGCGCGCACGACCAGCGTGTCGAACAGCAGGCCCAGCCCGATGGTGGTGCCCACCTGTCCGACGATCCGCACGTCGCTGACGACCATGGACGCCATCGTGAACGCGAACACCAGGCCGGCGTTGGTCACCACCTTGCCGGTACCGCCCATCGACCGGATGATGCCGGTATTCAGGCCGGCATGAATCTCCTGCTTGAACCGGGAGACCAGCAGCAGGTTGTAGTCGGACCCCACGGCCAACAGGACGATGACGGACATCGCCAGCACCATCCAGTGCAATTCGATGCCGAGGATGTGCTGCCAGACGAGCACCGACAGCCCAAACGAAGCGCCCAGTGAAACCGCCACCGTGCCCACGATGACCGCGGCGGCGACCAACGCGCGGGTCAGGATCAGCATGATGATGAAGATCAGGCACAGCGAGGAAATTCCGGCGATCACCAGGTCCCACTTGGCTCCCTCGGAGATGTCCTTGAAGACGGCGCCCGTTCCGGCCACGTAGATCTTCGCGTCCTCCAACGGGGTTCCCTTGAGCGACTCCTCGGCCGCGGTGCGGATCTTGTCGATGCTCGCAATGCCCTCGGCCGACGCGGGGTCGCCGCGGTGCAGGATGATCATGCGCGCCGCGTGCCCATCAGGTGACAGGAAGTTCTTCATCGCACGCTGAAAGTCTTTGTTTTTGAACACTTCTGGTGGCAGATAGAACGAGTCGTCATTCTTGGAGGCGTCGAAGGCGTGGCCCATGGCCGTCGCGTTGTCGCTCATCTCGTCCATCTGAGCGAAGATCCCGGACATGGTGCTGTGCATGTCCAGCATCATGGTCCGCATGTTCTCCATGGTCTGGATCATCGGCGGGAACTGCGCGACCATCTCCGGCATCAGCCGATCGAGGTCCTTGATGTCCACGACGAGCGTGTTGAGCTTGTCGGTGATCTGATCCACGCCGTCCAGCGCGTCGAATATCTGGCGGATCGACCAGCAGATCGGAATGTCGAAACAGTGCCTCTCCCAATAGAAATAGCTGCGGATCGGCCGCCAGAAATCGTCGAAGTCGGCGATGCGATCCCGTAGCTCGTTGGTGATCTGCTGCATCTCTTCGGTGTCGCCGACCATGCGGTGTGTGGTGGCGACCAGCTGGGTCATCAGGGCGTACATCCGCTGCATGTTGGCGATCGTCTTGGTCATCTCGTCGGCCTGCTTGACCATGTTGTCCATCTGGTCGCGCTGGTATTTCATGGTCTGCGTCTGAGCGGCGTTCTGCATGCTCAGCTGGAACGGGATCGACGTGTGGTCCATCGTCGTTCCGTCGGGCCGGGTGATCGCCTGGACGCGCGAGATGCCCGGGACCCGAAAGATGCCCTTGGCCAACCTATCCAGGACCAGGAAGTCGGTCGGATTACGCATGTCGTGGTTCGTCTGGATCATCAGGATCTCCGGTTTCATCCGGGCCTGGGAGAAGTGGCGGTCCGCGGCCGTCAGGCCGGCGTTGGCGGGGATGGATGGGGGCAGGTACTCGCGGTCGTTGTAGTTGGCCCGGTAGCCGGGCAGGGTCAGCAGCCCGACCAGGGCGACGGCGCACGTGACGGCCAGGATCGGCAGCGGCCAGCGGACCACCGCGGTACCGACCCGGCGCCAGCCCCGGACCCCGAGCTTGCGCTTGGGGTCGAACAACCCGAACCGGCTGCCGACGGTCAGCACCGCCGGCCCCAGCGTCAGCGCGACCACCACCGCGAGCAACATCCCCACCGCGCACGGAATACCGAGCGTCTGGAAGTACGGCATCCGCGCGAAGCTCAGGCAGAACATCGCCCCGGCGATCGTCAGACCGGAGCCCAAAATGACGTGGGCCGTCCCGCGGTACATCGTGTAGAACGCCGATTCCCTGTCCTCGCCGGCGTGGCGGGCCTCCTGATAGCGACCGACGATGAAGATGCCGTAGTCCGTCCCGGCCGCGATCGCCAGCGAAGTCAGCAGGGACACCGCGAAGGTGGAAAGCCCGATGAGGCCGAAGTGCCCCATCAGCGCGACGGCCCCACGCGCCGCGGTCAATTCGAAGCCCACCGTGACCAGCAACAGAATCACGGTGAGGATCGACCGGTAGACGAACAGCAACACGATCAGGATCACCGCGACCGTGGTCAGCGTGATCCTGACCATGGACTTGTCGCCGCTGCGGTGCAGATCCGCGGCCATCGCCGAGACCCCGGTGACATACGCCGTGACCCCGGGCGGCGCGGGCACGCTGTTGACGATGTTGCGGACGGATTCCACGGATTCGTTGGCCAGCGGCTCGCCCTGATTACCGGCGAGATTGACCTGCACGGTGACGGCCTTGCCGTCGTTGCTCTGCGCGCCGGCCGCCGTCAGCGGATCGCCCCAGAAGTCCTGGATGCTCAGCACGTGGGTCTTGTCCTCGCGCAACTTGCGGATGACGGTGTCGTAGTACCTGTGGGCGTCGTCGCCGAGGGGCTGGTTGCCCTCCAGCACGATCATCGCCGAGCTGTCGGTCTCGCCCTCGTTGAAGGCATGGCCGATCTTTTTCATCGCCACGAATGACGGTGCGTCCTTTGGGCTCAGCGACACCGACCGCTCCTGGCCGACCACTTCCAGCGACGGGACGAACAGGCTCAGAACGATGGCGACGCCCACCCAGAACAGGATGATCGGCACCGCGAGGGTGTGGATCACTCGCGCGATGGCCGGCCGGCCGGTGTGGGGGTCGGCCGCGAATTCGGTGAATTTCGTGATCACGCGGACTTCACCACACAGAAGGTGAAGGCGTGGACCTCGTTGGAGATTCGCTCGGCTTTGACCACGTCGTCCACCGTGATGCGGCAGCCGACGCTATCTCCGCTGGCGCGCGCCGTGAGGTTTCCCATCACCGCGGCCTTGTCGGTGCTGATGCGCAGCGACCACGGCAACGGCGCGCCGTCGACGCGCTGGGGGTCGCCGTTGACGTCGAAGTAGCTGATGTCCGCGGTCGTCCCGGGCGGGCCGAACACCTCGTAGGCGATCCGTTTCGGGTTGAACGGCTTGGGGTTTTGCAGGTTGCTGTCGGCATACGATTCACGCTTTTCCGAGCCGAAGTAGCCGTGCACGCGGTACACGATGAATCCACCGATCACCAGCACCGCCAAGATGACCAGCGGGATCCACGTTCGGGACAGCACCTTGAAAATCTGGAATCCCTTTCAGCGGTTGGGCAGTTCTATGGGGCGGATCGCCGCGCTGCGCCCGTGCGCCCGGCACACCGATCCCGGGGCGCCAGCGCAGCCAAGGCTTACCTAAGTAAAGCACGGCCGGTTATGGCCTTTGCGGGACCATTGACTCCTTCCCCTCGCGCCCTGGAGTGTAACGCATATCACGTGCGTAACGCCGAAAACGGCCGCTCCGGGGGACCGCGCAAATCACGTGATGTGCGTTATACAAATCACGTGATGTGCGTTACCCTCTGCCGATGGCGCAACCTGCGTTCCAGCGCGCCCGCACGGAGGAGAACAAGCGCCAGCGTGCGGCGGCGCTCGTCGAAGCCGCGCGATCGCTGGCCGTCGAGGCCGGCGTGGCGTCGGTGACCTTGACCGCCGTCGCCGGTCGCGCGGGAATTCACTACTCGGCGGTGCGGCGCTACTTCACCTCCCACAAGGAGGTGCTGCTGCACCTCGCCGCCGAGGGGTGGGCGCGGTGGTCGAACACGGTGTGCGCCGAACTCGCCGAGCCGGGCCCGATGTCGCCGGCGCGGGTGGCCGAGACGCTGGCCAGCGGGCTGGTGGCCGACCCGCTGTTCTGCGACCTGCTGGCCAACCTGCACCTGCATCTCGAGCACGAGGTGGAGATCGAGCGGGTTGTCGAGATCCGGCGCAGCATCGCCGTCGCGGCGGTCTCGCTCGCCGACGCGATCGAACGCGCCCTGCCCGTGCTGGGCCGGTCCGGTGCCTTCGACACCTTGATCGCCGCCTACTCGCTGGCGTCGGCCTTCTGGCACATCGCCAACCCGCCGGAGCGGCTCACCGACGCCTACGCCGAGGAGCCGGATGCCCTGCCGCCCGAGTGGAACATCGAATTCGCCTCGGCACTCACCCGGGTGCTGACGGCCACCTGCATCGGCCTCGTTTCCGAATCCCCACGACCGACCAGGGAGGCATGAGCGCCATGGCTTGGCGAACTGGAGCTGCCGAGAACGAGGTCAAACCAGACGTGCGCGTGGGCCCGGACCGCAGTGAGCATCCCGATTATCCGGCGGGAGGGCAACGGCCGCAAGCGAATTCGCCGGAGGTGGAGTCGCGGCGCGGCCGGTCGGGCGCCCGGTCGCCGGAGCGTCGGCTGATGCCGAAGATCCCGATCGCCGCCGCGGCGAAGAAATTCTGGATCGTGCTGGTCATCGTTGCGGTGGTCGTGGTAGCCGGCTTCTGCGTCTACCGGCTCCGCGGCATCTTCGGTGCCCACGGCGATCACCCGATCACCAGCGGGATGGCCGACGACATCAAGCCGTTCAATCCCAAGCACGTGGTGTACGAGGTCTACGGACCTCCCGGGACGACGGCCAACATCAACTACCTGGACATCAATGCCCAGCCCCAGAAAGCAAGCAATGTGCCTCTGCCATGGACGCTTTCGGTCATCACCACGCTTCCCTCGGTGAGCGTCAACGTCGTCGCGCAGGGCGACAGCGACCAGATCGGCTGCCGCATCGTCGTCAACGACGTCGTCAAGGATGAAAGGTCCAGCAACGGAGTGCGTGCGCAAACTTTCTGCATAGTGAAGTCCGCATGACCATCGACAACAAGGCCGCGGGCCTGCCCCACATGCCGATCTTCGCGCGTTCGGTGCATAGGCTCGCGCCGCTGATCGTCCTGGCCTGGGTGGGACTTGTCGTCGTGCTCAGCGTCTTCCTCCCGCCCCTGGACAAAGTGGCGAAGCAACATCAGGTGTCGATGAGCCCCCAAAGCGCGGCATCCATGCAGGCGATGAAGCGCGTCGGCAAGGTGTTCAACGAATTCAACAGCGACAGCGCGGCCATGATCGTGCTGGAGGGTGACAAACCGCTGGGTGACGACGCCCACCGCTTCTACGACACGATCGTTCGCAAACTCGAGGCCGACGCGAAGCACGTCCAGCACGTCCAGGACTTCTGGGGCGATCCGCTGACCGCCGCCGGTTCGCAAAGCACCGACGGCAAGGCCGCGTACGTGCAGGTGTACCTCGCCGGTAACCAGGGCGAGAGCCTCGCCAACGAGTCCATCGAGGCGGTCCGCAAGATCGTGAACAGCGTGCCTGCCCCACCCGGGGTCAAGGCCTATGTCACGGGCGCGGCGGCGTTGACCGCCGATCAGACCACGGCCGGCGACAAGAGCGTACAAAAGGTCACGATGATCACCTTCGTGGTGATCATCCTGACGCTGCTATGGGTATACCGCTCGATTGTCACCGTGTTCATCACCCTGCTGATGGTGATCATCGAGCTGTTCGCGGCCCGCCAATTCGTCGCTTTGTTCGCTCATAACAACATCATCGGGCTGTCAACCTTCGCGGTGAACATCCTTGTGCTGCTGGCCATCGCGGCGGGGACGGACTATGCGATCTTCGTACTCGGCCGCTATCAAGAGGCGCGGTCCCTCGGCGAGGATCGAGACCAGGCCTTCTACACCATGTTCCACGGGACCGCGCACGTGGTGCTGGGTTCCGGCCTGACCATCGCCGGCGCGATGTATTGCCTGAGCTTCACCCGGCTTCCGTATTTCCAGTCGCTCGGTGTGCCGTGCGCGATCGGAATGCTCGTCGCCGTGTTCGCCGCGCTCACCCTCGGCCCGGCCGTGCTCACGGTGGGCAGTCGCTTCGGCCTGTTCGATCCCAAGCGCAAGATGCGAACCCGGGGGTGGCGGCGCGTGGGCACCGCCATCGTCCGCTGGCCCGGCCCGATCCTCGCGGTGTCGGTCGCGATCGCCCTCATCGGCCTGCTGGCCCTGCCCGGCTATCAAACGAACTACGACAACCGGCTGTATCTGCCCCCGAGCGTCCCCGCGAACGTCGGATACGACGCCGCGGAACGGCACTTTCCCTCGGCGCGGATGAACCCGGAACTGTTGATGGTCGAGACCGATCACGACATGCGGAACCCGGCGGACATGTTGGTGATAGACCGAATCGCCAAGGGCATCTTCCACATTCCGGGCATCGCGCGCGTGCAGGCCATCACCAGGCCGCTCGGAAAGCCGATCGAGCACACGTCGATTCCGTTCCAGATCAGCATGCAGAACACGACGCAGGTCGAGAACCAGCAGTACATGCACCAGCGGATGGCGGACATGCTCAAGCAGGCCGATGCCATGCAGCAGTCCATCGACACGATGCAGCGCATGTATGACATCACGTCGAAGATGGCCGCCGTCACGCACCACATGGACGGCCTCACCCACGAAATGCTGGATGTCACAAACACATTGCGCGACAACATCGCCAACTTCGATGACTTCTTCCGGCCGATCCGCAGCGTCTTCTACTGGGAGAGGCACTGCTTCGACGTCCCCGTCTGCTGGGCGCTGCATTCCATCTTCGACGCGCTCGACGGCCTGGATCAGATCACCGAAAAATTCACCTATCTGTCGAATGACATCGCTCAGCTGGACGCGCTGATGCCGCAGATGCTGGCGCAGATGCCGCCGATGATCGCGACCATGCAGACGATGAAGCAGATGATGCTGACCATGCACAGCTCGATGTCGTCGCTGTATGACCAGATGGACGTGATGAGCCAGAACTCGACGGCGATGGGCCAGGCCTTCGACGCGTCCCGCAACGACGATTCGTTCTACATACCGCCCGAGGTTTTCGACAACCCCGATTTCAAGCGGGGCCTGAAGATGTTCCTGTCACCCGACGGTCACGCGGCGCGCTTCATCATCTCCCATGACGGGGATCCGGCCAGCGTCGAAGGCATTTCGCACGTCGATCCGATCAGGAACGCGGCGAAGGAAGCGATCAAGGGAACCCCGCTGGAGGGCGCCAGGATCTCCCTCGCCGGCACCGCCGCCGTCTATAAGGACATGCGCGACGGGGCCAAGTACGACCTGATGATCGCGGGAATCGCCGCCGCCAGCCTGATTCTGATCATCATGCTGATCATCACGCGAAGCATCGTCGCGGCGGTGACAATCGTTGGCACCGTGCTGATTTCATTGGGCGCCTCGTTCGGGCTGTCCGTGCTGATGTGGCAGGACATCCTTGGCTTCAAACTGCACTGGATGGTGCTGGCGATGTCCGTCATTTTGTTGCTCGCCGTGGGATCCGACTACAACCTGCTGCTGGTCTCCCGATTCAAGGAGGAAATCGGCGCCGGGTTGAGGACCGGGATCATCCGATCGATGGCCGGCACGGGTGGGGTGGTGACATCCGCGGGCCTGGTGTTCGCGGCCACGATGGCGTCGTTCGTTTTCAGCGATCTCAAGGTCACCGGGCAGGTCGGAACCACCATCGCCCTGGGTTTGTTGTTCGACACGTTGATCGTGCGCTCGTTCATGATGCCGTCCGTCGCCGCCCTGTTGGGACGCTGGTTCTGGTGGCCGCAGCAGGTGCGGACTCGTCCCGCCAGTCAGATGCTGCGACCCTACGGACCCCGGCCGCTGGTGCGCGCCCTGCTGCTACCCAGGGAAGAAACGGCGGACACGGATCGGCTTCAGACGAGCGCCCCGCACTACTGATCCGGGCGTCAGGCGTAGGTGCGCAGCTGCACCATCTTGCGCATGACGTCGCTGAGCTTGTGCACCGGCGCCCCACAGGTCAGGCAGTAGCCGCCCGGGCAGCGGTTGATCCGGTCCACCTGCTGCAGCACCTGGGCCTTGAGCCGGCGCACGCAACCGATGCACAGGATCTCGACCACGTTTCCGGACGGGTCGAGGTTGGGCCGGTTGCATTGGTCCACGGCATGCCGGTACACGATGTGCGTCGCCCGATTCGTGCACCCGGCCTCGGATTGGCAGGTGATCTCGAGCCAGTCGAGGGCCGCGAGCGCGTCGGACTGGGGGTCGACGACGCTCATCGCGTCCTCGCTGGGGCGCAGCATCCCGGCATGAGCATGATCTAAGTCCTGGTTGACTCTGGTCGCACGGACTGGTGTCCGCATGAGTGCGAATACCAGTCAAGAACTATTGATTTGTCCCCAAACTACGGGGAAAAAGCGATTCCCGACAGTCGCAGAGTCTAAACTCGATGGCCCATAAAGACCAGGGTCGATCTACGACCAGTTCCACACCGACATATCGCCGGGCGGATATTGGTTGCACACGTCGGTGGCCTTGGCGACAACGCCCTTGTTGTTGAAGAAGATCTTCATGTGATTGACCCAGGCGAAGGTCAGCGGATCGCCATTGTAGAAGTTTTCGGAGTAGTTCCTGCGCTCCTCCGGCGACAGCGAGTAGAACCAGTGCGCTTTATCGATCGTCGCCTGCTGCAGGTTCGGGTGGTTGTTGAAGTCGATCATGTAGCGCTGGTAGTACACCGGACTGGTATCCCGGACGGCCGCCAGGTACTGCTCGGCGTCGCAGGTGGTGGCGATCTGCCGACGGGGTACCGGGAAGTCCTCCGTGGAATCGGCCGCGGCCGTCTTCGGGAAGGTCGCAGCCGCGATACCCAGGGCTACCAGGAAAGCAAGAAAAACGACGCCTGCACGCAGGCCGGAACTCAGCCGAGACATAGTCGTTACCGTAGCACTTTCAAGGCCCCCGCGGGGGCCCGGGGCCAAATTCGTAGTCCGTCTCACTATCCGTCCCGATCAGGCACGATGACGTGGCTGGGATCGGGCCGCAGCTCCGGCGGGGCCTGGCTGTAGTCGCCGAACGGGCCGTCGCGCCGCTCCACCGCCGCCCGCACGCCCTGCGTCTCGGCGGTCTTGATGAAATCGAGCGCGTCGGGGGTGTTGCGCATCAGGCCGTCGAGGATGCCGCCCAGCATCTGCGTGGACGCCAGGCCCATGTTCTCGTAGGCCTGGTTGACGATCAGCTTCTGCGCCCGCAGCTGCGACAACGGGATCCTGGCCAGCTCCGCGGCGACCTCGGCGACGCGGGCCTCCAAACGCTCGAACGGCACCGCCTCGTTGATCAACTCCACCTCGGCGGCCTGGACGCCGGTCAGGGGCCGACCGGTCAGCGAGTGCCACTTGACCTTGGCCAGGCTCAGCCGATAGAGCCACATCCCGGTCAGGTAGGCGCCCCACATCCGGCTGTAGGGGGTGCCGATCACGGCGTCCTCGCTCGCGATCACCAGGTCGGCGCAGAGCGCGTAGTCGCTGGCCCCGCCGACGCACCAGCCGTGCACCTGCGCGATCACCGGTTTGGACGCGCGCCAGATCGCCATGAACTTGTGGGTCGGTCCGGTCTCGCGCGCGGTGACCATCGCGAAGTCCTTGCCGGGGTCCCAGTTGCCCTCGGTCATCATGGCCTCGCCCCAGTGCTGGAAGCCGCCGCCGAAGTCGTAGCCGCCGGAGAAGGCGCGGCCGGCGCCGCGCAGCACGATCACCTTGATCTCGTGGTCGCGTTCGGCCAGCCCGACGGCGGCCTCGATCTCGTCGGGCATGGGCGGGACGATGGTGTTGAGCTGCTCCGGGCGGTTCAGCGTGATCGTGGCAACCGGGCCGGACGTCGTGTAAAGCAGGGTCTGGAAATCGGGAGTCGGCATGGTTTCCTTAGGGATCGGGCTGACGATTCTCCGGCGACGACGCATAGATTCGTCCGCCGATTTTGAGATAAGGCGTCGTCAGATACGCCGAGAAGATGACAACCGCTGAAAAGATCGCCGCGACGGCGACGGCGTTGGGCCAGATTTTGCCCACCCCGGCGGCGAAAGAGACGATGCCGATGATCGAGGTGGCCCAGTAGAACCGCCGGCCCGGACGCCGGTCGGCGATGAAGCGGAAGCGCGCCTGCGCCGCCCCGGCCACGATGAAGATCAAACCCGTCGCCAGCAAGGTGACTTCGATGCGTTCGGTCACTGACACGTGGACGATCTTATGGCCGATCAAGGCCGCGCAAGGACAGTCGGGGGCCCCGCCGCCCGGCGGCTGGGGCTAGCATTCCCATCAGGTGGGGTGTGGGAAGGTCGGCCAGTGAGCGGGGTGAGCGTTATCGCGACGGCGGCCGCCGTGCTCGCCGTCGCCCCGTTCTCGGTGCTCGCCGCCACACCCGGTGTGGCGCGGGCCGCCCCGTGTGCCGGCGCCGGGGCAAACCCGGTGTCCTGCCAGAACTGTCTGGTCTACGTGGAGGCGTATCAGACGTCGAACGTGTGCTACAACCCCGCCCCGCCCCGC